>DAOTYO010000001.1:0-45945 GCA_034434815.1 Dehalococcoidia bacterium
ATCTGGTTAGAAGGGGAACGCGGCATGCTCCTCTCTTGATAACGATAGTCCGGCGCCCCGATGGGAACGACATTGCTGATCCGCGGGTCCATGAGCCGGGAGCGGAGACGCATATCGAGGCTTTCGATCGCCGGATCGGTGGCGGTGATGAGTGTGGCCCCGCGGGCATTGTACCGATAGTTGAGGATCTGGTACACCTTCTCGCGGGCCCAGGGTGTAGCCGTCTCCATCCTGAGATCATCCAAGATCAGGAGGGGACATTCCCGGATCCTTTCGAGGATGAGCTCATTCTCTCTGGCTTCCGGACCGAAGCTTGCGCGCAACCGGTCCAGAAGCTCGGGCACGCTGGCATAGAATACCGGCCGTTTGCAGTTGAGTTGATGATTGACCACCGCCGCCGCCAGATGCGTCTTGCCGCAGCCGCTCGTGCCGGTGATGACGAGCCAATCCGCGGGCGATTCGGCGAAGGCCCGGGCCGCCTCCAGAGCCATTCGTAAGCTGGCCCGCTGTTCTTCATCGGCGTTCATCCCCCGGGTATCGAACGACTCGAAGGTCATCGTTGCGAGCGTTTCCCTGTTGAGCGCCCCGATGATCGTGAACAGGGGGTGTGCCTCTGCCTTCAGATTCAATTCCTTCGAAAGCCCGGGACTGCACAGACGCGTTTGCAATCGGGCGTCCAGATCTTTGATGGAGATAGTGGTGACGATGGTGGGAAGGCGGGCGTTGAACCGGTGGTTCAGGATCTGAAAGAGCTTCTCTGCCGCCCACGGCGTGCTGCTGTGAGTGCCGAGGTCATCCAGAACGAGGAGCGGTGCGTTTCGAACCCGCTCGAATAGCTCATCGTAAGTCACTTCGCTCGTTGGACTGAAGGCGGCACGGAGGTGATCGAGCAGATCCGGAACGATGCTCCAGAAGACGGGCATGCCCCGGCCGATGCAATGATTGGCAATGGCGGCGGCCAGATGCGTCTTGCCGCAGCCGCTGGGGCCGGTGATCACAAGCCAGCCGGCGGGATTATCGGCGTAAGAACGGGCCTCCTCGTAGCACTGCCGGTAGCGAGCCTCTTGGACGGGATCGGCATCGAGTCCCCCGGGCTTGAAATTCTCGAACGTGAGCCGGATCAGCGGCCCGAGGTTGCTGTATCGCTCAAGCCGTTCCCTGCGCCCGGCGGACATTTCTTTCAGGGTGCACCGGCACGGAAACCGTTCCCCGAAATCGGGGTGCTCCACCGGCACATCGAGGACAACCCAACCCTGGCCGTGGCAGATGGGGCATTTCCCTTCATCGGGGGGGTCACCGCTTGGTGAGATGCCCGTATTTCTTGAGGTACTCTTTGGGGCTAATGTCCGCTTGAGTATCCGGCCGAGTTCCTCCATGAATCTTCCCCTCTTTGGCCCATCGCTCAAGGATTCGGCTGATGTATCGCCAACTCCGCTTGTTCAGGCGCACCGCCTCGCGAAAAGCCTCCTCGATCCAACTTGCGGGATACAATGCCTCGGCATCCTTCAGGTCCTCGACGATCATCGGGGTCAGAAGCCCGATGTGTTGTTCATACAGCGCAAAGATGTTCGATCTTTCCTCTGCGGAAGCCGGTTCGGGGCGGGCCGCCTGCCCGATCGGAATCTGGCCGCTTTCAATCTGGGCTGCCGCCCGCCGGGATTGCTCGTTGTTGAGAAAGTAAAGTCTTTCGGATTCTCCTTCCAGAAGGACCCTGAGAGCGATCAGAGTGCCCCGCTCCACCGCCGCTTTGAGGCCCCGTTCGAGGGCTTCTTCCGCAGGGGTTTCCGCCGACTCGAGGCCGGCCATGAGCGCCGGATCGGCCCTCAACTCTGCGTAAGTGATGAACTTCGGATAGCCCTTCTTCCGGTAGAGGGCCCAGAAAATATAAAGGGTGACCCTCAATTCGGCTATATCCTTGATCCGGGGCAGAAGGGCGCTGAAGAACGGGTTGGGGATGGGTGTGAATCCCGTTCGGGTGGGAAACCCCGGAAACACCTCGCTCGGATTCATATCAGTGCGGGCTTCTGTTCCGGCGGCACGGCCGGCGGGTTTTCGAACTTTGTGGTGCGCTTATCGAAGTGCAAGAATACCCTTCCCTGGGGGCCATTCCGATGTTTCGCCACGATGATCTCCGCTTGCCCTGCCGGGTATGGGTCCCCGGGATGGAGCCGCTCCCATTGCTCTTCCGAGTAGTAAGCGTCATCCCGATAGATGAAGAGCACCACATCGGCATCCTGTTCGATCGAGCCGCTCTCCCGGAGGTCGGAGAGCACCGGCCGATGGTCATCGCGCTGCTCCGCGGCGCGGCTGAGCTGCGAGAGGGCCAGCACCGGCACATCGAGATCGCGGGCCAGATCCTTGAGGGATTGCGAAATGTAGGTCATCTCCTGCACGCGGTTATCGGTGCGCCTTGCGGAGCGCATGAGTTGAATATAATCCACGATGACCAGATCCACCCCCTTTTCGCTCTGCAAGCGCCGGGCCTTGCTCTTCATATCGGTATCTCGCATGTAGGTGGAATCGTCGATGTAGATCGAGGTATCGGAAAGGGTTTCCAGAGCCGCCATCACGCGGTCGCGCTGGACTTCGTTCAAGTTGTTCTCCCGCAAGGCCTGACTGGTGATGCCGGATTCGGCGGAGATGAAGCGGTATCCGAGTTCCAGCTTGGACATCTCGAGACTGAAGATGGCCACCCTGGCGCCCTGAGTGAGGGCGGCGTTGCGGGCGATATTGATGGCCAGACTCGTCTTGCCCATGCTCGGGCGGGCGGCGAGAATGATCAGGTTCGAGCGGTGCAAGCCGCTGAGGAGTTTATCCAGCTTGGTATATCCGGTATTGATATGAGGCAGAAGGCCTTCTTCTCCCGGGGGCCTTTGGCCCAAGCTGGTTTCCTCGAAGTAGGCATCGAGAACCTCCCGAATGTGAACGAAGGCACCGGCGCGGCTCCCGTGACGAAGGCTGAAGAGCAAGTTCTCCGCCCGGTCGAGGGCCTCGTTTTCGTCGGGAGGGGCTTCATACCCGATATCCTCGATGCGGCGCGCCGCTGCGATGAGACTTCTCATCATTGCGAGGCGCCGCACGATCTTGCCATAGTACTCTACATGAATGGAGGTGGGCACGTTGGCGACGATATTGGCCAGATAGGGTTGCCCCCCGAGCGATTCCAGCTTTCCCTGCCGACCGAGCTCATGGGCTACGGTGATCGGATTGATGGCCTCGTTCCGATCGTAAAGGGCGCAGCAGGCCTCGTAGATCCACTGGTTCTTATCCCGATAGAAGTGCTCCGGCGCGAGAAAATCTCTCACCTTGTAAATGGCATCTCCATCGATCAAGAGAGACCCCAGCACCGCTTCCTCGGCATCGAGGTCATAGGGGGGCATGCGATCGTCGGTCATGCCGATTCCTCACGGGATTGCCCGTCCCCCAGATAGATCTACCCTTCGGCGGCTTTCTCGTCATCCTCGGCGACCGCCTGACCCTCGGCGGCCGCTTCGATCGTCACCTTGATCCGGGCGGTGATATCCTTGGCCAGTTCAACGGTGACCTCATGAGTCCCGAGCTGACGCAGCGGGCTTTCAAGTTGAATCATGGATTTCTCGATCGCAAACCCCAGTTTCTTCAGCTCTTGATGAATGGCCACCGCCGAAACCGAACCGTACACATTTCCTTTGGTGGTCACGCGCTTGGCGAAGGTGAGGGCCACTTCCTTCAACCGTTCCGCTACGGCACGGGCCTCGTTCGATTCCTCGGCGCGGCGCTTGGCCTCTGCCTTGAGCCGTGCCTCCACGCGCTTGAGCTCATGGGGTGTTGCGGGCACCGCATATCCCTTGGGAAAGAGATAGTTGCGGGCATATCCGGGGGCCACCGTCTTGACTTGCCCTCCTTTGGCTACGTTGGGCACATCTTGGGTAAAGACGACTTTCATAAAACCACCTTCATAGAGATTGTTCGTAACGGCCGGGGTCCTCTTTCATGTTCCCTCGGGTGCTCTCTTCCCTTGCATCCCGCCGCCCTCACCGGAAACGATCGTACACCACGATCTCTCCCAACTCTTTGCGGCGTGGAGCCGCGGGCGTTTCCGCCGGGTACCCGAGGGGCAACATGAGGACTACCGTCATATTGCCCGGAACTCCCAGCGCCTCGGCGGCTCGGCGGGCGTCGAAAAGCCCCACGGGCACGGTTCCCAATCCGAGGGAATGAGCGGCGAGCATCATGTTTTGAGCGGCCAGAGCACAATCGAACATGAACCAATCCCCTTTATCCGTGGGGGCCTCTCCTTTGTAGTAGCCGGATTTCTTGAGTTCGGCGCAGATAACGATGGTCACCGGAGCGGTCCGGATGGCTTCCCCCGCCGGATTGCCGCGGCCCTTCGTATCGGCGAGCTTCTCTTTGATGCTCTGATCCCGAACCACCACGAAGCGCCAGCACTGCGTGTTGGCCCACGATGGGGCCCACCGCCCCGCCTCGAGCACGGTGTTCACCCGATCATCGCCCACGGGATCCGGTTTGAACTTGCGGATGCTCCGCCGTTCCCTGATGGCCTGCATCACATCCATAGATCATGCACCCATGGCCAGAGATGCCGCTCCGGTCTCTGAATGCCGGCTTTGCCTTGTGCTTACCGCGGCATGCCGAGTCCGCGCTGGGCAATCACATTCCGTTGAATCTCATTGGCCCCGGCGGCGATCTTGGGGCCCATGCTACATACGTAGCTATGCCAGACCACGCCGTTCATTTTGACCCACTTCGAGTCCTTTTTAACCTGACCGTAAAGACCTTGCAATTGGAGCCCGATGTTGGCCAACTCTTGCATCGCCTCGGTGACGAACACCTTGGACATGCCGGCCTCCGCCTCCGGAATGAGGCCCTGGTCTTGCATCCATGCCACGCGATACGAGAGGAGCTTGGCGATTTCCATCTTCGTTGCCGAATTGGCGAGCCGGTGCCGGATGAGGTGATCGTGCACTGTGAGCGGCCGCCCCTTCATCACTTCGCGGGCGTATGCCGTAATGTCATCGAGCAGCCGTCGGCCCGTCCCGATGAATCCGGACCCGGACCGTTCGAAGCTGAGCAACGTCATGGCCACTTTCCAACCGTCGTTCTTCCCGCCGACGAGGTTCTCCTTCGGGACCCGCACATTATCGAAGAAGACCTCGCTGAGCTCATGTCCGTTGGCGGCGTCTTCCATGGGGACCACTTGAACGCCGGGGCTCTTCATATCCACGAGGAAGAAACTGATCCCTTTATGACGGGGAAGGTTGGGGTCGGTCCGCGCCAGAAGCGCACACCAATCCGCGCGGGATGAGAGAGAGGTCCATACCTTCTGCCCGTTGATGATGAACGCATCGTCCTTTTCCTCGGCGCGGGTCTTGAGGGAAGCCAGATCAGAACCGGCCCCGGGCTCGCTGAAGCCCTCGCACCAGAATGAATCCGCGTTGGCGATGGGCGGGAGGTGCTTCTTGCGCTGAGCATCCGTCCCGCAGACGATGAGGGTGGGGGCCACCATCACCACCCCGATGGCGTTGATCCCCGGAGCGCGGAAGTAGGCCATCTCTTCATAGAAGATCGCTTGCTCGATGTGCGAGCGCTCCTGACCGCCGTATTCCTTGGGCCATGCCATAGAGATCCACCCTTTCTGGGCGAGCTTCTTCGAAATCTTCTTGTACATGGCCCACACATCGTCTTTTTCGAGTTCCATCTCGATCATCGTAGGCCCCGCCACACCCGGCCAATCCGGCGGGAGTTCCTTCTTCAAGAACTCGCGGATTTCATTCCGGAAGGCTTCTTCTTGCTCGGTCAGCCGAAAATCCATGATTCAACCTCGATCGGATAGTCCCTCGGGAAGGGGGGAACACCCGCTGCGTTTTTCCAACGACTTAGTGTAGCATCTTGGTGAATCCCCTTTCAAGACGAAGTCATCTTCCCGAAAAGGGCGATTCGGCTTTGGAGCCTTCACCTTCGGCGTGAATGACCACGATCACCTCATTCCGGGGACAATGCCCCGGAAATCCCCCCACCCCATGAATGGTCCGGCTCTTCCGATCCCACCCGCCCAAAGGGTCTTCTTGGGGGATGTCCCCTCTCCCGCCGAGATTTGCGCCCGCTTTTTCGATCGCTGTTTGTGGGCGCCTTCACGAGTTGTTCGGATGGCCCCCCGTCATGGACGCTTTCCGATTCCGCATCTTATCCCGATCTTATCCCGCAGGGGAGGGGGCTCATCAGTTGGTGTACATTTCCCAGAGCTTTCTGGCCCAGCCCCGGAATTCCTCCCGGAGCCCCGCTGGTTCGAGCACCTCCACCTCCGGCCCCCAACTCCGAATCCATGGGCTCATCTCGAGCGTAGATGCCACCTTGACGGTCAGGAGACAGCCCCCATCGGGAAGGTCCTCGATCACCTGAGAAGGGTGCCAGACGGATTCCTTCACCCGCCGCGTCACCTGCGGTGAGAACTTGAGCTTGACCACGGTCTCATCGCCGCGCATGATTCCCCAGCTCGATTTCAAGAGCTCATCGAGATCGGCATCCGGCGGGATCTCGAACCCCTCCTCGAGGATCTCGATATCGCGGATCCGATCGAGTTTGAAGGTGATCAGCCCCGATCTCCCCTCGCGGCTGGCCTGCCCGATCACGTACGTTGAGAACCCTGCCCCCGTCATATCCACGAAGTACGGGTCCAGAAGCCACTCACGCGTCTCTTCGCTTCGCAGGGATTGATAGCGGATTTTGAGACGCCGCTGGGTACACCACGCAATCGCCACCCGCTCGAAAACGCGGAGGTACGTTGCATCGTGAGGCTTCTTCCGAAGGTTCTTTGCGCTTTGCTTGAGCTGATCGCAGGCGCCGGACGGCAGCATCCCCGCCAGTTTGATGAGCGCCGATTCCGTGTGTGGATTGGCCTCATCCGTCTGCCGCAGCACCAGCCGTGCGGCCAGCGTGAGGGCCATTGTCTCGTACAGGGTGAACGAGACCGGCGGCAAGAGATACGAATCGAGAATCCCGTACCGATCCCCTCTCTTGGTCAGCGGCACGGCAAGATCGGTTTGCAGCGAAAGGATATCCCTTTCGATAGTCCGCACCGAGACGCCGCATAGATGCGCTAGCTCCCGGGTCGTCAGCCCGCGCCCATTCTTGTGGAGCAGATGCTGAATCCGGGCCAGACGAATCGCCCGATCAAGCCCGCGATCGGTTTTCATTTCTCCCCTCCGAGAAGTGGTGGACGCATTGTAACACAGGGTTCCGACATCTACCGTCGTTTTGGTGGATGGCTAAGCCGCCGATTTCTTGAGAAGCTCGGAGAGCCTTTGCGCCGCCAACCGCATCTTCGAGCGGTTGCTCCGCGTGGTTTCCTCGTACCGGAGGGCGCCGGTCTCGCACACCTTCGCGCAGAGGGGATCCCCATCGCAGAGATCGCACTTGAAGATCTTTCGGGAGCCGGAATCGAACCCCATGGCCCCGAAGGGGCACACCACCATGCACATGCGGCACCCGATGCACAGATCGTATTGGATGATCATCCGGCCCAGAGCCTCATCCCGGATGATCGCCCGCACCGGGCAAACGGCCGCGCACGGCGCCGATTCGCACTGGGCACAGACCATCGGAATCTGCAGACAATCCGGTTCCCACTTGATGATCGCGATCCTTGCCCGGGCGGGATTGGCCGCCCCGTTCTTGTTCACGGAACACGCTGCTTCGCACAGGCGGCAGCCGGTACACTTCGAATAGTCTGCAATGAGCATTTTCCCCATGGCTTTGATACCCTCCCTTGCGGTTCTCTCTCTATGGAAGCTCCGATGCGCCCCTTTTTCAACCACCTTTATCCCCGCTTTCCCGGGCGGAGATCCTCCCCGTCCAATCCCAGCCGTTTCAGCGTTTCGGGTGTGGGCACGCCGTTTCGGTCCCACCCGTGGGCTTCATAGTAGGCATCGAGCTCCCGCTCGTACCGTTCCCGATCCAATTTCTTGTTCTGGAATCCCGGGAATCCCAGCGCGGGAGTCGGCTCAGCGAAATACCGTTCGGGCGGGAAATCGTCTTTCCGCTGGAGTCCTTCCCGGAGATTGAACAGCCGTTCGATGGTGCAGATCCGCTCGGCGGCCTCCATGAGATCGCGGCCCGAAAGATCGAGTCCGGCGATGGCCCGAACGATCCGGGCGTAATGCTCGTATCCGATCGCCGATGGGGCCATGAAGAAGGCCTGAAACTTGCAGACTCCCAGCGCATCCGTGAGGGCATACATGAGATCGTGCCACCGGATCGTCTTGCCGCTCCCTTCGTAAGTATGGAGGTCACGGGCGATGGGAAAACCGAACGCCTTGGCCGCAAGGTCCGGAGGCATGGTTGCCGCATCCACGCCGGGGCGATTGCGGAGGTGATCGGCGCCGCGGGAGGCCACTGCAATGCCGAGCGCCATTGCCGGAGTGGCGCGTTCATCGGTGTGAAGGCAACTCATGCCCTTCACGTGAAGGTTGTAGAATCGCGTCGGCTCACCGAGCTTCTCGATCGCCCGGAGCGGCCCTTCGGCCAGAATATCCCCCAGACCCTCGCGCCGGGCGATCATCTCGATCATCCGGTACAGAACCTCTTCGTTGTTCCATGCGAGTTTGAGTCCGCCGGTCTGCCCATCCCCGATCAACCCCTTCTCGTAGAGTTCGGTGGCCCAAGCGATCATGCTCCCCGTCTCGAGGGAATCCATGCCATAGCGGTTCACGAGATCGTTGCCCACGAGCACGGCCTCCATCCTTCGGATGCCGAGTTCGGACCCGAGCCCGCCGATGGTGCTCCATTCCGGACCCTCCATGTGCGCCCCTTTGTGGGGGCCCTCCGGAAGGATATATTGATGCCGGCAGTGAACGGGGCACCCGAAGCATGCCGCTTTCCCCGTGGCGAATGGTTCCAATCTATTGGCGTAGAGGCCGGACCCCTCGGGATCGTGATTGCTTTGAAGATTTCGAATCCTCAGCCTCCCCATGAGGTTGGTCGAGTCGTGAAACATGGCGGTGCCCTGAACGGACATCCCGCGGAAGATAAGATTCTCGCGGATCATCCCCATGAACTCTTGGAGAAGATCGAGGGCATCGCGGGGGTGGGCGATGCTCAGATCCCCGGTGCCTCTGGCGGCGATGGCCTTGAGGTTCTTCGCGCCCATCACGCATCCCATGCCCGTTCGGCCGGCGGCGTTCTTGAGCCCTGTGATCACGTTGGCGAACCGCACGAGCCTCTCCCCCGCCGGGCCGATGCACATCACTTTGATATCTTCGTCCCCGAGCTCCTTGCGAATCGCCTGAGGCGTCTCACACGTATCCTTGCCCCAGATGCGGGAGGCATCGCGGAGCTCGATCTGACCATCGTGCACCCAGAGGTAAGCGGGCTTCTCCGCCCTTCCGGTGACGACGAGATGGTCGAATCCGGCGAAGCGCAGTTCGGGGGCAAGAAAGCCGCCCATGTTGCTGTTCCCGAGGAATCCGGTGAGGGGTGATTTGGCGGCCAGATCGCATCTCCCGCTGGATGGGGCGATCGTTCCGCCGAGGAGGCCGGCGCTTACGATGAACGGATTTTCGGGGCCAAGGGGATCACCATGCGGGGGGAGGAGACGATAAAGGAGATACATGGCGATGCCCCTCCCGCCCAAGAATTTCTCCCGCAAGGCTTCCGGAACGATCTGACTTCGAGACCGGCCAGTGGTGAGATCGATGTACCCGATCCGCTGTGCGTACATGTTCCCTCCCTGCGCGGGGCGAGAATTTCACCCTCGTATTCCTTGATCGTGTGTGCCACACTATGAACTAGAGACCGCGATTTGTCAAGGGAAACCATGGGGCAAGGTCCGCATTGAGGTGGTCAAGGTCGTTCACCCTAAGGGTGAAGGCTCCAAAGGGAATCGCTGTTTTCGGATCAAAATCTGGACTTGACAAATCCGGCCTGCGGGGAGTAGTTTACTTAAAATCAATAGGACGTTGCTCGTGGAGAGCGGCTACGGCATCAGGACCGTTCAAGAGCTATTGGGCCATGCGGATGTCAAGGCCACGATGATCTATACACATGCACTTAACCGGGGGCCTGCGGGTGTCCGCAGCCCAATGGACGTCCTTTGAAACCATAAAAGAGTGGCATGTTATGCCGATCCGTATAAGATGCCATGATCAACCGTTGGATGGGATGAAGCAATTGAAAGCAAAGGGACGTTCGATAAGAAATTCCAAGGTGTTTTATATGGATAAAAAACCGGAACCCCCCATATTATGCGGATCAGTCTAATTATTGTTGGGCAGCAAAAGAAGGAGATTATTATGCAACTCACAAGAGCGCAAACCATACAGTCAAGTGTGAAAGAACTTATTGAAAACTTCAAAGGGTTCTTGGGTGAGTTTGAAAAACAACCGCCCTTTAAAAAGCCTGAACAAATGGATTCCCATAAAAATACCATTTCAGCCAGAGCACAGGAGGCTTCGGCAGCCAATGCTATTGGCAACGATTTATTTCTGGAGAGCCTCTATAAAACCATACAGGCTTGGGGGATAGGAAGGCGAGGGTCAAATCTATTGCGGTATTCAGAATTCAAAGAGGCATTGCAATCCAAAGTAAAAGAAATAGACAAACTTGATGGAATCAAAATCGATGACCCACAACTCGATCTTCAGAGATTGTCCACTGACTTATGGCAACTTATGGATTCACTTGAAATCGTCCAGAATCGCGCAAAGCTAGTCGCTTGTTCAAAAACCCTTCATCATATTTTGCCGGACCTAGTTGTGCCGATAGACAGAGAATATACTCGCAAGTTTTTCGGGTGGCACGGCCCTGAATTCCAGAATGGTCAGAAGAAATTCCTGTTCCTTGCCATTGAGAATTTCGCGACAATTGCCAGAGCTACGAAGCCTGAACAATATGTGGTAAACGGTGGATGGAATACCAGTCGAACGAAGGTAATAGATAATGCGATTGTTGGGTATATGATGGTACATCCGCGGACAGACCTTTAGAAACCATATCTGGGTTTACGAGTTGCTGCCCAACACCGGCTCCAGCGGACAGCGGCTTCGCCGCTGTTGGTACGCACTTAGTTTTGGGGGAATGCGCGATAATGGCAGAGAGTTCCGACTACCTGCCGCTGCCGCTGAGCCAAACCGTTAGCCAGCGCCCAGAACGCGGTCGAAATGCATAGCGGGTGCAAGAAAGGAAAACCAGGGAAGGGCGCCGTTCACCCAGTTGCGCTCGGCGATAAAGAAATACAATCTAAAAGCTAAGGAGGAACAATGAACTGGTATATCACTGTGCTCAAAAAGTATGCTGTATTCAGCGGACGAGCACGCCGAAAAGAATACTGGATGTTCGTTCTATTCAACTTAATCTTCGCAACTGTCGCGAACGTTTTAGACTATTTGCTTGGCCTATTCGTGTTGTATGTGTTGTATGCGCTGGCAGTTCTAATCCCTTCGTTGGCTGTGGAAGTGAGAAGGCTACACGACGTGGGGAAGAGTGGTTGGTGGATTTTTTCTTCGGCCTGGTTCCCATCGTTGGCAGCATTTGGTTATTAGTCTTGTTAGCAAAGGATAGCCAGCCAGGAGAGAACCAGTACGGGCCGAATCCGAAGGAAGTAGTTGCTAGTTAACACGCACTTTGAGCCGCAGGCCTCCCTTCAGTCAGCCTACGGCTCAAGCGCAGATCGTTAGCCGCTTCGTATCAAGTCGGTGTGCCGTATGATTATCCAGTCATGGCGATATGTCGAGCGAACAGTATAAACAGTTCAATTGCTACCAAGTTCTAGGCGTACCGCCAAATGCCACTGACCTTCCCCCCGTAAACTGAACCACTTTCAATGAGAGGATCCGGAAGTTAAGGTGTAGGAGAGAAGGGGGATCCTTTCGTGAAGCAGAAGCGGTCCACAGCTGAAGCGGATCGTGGCGCAGCGGTCGATGGATATCGATGCCTTGAAGGGGCTTCTGGCAAAAAATAATGGCCCTCTCGGCGCGCCGGGCGGCGGCCGATGGATTGGAGGCAGAGAGGGGTTATTCTGAGCGCAGAGCTTGTGCCCTGGTTGGGCTCTCCCGGCCATCCCCTAAAAACCCTTTGGGTGAGATCGGAGAAGCCGGATCGCTCGTGGGGTGTGTGGGGATTCCGGGGTAAGGTCCGCAGTGACGTGATCAAGGTCATTTACCCTGAGAGTGGAGGCTCCAAAGCGGAACCCCCCTTTTGGGGGGAACCGTCATTGTTTGCGGAGCGGAGTAAGATATGATAGCTTATAATGCATGAGCCTGAAAGGTGGGGCTATCCGGCCCCCGAGCCGAAGAGAGGTGCCCGGTGGAGACTCACTGGATCGTTGAAGCCCGAGATGTCCACAAGGTTTACAATACCGGAAAGGTCAAAGTCCATGCCCTGCGGGGGGTCAATTTGAGCATCAAAGAGGGCGAGATGGTGGCCGTCATGGGGCCGAGCGGATGCGGCAAGACCACGCTTCTCAACTGCCTTTCGGGTCTGGATAGCATCGATTCCGGAGAGATCGTGGTCAAAGGTCAGTTGATCCCTCGGCTTTCGGATAAGGAACGCACCCGCTTCCGGGCCGAACAGATGGGCTTTGTGTTTCAGTCCTTCAATCTTCTCCCGGTTCTGAGCGTTGTGGAGAACGTGGAGTTGCCGCTTCTGGTGGCGGGCGTGAGCCAGAGCCGGGCCCGCAAACAGGCCGAGGAGGTGCTCGAATGGGTGGGCCTCGGGGAACAGCGGGCCAAACGGCCTGCGGAGCTTTCGGGGGGGCAACAGCAGCGGGTGGCGGTGGCGCGGGCCCTCGTGAACAATCCGGCCATCGTGTGGGGGGATGAACCCACGGGCAACCTCGATAGCGAGACGGCGATGGAGATCATGGACGTCCTCCGGCGCCTCAATAAAGAGAAAGGTCAGACGTTCGTCCTCGTGACCCACTCGGCGGAGGTCGGGGCGCTGACCGATCGCATCATCCGCATGCGGGACGGCGTCATCGCCTGCGATAGCGAGAACGGCGGTTCGAAGGATCGTTGCCTTGCGCCCGATCGTTCTTGAGCCTCCGCGGGCTTGAGTTGCTCGAAAGCTTGCCGGGGATAAAAAACCATGCAGAGCCTTTTCGGCATTCCCATCAATACCTTCCTACTGATCGTCATCGCGCTGTTCGCGCTATCTGCGATCACACTCACTGCGAGCGTCTGGCGTAACCGCGTTATGTTCCGTCTGGGGGCCCGGAACCTTCCCCGCCGTCCGGCCCATACCGTTCTCACGTGCCTCGGACTCATGCTGGCTTCGATGATCTTCTCTGCCTCCTTCGCCACCGGCGATACCCTCACCTATTCCATCCGGAGCCTGAGCATCGATTCGCTCGGAGAAGTGGATGTGATGGTGATGGGCGAGGGAACGGAGTTCGGGGCGATGCAAGTCCGGATGGAAGGCGCCGGCGTGACCGATTATTTCGACCCGACGTGGGTTCAGACGGTCGAAGACGCCCTCTCCCCGCTCATGGCCGAGGGGAAGGTGGAAGGCATAGCCCCGGCCATCATCGAGACCATTCCGGTGGTGGCCCCCGATACCCGGCTGAACGAGCCGGCAGTGACCTTGCTCGGACTCGACCGACCGGATTCCGGCCCGTTCGACCCTCTGCTCGATCGGCATGGGAATCAGCTCTCGATGGAAAAGCTGAGAGATCTCGGCCCCGGCTATGTGTACGTAAGCGAGAAACTGGCCGAGAAACTCGAGAAGGGCCTCGACGAACGTTTCAACGCGCAGATCGCCGGGAACGATGTGCCCCTCACCATCGCCGGCGTGTACCGGTCCGGGGGGAACCCCACCATGTACAGCACCGAATCCGGCGGCTCGATGGTGATGCCCCTAGCTCATCTGCAATCGTATCTGGGGACAGAACAGATCAACTTTATTCTGATCACCAACCGGGGGGATAAGATCGAAGGCGCCCGCCATTCGGATGCGGTCTTGAAAGCGCTGGAAGCGCCGCTTGCGGATACCGGCCTCAAGGCCGAGCCGGTGAAAAAGGATGCCTTGGATGCGGCCGATGAGACGGGCGGGATGTTCTCCACGCTGTTCGTGGTCTTCGGATCGTTTTCGATCATCGCGGGTATCCTATTGATCTTCCTCATTTTCGTGATGCTGGCGGCGGAACGTAAACAGGAGCTCGGCATTGCGCGGGCCGTGGGAACACAACGCGGCCATATCGTCCGCATGTTCACCTATGAGGGGGTTCTCTACGCGCTCGGCGCCTCGGCCATCGGGAGCGCGCTTGGACTGGTGGTGAGCTGGGGCATGATTCAGGTGATGGCCGCCGCCTTCGAGGAGATGGGATTTGCCATCAGCTATCATTTCACCCTGAAGGGTCTCGTCATGGCCTACATGATGGGAGTGGTGCTCACCGTCATCGTCGTGGTGATCTCGGCTTGGCGGGTGAGCAATCTCAACATCATCAGCGCCATCAAGGATCTCCCGGAACCCAAGGTCGAGAGGGAAGAAGGGCTCGGCTCCCTTTTCCGCAACGCCTTCGAACGAAGGCATCTCGTCGGGCCGATCGCGTTTTACTGGATCAAGCCCCGGCCGGCGATCCGCCTGTGGGTTGCCCTTTCACCGTGGGCGCTCCCCCTCATCGGCGCCCTCATGATGATCTCGGGCATCGACCGGAGAGAGTGGACCTCCTATTCGATCGGGGCATCGCTGGTCATCATCGGACTGTGCCTTCTGGCAAGGAAGCTCTTCCTTCGGGAACGCCTCGCTTATACGCTGGCCGGAGTGGGAATTCTGGTCTTCTGGCTATCTCCGGTCGAATGGCATCCCCACGGGGAGGAGATGGCCGCCGGATTCGATATGTTCGTCCTTTCGGGAGTGATGCTCGTGCTGGGGGCAGTATGGATCGTCATGTATAACTCCGATCTGCTGCTTTCCGGCGTGATGGCATTCTTCGGCCGATTGCGCGCCCTCACGCCGATGATCAAGACCGCCGTTTCCTATCCCTTGGCCAGCCGCTTCCGCACCGGCATGGCCTTATCCATGTTCGCGCTCATCGTGTTCACCTTGGTGTGGATGTCTTCCATGAACGCCTCCATCGACGCCATCCTCGGCGATACGGATCGGGTTTCGGGGGGATTCCATATCCGCGCCGAAGTGATGAACCGCACCAATACCATTCCCGATCTCCGGGCCGCGCTCGAGCACGCCGAAGGGGTCAGCGCGGATGACTTCGAGACCATCGCAAGCTTCTATCTCGCGCCGGTGGGCCTCCGCGATATCGTTGAACCCTCTCCCGCGGAGGACCCGGAGACCGATGCCCCGGCCGGATCCCCCTCCGAAGGCCCCGAATGGGAAGCGTTCTATCTAATAGGAGCGGATGAAGCATATGCGGATAGCATTCCGTATGATTTTCAGTTGATGGCCGAGGGATATCGATCGAAGGAAGAGGTGTGGCGGGCGCTGAAGGAGAATCCCGGGGTGGCGATCGTCAGTTCCGAGATGGTGCCCACTAAATACGGGCAGATGGGCGGGGGAGGGGGACAAGTGGACGTGGTGATCGGGAAGGGACAGTTCTATGTGGAAGATAAGGTGATCCCGCCCGATGTCTATTTCGAGGTCCGGAATCCTTACACCGGCGCCGTCCAGAAGTTACAGCTCATCGGGGTGGTGGATGTGATGGCCGGACCTTACGCCAATCCGATCACCGTTTCCAAGGAGGCGTTGGGGGCGCTCGGATACCTTGAATCCTCCTCGCCTTTCCGCGATCCGATCTCCTATCGGCTGAAGGTCAGATCCGATAAACTCGATGAGGTCCCGGCGCTTGCCGAGAACCTCGAGAAGGCCTTCATGGAGCATGGTCTCAACGCCAATGTGATGGCCCAAGAGGTCAAGGATTTCACCAAGATATACGATATGTTCTGGAACATCAGCATCGCGTTCATGGGTCTGGGCCTTGTGGTGGGGATTGCGGCGCTGGGGGTCATCGCGGCCCGGTCCGTGGTCGAGCGGCGCCAGCAGATCGGCATGCTGCGGGCCATCGGCTTCCGGCAAGGGATGGTGCAGTTCAGCTTTCTGCTTGAATCCTCCTTCGTGGCGCTTCTGGGGATCGGCCTCGGGCTTGCGCTCGGGGTGGGCACCTCTCTCCTCTTCACCGATGAGGCGCAGATTGCAGGGATCAAGCCGGTCATTCCGTGGGCGCAATTGGGGATGATCGCGGGGTTGGCCTACGGCGCAGCGCTTCTGACCACATTCATCCCGGCCTATCGGGCGGCCCGGGTGTATCCCGCCGAGGCGCTTCGGTACGAATGACCGCCTCGGGCGCCGGGGAATGAGTAAAACGGGAGGAATCCGGAGGAATGGAAACCGAAGAGGCCGCTGTTTTCCATCCGATCGGGCGGGTGAGGAACGGGATCACCGACCGGGGGCATCGGGGTTGGAGGGGGGTGAAATCGGAGATCGTCGTCGATCCCGCTTTCGCCCCTTCCCTCGACGGTCTCGAAGGGTTTTCCCATATCATCGTTCTCTATTGGATGCACGAGAGCCGCGGCCCCGCCCCTCTCAAGGTGCATCCTCAGGGGCGCAGCGAGTTGCCCCTCACGGGGGTGTTCGCCACCCGTTCCCCGCGGCGGCCGAACCCCATCGGGCTTACCATCGTCGAGATGGAACGTCGGGAGGGCAACGTGCTCCGGGTTACCGGATTGGATGCCTTCGATGGCACGCCCGTGCTCGATATCAAACCGTATCTACCCCGTGATTCGGTCGCCGGCGCCCGTTACCCCGATTGGGTATCGAAGCTGAATGAATGGTAGCCATGACGCCTCGCCATCCCCTCGAGCTTCTGTACGAGCGTCTTTTTTCGTGCTATGGGCCGCAGCACTGGTGGCCCGCCGATGAGCCGTTCGAGGTGATCATCGGCGCGATCCTCACTCAGTCCACCGCATGGGCCAATGTGGAGAAGGCCATCGCCAATCTCAAACGGGAGGGGATGATGACCCCCTCCGCCCTTCGCGCAATCCCGATCGAAGCGCTGGCCCGTCTCATCCGTCCCTCGGGGTATTACAACGTCAAGGCGCGGAAGGTGCGGGCTTTCGTAGAGCGTCTGGGGGAGCGATACGGGGATTCCCTCGAACGTCTATTCGCATTGCCCCTTCCCGAGCTCCGGGCGGAGCTCCTTTCGATCTATGGGATCGGGTACGAGACCGCTGACTCGATCATCCTCTATGCCGCCCGCAAGCCGATTTTTGTCGTCGATGCCTACACCCAGCGGATCACGGAGCGCTTGGGATTGAATCCGGACTACGGGAACTATGCGGCGCTTCAAGCGTTCTTCATGGCGCATCTTCCCCATGATGAGGCGCTCTTTAACGAGTATCATGCCCTGTTCGTCCGGCACGGGAAAGAGGTATGCCGGAAGTCCCCCCGTTGCGAGCCGTGCTGTGTGGGGGATCTGTGCCGCCGGCCGGGGGTATCCGTTACCGAAGGGCGGTGATATAATTCAAGCACCATCGGATGGGCCCCAAGGAGCGTTTCTCGTGACGAAGAAACCCTCGTACGAAGAGTTGCAAGCCCGGGTGGAAGCGCTTTCCCGGGAAATCGAGGCCCTGCGCGAGAGCGCGGAGAAGTTCCGCACGATCTTCGAGAACGCGAACGATCATATCGCCTATGTGGGGATGGATGGCACCATCATCGAGGTGAACCGGAAGTTCGAGGATGTCTTCGGGTATCGGCGGGAGGCGGTGATCGGGAAGAAGTTCTACGATTTCGGTGTGCTCAGTCCCCCCGATTGGCAACGGTGCATCGATCTGGCCAATGAGCTTCTCTCCGGTCGGGTGGTGGCATCCGGAACTCTGGAATTCGAGGCCACGGGGAAGGACGGCCGAAAGATCATCATCGAAGTGAACCCCCGGGCAGTGGTCAAGGACGGCGAGGTGAAGGGAGTGCTGGCCATCACCCGGGATGTGACGGACCGCAAACGGGAGGAGGAGCTTCTGCGCAAGCATCGGGATGATCTCGAACGTCTGGTGAGGGAACGGACGTCGAACCTCGAGGAAGCGAATATGGCGCTCCGATTGATGCTCCGGAAGGCGGAGGAGGTCCGGTCCGAGCTTGAGAACACACTGCTCGCCAATGTGAAGGAATTGGTCTTCCCGTATCTGGAGAAGCTCAAGAAGAGTGGATTGACCGAGGTCCAGCGGACCTATCTGGAGGGGCTTGAAGCCAACCTGAATACGATCACCTCTCCACTTTTGCCGGGGGGCTCCGCTCGCTTTATGAATCTTACCCCTGCGGAGATCCGGGTGGCCGATCTGGTCAAACAGGGCAAGACGACCAAAGAGATCGCCGAGGTGCTGGGCATGTCCCCCCGGACGATCGATACCCATCGCTATAATATCCGCGCCAAGCTCGGCCTCAAGAAGCAGAAGGTGAATCTCCGTACCCACCTTCTCGCCGCCCGAAATACTTAGGTCATCCTAAGTATTTTCTACCAACAAAAGAAGTATTGCGAGCATTACCGGCGCTATGGCAAACTAACGTCACGAAGTCCATAGATGCCCGGGAGGTGTTCGTAGATTCCCGGTGCATCACATTCATGGAGGAGGTCTTTCCCATGGCAGATGCGAGTTTCGATGCGGTAATCGTGGGTGGGGGGAACAAGGGCCTATTGCTGGCGATGTATCTGATCAAGTACGGCGGGATGAGCGTGGGTATCTTTGAACGCCGGCACGAGATCGGCGGATGCCTGTGCACCGAGGAGCTCTCGGCGCCCGGGTTCCGGGGGAACGATCACGCCAATATCATCTTGCCGTGGTACTATGCCCCGATCTGGCGGGATTTCCCCCAGTTCTGGGATTATGGGGCCCAGTGGGAACAGCATCTTTGCAGTGATGGATTTGTGTTCCGCAACAATGAGACGTGCTTGGCCATCTACAGCGATAAGCACGATCCGACTCAGGAGCGGACCGCCGCCGAGATCGCGCGCTTCTCGAAGAGAGATGCCGAGAAGTGGCTCAAGATGTGGAAGCTCGAGCACTCGGACGAGTACCAGCGGGTGCAGATGGATAACCTTTTCCTTCCCCCGGAGTGGGCGCAGAAACCGGAGGTCTTCAATCGGCAGCTCGCGCTGTATCCCAAGCTGATCGAAGCGGGATTCGAGCCGACGAATGAAATCCTCACGGGCACGATGTTGAATGCGGCCAAGACATGGTTCGAGAGTCAGGAGCTTCAATCATGCGTGCTGCGGTTTGCCGTCTCCTCCGTGGATGACATCACCGAGCCCGGCGGCGGCATGAATGCCCTGGGCTTCACCGCCACGTTGCCCACCATCGGGTTCAACCGGGGGGGCACGCACCAGATCGCCCATGCGGCCCATCAGATCTTGGTGCAAATGGGGTGCAAGTTCTTCACCCATGCCCATGTGGAGAAGGTCATCATCGAGAACGGGAAGGCGACGGGGATCCGGCTCAAGGATGGGAGTCAGGTGCAGGCGAAGAAGCTCGTCGCCGTTTGCGGGCTTTCGCCGGAGCAACTGTGCTTCGAGATGATCGGGAAGGAATACATCAGCGATGAGATCGCCCAGAAGGTGCGCAAACTCGCTCGGTCTTTCGGCTGTTTGATGTGGTACAGTTTTGCGGTGCATGAGGCGCCGAAGTACAAGGCGGAAGCGTTCAATCCGGATATTCACGAGTGCGAATGGTTGGGCCTTCAGCCCGATCCGGACCCGATGCACATCGCGCGGGAGTGTCAGCACGAGAAGGCGCTGGAATGGCCGCCGCTCGAAGACTACTGCCCCACGGTGGGTTGCCATAGCCTCGTGGATCCCTCGATGGCCCCGCCGGGCAAGCACGTGGTTCAGAACGAGCAGTTGGCGCCGCCCGCTTCCAAGTACACGGAGAAGGAATGGCTGGAGATCAAGAAGCGCTATGCCGACGAGCTCATCACGATCTGGAAGGACTATGCCCCCAACATGACCTGGGATAATGTCATCGGGGTGGATACCAACAGCCCGTACGATAATCTCCGCATGCGGAACCTCGCCCCGAACGGCACCATGGCCGGGATCGACCGGATTCCCTCTCAGGTGGGGGCCAACCGTCCCATACCGGAACTCGCCAATTACCGCACCCCGATCAAGAACCTCTATGCCACCGGCGGGTGCTGGTGGGTGGGTTCGAACGCCGGATCGGCGGAGTCCTATAACTGCTATAAGATCATCGCCACCGATATGGGCCTCGGCAAGCCATGGGAGGAGCCCGGCAAGGAGGAGCCCGATTCTCTCGTTCAGCAGCTCTGGGCGGTGCGGAAGCGTGTCCGCGCCATGGCGATTCCGGGATATTCCTATCGCAACAAGCAAGCGCCCGCTAAGGAGCCGCAGAAACCCGATAAGAAGGGAAAGAAATAATTCGCCCCCCGGTGGAATGCCCGGAAGGGTGAATCGAATCCCCGAAAAGGTGAGAAGGATGGTCTTGGGGAGTTTCGACTCCCCAAGACCGTGCGTTTGGACGATCGGGAATAAACCATGGATTACATCTTTCGGCCCATACCGGGACGAGGGATCTGATGGCATCCTTGAATTAGGAAGATCGGCCGTCCGGCCGAAAAGGAGAATGTGCTATGGGCGATGTGGTAAAGGATCTCTACGATTCCTATCCCCCTGAGGAGAAGAACAGCTTCTTCCATGCCTATGTGTACATGAAGCATATCGACCATTTTCTGCACCATGCGATGGCCATGTCCGGCCTTCCCGTTCGGGAACGGAAGGAGAAGCTCGACCCCGATCTGGAAGTGCTGCTCAAGATGGCGGTGCAGGAGATCGCGGATGCCGCCATGACCCATGAGACGAACATCTATCATGGGAAAGTGGTCAAGCTCAAGGATGCCATTCAGCTCGTGACCCAGAAACAGGACCTTTCGCTCATCACGCCGGAGAAGGTGATCCCCTTCAAGATCGCCAAGGATATCATTCTCAAGAATCCCACGTCCATCGCTTTGGGCGATTGCGCCTGCCGCAAGGTTTCCCTCAAGCCCTGTCTCCCGCTCGATGTGTGCATGTTTGTGGGTGATCCGGGGGCGGCCTTCATCGCCGATCAGAATCCCCATTTCCGCAAGATCACGCAAGAGGAAGCGGTGAAGGTCCTCGAGGAAGAGCATGCGCGCGGCCATGTTCACTGCGCCTATTTCAAACGGGAGATGGGCAACAAGTTCTTTGCCATCTGCAATTGCTGCAGTTGTTGTTGCCTCGGGGTGCAGATGTGGAATCTGCTTCAAGGAACTGTGCCCTTCTTGGCCCCTTCGGGCTATGTGGCCGAAGTGGGCGAGGATTGCATGGGGTGTGGCGATTGCGTGGCGACTTGCCAATTCAAGGCGCTTACGCTGAACGAGGATGAGCAGCGGGCGGTGGTGGATGTGCAGAAGTGCATGGGGTGTGGGGTGTGTGAAGATAAGTGCTCCGTCGGGGCCATCAAGCTGCGGCGCGAACCCTCGAAGGGTGAGCCGCTCGATTTGGCGGAGTTGATGAAGCAGAAATAAATAATAAAATTAAAAGAGAGGGAAGCACCGGTGATCGCGGTAGTGGCCAAAATCAAAGCGAAGAAAGGTGAAGAGGGGAAGGTGGAGAAAGCCCTGCGGGGTGTGATCCCCAAAGTGCGGGAAGAGGAGGGCACGCTGGCCTACAACCTCCATCGCTCTCAAAACGATAAGTGCCTCTTCATGGTGTACGAAAAGTACAGCGATATGAACGCCTTCATGGCGCATGGCTCGACGCCCTACCTCAAAGAGATGTTCGATGTGATCCTTCCCCTCCTCGACGGATCGCTCGAGATCGAGATGTACGATGAGCTCGTGTAGCTTGCGTCATCTGAGGAGGGCTCTAAAGGAGAGGGAAAGATGATTGTTGGAGGGTGCGATATCGGCTCGGCGACGGGCAAGGCAGTGGTGATGAAGGATGGCCAGATCATTTCGTACAGCATTGTAGCCTCGACCACCAAGCCGGAGCTCACGTCCCGAATGGCGATGGACGAGGCCATCGCCAAGGCGGGCTTGCGGTCCATCGAGGATCTGGCCTACATCGTGGGCACGGGCTACGGCCGACTGAAAGTGCCTTTCGCCAATGAGAATATCTCCGAGATCACGTGCCATGGCCGGGGCGCGCAGTGGATGGTGCCTTCGGTGCGAACGGTGGTGGATATCGGCGGGCAGGACTGCAAGGTGATGTCCCTGAACGATAAGGGCAAGGTGCTCGAGTTCGTGATGAACGACCGGTGCGCCGCCGGAACGGGGCGGTTCTTCGAGGCGATGGCACGGGTGCTGGGACTCACCCTGGGGGAGCTTTCGGAGCTTGCGCTCAAGGGCAAGAATCCGGCTCTCATCACGAGCCAGTGCAGCGTCTTCGCCGAATCCGAAGTGGTCACCCTCGTGAATGAAGGCAAGGAACTGGCCGATATCGTCGCCGGACTTCACAACTCCATCGCCGGCCGGCTCAATTCGATGGTGCGCAAGGTCGGTCTGGTCAAGGATGTGGCGCTCACCGGCGGCTGTGCCAAGAATGCCGGGTTGGCCAAGGCGCTCAGCGCTCAATTGAAGGTGGATGTCATCAAGTTGCCTCACGACCCTCAGATTACAGGGGCCATCGGGGCGGCGCTGATTGCGGCGGAGAAAGCGGCGGAACGGGGCCGGGCGCAGGAGGCAGCGACGAGCACGCTTCGGGGAAAGGAGGCCTGAATTGGAGACGGGACTCAAATCGAAGGCTCTGGAACAGTTTCAGGAAGTGACGGCCACCCTGATCAATCCCTCCGTTCGTCAGTGGAAAGATCAGGGCGGAAAGGTGATCGGGTATTTCTGCACCCATGTCCCGGACGAGATTTTCACTGCTGCGGGCATGCTCCCCTTCCGGATGAGGGCCACGGGGAGTGACGGCACGGAGCTTTCGGATGCGTTTTACAGTAGCATCAACTGCTCGTTTCCCCGGCATTGCTTCAACATGGCCCTTCGGGGGGAGTTCGATCTCCTCGATGGGCTGATTGTCCCCAACAGCTGCGATCACATCCGCCGCATCTACGATAACTGGAAGAGCCAGCTTCAGACCGGATTCGTGGAGGTGTTCAGCCTCCCGAAGAAGACGGGGGAACCGCAGGTCGGCTGGTACCGGGACGAGCTGTTGTTGCTGAGGGGGAAGCTGGAGAAGCATTTCGGCGTCAAGATCACCGATGAGAAGCTGAGAAGCGCCATCAAGCTTCACAATGAGAACCGGCGCCTCCTTCGCCGGCTCTATGAATTCAGAAAGGCCGATCATCCCCCGATCACCGGCGCGCAGGTGTTGGCGGTGGTGGTGGCCGGAACCGCGATGCCCCGGGATCAATACAACGCGCTCCTCAAGGAATTGCTGAAGGATCTGGAGGGAGCGGAAGGGATTAAAGACTATCGGGCGCGGATCATGGTGGTGGGCGGGATTCTCGACGATCCCGAGTATATCGAGATCATCGAGGGCCAAGGGGGACTGGTGGTGACCGATTTCCTGTGCTTCGGCACGCGCCTCTTCTGGGTGGATGTGCCCGAGAAGGGCGACCCCATCGAGGCCATCGCCCGCTACCAAGTGCAGCTACGGCCTACATGTCCTCGCACCTATGGCGATCAACCGCGGCGAATCAAGTTCATTAAAGATATGATACGGGACTTCAAGGTGGATGGGGTCATCGGGGAGCGGTTGCTCTTCTGCGATCCGTGGGTGGTGGAACATTACATGAACGATCTCGATTTGAAAGAGGCGGGCGTTCCCTTCCTCAAGCTCGATCGAGAATATATCTTGAGCGGCAAGGGCCAGATCCGCACCCGCGTTCAAGCATTCCTTGAGATGATGGGGAGGTAGCCGATGGACACGAAGGAAATGACAAAAGAAGAGGTCCTTGAGCGTTCTCTGGCGCGCTATAAGAAGGAGCGGGATTGGTTCAAGTTCCTTCTCGATACCCTGCATATGATCCCCGAGCCCACGGAGGAAGATAAGCTTCAGATGAAGCTCCTCGATATCCTCCTCAATTCGAAGGAGTTGGTGATCGATGCCGCCGTCAACGGGAAGCCCTTCATCGCCGGCTATTTCTGTAATGCGCCCGAAATCTTCAATGCGATGAAGCTTCCGTGGTACATGCTGATGGAAACGCCCTTTTTGGCCGCTTCGGCGCCGTATTTGGCGGAGGATATCAAAGGTACGGAAGAGATCGGGTTGGGTTCCGACCTGTGCACCGCCATCCGTCTCCCGATCTACTACATCGAGACCGGCCAGATGCCCATTCCCACCGCCGTTCTGGGTTTGCTTTACCCCTGTGACGGGGCCCCCATGCTTCATCAAGTGATGACCCACAACAAGGCATGGCTCGATGTGCCCGTGTACTGCGCCGATCCCCCCTATACCTCGGATCAACGGGCCATCAATTACTTTGCCGATGAACTCCGGCGAATGGTCGAATTCCTCGAGAAGCACACCGGCCATACCCTCGATATGAAACGGCTGGTCGAGGTCTGCGAAGAATCCAACCGGACCTACGCCCTCTGGCAGGAGTACAATGAGTTGCGGCGGGCCGTGCCGTGTCCCCATGGGTGGGGCATCGGGGGGGCGCAGGCCTTCGCGGTGAGTCAGTGCTTTGTGGCCGGAGATCCCCGCTGCACCGATTGGTTCCGGCAACTCGTCAAATGCGCCGAGATCAATGTGGCCGCCAAGAAAGGCCCGCCGGGGGTGAAGGAGCGGATCCGGTACCTCTGGTTCGATATCATGCCCTACGGATGGGTTTTCGAGCTCATGCCGTGGCTCGAGACCGAGTGGGGGGCGGTGTTGGTCATGGATATGTTCGGCAATTTCCCCTACACGCTGATCGACACGTCGAGCGAGAAAACCATCTTTGAGGGTCTGGCCAAGCGCAATCTGATCGATGCTCCCATGATCCGTCAGGCCCGCGGCACCGCGGAGAACTTCTCCGCCGATATCCGCCGCATGGTCAAGGATTACAAGATCGATTGCGTGATCTGGCCGGGGCACATGGGCCACAAGGACGGCTCCGCCGCCGCCGGCATTATGCGCGAAACATGCCGCGAACTCGGGGTGCCCTTCCTTCACATCGGCTTGGATCTGTTCGACCGATCCTATACCACCCCCGATGAGGTAAAGGATCGAATATCGAAGTTCTTCACCGCCATGGGGCTGGGGTAAAGCGGCTCCGGATCTTTGTTGACATAACAATGGCACTCATGGTCTGGGGAGCCCCGGTGCCCGTAGGCCATGGGTGCTGTTGTTTTCCGGGACCTTGCAACCGTCCTAAGGGTGGAAAGGCCCATTCTCCTCTGCTCGGCGTAGAGCTGTGGAGTCCGAGGCGCCGCCGGGAGCCATACGATGGCGATTTTCGATGAACATATCCAGAGTGTGAGAGCGTATGTGGCGGAAGCCGTAGGAGCGGGAGTGGGACTCCGCGAGTTCGATTGTCCCTCATCCGCCGGCGAACTCATGGCGGGCCTTCCGATCCGGGTGGCGGAAGGGGCCAATCCCGGCATTATCCTTCGTTCCGATGTTTTCGTGGAGCTCGGCAATCCCGAGTCGGGCTCGACTTCGATGGTTCTATGGACGGATGATGTATCCCTTGTGCGGGACGGCGTGATCACCTTGCTCGGCCCCGATATTCGGGAATCACCCGGGGCGAAGCTTCCCTTTGCCCAGATCATGATCGTGGGGGGGAAGGGCCTTACGCGGGAGAAGCACGAACGGATCCAAGAGAATCAACATGTTTCCGACCGGATCGAGGGGTACATGGTGCGAAGCTCTGCCCGCAATATCTGGGCGCGGGTGAGCAAAGAAGCGGCCGGAAAGGGCTTCTCCTTCGAAGTGTTGGGGCGGGCGCTCATGGGCATCATGAAGTCGAACGTGCCGGAAGTGGAGGCGATGGAGGTTATCTTCGTGACCGCGGGCCGGGAGCACGTCCGCCGGCTCGACGAGATCGCCGCCGCCGCACAGAGTATCGGCGGTCAGATCGTTAAGGAGGTATGGAAGGAGAAGGGCTACGATATCGAGTGCGATTACAATTGCAGTACATGCACCCACAAACCGGTGTGCGATGAGATCCGGGATTTGAATGCGGCGCGCAAAGTGAAAGAGGGGGCCCAAGCCCCCGAGTAAGGATTGCCCATGAATCTCTCGACTCAACCGAAGAAATGCTTGATCGCCGTGTGCGGCAAAGGGGGGGTCGGCAAGACGGCCATCACCGCGATGATGGGGCGGGTACTTGTGGAAAGCGGGAAGGCGGGCAAGCTTCTCTTGATCGATGCCGATCCGGCGATGGGGCTTCTGACCGCTCTCGGGGTGAAGGTGCGGCGGACCATGGGGCAGATCCGGGAGAACATCATCGAGACGGCCCGCAGAGGCGAAGAAGCCGAGAAAGTTCGCCTCGCCGATACCCTCGATTTCATGGTGCTCGAAGCGCTGACGGAGACGGATGACTTTGCGCTGCTGGCCATGGGCCGCACCGAAACGCTGGGGTGTTTCTGTCCCGTCAACGATCTCCTCCGCGGCGCCATCGAGACGCTTTCCAGAAGCTTCGATACCATCGTCATTGACGGCGAGGCGGGGCTCGAACAGATCAACCGGCAGGTGATCCGAAGGGTGGGCGTTCTGATGGTGGTGAGCGATGCCACCTCGAGGGGTATCCAGACGGCCGAACTCATCCACCGGATGGTCACGCACGATCGGGTGATCGAGTGCGGGAGGATCGGGATCGTCTTCAATCGGGTGCAGGGCAACGAGGCGTTGCTGAGGCAAGCCGCCGAGGGCATCGGACTCGAAATCTTCGGCATGATCCCTCAGGACGAGACGATCGCCTATCACGATCTGATCGGCAAGCCCATCACGCAGCTCCCCGCCGCTTCCCCCGCGCTTGACGCCGTCCGCCGGATCGTGGAGAATGTAATCCTAACCGATTGCCGTGGAAATTCCCGGGAAGGGAGGAAACCGTGAGATCAATTCTCGGCTTGGCGGTCATGGTGTTTCTGGCGCTGGCGCTTGTGGGCGGGGCCTGTGGGGGTGACAACGGCTCCAAATCTTCACCGAGCCCCGTCCCCGAAGTGACTCATCTTCCCGTGCCTCAGCATCCGTATCTGGCCCCCAACGGGAAGAGCAACATGCACAACGATGCCTACATGACCGATACCTATGAAGTGAACGGACCCACGGGGGTGAATCCGGATGTGACCCTCCATAGCTATGCCGAGGGTACCAATCTTTGCGTGACCATCGCCTTCGACCAAAAAGGGCGTATCCTCACCGTGAATGCCCGCCCTAACGGCTTCTTTCTTCTGCTCATCGATCCTGAAACCCTCGATGAACTGGCCTCATATCCGCTGCCGCCAAGGCATCCGGACGATCCTCTGTACCCCTACCGCGATACCTCCGGCGGGGCATACTTCGTGCTGGATAACGAGGATCGGGTCATTTTGGCCGATGCCGAGAACGCTATCCGGGCGATCAAGTACGATGATGCCTCGGGCCAGTTTGCACTGGTGCGCCTCTACGATTTGAGCGCTCATGTGGTTCCGATGACGCCTCCCTCGCGCGATCATGTTCAGATGGCCATCCCCGATTGGAGCGGCCGATGGTGGTGGTTTGTCACCCGGTTCGGAAAGGTGGGCACCATCGATCCGGTGAGCGGGGAGGTCCGCACCATCGAGCTTGCGGGCGAGGAGATGCAGAACTCCTTCACCGTAGGCGAGGACGGGGCCTATATCGTGACGGATCACGCCATGTACCGGTTCCATGCGGCGGCGGATGGGACTCCGGTTCAGGATTGGCGCACGGAGTATGACCGGGGCACGCGCATCAAGCCGAGCATGATCAATCAGGGCTCCGGAACCACGCCTCAGCTGTTCGGGGAGATGGTGGCTATCGGCGATAACGCCGAGCCGCGCATGAGCATTCTCTTCCTGAACCGCTCCGATGGCAAACTGGTTTGTCAAATTCCCGTCTTCGGGGATGGTCAGAGCACGACCGAGAACGCTCTGCCCGGATGGGTCCGGCCGGGCCGCAACGGATTCGAGTACTCGGTCATCGTGGAGAACAATTACGGCAAGGATAGCGATAAGCTCTTGACCGCCGGTGGGTGTTGCAAGGAGAGCGTCGGCGGGGTGGTCCGGATCGATCTCTTGCCGGATGGCAGCGGGGGGTACACATGCAAGGAGGTCTGGTCCAGCGCCGAGAATTCCTGCAGCACCGTGCCCAAGGTCTCGCTGGCCAATGGCGTGCTCTACCTTTACACCTACGAATCCCTCTCCGAGACCGATTATGCATGGCATCTGACGGGGGTGGATGTGGAGACGGGTCAGACGCTCTTCCGGATCCCCGTGGGAGAGGGGTTCCGTTATACGGACTTCGGGGCGCCGATTACGCTGGCCCCCGATGGGCGGACGGTGTTCATCGGCACGATGGGCGGACTTGTGCGCATCCGGGATACGGCCCCGTGATGCGCATTTCAGAGTTCGTGGCGATTCGCCGGGTTACGTAAAAGAAGGCTCGATCCGCCCCTTTTGAGGGGCGGATCGAGCCCGTTTATGAGAAGATACGATGAGCGGAAATCCCCCCCTTTTCCCCAAAAAGCGATTGCCCCCCGGAGCGGAGGTCCACCTCAGCGATACCACGCTTCGGGATGGGGCACAGATGCCGGGCATCTTCCTGAACGAATCCCACAAGCTCCGCATTTTCGAGTATCTCCATCGGATCGGGATCGAGAAATTGGAGTGTTTCGTCTTCTCTCCTTCCGATCGAGCAGTGGCCGAGCGGATGTTGGAGAAGGGTTATACCCATCCGGCGGTGACGGCTTGGGCGCGGGCCAACCGTGATGATATCGAAGCGGTGGCGCGTGTGCGGGGAATCCGGGAAACGGGCATTCTCATGTCCGTCTCCGATCTTCACATCTTCAAGAAGATGGGCTTTGCTTCCCGTCCAGAGGCGGAGAGATCGTATCTCGATGCGATGGCCTATGCGCTGGAGAAAGGGTTGGCGGTGCGCTGTCATCTCGAAGATATCACTCGAGCCGATTTCCATGGCTTTGTTGCCCCTCTCGTTGAGAAGATGCTCAGGATCGCTCCGGATGCCGTCATCCGGGTGTGCGATACCGTTGGCATCGGCCTTCCGGACCCCCGGGCCGAGTTGCCCCGCGGCATCCCGCGGCTCATCCGCGCCCTCAAGGATCTGGGGGTGCGGCACATCGAGACCCACATGCACGATGACTTCGGGTTGGCGGTGGCCAATTCCTTGATCGGGTTCGATTACGGTGCGGATTGGACCAGCGCCGCCTTTTTGGGGATCGGGGAGCGGGCGGGAAACGCGGCGATGGAAGAGATCTTGATCAACCTTGCGCATACGGAGGGCCTCCAGAGTCGCTATGATCTCAGTTGCCTTGCGGAATTGGCGCGCTTCATGGAGGCGGAATTGGGGCTTGTGATTCCGGGGAACAAGGCGGTCGTCGGTAAGAACGCTTTCGTCCATCGCAGCGGGATTCACGGCGCGGCGGTGATCAAAGAACCCCGCACGTATGAGCCCTTCCCGCCGGAACTCGTGGGGGGAAGGCGGGAACTCGTGGCCGGCCCCACCTCCGGATTGGAGATCGTGACGTACAAGGTGAACGAAATTCTGGCCGCCTACAAAAGGGGGGTCAGCCTATCGAAGGACGATCCCCGCATCCGGGCTATCTTCGAGGAGGTCCGGGGATTTTACGAGGGCAAGGAACCTCGGAAGAACCCCGATGTTCTGCCGGAAGAGATGGAGGCCCTTGTCCGCAAGCACATCGGCCTTCCGGACGAGAGGACGCGCGATCGCCCGGAGTGAGCATCGCTCATTCGGTATCGCTGATGGAAAGCCGGTGGAGGATTTCCTTGATGCGCTCGTTTTCTCGCCGGAGCCGCTCGATCTCGCTTTCGGATTCGTCACGGGATTCGCACTTGGGCAGGGGCGTCTGTGGAGAGGGGGATGGGGCGGGGCGGGGGGTGACCGCGAAGGCCGGCGTGGAGGTGAGAAGGCTCCGCAGTGTGCCGCCGGCCAGAAGGAACTTCGCGAGCAGATTGGCGATGCAATAGATCCCATAGAGACTGAGGAAGAGAACCACTTCCTCATCCTGAAGGCGGTTGTCCCAAGCGAGGGGGAAGCTCACTGCGACGATGAGAACGAAGGCCCATAGTTTCCTCGACCGAAAGCCCCCATCTCGGGCGAGCGTCTTGATATCGCGGATTCCAAAGGTGAACATGTGTTCCTCCGATGTTTGACTGAGAGTGCTTCATCATTGATTAAATCATATCAACCTTTGCAGTTCGGTCAATGAATGGTTACAGACGGTTAACAATTGGTAACGAAAACGGGATTCGGAGGACTTTCCCCTCGAGGGTGGCCCGGAAACAGCGATTCGAGAAGAGCGTGCCAAGACGCCTCTCTCGGGGGGATTGGAGGGTGTTCCCCAAGAGAACCCTTTGGGCGGGCGGAATCGCTCCTTTTGGGGGTGGAAGATCAGTTGACACTGATAGGTTATCTGGATAGAATCTTTTCGAGACACTTAAATGGTTGCATTGAAACAACCCGTATATCCGATCGGCGTGGTAGCTGAGCTTATCGGCGTTCACCCCGAGACCATCCGCATCTGGGAGCGATCCGGAGTCGTGCGCCCCCCTCAAAGGAGGAGCGGCAAGCGCTTCTATTCGGAGGAAGACTTACAGCGCTTGCGTTTTATCCAAAAGCTGGTGACGGAGGGTTTGAACCTGCCGGCGATCCGCCACTATCTCCAACTGTATCCCTGCTGGTTCAAGGATGGTTGCCCCGGATGTGTTCACCGATCCGAGAAGGCCATCTGCGGGAAACCGTGCTGGAAGGAGGCGGGGTTCTATTGCCATTTGTCCCCTCAAGCGGTTTCAGGGGACGTATGCCGGACCTGTGAGTATCGGGAGCGGCACGAGCAATGCCACGGTTCGGAATCCCCGCGGTGAGGGGATTCCGGCAGAGTTCCCCGCGAAAGTAGATCCGCAGGATGCTCCTTGCCCCCCATGGACTTCTTCGATACTGTTCGAGCGCGGCGAAGTATCCGACGATTCACCGGTGATCCGGTGAAAGAGGCGGACCTTTTGGCCATGTTGGAAGCGGCCCGCCTGGCCCCCAGCCCGACGAATCTCCAACCATGGCACTTCGTCGTGATTCGCGATCGGAATTTGCTCGTTGATCTCAGGGATGTGGTGAGCGCTTCTCTGGAAGCCCGGATCGCAGAGGCGGCGGGTGAAGACCGTAAGCGGATTCTGAGGAGCCGCCGGTTCTATGCCCTTCACATTTTCGATGCTCCCGTGGTGATCGTCGTGCTGACGCGGCGGATCTACACGGCTCTCGAAGAGGAGCCGGCGTTCGGTCAGGGAATGCAGAGCGTGGGGGCGGCGATCGAAAACTTGTTTCTCGCGGCCACGGCTCTGGGGTATGGGGGGTGTTGGGCGGCGCTCCCCCTCGAACTGGCCTCGCGGGAGATCGAAGCCCTCCTCGGCGTCGAGAAGCCGTGGTACGCCGTAGCCATGCTTTCCATCGGGGTTCCACGGGAGAAGCCCCGGGATGTCCCCCGAAAGCCCCTCGAGGAGATCGTCACCTTCCGATGAAAATCCTCGGCATCGAAACATCGTGCGATGAAACGGCCGCCGCGGTGGTGGAGGACGGCACTCGCATCCTCTCAAACGTGATCGCGAGCCAGATCGAGATCCACAGTCGGTACGGGGGCATCGTGCCGGAAGTCGCCTCACGGCAGCATCTCCTCGCATGTATACCCGTTTTGGAGAAGGCCCTTGCGGATGCTTCGGTATCTTTGAAAGAGATTCACGCCATTGCCGTCACGAACGGGCCGGGGCTTGCCGGTTCGCTCGTGGTGGGTGTGAATCTGGCCAAGGCGCTGGCGCTGGCTTTGGACGTGCCATTGGTGGCGGTGAATCACCTCGAAGGCCACATATACGCAAACTGGTTGAACACAGACCGCCCACCGCCCGAATTTCCTCTCCTTTGCTTGATCGTTTCCGGCGGGCATACCGATACGATCCTCATGACGGGGCACGGCATGTACAGGCACATCGGAAGAACGCGCGATGATGCGGCCGGAGAGGCGTTCGACAAGGTGGCAAGGCTTCTGGGGCTCGGGTATCCGGGAGGGCCGGTGATCGAGAAGGCATCGAAGGGTGTTCAACATCCCCGGCACTTGCCCCGGCCGTGGCTCAAGGGAACGGACGATTTCAGTTTCAGCGGACTGAAGACCGCCGTACTGCACATGGCCTGCGAGACGGGAGCGGCGGGGGACCGAACAGCGGGTGATGATGATGCCCGCAAGACGGCCGCGGAGATCGCTGCCGGATTTCAGGAATCCGTTGCGGATGTCCTCGTCGGGAAGACGTACGATGCGGCCGAAAAATACGGGGCCAAGGAAATCCTCCTCGCCGGCGGGGTCGCGGCGAACGCTCTGTTGCGCACCCGCATCGTTGAGAAGTCCCCAATCCCGGTTCGCATCCCGGCGCCGATCCTCTGTACCGATAATGCCGCCATGATCGCTGCCTGTGGCTATTACCGGCTTGCAGCGGGGAAGGCCGCCGGCTGGGATCTGGATGTGGACCCAAACCTCCCCCTCGTGGAATGAGCCTCTCGGACCCCTTTCCCGAAGCGCCGAAAAAAGAGGTCTTTTCCCCTCAAGAGAACCTTCGGAGACGATGCGAGGTTGTGTGGGACGCCTGAGGGGGAATCTCTGGGAGGGCGCCGCCGGGCCCCAAAAACACCGATTGAAGAAGAGCGCGCAAAAGATATCTCTCCGGGGGGATTGGGGGTGTCCCCCAAGAAAACCCTTTGGGCGGGTGGGTGGGATCGGAAAAGCCTGATCGTTCGTCGGATGTGGGGGGATGGGGGGCAAGGTCCGGAATGAGGTGATACTTGGTCAGTCGCCAGAGGGTGAAGATTGTAAAGCGGAATCGCTCTTTTCGGGCCGTGCTGGCCCGCTTGTTCGTTCTTTTCAAAACCGACTATAATAAACAAATGGATCATTGATCATCGAGGGATGAGGTAAATCCGGAAAAGCTATGGCTACGAAGCGCGATTACTATGAAATCCTCGGCGTTCGTCGGGATGCCACCCTTGAGGAGATCAAGAAGTCCTATCGGAAGCTTGCTTTCCAGTATCACCCCGATCGCAACAAAGAGAAAGGGGCCGAGGCAAGGTTCAAGGAAATCAACGAGGCTTACGAGGTCCTGAGCGATCCTCAAAAGCGGGCGAGTTATGATCGATATGGCCATGCGGGAGTGGATGGGGGCGGCTTCGCGCGGGGATTCGAGGGATTCGAATTCGGCGGTTTCGGAGATATCTTCGATGCCTTCTTCGGCGGTACCACCCGCCGGCATCGCTCCGCTGCCGAGCGCGGCTCGGATGTGCGCTTGAACCTTGAAATCTCCTTTGAAGAGGCGGCTTTCGGGTGTGAGAAGGAAGTAATGATAGAGCGGCTGGAGATTTGCTCCGTTTGCCACGGTATCGGGAGCGAGCCCGGCAACGATCCGATCAGGTGCCCGAACTGTGGGGGTGTGGGGGAGGTGCGGCGCACCCAACACGGGCTCTTCGGGCAATTCACCAATATCAGTACCTGTGAACAGTGCCGCGGTACGGGGCGGCTGATCACTCATCCTTGCCGGCAGTGCCGGGGCACGGGCATGGAGCAGCGCAACCGGAAGATTTCGGTGAAGATCCCTGCGGGAGTGGATAACGGCATGATGGTTCGTCTTGCCGGTGAAGGCAATTGTGGCACCGGTGGGGGCCCCCCCGGTAACTTGTTCGTGGTCTTGACGGTGGCGGAGCACCCGTATTTCCGCCGGGATGGCGCGGATGTGATCTATGATCTACCGCTTAACTTCGCTCAGGCGGCCCTCGGGGGGGAGGTGGATGTTCCTACCCTTGATGGGGATTTCACTCTCAAGATACCCCCGGGCGTTCAGCACGGCCGGATCTTCCGCATCAAAGGCGCCGGCGCGGTGCAGTTGAACAAGCAAACGCGGGGGGATCAGGTGGTGGTGGTTCATGTGGTGACCCCCACTCAGCTTGATAAGGAACAGAAGGAGCTGTTCCGTAAACTGGCTCAGACGCTTGAACCGGCGACATTGCCCCGCGATGGGAAGGGTTTCTTCGAGAAGGTGAAGAGCGCTTTTGGCGGAAAGGGTGGGGCCGAGGCTTGAGCGTGGGGTGGTGGGGGCCAAGGAATCCTGAGGGGGCGGTCTCGGGTTCCTGAATCGAGCGGACGGCCGACGAGCCCGTTTTCGGCCGATGATCTCCCAGGGCCATCGTTTTTCTGTGATGCATCGGTTCTTCATTCCCCCTGAATGGCTCCGAGAGGATGAGGTCACGATCCGTGGGCGACAAGCCCATCAAATCGGTCACGTGTTACGCCTCAAGCGGGGAGATAGAATCATCGTTCTTGATAACGCGGGATACGAATACGAAACGGCCCTCCTCGAGGTGACGCGAGACCGGGTGCGGGGGAGGATCGAGGGCCGCCGAAGATGCACGGGTGAGCCCGCGCTGGAGGTGACGCTGTATCAGGCGCTGCTCAAAGGGGATGGGATCGAGACCGTTCTCCAGAAATGCACGGAGATCGGGGTGAGCGCGTTCGTCCTGTTCGAAGGTGGGCGCTGCGTGGCGCGGCCGCCGCGGGCTTTGCGGCTGGAGCGATGGCGGGCGATCTTGACCGAGGCGGCCGAGCAATCGGGGCGGGGGCGGGTGCCGGGGCTGGAGGGCGTGATCACGTTTACCGAAGCATGCGAGAGGGTCTCAGGATTGGCAATCATGCCCTGGGAAGGGGAGACGAAGCGCGGTATCCGGGAGGTATTACAATCGGCCGGATTCCCCTTCAGTATCGCTGCAAGTGGGGAAGTGAAAGGTTCTCCCGGCAAAGTTGCTCAGCCTACTCTTCCGCGGAAACTGAGCATTTTCATCGGACCGGAGGGCGGCTTTACGGGTGAGGAGGTTGAATTCGCCCGGGGGAAAGGGATCACGCCGGTGAGTCTCGGAAAGCGTATCCTTCGAGCGGAGACGGCGGGATTGGTGACCGCCGCGCTCGCCCTCTACCAGTGGGGAGAGATGGAAGCAATCCCGAAATACGTCTAGCGGGTGCACGTAGATATGGCCAAACAAGTCGCCAAGGCCGATCGCAACAACAAGACCATCACGGTCAACAAGAAGGCCTTTCACGATTATCTGATCCTCGAGACGATCGAGGCCGGGATCGTTCTCACGGGCACGGAGATCAAGTCTGTTCGCGAGGCGCGGGTGAACATCCGGGAAGCCTACGCCCGGCCGGAAAACGGGGAGCTCTGGCTTCTCAACGCACATATCGCCCAGTATTCGCACGGAAACCGATACAATCACAATCCCACGCGGCCGCGAAAGCTCCTCTTGCACAAGAATCAGATTCGAGCGCTGGCGCAGGATCTGGCCCGCAAAGGGTTGACTTTGGTTCCACTCAAACTATATCTTAAGAATGGACGGGCGAAGATCGAACTCGGATTGGCCCGGGGCAAGAAGCTCCATGATAAGCGCGAGGCCATGATCGAGCGGGCCGCGGAGCGTGAGATGGAGCAAATGGTCAAGCGGCACCGCCCGTAAACATTAACAACCGAATAAGGGGACGAGTGGATTCGACAGGGGAAGTATCGATCCGGGATTGCAGGCCGAGGTTCCTCATCGCCCTCGTAAAACCGGTGAGGAAAAAAGAACCGACGAACCAGTTTTGGTTGCGGCCTAACCTAAACCATTAGGCCACGTCCAACCTTGCCTCCCCCTGAGGGGCGGGGATTGGGCGCCGAAATCTCAGGGTGCAGCAATCCCGATGACGATAGGGAGCGCTTAAGAAAACATCGTCTGGTTCGGTCGGACCGTGCCGGTTCGGGCCGGTCGGACGAGATCAAAAGCCGGATAAGCCTGTAGCACATTCTGGACGATCTTCTTTTGGACGGGGAGTTCGACTCTCCCCCGTCTCCACCACAAACACCGAGCCTCCGGGTCGGAAGAATCCGGGGGCTCTTTTATTAATGTCACCTTGGCGTCTTGTTTGGTGGTGACCACCTCGAAGATGGGGTAGAAGGCGGGTTTGGGCTTGATGGCGACGATGGACTTTTCCTCTTTGGCGTCGACGTAGACGGCGTCGAGCATGGTGAGCAAGAGCCTTCTTCTCTCCGGGAGGTTGGCCCCGGCCCAGAGGCGGGGCAAATCCATGATGAGCTTTCCGGCCTCCTCGGCGGCGCCGGCCTGAGGGATGACGAGGGATTCGAGTTCCATTTCGAGGAGTCGTTTTTGGCGGTGGTATTCCTCGTCGGGGAAGAGGTTGTCGACGTAGGCTCTGGCCATTCTTCTGAGCTTCTCCTGAATCTGAGAGCGCTCCTTTTTGACGCGTTCGACCTCGTCCTTGAGGCTGATGATGGCGAGGGCCTCTTCGAGCCAGCGGGGGCCGAGCTCGATGGCTTCGATGAGTCCGGTGATCTGTTCATCGGGGATGTGGCAGGGGATGGAAGCCCCTGCGGCTTGGCAGAGGGCGAGGCTTCTGGCTGCGGTGGGCTCGCGGTAGTAGCGGTGGCCGTTCTTGTAGGTCTGGGCCCACATGGGCATGCCGCAGTAGGCGCATCGGATGAGGCCTTTGAGGAGGTATTCCCTGGCCGGCCGGGGGGCGAGGGTTTCGGAGCGGCCGCTGTTCTTTTTGAGGGTGATCTGGACGATATCGAAGATCTCCTGGCTGACCAGAGGGGGATGGGCGCCGGGGAAGAGCCTGTCCTTGTGCTTCACCATGCCGGTGTAGAAGGGGTTGTGAAGGATTCCGCGGACGGAGGCGGAGGTGAAGAGCCTTGGGCCGGAGGTGAGGTTGCCGTTGGGATCGGGCAGTTTTTTGGTGTTGCGGGTGCGAAGTCCCTGCTCGTTGAGCCAGGCGGCAAGCCGGCTCAGGGTGGTGGTGCCGGCGGCATACCGTCGGAACAGCTCGGCGACGGCGGGGGCTTCCACGGGGTGGGGATGGATGCCGGCGGGGTGTTCGGGGGTGCATCTTCGGATGCGCCGGCCCTTGTCCCCTTTGGTCCAGCAGGACTCGTATCCGAAGGGGATGCCTCCGGTGTGCTTGCCCTCGTGGGCCCGCTGGTCGAGTCCCTTGCTGACGTGCTTGCCGAGGGCGCCGGAGTAGTACTGGGCGAAGGCCCCGATCATCTGGGTGAAGAGGATTCCTTCGGGCCGGGAGTAGTCGATGTTCTCGGTGATGGAGACGAGGCCGACGTGGTGCTGGCCGAGGATGCTGAGGGATTCCAGGGTGACCTTGAGGTTGCGGGACCATCGATCGAGGGTGTGGACGACCACCACGTCGAACTGACGTTTTGCGGCATCTTCGAGGAGCTGTCGGAAGACGGGCCTCTTGGCGATGGCTTCCACATGGGCGGAGCGTCCTTCCTCGCGGTAGATGCGCACGGGCTCCCAGCCGCGGTTCCGGCAGAACTCCATGAAGAGGCGTTCCTGGGCGTCGAGGGAATATCCCTCGATCTGGGAAGGTGAAGAGACCCGAAGATAGGCCACGGCCCGCATGGGATCAGCGCTCCTCCTTTTTCAGGGTGCGGGAGGCGACGGCCAGGGCGACCTCGGCCAGGGTGTTCAGGAAGTTCCGGATCGCCAATCGGTCCGCCTCGCTCTCGTGCTCCGGTGTGTCGGCCAGTGTATACGGATCGCGTATACCTGTCAAGTATTCTGGGGGAGTTTCCGGTGGATTTCCTTTCCCGCAAGCGATGTCCACCGGCGGTCCCGGGGGCGTCATCTCATCCGGTTTCGAGTTCACCTTGATCCTCCGCCGGGGTCATGGATGGAGGCCCGCCGCAGGATGGCCTCGATGTAGGGGGGGTGATGGATGAAGCCGCGGAAGTGCCTGCCGTCGGCGGTGCACACCAGCATGAGGAAGAGCTTGTGGGACTTCCGGCCCCGTGCCGGCCGGACGGCGAGCGGTCGGCCGCAGATCGGGCAGGGGAGGATCTTGTTGTTATCGCTCATGGGGGACCTCCCTTTCCAGGTAGGCCTTGCAGAGGAGGTAGATGGCGGTGCCGCGTGCGTTGGGACTGTCGGGCCTTTCCTGTTTGATCTGGGACATGATCTGCGCCAGAGCCTGTTCCACCACTGGGAGCTGTTCGGTGGTCAGCTGGATGTGAAGGTGCTTGAGCCTGGCTGTTTGGGTCTGCTGCCAATCCCGGAGGTAGTCGGCCATCGACTGCTCGCCGATCGAGGCCAGTGCCTTCAGGGTATCGGCGGTATCCGGGAGGAGGGAGGCGATCTCCCGCTCGGGGAGCGTCTTCAGGATCTCGCGGAGGGCCTGGGCGCGGAGGCCGAGGTCGTCCTGGCCGTGGATGTGGTTCAGGGCCTGGGCCAGGAGTCGGGTATGGGCCTCGTCCAGATCGACCACGATGCAAGGGGCTCTGTCGAAGCCCATCTCCTGGAGCGCCTGGAGCCGCCAGTTGCCGCTGATGACCTCGTAGAAGCCGTCACGGAGGGGCCTTGCGACCAAGTTCACCACGAGGCCGTAGCGGCGGATGCTCTCCTCGAGGCGAAGGAAAGTGGACTCGTCCATCCGGTTGGGGTCCCAGGGGGCGGGCCGCAGCCGGTCCAAGGGGATATCCGTTATCTTCATCTTCATGGTGGACTTCATCATGATTGACTTCTTACCTCCTTTATTTATTTGTGATAGTGAGATTTTTTCTAGGATAGGGTAATGACGTTTTCAAACGGGAGGACCACGATCGGTCCAGGAAGTACACGTACCGGTGCTTGGCTGCCTGAGGCACCTGACGGACCTTGAGGCCGCAAGCGGTGAAGTGTCTCATGGAACGAGTGCCGAAGGCATGGGCGACGGAGCGGGAATGGCGGGCTGCGCCGCTGCCCAGGTCGTAGAGGGGCGTGGCTTGGCTGGTGCCGGTGTAAACCCAGCCGGTGGCCTGATAGATGGTGCCGAGGTGTCCGTGAGAGGGATCGGCATAGGTGACGAGGAATTTGAGGGGGGTGTGCTTTTTGAGGGCCCGGAGGAGGATGCCCAGAACGCGGGACTCGGAGTTGTGGGGGAGCTCATCCGAGAGCCATAGTCGGGTGAGGGTGAGGCAGTCGTCTGGGGAGGCTCCCTGAACCAACCGGTGTGCCAGGTACGGTCCGGCGCCGAGGGTGACGGCACCCAGCAGACGTCCGGAAAGGAAGACGCCGAAGGCGAGGCGGGTACCGCCGGGGAGGGAGTGGAGGTAGTGCTCGCGTTCGAGGAGTGCTTTCGCGACGACGATGGGGATGGGTTGAACCACGAGCTCATGGAGCGGCGAGGTCGGTTGTGAACCGCCATCTCGCAGCCGGTCTGCTGCGCGTGCTTCCGCTTGCACCATCGCCGCACTCATGCTTCCTCCCTCTTTTGGGTTCTGGATGATTCGAGCTAACTTGCTCAATCCTTCGGGCACTTGTGGTTCCTCTACCATTCGTCGGCTCAAAATCGATCCTGTTTCCTACACTCTAGCTCTTCGGAATATAATGTTCAAATAAGCATATTTTGAACAATCTTATTGCCATTAAATGAGAAAAAAGATACAATAAATTTTGCTAGGAGGGCTGTCTATGGCAAGGAAAAAAATCGATGACCAGTTGGTCGCCCAATGGGTTCACCAGCGCCGAAAAGGGGCATCCTACCGGAGCATAGGCCGGGAATTTGGCATCGATCCCCGCACCGTGAAGTCGTGGATAGAGAAGGCGGGCACGCAAGGGGGAAAAGAGCACTGGGAAGCGGTATCCCGTCAGGTGGATGCCACGTACCTTGAGGGACATTATCGAATGCTGGTGCAAATAGCGGCAGCCGTCTTAAGTGCAGTTCGTACGGATCCGGTGCGTGCACACCCCGAGCTGACCGCTCGTCGCCTTATCGGGAACCAGATACTCTCCGGAGTGCAAAAATTCTCTCGGCTTCTTGCCGATAGAGGCGTGCCGGAGGAGGGTACCTTCCCCGAAGGCATCAGAGGGCCGGAGGCGGAGCGGCTGGGGCTCAAATTATTTCATGCGTTGATGGAGCATGAGCCCCTGTTGAAGAAAGCGATCGAGGTATGGGAAGCTGAGTGGAACAGGTTTCAGAAGGAACGAGGGGGGCTTATCGAGGCTGCCCGGAACCTGTTGAAATATGAGCATGTGGAGGAGGATGCTGCCAAGATCAGTGTCATGATCGTCGATGAGGCGTTGCGGCAAAACCTGCGGGGCGAGGAGCCTATGTCTTCCAGAGAGGATGGTCTGGAGGATAAGACTTTTCGGTTGAGTCGCTGTAGCCCGGGGAGAGAGATGAAGGTCTGCATCGGGTCGAAAGAGAAGGTAGAAGCCATGCGGAAGGCCTATGAGAAGGTGTTTTCGCAGATATCCCACGAAGAGAGGATAGCTCCGGTAAAGGAAATCCTCTCTTCCCTGGAGCACCATGCCCAAGAGATCGAGGATTTCGTCGATCGCCTCATCCTGGTGGGCAGGCCCCAGGGCACTTGTTCCCTGTGCCCCAACTAGCCGGTTCGTTTACCGCCGCTCAGACGGAAGGATTCCTCGGAGCACCCTGGGAAAGTCACCTTAAGCAAGGTTCGATAAACCGGGCGGTAGGCAGCTGCCTGCAGCCGCATGTTCGGCTGACTATTGCCCGCAATCTATCTCTGACTTCAGCCCTGCCACCCCCAAGAGGCGATAGCCCCTATGCTCCAGCCGACGGGGTTCTGAGCCAAGACGCCTCTCACAGGCAATTCAGTGACTCCACCGCTTGAGTTGGCAACGGTTGTATATCTTCTTACCTTTTAGGGACCTAACAGTATGCGCTCGAGCCGCTGCATGGGTTAGGCCGCTCCCCGGTTATGAGGAAACAGCAGCATACTCATCGAAAGACCACGGCTTCGGAATAGGCACGTTGTCCTCAAGCAAACTGCGAATGTGCATCTCGATCGCTTGGTGCATGTTGCGCGTAACCTGTTCGCGTGTCCTGCCTGTCGCTATGCACCCCGGTAGATCTGGTGAGTAGGCTGAGTAGTTCCCGTCCGCTCTCTGGACAACGATCAAAACGATACATCTTTATCTCTCACCCTTCCTCGGCTTTGGCAGCTGGGCCTGTTCGAGAACACTGTTCAGCGTGGCTGGCGCCAAATCGCCGTTAAGATGTCCGGCTTATGGTGACCCGACCAGGCTTGGTCGGGTGCTTGGATTGCCACTAAACTACCTTTCGTGAGTACCAGATACCCCCCATCAGTACCCTTCGAAGGCCATGAAAGAGCTTAATGCTATCAGGGCAGGTAATTCATAGATCATAGATTCATGGGAGTTCAGCTGGTTCAGGTCCCTCGATCTCCGCTTTTGACGGCACTAGAATTGGGAGGCCTGAACGTCAACTTTGCTAGCTTGTCTTTTGAAGGCTTAAACTCCACCCGTTTGCTTCGAAAAAGCCAGGTAAATCCAAATGTTTGATGGAGTAATGACTGCACGCCTCCGGGAGGTGACCCCGGATGTGGGTACCCTCGGTACTAACTATGGCAAAGTCCTGGAGACTTGAAAAAAGGCTCGGCTTAGACCTTTGTTCGATTACCAAGGCAATCAGCCAAGGGTCGGCGTCGTCTTTTTCCTTGTTGTAATGTATCAGCGCAGGAAACTTCTGAACAATCTCTGAAACGAAAAGTGCCTGCTGGAGTGAAATGTCTTTGAAAAAAGCTTCTTTGGGTAAGATCCACTTCGTAAGTGAATCTGGCTTTGTGGACCATGTCGTGATTTCATTAAACACGATTTTATGTGAGATTAACCGGCCACTATTAAATAGCTTGTCCAGTTCTGGGTAGAGTTGGGGGATAAGTCTCGAAAGGTGCCTGTGGATATCAACAAACGCTGAAGTATCGAAACAGAAAATCAGGTTCTTTTTCTGGTTCATGTCTGCGAACCAACGAGGTAGTTTATCTTCAAGCCCAGAATGTCTGCGGCCAGCGAATACGACACTTTTCTCTGGTTCATTGCATCAAGAGTGGAGTTAAAAAGAGCCTCTCCCCTAGAGTTGATACTCTTGGTAACCGGAGACCCGCGATAGTGCGGTTTTGTAGGCAGGACAGATTTGCGGATTTCATCAAGAAGTGGAAAGAACTCGCTTTCAGACACCAAGCCAAGGGTGAAAAGCCTGCGCAGGTATACCTCACTACTGATTTTCAACCGGCTAGCGTATTTGTAGATGGTATCTTTGTCTCTGGCCGGGACTACCTCTTTTACGGGTACGAGAATAGCACCTGCGAAGGCATTGCAGTCGTACTCAATAGCCGTATCCTCTCTCCTGAAAACGGTGTCATCCGGTTTGCACAAGCCTGATTGGCTCTTCAGAATATGCGCCAGCTCATGGAAAAGAGTGAAAGTACGGGACGTGGCAGGATAGGCGTTATTGATAGTGATGCAGTAGGGGAAGGAATCCGAGTACGAAAACCCTTGAACCTCCTCTTTCGGTAAAGAGAACTGGAAAACGTGGATACCCAGATTGCGCTCAACGCTGTTGCGCCACCTTTTATAAGATGCCTCGGCGTTGATATCGCCCGCAGTCTGCTCTTCAATAGAATAGTCCAGAAGATTTCTCAGCCAGAGGACACTTTCGTTTGAGTCCAGTTTGCCGGCGAAGGACTCTTTGAACCTGGTAATCCATGAGTATCTGTCCCGATAATAATCGGCACCGTGCAACTGCAAGAGGAAGTCCTGAAACCACACCGTGTGCCTGATGGCCAGTAATGTTTTTTCAGACAACCTGGTTGACGCCGGCTCCAGATTTCTGAAGTCGGTGGGCTTCTTGGTCTTTGGCGGAACGCTGGAAAGGAAAAAGAAAGCTATTTGTCTTTTACACGCCTTTGACAGGGCAATCAGGTCATTGAGACCAAGCCCGGTACCGGTGCTCTCCCACTCCAGGTACTTTTCCTGGTCAACGTGGATTCTACCAGCTATTTCAGCCGGAGAATAGCCGCACTCTTCGCGTGCCCATCTTAGAATTTTCGGATTTATTTTTAATTCGGTATTCATGATTCGGCGATTATCGGACCAGCGCTACGAATTTGGGCTCCCCACTCCTATAATCCAAGGATTAAGTACCTCTGCAAGCATTTTGATAAGTTCAGGAACATCGCGTCGCTGAACAACTATTTCCCGCCGTTCATCATCAAAGATAGAAATTTTGTCTCCTGGGTCTAGTGCTCTTGGTCTCACCCTGTGTGTAACCTTTACTTCCAGCTTACTCGATTGAACCATTGTTTTTGCCCTCCATAAATGAATTCAAAACTCAGGTAATATTCATAATCACATCTACTACATTTGCGTATTCTGCGTCTGAAAGGATTAAATTTGCCAAGGGCACAGTTCTCCTTCGGTCTGTAGATAGGACAAAGTCTGACTCAACGCCGAAATGCAACTGCAAACGCGTGTTATCTAGCAAAGGATACATTGCCGGTTCCCAGTCGATGTTTAGATAACAAGGCTCACTGGTCCTAGCCAATCGTTGCGTAGAAGGGAAGAGCATTTCAGCCCCTGTGAGTGGTAACTTGCACAGCGGACCGCGCCAATGGATGAGCTTACCGCCTCTTCTAATCTTTCCGGTCGGGTTAGTCAAAGGCAAGCCTATACCTGGAGACGGTGCACGGGCAGCCGGCAGATAGCTCCGTTGGTCCAACAATGCAGTACGGCCAATGTAAAAATCGAGTCTCGTCGCAGCCGGATTTTTTGGGTCCGCAGGCTCCACTGTACCTGGTGAAAGCCCCAATAGTTCAAAAAGCACGTCAGACTTTCGCATTTCCACTCTCAGTCCCGGATTTTGACGTCGGTTACGGTGCGATTTAATAGCCACGGAAACTTTGCCTTCCTGAAGTTGGCAGATTATGTATTCCAAAGCGATTATCAAATGTTACCTCCTTTGAGACGCGTGGCATCAATAGATAAATAAGCTACATCTGTCCACCACTCAAATGCATGACTTGCGTCTCACGTTATTGATTTCAAAGAACGCATTAAAACTCTCCTTTTTAATGCGTCTACAATACGATGTCTGAGTTGGGCCGTGATTCCCAAACGGTTACATACAATGTCATCAATCATTATATGCTCAGTAGTCTCAAGTTCTTCAATCGTATCAAGGACTTCTCTGTCTTCAACTCTTTTCAGGATTGATTTGATACCTGTTTGGTCGTAAAAGTCAATGTAAACAGGGAATTGGTTTATGTCCGCAGCTTCGGCCTTCAATAATCCTCCGCCTAAGTTCTTACGGCCGCTTATCTCCCGCAACAACCAACCAATCGTTGAATTGAAAAACAACCATAAATTCATTATTGGCACAGAGTCCTCTGGTCTCTGAACTGAATCATCGTACACGTCGACAAAACTTGACGAATACGCGCGCGCTTTATTTAAAGCACAAAAGTGTCTACTTACGCCGCGGGGCATAATTAGCGCCGGATATTTCTTAGTCGTTGAATTTCTATCGAAAAGCCTCAGTTTTGCTGCTTTCAATGCTTTTCTTTGCTGCATATTAAGTAGATATTCATCCACGAGGAAGTTTTCAGTGCTACTTAGAACGTAGCGGGCACCATCAGAACTCGTCATGAAGGGAATAGTTGCATGTTGCAGGAACGGGTACTCTTCAAGAATAGAAGAGTCAACTATGTAGTCCGATGATAGATTCAATCCTTGCCCAACACTCAGCTTTTGTCCTAATACGCTTTCCAGACGTTGTCCATATTGTCGCAATAGACGAAGTACCTCTATGGTACACTCCTCAACAGTAGCCAGAATACCCCATTTGATATCTGCAAGGAGTGGTTCCGAGTACTTGTATTGTGAGAAATCTAATTTGCCAGACTTCTTCAATTCTGCATAGTTGTTGGCGTTAGGCTCCAACAAATCGAAACTCTGATGAAATCGTGCGAATGTTAGCACATTATCCTTATGGGGGCTTCTACCTTTAAAGATAGATATAACGGTGTTTATATTGGGACCCTCTCTACTGTCAAAGTATTTATAGTCGCTGTCCGCTATTAACAGTACGTCTGTTGTCTTCATAAGGAATTGCTGGACCTCTTTCCCATACAAAGTATCAAGCCATGCATTTTGGCTAATTAGAACGACCGAACCGGAAGGTTTGATAAGGTGTAAACTAGTCTCAATGAAATATACCAGTAAATCAGAGCCTCTGGTAAAATGACTTGAGAGACCTTCCCACCTTCTTCTCACGGCGGCCAATATAGCATCTTTTAACTGCTGCGAAAATTTTGGACTTCTTGATTCCAAATAAGGTGGATTACCTATGGCCACATCAAAACCACCTTCAACCCCAAACATCCACCCCGGGTCAAACCAACTACAGGATTCGTAGGAGAAAGGGTCCCACTCGGTAAGCTGTTTCACCAGGGTATCCGCCACCGCCCACTGCACGTTTTCCTTGAAAAGCTTCTGCTGGGTGGCGCGGAACTCTTTCTCAATCTGCGCCTTCTCCGCCCCGAAGCTGCGCAGGTAGCTTTCCCGCAGCTCCTTGAGCCGCTTAATCGTCCCGGTAACGCCGAAGGCGCTCTGGCTGGCGGTCTTCGGTAAGCCGATAAGCGTGTTCGCCGCCACGAACTTGAACTCCAGATTGGGGAGAGGCTCAATACCGCGGTTTTCCTCGCTGTCCAGGACGATTTCATCCACCACCAGGGAAAGGAAGCACCGGAGCTTGGCAATCTCCACAGCGATGGGCTGGATATCCACCCCGTAGATGGAGTCCTGGATGATGGTCAGTTTGCGAATATATTGCTCGTTGCCTTTGCGGAGCTTGTCTTCGATTATCCTCCGCATAACCGGGTGATATGAGCCCAGGTACAATCTCTTCCAAATTTCCAGCCTGGGGTCAACCTTCTCCAGCACGAGCAGCATCCGGTGCAGTATGC
>DAOTYO010000002.1:0-24253 GCA_034434815.1 Dehalococcoidia bacterium
GTCTGGCCACAAGCTTCGGCAGCGGCGCGATGACCAATTCGATCGAGGAAATCGGCGATGCCAAATGCATCTTCGCCGTCGGCACCAACACCACCGCCGATCACCCCATCATCGGCCTCGAGGTCAAGCGGGCGGTCAAGAAAGGCGGCAAGCTGATCGTCGCCGATCCCCGACGGACCGAGCTCGCTAACATGGCCGATATCTGGCTCCGGCACCGGCCCGGCACTGATGTGGCTCTCCTCATGGGAATGATGAAGGTGATCCTCGATGAGAACCTCGCCGATCAGAAGTTCATCGCCGAACGCTGCGAGAACTTTGAGGAGTTCAAGTCCTCGCTGAACGGTTTCTCACTTGATCAGGCGGCCCGGACCACCGGCATTCCCGCAGAGGATATCGCCAACGCGGCGCGGATGTATGCCAAGAATTCCCCCGCATCCATTCTCTACTGCATGGGAATCACCCAGCACACGCATGGCACCGATAACGTAATGGCGATCGCCAATCTCGCCATGCTGACGGGGAACATCGGCAAACCCTCTTCCGGAGTCAACCCCCTGCGAGGACAGAACAACGTTCAGGGCGCGTGCGATATGGGGGCCCTACCCAACGTGTACACCGGGTACCAATCCGTGACCGATGAGAAGGCCCGGGCCAAATTCGAAAATGCATGGGGAGTCAAACTGCCGGCCGCACCGGGGCTTACGCTCACCGAGATATTCCATGCCATGGCAGAAGGTAAGATCAAGGCCGCTTATCTTATAGGAGAGAACCCCCTTCTGAGCGACCCCGATGCCGGCCATGTGAAGAAAGCCTTGGAGCACCTCGAATTCTTCGTCGTCGAGGACATCTTCCTCACCGAGACGGCTCAGCTCGCCCATGTGGTCCTGCCCGCGGCAAGCTTCGCGGAGAAGGAAGGCACCTTCACCAACACCGAACGCCGCGTGCAAAGGGTTCGCAAGGCCCTCGAACCGGTTGGCCAATCCAAGCCCGATTGGGAGATCGTCAGCGAGATCGCCCGCAAGATGGGGGGCAAAGGGTTCGACTACGCCAGCGCTCAAGAGATCTTCGAGGAGATCGCCCGCCTCACGCCTTCCTATGCGGGGATCACCTACGCACGGCTCGAAAAGGAGGGCGGACTCCAGTGGCCCTGCCCCACGGAGGACCATCCGGGGACAAGGATCCTCCATCAAGGGAGTTTCACCCGGGGCAAGGGAAGGTTCGCGCCCCTTGCTTACCGTCCCTCCGCCGAAGGACCCGATGCCGAGTATCCGTTCATCCTGACCACGGGCCGGAGCCCGTTCCACTATCATACGGGGACCATGACGCGGAAGGTAAGGGGACTGAATGCACTGGCGCCCGAGGAAAAAGTCTGGATCCATCCCGCCGACGCCCGATCGCTGGGCATCGCCGATGGCGATCGTGTACGGGTTACCTCCCGCCGGGGTACGATTCAGGCCATGGCAAGGATCACGGACGAGATACCCGAAAAGGTGGTTTTCATGACCTTCCACTTCGCCGAGGCTTCGGCCAATCTCCTCACCAATCCGATGGTGGATCCTGTGGCGAAGATCCCTGAGTTCAAGGTATGCGCCGTTCGGGTCGAAAAGGCGGCGCAATAGGAAAAGAGCACGAGGGCGGGCGTCGACTCGCCCCCGATCTGATGAAGAAGGAGCAAGCAATGTACAAGATCTTGTATCGGGAAGACCTGACGCCCAACATCCACCTCTTCAAGATCGAAGCTCCGGCCGTGGCCAAGAAGGCGCGAGCCGGTCAGTTCGTCATCCTCATGGTGGATGAGAAGGGCGAGCGCTTCCCCCTGACCATCGCCGATTGGGATCGTAAAGAGGGGAGCGTATCCATCGTGTTCATGGAAGTGGGCACGAGCACTCAGAAGCTCGCCAAGCTCAAGGCCGGCGATTCGCTCTACGCCTTCATCGGGCCGCTGGGCGTACCCACGGAGGTGGAGAAATTCGGCACCGTCGTCTGTGTGGCGGGGGGATTCGCCACCGCCATCGTGGTTCCCGTAGCCAAAGCCCTGAAGCAAGCGGGGAACAAGATCATCTCCATCATGGGGTTCCGCAACAAAGATCTCATGTTCTGGGAGGACAAGCTCAAGGCGTGCAGCGATGAGCTCATCATCTGCACCGATGACGGTTCGTACGGGCGCAAGGCCCTCGTGACGGAGCCGCTCAAAGAGGTTCTGGAGCGAAAGGAGAAGATCGATCGGGTGATCGCCATCGGGCCGACGATCATGATGAAGTTCGCCTCGGCCACTACGAAACCATTCGGGGTCAAGACGATCGTAAGCCTCAACCCGATCATGGTTGACGGCACGGGCATGTGCGGCTGTTGCCGGGTGGAGGTCGGCGGGAAGACCGAGTTCACCTGCGTGAACGGGCCGGACTTCGACGGCCACAAAGTGGATTGGGATGTGCTCATGGCCCGCCAGAAATCCTACACGGATGAAGAGAAGCGGTCTCTCGCCCTGTGGCAAGAGATGTGCAAAAGCCGAATGGGAGGGAAGGCATAATGGCCGAGAAAATGAATCTGAACCGCGTGCCCATGCCCAAGCAAGAGCCCAAGGTACGGGCGCGGAACTTCAAGGAAGTCGCTCAAGGGTACACCCCGGAAATGGCTCTGGAAGAAGCCAAACGGTGCCTCCAGTGCAAGAAACGCAATTGCGTTGAAGGTTGCCCGGTGAACGTTCGCATTCCCGAGTTCATCCTGGCCCTTCGGGAGGGCCGCATGGCCGATGCGGTCAAAGAGCTCAAGACCAACAATGCCCTGCCGGGCATCTGCGGGCGCGTTTGCCCGCAGGAGACCCAGTGCGAATCGAAATGCACGTTGGGGAAGAAGGGCGCGCCCATCGCCATCGGGCGGCTGGAACGATTCGTGGCCGATTGGGAGCGGGCCCTGCCGTCTTCTCAGAAGCCCCCCACCCAGATCGCCCCGCCCACCGGCAAGCGCGTGGCCGTGGTGGGATCGGGGCCGGCGGGGCTCACCTGCGCGGCGGACCTGGCCAAGCTCGGGCACAAAGTCACCCTCTTCGAAGCCCTTCATGTCGCCGGCGGCGTGCTCATGTACGGCATCCCTGAATTCCGTCTCCCCAAGGAGATCGTCCAGAACGAGGTCCAGTACGTGAAATCGCTGGGGGTGGATATCCGCCTGAACTCGGTCATCGGCAAGATCGATACGGTGGATGAGCTTCTGGCGGCGGGATACGATGCCGTCTTCTTGGGAACGGGCGCAGGCCTGCCGATGTTCTTGAATATCCCGGGGGAGAACTTGAACGGCATCTATTCGGCCAACGAGTTCCTCACCCGGACGAACTTGATGAAGGCGTATCTCTTCCCCGAATTCGATACCCCGATCAAACGGGGAAAGAAAGTGGCGGTGATCGGGGGCGGAAACGTGGCCATGGACTCGGCCCGATGCGCGCTCCGCCTTGGCGCCGAGGAAGTTTACATCGTTTACCGGCGTTCCCGCGAAGAGATGCCCGCCCGCGCGGAAGAGGTCGAGAACGCCGAGGAAGAAGGGATCATCTTCAAGTTCCTCACCAATCCGCGGAAGTTCATCGGGAACGCGCAGGGGTGGGTCACGGCCATGGAGTGCGATGAGATGGAGCTCGGCGAGCCGGACGCAAGCGGCCGCCGCCGCCCCGTCGTGAAGCCGGGCGGGGGGATCACCATGAACGTGGATACCGTGGTGGTGGCTTTGGGAACGACTCCCAACCCGCTCGTCCCCTCGACCACGAAGGGTCTTGAGACCACCAAGAAGGGCACGGTCGTAGCCGATGAAGCCACCGGCAAGACGGTCAAGGACAAGGTTTGGGCCGGTGGGGATGTGGTCACCGGCGCGGCCACGGTGATCAGCGCTATGGGTGCGGGCAAGCGCGCCGCCGCGGCGATCGATGCCTACTTGAAGGGGCGCTGATCCGCTTTCGCGCTCCCGTCCCGACAAGAAAAAGGGGGGCCTCCCTCTGCGAGGGAGGCCCCCTATGAGTATCGCCCCCGACCCCTGACTACCGAGGGAGCCATCTCTCATTCTTCGTACTCTTCTTCGTCCTCGAGTTCCTCATCACTGAAGATGCCCGTCTCCCGCCCCTGATAGACGGTCACGATGAAGTCATCACGGGGAACATCGGCGGGGATGACAATCTCGTCATCAATGACATCAATCAGTTCACGAATTTCTTCCGCCGTCATATTTTCGCCGACACACAAGACGCCATTGACCACATCGAACGTGTAATGAAGATCGATCCGCCCCACCCACTCCTCATCCTCCCCCGAGCTGATGAGATATGCCTCTGAATGGGGTGTCCGACATTCCCGGTGGAAACGATAGTCCGTCATCTTCTCCTCCTTCAACTTACGGGCGCACCTGCCCGTTACCCAGAATGATCCATTTGTAAGTGGTGAGCTCCCTGAGCCCCATGGGTCCCCGGGCATGAAACTTCTGCGTGCTGATGCCCACCTCCGCCCCCAACCCGAACTGGCCGCCATCGGTGAAACGCGTGCTCGCATTCACGTACACACAGGCGGCGTCCACTTCATTGAGGAAACGCATGGCCGCGGAGTAGTCCTCCGTGACGATAGCCTCAGAATGGCCCGATCCATAGCGGGAAATATGCTCGATCGCCTCATCGAGCGAATCCACCACTTTCACCCCGGCGATGAGGGCCAGAAACTCGGTGCCCCAGTCGCGGTCGGTAGCGTGGGCCATCTTGAGGCCGGGTACAGAATGGAGAACCCTTCTTGCCCGATCATCGCAACGCATCTCCACGCCCGCCTTGCTCCACTCCCTGGCGATCAACGGCAAATATCGTTCGGCGATATCCCTGTGAACAAGAAGGGTATCCATGGCATTGCACACGGTGGGGCGCTGCACCTTGGCGTTATATGCGATCGCCACCGCCTTGCTCACATCGGCAGCGGCATCCACATAGGTATGGCAGACCCCCACCCCGCCGGTAACCACCGGCATGGTCGCTTTCTGCCCCACCATGCGAATGAGCCCCTGCCCCCCCCGAGGGATCATCAGGTCAATCGTCTCTTTCATGGTGAGCATGTGATTGACGAGCTCGCGGTCCGGCGATTCGATGAACTGCACCGCTCCCTCCGGCACACCGGCGGCCGAAGCCGCCTCCCGCACCACCCGGGCCAGCGCCGCGCTGGACCGGAGGGACTCTTTCCCGCCGCGCAGGATGACAGCGTTTCCCGCCTTAAGACAGAGCACTGAGATATCCACCGTCACGTTGGGGCGGCTTTCGTAAATGGCGCCGATCACGCCGAGCGGAACACGGCGCTTGCCCACCTGCAATCCATTGGGAAGAATTCGAAAATCGAAGGTCTCTCCCACCGGATCGGGGAGGCTTTCCACCGCCCGTACATCCTGCGCCATGCCCTGGAGGCGATCCGGATTCAAGATCAAACGATCGAGCATCGCCTCGCTCATACCGGAAGCTTTGGCCTCCTCCGTGTCGAGCTTGTTCGCCGCCAGAATCTCGTTCTGCCGATCCAGAAGGGCGGCGGCGATGTTCCGGAGCGCCTTGTTCTTGATATCGGTAGAAATGAAAGCCAGCTTCCGGGAAGCAGCCTTGGCCGCTTTCCCCTTGGCTTCGAGCTCAGCAATTGCCTCTTTCATTCGGTGCACCCCCTGCGTTCGTGCTATCCGATCGACTCCCAAGAAAGGGTCAGTGGAGATCTTCCAACCAGTGTTCCATGATGAGCCGGTAGGCTTGAGCGGCTCGTTCGCGTCCGTGAAACTCAAACTCGAACGAATCGCCCCCGGCGTGAAGCGTCAGCTTGCTGCTGGCGAACGGTCCCCGTTTAAGGGGAAGCCCGCTTTCATCGGCGCTGCTGAGGGCATGGATCCGGCGGTAGGGGATGGTGACCATCGCCTTCTTCGAATGGGTGAATACCTGCCCATAGAAGAGAACCCGCTTATCGAGAATCGCGATGAAATCCGCATCTCCCCCCTTCAGGTTGAAGACCGCCCGGATCGTTTCCTCCGGGAGGCAAAAGGCCTCGACCCTTTCCAGTTGTCCGGCCTTATCGAAGATCAGATCGGGAGCATGCCGTACCACCGTGCACCTTCCCTAGCGAGCATCCGACAAAACCAATCGCTCACAGCATCACCAGATTATTGCGATGGATGACCTCATCCCCATGGCCATAGCCCAATATTTCAACGATCTTGTCCGATCGGCACCCCTTGATCTTTTCGATTTCAGCGGCGCTATAGTTGCACATGCCCACCGCAAAGCAAGTTCCTTCGGGATCAACGAGGACCACCTCATCGCCCCGATCAAAATCGCCCTTGACCTCCGCAACCCCTGCCGGCAAGAGGCTCTTGTGGTTCTTCTGAAGGGCTACCTTGGCGCCCGCGTCCACTACAAGCTTTCCTTTGGCAGGTTGACTGAGCATCCACCGCTGCCGGCTTTCGCGACGGGAAGCAACGGGGACAAAGAAGGTGCCCACCGGCTCTCCTTCGACGGCCCGGACGATGATCCCGGGTTCATGGCCCGCCGCAATGATCACCGCCGTGCCGGAGGCAGTGGCAAGCTTGGCCGCCTGAAGTTTGGTCATCATTCCGCCGGTTCCCTTCGAACCGCTCGGCCCTTTGGCCAGCCGCTCGATGGAAGCATCGATCTTCTCCACCCGGGGAATCAATCGCGCATCGGGATGGCGCAAGGGATCGGCGGTATAGAGACCGGCGACGTCGCTCAGGATGATCAGCAGATCCGCATCCACCAGATTGGCCACCATGGCCGAGAGATTATCATTATCACCGAAAAACGTCGTTCCCTGAAGCTCTTCCACAAAGACGACATCGTTTTCATTCACGATGGGCACGACTCCGAGCTCGATGAGCCCCAAGAGGGTATTGCGCGCATTGAGATAGCTCAGCCGGCTCAGGAAATCCGGCTTGGTGAGCAGAGCCTGTGCCACCACGATGCCATGGGCCCGGAACAGGCGATCATAGGCATGCATGAGCGGCCCCTGCCCGATGGCGGCCATCATCTGGCGGAACGGAACATGATGCCGCTTCTTCCGGATGCCCATCCGGTGTTTCCCCGCCGCCACGGCGCCGGAGGTAACAATGATCATCTCCACGCCCCGTCCATGAAGGAGGGCCACCTGACCCACAAGGCCGGCCATCGTCTTGCGGCTGAGGCTCATCTTGCCGGCGGTGATAAGATTTGTCCCCAGTTTCACCACCACGCGATGGTAACGGGGAAGTTGCTTTGCCTGTGCTTCAGCACTCACACCTTCCTCCCCGAACGCTAGACGATCCGCTTGCCCGCATCGGCGGGCGAGAGAGAATAGACCTCTTCCACCTTGATGACCCCCACCGAACGAACATCCATGCCCATGGGCTTGAGCATCTTGGCGAACCGTTCCACCAGAGGTCCGGAAGTCTGGAACCCCTGAAAGGTGCCCTTCACTTGATATCCCGCGGGGGGCAGTTTGAAGGCCGCGATCGCGACTCGGGCGCCCGGCTTGAGGTTCGACCGCGTTTTGCCCGGCGCCAGATCCGCATAGGCGATCGTCTCCTCATCCACAGCCACAAGACTTCCCTTGGGGACCACATTGGGCACGCCCTTGGCATCGACGGTAGCGATGACCTTGGGCACTTTCACCGGATCCTGTTGGAAAAATTCCACAACCTCCTTCGGCATCTTGGCCACGGCACACCTCCTCAAGAACGAAGGATCTCCACCTTATGACGAACGATGCCCATATCACCACTTCGCACCACCCGTCCGATGCTCACGTCATCGAGATCTGTGGTGGTGGTGATATATCGCTGAGCGAGTCTCCCCAGCGGCTGAGCCAGCAACACCGCGATCGTAGAGGCGATGAGGATCCGCCCCAGCCTATCCGCACCCCGATGCCCTCTGGCGGCGAACGCCGAAGCCACACCGGCGGCCAGCCCCGCCACCACGATGTTCGTGCCGCACATCGGCGAGACGGCCAAGTCCTTTTCCCCTGATTGGAGCCGGCGAAGGGCTTCATGCGCCGCTTCCTCGATAACCTCCGTGGGGATGTTCCCGAAGATATAAAATCCGTTCCACCCGGCGCGGCCCATCATCCGCACCCGACCGTTGAGCCGCTGCAAGAGGATGGCAATGGTGGCATGCTCGAGCGCATGATTCTGCCGAACAGCACGGATGATGCCCGCACCCCGCGCGACCAGATCTTCAGAAGCATCGAAGGTTTCATTGCGTTTCATCGCGGGCATGCCCCCTTCCGCTGTTCTCGTTGCGGACCGCGCCCTGCGCATTCCATCCGAGATGGTCAGCCGAACTTATACCATACAATAGCACAGGGGATAGGGCAAGACAACAAACCCCAAAAAAGCGATTCAGCTTTGCGACCTTCACCACTAGGGTGAATGACCATGATCACCTTATTCCGAACCTTGCCCCGGAATTCCCCCACACCCCATGAACGATCCGGCTTCTCCGATCCCCCCCACCCGCCCAAAGGGTTTTCTCGGGGGACACCCCCAACCCCCCGGCTTAAGAAGCGTCTCGGCATGCGCTTCTTCAATCGCTGTTTTTGGGACAAATGGAAGGCGGGCGGGGCCGACCTTCGTCCGGCCCCGCCCGCACCCGATTCCCTCTCCGATGATAAACCTTATCTTAAAGGTTAATGTTCGAATACTTGCGCCACGGACGCGCATTGAACGCCTTATTATCCGCGTTCTTCTTCTCCAAGATATCCAGCGACATGTTGATATACTTACGCGTCTCCGATGGCATGATGATCCCGTCGGTATAGCCCCTTTCGGCGGAGCGATAGGGGTTCTCATAGAGCTCGCTGTACTCCGCCATGCGCTGGGCCTGCGTTTCAGCGGGATTCTTTGATTGCTTGATCTCCTTGGCAAAGATCACGCTCGCCGCCGTCGCCGCCCCCACGATCGTGATCTTGGCCTGCGGCCATGCCCAGACGAGATCGGCGCCGATGGACTTGTCAAGCATCCCATAATGGGCACCGGCATACGATTTCCGTAGAATGATCGAGATCAAAGGAATGGTGGCATCCGCCCATGCGTACAGGGTCTTAGCGCCGTGCCTCAGGATACCCCGCCAATCGGCATCCGAACCGATGATAAAGCAGGGGCAATCCTGCAGCGTCACCACCGGGATATTGAAGAGATCGCAGAACCGGACGAACCGCGCCAGCTTATCCGAAGCGTCTATATCCAGCATTCCGGCTTTCTCTTTCGGTTGATTGGCCACAATGCCCGTCGGCCGGCCGTTGAAGCGGGCGAACCCCGTGATCAGGTTCTTCGCGTGAAGGCCGAGGGTCTCGTAGAAATACCCGTCGTCCACGATCCGCTTGATGACCTCCATCATATCGAAAGGCCGGAACTCCTCCACCGGCACCAACTCATCGAGCTCCGGGATCAACCGGTTGGGGTCATCCTTCGTAGCGATCCGCGGCGGCATCTCCCGATTGTTCGACGGGAAGAAGGAAAGGAGCGCCTTCGCCTTGTCCAGACAGTCCTTATCGTCCTCGGCAACCACATGGGTCTGACCCGATTTCACCGCATGCGCCCGCCACCCCGAAAGCTGTTCCAGAGTGATCTCCTCCCCGATCTGCGTCTTGACGAAAGCGGGGCCGGCGATCCCCATGAATCCGGTGTTCTTGCACTGGATGAGAAAATCCTGCATGATGGGATGATAGGCCTGCCCGCCGAGACACGGTCCCATGAGAAGGGCGATCTGCGGGATGATCCCCGATGCCCGGATCTGGGCATTGAAGCACCATCCATACGCCTCGAGCGTATCCATGCCCTCCTGAAGGCGGGCGCCGCCGGAATCGTTCATCCCCACGAAGGGCCAACCCTTCTCCTTGGCAAATTCAATCGCCCTGGCGAACTTCCTCCCGTGCCCCTCACCAAACGTGCCGGCCATCGTGGTGTAATCCTCGGCGGCCGCCACTACATAGCGCCCGTTGACCTTCCCGAATCCGGTGATCACCCCCTCGGCGGGAATCTCCTTCGAATCGAGGCCGAAGGCCGTCGTCCGATGTTTCACAAACATGCCCAGCTCGACGAAGGTGCCGGGATCGAAAAAGTACTCGATCCGCTCCCGGGCGGTCCACTTGCCCTCCTTCTTTTGCTTGGCCACTGCCTCCGCCCCACCCATCTGAAGGATGCGGGCCTTCTTCTCATTGTATTCCTTGTAGACTTCGGCATGGGTTTTGTGCGCCATTCCTCTCCTCTCCAACAATTCTTGCTCCCGAGAGCCTTCCAACGCTTCGATTAGTTATGTCAATACATCAACCCCGATGAGCCTCAGCGATCTTCAACCACCGCCGCTTGCCCACCTTGATGATACTTCCATCCTTCACCGCGACCATCGGCTCGTTGACGCGCTTCCCGTCCACCTCGATGGCGTCCTGACTCAACAGACGCCGGGCCTCGCCCTTGCTCTTGGCGACACCCGCCGTCACCAAAATCCCCACGATATCCACCGGTCCCTGATCCATCCGCACCGAAACCACCGGCATATCGTCCGGAAGGCCGCGCTTTTGGAAGACCTCGGTGAAGCGCTCTTCGGCCGACCGGGCCGCCTCACTCCCGTGGAACTGGGTCACGATCTCCCGCGCCAGACGCTTCTTGAGCACCATCGGATTGACGGCATTCTCCGCCATTTGCCGGCGGAACTCGGCGATCTCCTCATCGGGCACATCGGTCACCAGTTCGAAGTAATCGAGGATCAGGGCATCGGGCAGAGACATCACCTTGCCGTACATTTCATCGGGCGGCTCGTCAACGCCGATATAATTATCGAGGCTCTTGGACATCTTCATCTTGCCATCGGTTCCCACTAGAAGCGGCGTGAAGAAGACCTGCTGGGGCCTCTGACCCATGATCTCTTGAAGCTCCCGCCCCATCAGACAGTTGAACTTCTGATCGATGCCCCCGAACTCGACATCCGCCTGAATCATCACCGAGTCATATGCCTGAAGGAGCGGGTAGAGGAGCTCGGTCACGGCAATCGGATGCCCCGCTGCATAGCGCTTGGCAAAGTCCTCCCGGGCCAGCATCTGGGCGACGGTGAACTTGCTCGTCAGCCGGATGACATCGGCGAGCGTGAAATTGGCAAACCACTCGCTCTGCCACCGCACCTCCGTTCTCTCCCGATCCACGACTTTGAAGAACTGCTTCATGTAGGTCTCGGCATTGGATTTGACCTCTTCGGCGGTGAGCATCGGACGGGTCTGGGAGCGGCCGGAGGGATCCCCGATCTGGGCCGTCCAATCCCCGACGATGAGGACCACCTGATGCCCGAGATCCTGCAGTTGCCGGAGCTTTCGGAGCCCCACCACATGCCCGAGATGGATATCCGGTCGGCTGGGATCAAAGCCTTCCTTGAGCCGGAGCGGCTTGCCCGCTTCCAGCATCCGCCGCAGGTCTTCTTCGACGATGACCTCGGCCACCCCGCGCCTCAAAATCCGATCAATGATCTCTGTCATCGAGATACACCGGAGAAGCGAATATCAATGGGGAAATCGCGCGCCATGGCCACATCGGCCTCGATCTGAGATCTGAGCCGCTCGAGCGATTCGAATTTCATCTCCCCCCGGATGCGCTTCACAAATTCGATGCTCATCTGCTGATCGTACACATTCCCGCAGAAATCCAGAATATGCGTTTCGATGGTGCGCTCGCCGGGGCCGAAGGTGGGCCTGAGGCCGATATTCGTCACCGCCCGATAAACCTTCCCCCCAACATGGGCCAGCGTGATATAGGTGCCGTCCGCCGGGAGCGCCTGATTGCGCTTCACGCTCATGTTGGTGGTCGGGAAGCCCAAAAGCTTGCCGCCGCGATGGTCGCCGTGCACCACCGTGCCGCTCAGCTTGAAGCGCCGGCCGAGAAGCTGAGTGACATTGCGGATCTCCCCCCGGGCCAGGGCCTGCCGGATGGCCGTGCTGCTGATGGTCATATCCCCGATCTTGACCGGAGAAACCACATCCACCGTGAAGCCCAATTCCTCCCCGATGGATCGAAGCACTTCGGCGGTCCCCTCACGGTTCTTCCCCAAGGCAAAATCCGGCCCGATCACGAGCGCGCGCAGCCGCAGATATTGCTTGAGCAACGCGGCAAACTCCCGCGCCCTGAGATCGGCCAGCTCCCGGGTGAAGGAAAGAACGATGACATGGTCGATCCCCAGATCCTTGATCAGCCCCACCCGCTCCTCGATACTCGTGAGGTACGGGAGCTCGGTTTGGGGATCCAGAAGGGCCTTCGGGTGCCATCCAAAGGTGATCACCCCGCTCAACAGCCCGCATTCCTCCGCTTTGGCCTTCGTGCTGCGGATCAGGTGCTGATGCCCCGGATGCACCCCATCGAACACGCCGATGGTCAATGCCATGCCGTGTTCGGGTTTGATCTGGCTGAGCTCGTCAACAACCGTCATAACCGTTCGTAGACCGTTCGGGCGCAATTCCTAGTGAATTCTATGGGTTTCGCCGAGGGGTGTCAAGGGCAAAAGGGCGCCTTTCGAAGAGGGCCAACGTTCGCGCGCTTCCTTGACCCGCTTCTTGCCCCCTGTTATCATGATTGGTGTCTGGCGGGCCCGAGAGGTTCTCTCATGTTGCATTTCGAGACACCACCCTATCGTCCCCCGAGCGAGGCACGTTCACTCTTAGTTCGAGCCACGCGGTATTGCCCGTGGAACCGATGCGCCTTCTGCTACGGCATTCACTGGCAACGCCGCAAGCTCGAGATCCGCTCCACCCAAGAGATCAAGAATGACATTCTCGCGATGAAAGCGCTCGCCGAAGAGATCCGTGAGTGGGCCCAGAAGATCGGGGCGGAGGATCGCATCGAAGAGGTGGCGCCCTATAGCGGCGTGCTGTGGCTGACAAATCAAGGGGTCAGAACGGCCTTCATCGGCGATTCCGATAGCCTCATCATGAAGACGGACGATCTCGTGGAAATCCTCGAGTTCCTGCGGCAGACTTTCCCCACATTGGAGCGGGTGACGAGCTATGCCCGCGCCAAGACCGTCTTGAGGAAAAGGCCCGATGAACTCAAACGCCTGCGCGAGGCGGGGCTCAACCGACTTCATCTGGGGCTCGAGACGGGCGACGATGTGCTCCTCAAGTTCATCGACAAGGGCGCCACCGCCGCCGAGATGATCGAGGCGGGCAGAAGCGTCAAAGAAGCGGGCATCTCCCTCTCCGAGTACGTGATCCTAGGATTGGGGGGGCAAGCCCGATGGCGGGAGCATGCCGAGGAAACCGCTCGCGTTCTGAATGCCATCGATCCCGACTTCATCCGCGTTCGCACCCTGATCATCTTCCCGGGAACGCCCCTTCGGGAGGCTCTGGATCGGGGCGCGTTCAAGCCGCTCCCGCCGGAGGGCATCCTTCGCGAAGAACGCCTTCTCATCGAACGTCTAGAGGTGAACTCCGAGTTCGTCAGCGATCACGTTTCGAACTACCTTCCCATCGAAGGCAAGCTCCCGGAAGCAAAGGAATCCATGCTCGCAAGTATCGATGCCGTCCTTTCGGCCCCCGCCAGCGTGGCAAGCGTGATTCTCCAACGGGAGGAACACCCCTAGATGGCTCTGGTGCTCTACCGCAAATGGCGGCCCCAAACCCTCTCTGAAGTGGTGGGTCAGGAGCCGGTCACCCGGACTTTGCTGAACGCGCTGGCCACCGGTCGGGTGGCCCATGCATATCTATTCTTCGGGCCCCGCGGCACGGGCAAGACGAGCACGGGGCGCATACTGGCCAAAGCCCTCAATTGCCTTCAAAACGAGACGGGCGAACCGTGCAACGCCTGCGAGATGTGCCTTTCCTTCAACGAGGGGCGGGCGGTGGACCTGATCGAACTGGATGCCGCCTCTCATACGGGTGTGGACAACATCCGGGAGCTCATCGAGAAGGCCAACTTCATGCCCACGGCGGCCAAATACAAAGTCTATATCATCGATGAAGTCCACATGCTCAGCACTTCCGCCTTCAACGCTCTGCTCAAGACCCTCGAAGAGCCCCCGCCGCATGTGATCTTCATCTTGGCCACCACGGAAGTCCACAAGGTGCCGGCAACCATCACCTCGCGGTGTCAGCGTTTCGATCTGCGCCGCATTCCGCTCCCGGCAATGGTGGAACGGCTTCAGTTCATCGCGCAAGCGGAGGGGATCATCGCCGATCCGGAGGCGCTGACCCTCATCGCCAGAGCGGCCACAGGAAGCCTGCGCGATGCGGAGAACTTGCTCGAACAAATGGTGGTTCACCACGGCCTTCGCATCGAGACCGATCTGGTCCGGCGGGAATTGGGCCTGACCGGAGGGTCACGCATCAGGGAACTGGCCAAAGCGCTTCTCACGGCCGATATCCCGGCGGGGCTTGCCCTCATTAACGCCGTCGCCGCCGATGGTCTGGATATCCGGCAGTTCAACCGGGAATTCGTCGAGTTCCTGCGCAGCCTATTGCTCGTCAAGTGCGGCGCCGAAGAGATGGCGAACCTCGGCGCCGAGGAGCTTGCCGATATCAAGTCGTCGATCTCCCGCATTCCGCTACAAAAGATCGCCCGGGCGATCAAGCTCTTCGCGCAGGCCGATTTTCGCTATGCTCCGCAATCCACCTTGCCATTGGAATTGGCGCTGGTGGATTACGCCTCCGAAGAGGGGAAGGAGACAGGGCTCCAATCGGAGCCTCCGAAGAAACCGATCGCTTCCCCACCCCCTGCGACCGAACCGGAGCCGGCAGAGAAAGCGGCCCCCACCCCACCCATCGTCCAGCGCATCGCGCCGCCGCCCGATGGTTCCCCCATCGAACACATTCAAGCGCATTGGAATGACTTCATCAAGGCCTGCAAAGGCACGCCCGGACAGCTCGATGCCCTCCTGCGGGGATCGTGCAAGCCGCTGGCCATCGAAGACGAGACTTTGATACTCGGTTTCTTCGCCAAATCCAAGTTCCAGAAGAGCAAGGTGGAGGATCATCGCTACCTCACGGTCCTTTCCGGTAAACTGGAGGAGGTCTTCGGCAAGCGATATATGGTGCGCTGCGTGCTCATCGGCGAAGAGAACCGCCCGCCCCCACCTCCCCTGACGCAAAGCCGGATGGTCAAGGAAGCGCTCGATCACGGAGCGCAGATCGTGAACGAGGAGTACATAAGATGATGGACAAAAAGATTCTCAAGCAAGCCCAGCAACTTCAGGCCAAGATGCTCAAGGCTCAGGAAGAGCTCGGCAAGGCTACGGTGGAGGGGACGGCGGGCGGGGGGGCGGTCAAAGTGATCATGACCGGTCATCAAGAGGTGACCTCGATCAAGATCTCCCCCGAGGTGGTCAATCCCAAAGATGTCGAGCTGCTCGAGGACTTGATCCTTGCGGCGCTTCGGGAGGCGAGCCAGAAATCGCGTGCCCTCGTGGAATCCACCATGGGAGCCCTCACCGGTGGACTCAAGATACCCGGCATGTAGGCCGGAGAGGAATGATATCCGATGTGTCCCGTCGCTTGCGGTTTATTTCTGAACGCGAAGAACATGGTGATGCTCCCCGCGGCATGCGGCATCTCATGCGAGGTGTGCGCCCTCAAAGCCAAGTGCGGAGGGTGCGTGAGCGGCACCGATCCCGATGCCCCGGAAGTGCTCCGCCGAATGAAGGAAGGGAAGGGAAACCCTTGCCCGGTGCTCGCATGTGCCATCGAAAACCGGGTCGAGTACTGCTTGAGTTGCCCGAAGTTCCCTTGCCGGATCCACTATAAGCATCGAACCCCCTACAGCAAAAAGGCCCTCGACCTTTTCAAGAAATTCAAAGCGGAGTGATGTCTGTGAGCCCGAAACCCGCTTTGCCGGCCGGACCGGTGGCTCGCCTCATCGAGGAGCTCCACAAGCTCCCCGGCATCGGCCCCAAAACAGCGGCACGGGTCGCCTATCACGTGCTCCGTATGCCCGAGGCGGAAGCCCGTTCTCTGGCGGAAGCCATCACGGACGTCAAGGAGAAGATCGCCCTCTGCTCCATTTGCCAGAACCTTACCGACGCCGATCCGTGCGCCCTATGCTCAAGCCCGGATCGAGACCGAAGCCTTTTGTGCATCGTGGAAGAGCCGTTGGACATCCTTGCCTTGGAGCGGACCGGTCAGTTCAAAGGGCTCTATCATGTGCTCCACGGGAGGATCTCCCCCATGGAAGGCATCGGCCCCGATGATCTAAAGATCGCCGAGCTTCTCGAGCGCCTGAAAGGCGGATCGGTCCGGGAAGTGATCTTGGCCACCAACCCCAATCTGGAAGGGGAGGCCACGGCGATGTATCTCCAGCGTTTGATCGCGCCACTGGGGATACGGGTCACCTCTCTCGCCCGCGGCTTGCCGATGGGGGGTGATCTCGAATATGCCGACGAGATCACGTTGGGGCGGGCGATCGAGGGACGGCGCGAAATCTGATCGGCGGGGATTCCTTCTTCTCACTCAAGATCGAGAGATCGGAGTGCATCCATGCCGATGCCCAAGACTTACAAGACCGAAGCCATCGTCCTCAAACACGCCGATCTCGGGGAAGCCGATAGATTGCTCACGCTCTACACCCCGAACACCGGCAAGATATGCGGGGTGGCGAGGGGGGTACGCAAAACCAAGAGCAAACTCGGAGGCCATGTGGAACCCCTCATGCGATGCTCACTGGTGCTTGCCCACGGGCGGAGTCTCGAGATCATCTCGCAGGCAGAGATCCTTGAAAGCTTCCTTTCGATCCGGAGCGATCTTGGGCGTACCGCTCAAGCGCTGTATCTGGCCGAGCTCACCGATGCCTTCACTTCCGAACGCGCCGAAAACTACCCCGTGTACACCCTCCTTCTGGATAGCCTCCGCCTCCTCGAGCGCTCCCCGCGCCGGGAGATCTTTTCCCGATACTTCGAGATTCAAATCGCTTCACATGCGGGATATGCCCCGCAGCTCCACCGGTGTGTCAACTGCGAGATGCCGCTCAAGCCGGTGGTCAACTATTTCACCCCGAGCGGCGGGGGGGTTCTCTGCCCCGATTGCGCCCACACCGAACCGGTGGTCCAACCGCTTTCCGTGGAGGGGCTCAAAATCCTTCGCCTCTTGGGGCGCGGGGACTACGCCACCGCCGATCGTTTGCAGATGAGTCCACCTCTGGCGCAGGAACTCAAGCAAATCACGCAGGGATATGTGCGGTATCTTCTGGAACGAAACCTCGGTTCGGCCGATTTCATCGAGCGACTGCGAAACGAACAATCCCGGAGGGAATCGGTGGCAAGGTAATACTTTGCCGCACTTCCTTTACGCCGGGTTTACCGGATTTTGACCGGCTTGTGTATTGAATACACCGATAAGTCGGAGCATAATGTGACCGATAAGGCGACACGATCGTTCGCTTTTTGCCGGCGTGTTGTATCGGTTCCACGAGGAGAGCACATTCGATGAAAGCGAACGCAAGGGTGATCGTCAACCCGACCTCTGGATACGGATTCACGGGGATGCGATGGCCGCGAATCCATCGAGCGCTCGTGGAATCCGGGCTCGCGTTCGACTATGTGCGCACCGAGCATCGGGGGCATGCCATGGAGCTTGCCGAAGAGGCGGCACGCGCCGGATATGGCATGGTCATAGCCGTAGGGGGCGATGGAACGGTGAACGAGGTCGTCAACGGACTCATGAAGTCCGGAAAGACAAATGAAGTCATGATGGGCATTTTGAATACCGGCACCGGTTGCGATTTTGCCCGGTTCCTCGGTATCTCGCGGAACTATCGGCAGAGTTGCCTTCATCTGGCTCACCCCCGAACGATAAAAGCCGATGTGGGGGTAGTGGAATGCTTCCAGAACGGTGAGCCGGTGAGCCGGTTCTTCATCAGCGCCGCTGGCCTTGGATTCGATGGAATGGTGGTGGAGACCGCATCCAGAGGGCCGAAGTTCGTCCGGGGCGCCGTCCCGTACTTCTTCGGAGTATTACGCTCGCTGGGGGCATACCGCAACGTGGAGATTCATCTTCACATAGACGGCCAGCGCCAAGACGCCCGGATTTGCAGTGTAGTGATCGCCAACGGCGGCTTCTATGGCGCCGGCATGCGGATCGCACCCGATGCCGATCTACAAGATGGGCTTTTTGAAGTTCTGGTGATCGGGGACCTGAGCAAATTGGAACTGGTCCAAGCATTCCCGCGGGCTTATCTGGGAACGCATGTAACCCATCCCAAGGTCAGGATGGAGAAAGCTTCTTCCGTGGACGTGGAATCGGAAGAAAGGATTCTGATTCAGGCAGACGGGGAGTTGGTGGGGGAGGGGCCGGCCCGTTTTCGAGTTTTGCCCTCTGCATTGACGATCGCCCTTTAAGAGCGGCGAAGTCCGGATATTCCGAACCGAGCAAAACCGATCCTGCCGGTAAGAGCGGTCCCCGGCGGTGGCCTGTTGAGTTTATCGAAGGAATGAAATGTGAACCGGCTCGGAAGACCGTTAGACCGTCTGCAGGGTAACCTGACAATGGCCAGCACGATCGTGCTGGGCTTCTTGATCATCTTCCTGCCGCTGGCCGTGGTATTCGGATGGTACGGCATTACGCGCACCAACGATGCCCTCCGCACCGCCACCGAGACGAACCTCATCACCTTTTCCGAACAAGTGCGCGATGAACTGGAGCGAGCGCTGATCCGGCCCTATCAGGATATCCAGACCCTCGCCAACAACGAGGTCATCCGCTCCACTCAAGCTTCCCCGGAAGCAAAGCGGTCGGAACTCCTCGAAATCCAGAACTTTTACAACACTATCCAGACCTACTACAGCGTGTTCCTCAACATTGCACTTCTGGATCCCGAAGGGAGAACCATCACCTCAACGAATAACCTCTACGATACCGACTGGAGCCGGACGCCCTGGTTCGAAGCGGCCAAGAAGATGGGGCAAGTGGTCGTATCACCCCCCCATTATGCCGCCGGAGGCACGCAAGGAGAAGTGGTCATGGACTATACCGCCCCGGTGCGGGACAAAAACGGGGGGGCGATCATCGGAGTGATCATCGGGCAGATGAACATGCGGACCATCTGGGAGATCACCGAAGGCGCCACCCTCGGTAAACAGGGGTTCACGCGGGTGATCGCCAAAGACGGCACCATCTATGCCCCGAGGGCACTGGCCTTCCAGAAGTTCAACCGTCCCGAGGATGCGCCGTCTCCACAGCCATTCGCCGCCGGACTCGATACCTACAAAGAAAACGGCGAGACGATGGTGGCAGGGTATATGTCCCTCAACGAGAACTTCCCGGATTGGTATGTTTGGGTATCCCAACCGTACGATGAGGCTTTTGGTCCCATCCAGAACACGGTGAGAAACCTGATGATCGGAGCGATTTTCGGATTGCTCCTCTTCGTGATCGTCAGCGTCGCCTGGATATGGAGGGCGATGAGGCCGCTTCGAGATCTCTCCTTTGGAGCCGAAAAGATCGGCGCCGGGAATTTTGCGCACCGCGTTCCGGTGACCGGCCCCATAGAAATCCGGCGCTTGTCAACCTCTTTCAACCAGATGGCGGCCAATTTGGAGAAAGCGGAAGCCCTCAGGGCCGAGCACAAACTCCTCCGGGATCTCCAGACGGCGAGTACGGCTCTGGCGGGGGCAATCTCCCCCGCGGAAATCATAGGAATCATCTCAAAGGGGGTCAAAGACCTCTTTTCCTGCGATTTCGTCTGGATTCTGCTCGCCGATAGATGCGATGAATATCTCGATACGAAAGCTCTGGTCCTCCCGGAGAAAATCAACCCCTCCCGGCCGATTCCGGCGGAGGCCCCGATGGCGGCATCTCAGGTAGATCTCACAGTGAGCCCCGGGCTTCTTCCCAAGGTCTTCACGAGCGGGGAGCCTCTCTTCTTGAACCGCTCTTCCGAAGGCCAGCCGGCGCTGGAAGCCGATCCGCATCTGGGCTCCCTCGCAACTCAGTGGGGGCTCGTTTGCATCAACATTCTCCCTCTGATGCTTCCGGGAAAGCACATGGGCGTGATCGTCTTTGGAAGAACAGACGGCAAGCCCTTGGCCGACGAGGAAAAACGCATCGCCCTCGTATTTGCCCATGAGGCGAGCATCTCTCTCGAACGCGCCCGCCTCCACGTTCAGGAAATCCAGAACGCGGCCGAACTATCGCGGCTGAACGATCTCAAGTCGCGCCTTCTCTACATCCTTTCCCATGAGTTGAAGACGCCCCTCACTTCCCTCCGGACCTCCGCACGCCTCCTCCACGAGACCGAGCCGGAGCAGATGAGCGCCTCCACCCAAGAGCGGCTCAAGGGAAATATCCTCAGGGCCACAGAGCGACTCATGGCCGTGGCGGACGATATCTATCCGATCGCCAACATTCTGACGAGCGAGGTGAAGGTCGAACCCCGGGCCACCGATTGCCGGCGCATCGTCACCGGCGCCATCGACAGCGTCTCGCATCTGACGAAGGCCAAGCGCCAAACGGTGACCGTCTCCATCGAGCCATCCATCGGCACGATCTGGGCGGATAGGGACCGCTTGCGCGAGGCCCTCTCCCGGATCCTCTCCAATGCCAGCAAGTTCTCGCCGAACGATTCGACGATCGAGGTCACCGTCTCCGATAAGCCCGAGGAGATCGTCTTTCAGGTGAGGGATCAAGGGATCGGGATCTCGGAGAAGGACCAGAAATCCATCTTCGATGGATTCTATCAGGCGGATAGCGAGGTTGTCCGCCGCGCCGGCGGGAGGGGTCTGGGGCTTCTCTTCGCCAAGACGGTGGTCGAACGCCATCACGGTCGGATATGGGTGGAAAGCAAACTCGGCGAGGGGAGCACCTTTTCCTTCTCCATCCCCAAGCACACCCCGATCTGAGCGTTTTCACCGCCCCCCGGCGCCGATCAATCCCGGATCTCGATCGAGAGGATCAGCACATCCTCGAGCGGCCGACCGCTCCCATCGCCCATGCTGTGATCATGAGGACGTGAAGCAATGGCGCGCACCACTTCCATCCCTTCCGTCACCACCCCGAACGCCGCATACGAGCCATCGAGAAAATGCTGGGGACCATCGCAGATGAAGAATTGACTCGTGGCGCTGTTGGGGTCTGAGGTACGTGCCATCGAGATCGCCCCGTCCACGTGTTGCACCTCGGGATGGATCTCAAGCTTGATCGGGCCGTAAGGGCTCTTCTTCAACACACCGTCCGGCGTATAGCCGCCGCCCTGAATCATGAAATCATCCTTGATCCGATGAAAGATCAGTCCGTTGTAGAACCCGTCCCGGGCCAAGCGAACGAAGTTATCCACGGTAATGGGCATTTTGTCCCGATAGAGTTCGAGGGTGATATCCCCCGCCGAAGTATGAATGACGGCGATCACGTTGCCCCCTTGAGCCGGCGGCGAGGAATCGTCGTTTTTCGAACCGGAACAGCCGATCGCCCCGGCGGCGACCCCCACGCCGATCAAGCAAACGATGAGCAAACCGAAAAGGCGATTCCGTGCGTTCATTCCTTCAGCCCTCCGAGATTGCAAACCGTCCCTATCATAGTCGGACGGCGAACGTGTGTCAACGAGGGGCCGATTCCCCCGAAATCACCGGTGTTTCCGCTAAATCCGTAAGCCCCCCCAACCGATGCAATCCCCCCGACGCCTCACCCATACCGCGAGCCCCATGCCGGCGAGGCAAATGATCGCGGCGGCAAGGAAGAAATCCTGAAATAGGCTGAGGGCAAAGGGGCGGAGCTCCTCCTCCATTTCCTCCAAGGACATGCCGGCCGCGACGGCATGAAAATGCCCCATGCCCAGAGAATTCATGAAGGAAAGGCCGATGATCATCCCGATCATGCGCACGGCAACCACCAGTGCGGAGGCGATGCCGCGGCTCCCTTCCTCTACCGAATCGAGGACCGCGGTGGTGATCGGGGCGATGACAAGTCCAAAGCCGAGCCCGCAAACGACGAGATGAACGGTGAGCCATGGCTCATCCACAGATTCGGTCCACCGGCTCATGAAGAAGAAGCCGATGGCGCCGGCCGCAAGCCCCATCAAGATCGGCACCCGATACCCGAAGCGATGGCAAAGGAATCCGCCGATCACCGCCCCGATGGGAATGGTGAAGGTGAGACGCGCTAGCCGCAGGCCCACCTCGATATCCCGCAGGTTTGTGACGGTGTAGGCCATCACGGGGATCACCACCAGAGCAATGATGAGGGCGCCTCCGATGAAGAGATGGGTGCCGTTGGCGGCAGAGAAGGTGGGGTGCCGAAAGAGCGCCGGGCGGATAAGGGGCTCCGAGGCTACTCGCAGACGGCGAATGAACACGGCGAAAAGGGCGGCGGAGGCGACGAGCAGAGCCGCCATATAGGCTTCCGCATGGGGACGATGCAATTGCTGAGAAAGACCGAGGCTGAGCAAAGCCAGCGCAATCGCCAAGAGCATTCCCCCCTGATAGTCCACCCGGAGCCGGTGGCGGACGCTGGGCGCGATCATCAGAAAGACGAGGACGATCACAACGATCCCCACGGGGACGTTGACCCAGAATATCCACCGCCAATCGACGTATTCGGCGATGGAAGCCCCATAGAGAGGCCCCAGAGCCCCGCCCCCCTCCACCGCCGCCCCGATCACCCCCATCGCAATGGCCCGCCGCTTTTCCGGATAGGTATCGCCCACGATGGCCATTCCGGCGGGAACCACCGCCCCACCCCCGATGGCCTGCACCACCCGGGCAACGAGAATACAAGTGAAATTCTCCAGAGAGGGCACGATCATGGACATCGAAAGGAGAACCGACCCGCCCATGAACACCATCACCGAAGCCACATATACCCGCCGATGTCCGTACACATCGGAAATGCGGCCCACGAGGGGCATCACGAAGGTGTACCCGAGGAGATACCCGCTCACGAGCCATGAGACCTGATCGAGATGGGTCACGTTCATCCGGAGATCGAACATGATATCGCTCATGGCCCCGTAAATGACCGTCTGATCGAGGGCGGCAACGAAGATGCCGGTGCAAACCACCAGAAGGATCAGATTGGGGCGATCCACGGCTAATGAGGGACCTCTCATCGCAGTCATTCCGGAATTGAAACGGAAACAGCGTTCCCCCGGCCTTCAGAGATGCGATGCCATTTCTCGAACCATGGCGATCTCTTGATCCCGGGTGGTGATCCGGCCGTCAAGCCGTGCTGCGCGCAACGCGCGCAGCACGGCCCCCACTTCCTTCCCCGGACGAACGCCGAGGGCAAGGATATCATCTCCGGTGAGAAACGGCGCCACATGGCGCCAATCCGAAAGGTACCGTTCGAGCCGCTCGCGCAAGGTCGGAGAATCCGCGGCTGCGGCGGCGGCACCGATCGCCTCGGCCGAGAGCTTCTCGAGTCTCTCACTGATCCGGCTCGGTGGCAAAAGCGGATCCACCAGCGCGGCCACGAAACGTTTCAACCGGATCACATCCCGAATCGTGCGCGATGCCCATCCCGGCATTCTGAAGCGGCGGATGCACCCTTCGGACTGCGCCTCATCGAAGCGCCAAGCCAGAATCCCCAGATACACGGCCCTCATGGAAAGCGAAAGGCCCCGAAGCTCGCGAGCGCGGCCGAAGCTTTCGGCAAACCACTCATCGAAGGCAAGGGCCGGGTAGAGGCGTTCGAGCAATCCCAGTCCCTGAGCCCTCAGGAGGGCCTTCTCCGGGAAGGCTTCCTGAAGAATCAAGTCCAGCTCATGCCAGAGCCGTTCCCCGGTGAGCAAGTTCAACCCTTCGAGATGCCCGAGCAAAAGCGCCTCCGTCTGCGGATGCAGCCGGAAGCCCAGGCGTTGCTCGTACCGAATGGCGCGAAGCATGCGGGTGGGATCATCCCGGAAACTGCCGGGGTGTAACACGCGGATCAGCTTTTCCGCCAGATCTTCCCTTCCGCCGTGAGGGTCGAGGAGCTGTCCGAAAGAGGCGGCATCCAAGCGGGCGGCCATGGCGTTGATGGTAAAATCCCGCCGGGCCAGATCATCGAGGATCGTGCCGGCCTTCACGGTGGGGAGAGCGGCGGGGTGCTCGTAGGTCTCGGAGCGGGCGGTGACGATATCCAGCGAGAAATCTTCCCAGAAGAGCTTGGCTGTACCGAAGCGGGGATGCGTCCGAACCTTCCATCCCTTTGCCCGGGCGAGCTCGCGCGCAAAGGGAATGGCCGGGCCCTCCAGCACGATGTCGAGATCGTAGTTGGGGATGCCGAGCAAGGCGTCCCGGACCCCACCCCCCCCCAGATACACCCCCCGCCCCCTCCAGCGACCCCACCCCCCC
>DAOTYO010000003.1:0-5186 GCA_034434815.1 Dehalococcoidia bacterium
CGAGGAACCAATCCAGAAGGCCCAAGAAATCCCCTTTGTGCGGGGGACAAGCGGCAATCCGCCACTGGCCGCCCACATGATCCGCTTCTTCGAAGACGGTCACCCGATGCCCCCGCAGGGCGGCGATCCGGGCTGCTTCCAAACCTGCGAGTCCCGCACCCACCACGATCACGCTCTTAGGCTCGGAGGCGGTACGAATGGCGAGCTCTCTTTCCCTCCCGGCCATCGGGTTCACGGTACACGTGATATGCCCCTCATAATCGAGATCGAGGCACACATTGCACGCGATGCATTTCCGGATACGCCTCACCTCACCCGAAAGCGCCTTATTCGGTAAATCGGGATCCGCCACAAGCCCCCGGGCCATAGCCACAAGATCGGCTTTGCCGGATGCCAGTATGGATTCGGCGATCTCGGGGGAATTGATCCGGCCCGCCACGACCACCGGCAACTTCACGTGCTTCTCGATCCCCTCAGCCAGAGGCACGTTGCACGCGGGTGGCACATCGAAAGGGGGAACAGTGAGGGGATAAGAACCAATTGTGCCGGCGGAAATGTTGAGGAGATTCAATCCCGCCCCCTCCAAGAGGGGCGCAATCCGCCGGGCCTCTTCCGGGGTAGTCCCGCCCGGAAGATGATCCGACCCATTGATCCGGCAACTCAGGGGATAATCGGATCCCACCGTCCGGCGCACCGCGGCGATGATTTCCACCACCCACCGCGCCCTTCCCTCCGGACTGCCGCCGTACCGATCCGTCCGCCGGTTGCCGAGAGGCGAGAGGAACTGACTCAAAAGGTACCCATGGGCGGCATGGATTTCGATGAGATCGAACTCCGCTTCTCGGGCCCGGGCGGCGGCGCGGGCAAACGCTTCGGTGAGGCGCTCGATCTCCTCCGGGGGAAGGGTATCGGGAGGGATCGGAGGCAAGAAGCGGGCACCGGCGCGGCCCCTCTGCCATCCCGGATGAAAGAGTTGCACCCCGATGGGAATCCCGCATCCATGGATAGCCGAGGTCAGGCGTTTGAGTCCCGGGATAAAGCGATCCTCGTGAAGGGAGAGAAATCTCCCCTCCCCGGTGGATTCGATAAAGCACGGCTCGAGCACGATCATCCCCACCCCACCCCTAGCGCGGGCAACGTAGAACTCGATGAAGGGCTCGGTCACCATCCCCTCCCGGGCCAAGCGGGTGCCCACGGGAGACATGATCAACCGATTCTTGAGGGTGAGGCGGCCGACGGCGATCGGCGAAAAGAGATGGGGAAAAGGGCCGGGAGGGCGCTCGCTCATCGTGTAGAGAGTCCTTTGACAATAGGCCTCGGGCGGACCTTCCGCACAGGCAAGCCCGCCCGAGAGCCGTTCATTCTACAAGGATTTTTTGAGGGAAAGTCAGCGGGCCTTCCACTGGGGCTTGCGTTTTTCCGCGAAGGCCCTCGGGCCTTCCTTGGCATCTTCGCTGCGGCCAATGCGGGCCATGATCTCCTCCTCGATCTTGAGCCCCTCGGCAAGGGAGACCTCTATGCCCCGATAGGCCGCTTCCTTGGCGCCCTGCACGGAAAGGGGCGCCGCTTCGCAAATCCGGCGGGCCAGCGCTTCGGCTTCTTTCATGAGATCGGCCAGAGGCACAACTTTGTTCACCAACCCGATGCGAAGGGCCGTTTGGGCATCCACGAAATCGCCGGTCATGAGCATCTCGAGGGCCACCCCAAAGGGCACCAGACGAATGAGCCTCTGGGTGCCGCTGTTGCCCGCCATAAGACCTTGCTTGACCTCCGCCAGACCCATCCGGGCGTTCTCGGCAGCGATCCGGAGATCACAGGCCATGGCGAATTCGAGTCCGCCGCCGGTACAGATGCCGTTGATGGCCGCAATGAACGGTTTGGCTACCCACAGTCCCTTCATCGGGTTGGGATAGGGAATGGGAAACGGTGGGCGTTCCTTCTCGGGGATCGCCATCCACTGGGCCATCTCTTTCAAGTCTTGCCCCGCGCAGAAGGCCTTCTCGCCGGCGCCGGTCACGATGGCAACCCACACATTGGGATCATCGCGCACATCCTCCCAAGCCTTGATGATCCCATCCCACACGGCGCGATTCATGCAATTGAGCGCTTGCGGACGATTGATGGTGATGTAAGCGATATGATCTTTCTTCTCGTACAGCAGTTCGGACATCGGGGCTCCTTTCTCACAAAACTGCCCCTATTTTACCCTCGATAGCGGCAAATCACAATCGGGCCGAGGGAATGGAGAACACCGGCTTGCGTTCCATTCCGAAGGGTATATACTCGGGATGAGAAAGCCACAGCATGCCGGGGGAAAAGAAGCATGTCACAGGTATGGGAGACGGTCATCGTCGGGGGAGGCCCCGGAGGGGCCATTGCCGCCAGAAAGTGCGCCGGGGAAGGGATCGAGACTTTGCTGATCGAAAAGCGGAAGATGCCGCGCGATAAGGTGTGTTCGGGAATGGTGATGGGGCCATGGGCTCAAAGGATTCTAGAGGATGAGTTCGGCCCGATTCCCGATTCCGTGTTGGTGGAGCCCAAGTATCTGCTCGGATACGCGGTCCACGTGCCGGGCGCGCCGGTGCAAACGCTTGATGCCCGAACACCCATCACGTGGCGCAAGCATCTCGATACATGGATGTGCCACAAAGCCCGGGAGGCCGGGGCGGAGATATGGGATGAGGCACGGATCACGGAAGTTACCGAATCGGAAGGGCGCTTCAAGGTGATCGTGAGCCGCGGGGGGAAGGATCTCGAAATCGAAACACATTTCCTCATCGGCGCCGATGGCGCCCGATCGGCGGTGCGAGGGGCCCTCTGGCCGGACCTGAAGCCCACTTACTGGCATTGTTACCGGGAATGCTACAATGTGCACCTCGAGCTCCCCGAAAGGCGCTTCAACTTCTTTTCGACGATCGAAACCGCCCCTTTCTATTTCTGCACCCACGATAAGGACGGATTTCTCCTCATGGAAGGCGGGGCGCCGGTGGGAAAAGTCAAAGAGACGGCGGCCGCATCGCGCCGGTATCTGATCGAGCGGCACGGCCTAGCCCCGGATCAAGAGCCTCTTTGGCGGGATGGATGCGTCGAGCCGATTCTGTACCGAGAGCTCTTCACCGGCAGTTTCCGTCCCGCCCGCGGCAATGCCCTGCTCGTGGGGGATGCGGCCGGACTCAACATGCCGGTCACGGGGGAGGGAGTCGGAACCGCGCTCAAGAGCGGGCTTGCGGCGGCGCTGGCCATTCTCAACGCGAGGTCCCGCCGCGGCAAAGCCGATGAGCTCTATCTTCAGACGATCGCGGAGTTCAAGCGCAAGTTTCAGGAGATCTATGATTTTTCGCGCCGGATCAAATCCGCCGCCGCCACCGGCAACCCGAAAGCCCTCTCCGATGCTCTCCTCGAATCTTGGCGGGAGGCGCTCGCCATCTTCTGAGGAAACCCTATCCGATCGCTCCCACGAGGCCTACCCCTAACGCCGCCAGCAAGAAAACCATACCCGTTGCCATCAAAAGGTGTCCTCTTTGGCCCGTGGGATTGAGGCTCTGAGCAAGCTTCCACAGGGCCCACACGACTCCGTAGCTCAAAGCAAAGGGCACGGCAAGGATAGCGGCACACCCGTAGAGGATCGCTAGAGTGGGAATCGCCCCGATGCCGATGCAAACGATATTGAGAATGAGCGCCAACCCCAGTACATATCCCAGCCGACGGGGAACATGGGCCGGTCTTTCGATATACCGGAAAATCAGGGCCTGGGTAACGGCAGGGATCAAGAGGACAGGAAGCAAGGTGAACCAGTAATCGCGAATGAATCCCACGTATTTCCAGAGGAAGTGGATCGCGATGATAATGCCCGACAAAAAGACGAAGACCGCACCGATAACAAAAGCATCCAGCGCCCCCTCCGATACGTCACCCAGCAGCAGCATCCTGACGGCCGCAGCCAAGCGCCGCATCGCCGCCAAGAGCTTCTCCAATGGGTGAGGAGGACATCCCTCCCCATCGGAAGGCATTGAAATCGGCAGGGGCTTCAACAACCCAATCAAAAAGACGATCACCCCGACCGCCCCCAGCCCTATTGAGATAAGCACTGTCACTGGCATTGGCTCTCACATCGGGCCGGATGGCTCAGGGCACACCCATCATCCGGCCGCTTACCGCCCCAGACGCTTTCTGCTGCGTTTGGCCTTGCTTTCAACCCCTTCTTCCGCTTCAAAGTACGGGCACTCCCTTCCCATGATGATCTCATGAGGGACGCCTTTCGGATAGCGTGTACAAGCCGTCTTGGTCTGGAGGTGCCGGATAAGACGCTTGCATTGAAAGCACTTGGGCAAAAGCGTGCTCAACTTGCAATCCTCAAGAGAGGGGCTTTCCGCCATTATAACGCCCCAAAAGCAGGGAATCAAATTCTACAAGAAAACCTTCGATGAAAATGAGGGGTAACCCCGTCGAGAAAAAGGGCCAGGGCGCTTATAATCCGCATACAGTTTCCCAAATACTCGAAATCCGGGGGAAAGCCATCATGTTGAGGATGCTGGCCATCGGCATTGTGATCGTGATCGTCGTGACGGGTCTCGGCGTAGCGTGGATCCAGAACGATCATTCGGACAGAATCGAAACATGGAGCCGCGGCTCCGATTGGCCGGCCCCACAATCCGGCGGGACCCATACCCCGACACCCGCCGAGGCTCAAGCCATCGAGTCGGCCGTACAGACGTTCTTCGAAGCATTGAACTCGCACGATGCGGAAGCGTTCGACCGTCTCCTCGTCAGTGAGGCCGGCGGATACTGGTGGACCCTCTTCTACAAGAGCATCCCGCAGGAACTGACTTTCCAAGTGAACCGCGTCGAGATCATTTCGGTGGGCCCCGGACGATGTGAGACCATGGTGACCACCACGGTGACAAGCTCATCCCCCCGCGTGACGATCGTCGAGCCGACCCGCAGCGAAAGCATGCATCTCGTTCTCAAAGAGTCCCAATGGAAAGTCGTGGACCCCACGTTCATCGCAGAGTGAGATACGGGACATCGGAACATCTGTAGTGGAAGCATTTCTGGGCGCATCGATACTGCGCGCAGAGGAGGTTTGAAATGAAGCCGAATATCTGGGAATGCGATAAACACCATATCCATGTGGTCCATAACGGCGTCGAAATCAAATTCCAAGATATCTATGAGTTCATGGATGC
>DAOTYO010000004.1:0-40633 GCA_034434815.1 Dehalococcoidia bacterium
CCGGCGGGTTCATTGGAAGCCATCTGACGGAGCAGTTGGTGCGCGCAGGCGCTCGCGTTCGGGCTCTGGTGCACTATAACGCCCTCGGCTCGTGGGGATGGCTGGATGTCTCCCCCCTTCGCGGGGAGATCGAGATCATTGCTGGCGATATTTGCGACCGCGACTGTGTCCGCAAGGCTGTGGAAGGTAGAGAGATCATCTTTCACCTCGCCGCCTTGATCGGCATTCCCTATTCTTATGTGGCCCCTGCCTCCTACGTTCGGACCAACGTTGAGGGAACGCTCAATATGTTGCAGGCCGCCCTGGAAGTGGGGTGCGAGCGCTTCATCCATACCTCCACCAGCGAGGTGTATGGGACGGCTCGGTTTGTGCCCATCAATGAATCTCATCCGTTGAGCGGTCAGTCCCCCTATGCCGCCACGAAGATCGGGGCCGATAAGATGGCCGAAGCCTTTCATCTTTCCTTCGGCCTGCCGGTGGTCACGGTCCGGCCTTTCAATACGTTCGGCCCGCGTCAATCCGCCCGGGCTATTATGCCTACCATTATTGCTCAGTGTTTGAAAGGCAATACAGTGCATCTGGGAAATATTCACCCCACCCGCGATTTGAATTTCGTAGCCAATACCGCTGAGGGGTTCATCCTCGCTGCATCGGTTCCTTCGGCTATCGGAAAGACGATCAATCTGGGTTCCGGCCGGAGATCAGCATGGGGGATCTTGCCGGACTCATCGCACGAGTCATGGGGAAGGAAGATATCCGCGCGATTTCGGATAGCGAAAGGGTCCGGCCGAGGGGGAGTGAGGTGGAGCGCCTTGTGGCCGATTGGAAATTGGCCCGGGAGTTACTGGGATGGGAACCGCGGGTGAGCCTCGAAGAGGGCCTTGGGCTCACGATCGAATGGATGCGGCAGCATGCCGGGGGATACCATCCGGACCGGTCCGCTGTATGAACCCGGTCGGATATTACTATGAACGGGAATCCTGATATCACTCAGCCTCCGGAGCCGGATCGGGCTCCGTATCGTTCCCCGCGTGGGTTCGGACGCCTTGCCCGAAGCGGGATCGTGATGGGCGTATGGCGAAGGCTCTGGTACTTGGCTTTCAAGCGTTACCCGCGGGGCTTCGCCGGCGCTGAGTGGGGCACGGATATGGGGGATATCATCCGTGCCCGCGGGAATCCCGATGAAGCATTGAACGTCTATGACCTGATTATCCGGCTGAGCCGGGGGTTCCATCGGGCTTACGAAAGCATGGGGAACATCTTGCAGGGGCAAGGGCGGTTTGAGGAAGCGATGGATTGCTACCGCAAGTCGCTCACGATCCAATCGGCGGTGGATTCTATCTTGGATCCGCGCGAGTTGACTCCTCCGGCGGAGGGCAAAGCGGGTCCGGATTTCCTCATCGTGGGGAGTGCCAAGTGCGGCACGACCTCGCTCTATGACTATCTTACCCGGCATCCGAAGGTATCACCGGCAGTGGAGAAAGAGGTCCATTTCTTCGATTGGTTCTATCATCGGGGATTGGGATGGTATCTCAGCCGGTTGGGGTCTCTCTCCTCTGACTTATTGGCCGGAGAGGCTACGCCTTCGTATATAGACCACCCCCTCGCTTGCCGAAGGCTTTTTTCCATCTATCCCGAAGTCAAGCAGATTCTCCTCCTTCGTAACCCTGTGGATCGGACCATTTCGGATTATTATCATCAGGTGCGAAACGGCGTGGAGCGCCGGTCTCTGGATGAGGCCATCCGGGCGGAGATGGCCGCCTTGGACCGTCTGAGCGAAGAGGATTTCATCGAAGGCCGGTACTATAATATCCTGGGGTATCTCTCATCCAGCCTCTATGTGTACCATCTGAAGCGATGGCTCAAGTATTTCTCTCGAGAGCAGTTACTGATTCTCAGGAGTGAAGACCTTTTCCGGGATCCTGCAAAGGTTGTGAGGCAGTGTTTTGACTTCCTCAGTCTTTCGGACTATCCTTTGGAAAAGTATAAGGCTCTGGCCCAGGGCGGATATGCGCCACCGGACGCATCGATCCGGGAATCCCTGCGAGACTACTTCCGTCCTTACAATCGGCGCCTTGAGGATCTTCTACAAATGGACTTCGATTGGGATGGGTCGCAGTAAGTATGATCACGCAGGAAGATCGGGAGAAGAGAAACCAGCACCGCGCGGCGGTTATCTGGATTACCGGCTTGCCGGCTTCAGGGAAGACCACAACGGCTCGACGGTTGGAAGAGACCCTTTTCCGGATGGGGGTTCAGGTTTATGCGCTCGATGGGGATGTTCTCCGAAGGGGGCTCTGCAAGGATCTGGGCTTCTCTGAGACGGCTAGGAGCGAAAATATCCGGCGGGTGGGTGAGGTGTGCAAGCTCTTTGCCGATGCGGGGTTCGTCGTCATCGCGGCATTCATCTCGCCGTACGAGCGGGACCGCCGGCAGGTGCGCGAGATGATCGGTACGGAACGGTTTGTCGAAGTGTTCCTTGATTGTCCCCCGGAGGAGTGCGCTCGCCGTGATCCGAAGGGCCACTATCGTGCCGCCAGAGAGGGCAAGATTCGTGGGTTCACGGGGGTTGATGCCCCCTACGAGAGGCCTCTGGCGCCGGAGGTGCGCATAGATACTCAGAGGTGTTCGGTCGAGGATTCGGTCTCGGAGATCATCGCTTATCTGCACCGGTCGGGATTCCTCATGACGAAATCAGGCTGAGGGCACCCAAGAGAACCGAGTTCAAGCCGTGGAAACAGGTCAATCGAAATCTCGTCTCCCCAAGCTCCGGATGGTTTGGTTCTTCCTCAAGCCATACGGGCGCTTCATTGCCCTGCTGTTTTTTCTATCCCTCTTGATCGGTGTTCTCGATTCGGCCAGCATCGCGGCCATCTATCCATTGGTGAGCTTGGGAACCGATCGGGAGTTCGGCTCCGATAATTTCATCCTTGCCTGGATCGATTCTCTGGCCGACTGGGTGCCTTTCGGGGATCACTTTGAGGCCCTCTGTGTGCTCTTCCTCTGTCTTGTGCTGGCAAGTTTTGTTTTGAAGCTGCTCAACGCCTTTCTCTCCGCCCATGTGATCTCCCGGATCCTCGTTCATACCAAACAGCAAATCTTTAGGAGGCTTGCCACCGCTGATTACCAGTACTTTCTTGATCAGCGGCAGGGCACTCTGGTGTATGCCGTGATGGAGGCGCCCCAGGGACTGATGACCATTGTGATGGCCGTCAGCAAGCTCTTAGCGCAGATCCTCTTCATGGGGCTGGTCTTTGTTCTGCTCTTCTCGATTTCGTGGAGGGCGGCGTTGGTGGTGCTCTTTGCGGGCGCCGGGTATTACTTCATGACGCGTTATCTGGGATCGCGGGTCTCCTATGTGGCGGGCACGTGGTTGGCCAGAACCAGGGCTTCGGAGAACGTCGTTTTGAACGAGTTTCTGAGCGGCATCCGCCAGATCAAGGCCACCTGCTCGGAGCGGGCATGGGAGGAAAGATTCACCTCACTGGCGGAGCGGGAACTGCGGGATAATCGTAAGAATATCGCTTGGGGCGAGGCTCCTTCTCATGTGGTGACGATGGCGACTTTCATCGGCGTGGGGATCACGGCGCTTGTCCTGTGGATGCGCAATCCCGAAAGCTTCTCTTCCGGCGTTCCGCTGTTCGGCACCTTTGCTTTTGCAGTGGTTCGGCTCCAACCCTCCCTCTCCACTCTGGGAACGGTTTGGATGCAACTTCAGAACCGTTTGCCGGACGTGGAGATCATCCATTCCATCCTCAAGGGGCCGCTTGCGGAGCGAAAGGACGGCTTGCGGAGTCTGGACCGGTTCTCGTCCGAGCTCCGCTTCAATCGGGTTTCATTTGCTCACAAGGGCCGTGCCGAAACCCTCAGCGATATTTCCATAACCTTCGAGAAGGGCAAGACCACGGCCATTGTGGGGCCCTCCGGGGCCGGCAAAACCACTGTCGTGGATCTTCTTCTCCGTCTCTTCGATCCGGAGAAGGGCAGCATTACGGTGGATGGGGTGGACCTGAGGGAGTTGCGCCTTGCCTCGTGGCTCGAAAAGATCGGATTTGTGAGCCAAGATACGTTTATCTATCATGATACCGTCCGGAACAATATCACCTTCGGCCGGGAAGGATACTCCGAAGAGGAGATTGTGCAGGCCGCACGCGATGCGGATGCCCACGGGTTCATTTCGGAGTTGCCCCAGGGGTATGATACGATGGTGGGCGAAAGAGGCATGAAGCTCTCGGGGGGTCAGAAGCAGCGCATTGCCATCGCCCGGGCCATCATCCGCAAGCCGGAAATCCTCGTCCTCGATGAGGCTACGAGCGCACTGGACAACATTGCTGAATCGGCCGTACAGGAGGCCATCCGAAGAGTTACCTCTGGGCGGACGGTGATCGTGATCGCGCACCGGCTTTCCACGATCAAGGACGCCGACAAAATCATTGTTCTGAAAGAGGGGCGAGTGGTGGAGGAAGGAAGGCATGAGGAATTGCTGCAGAAGGGGGGCTTCTATTGGGAGCTCTACCGGGATCAATTGAATGTCCCGTCTTGAATCGTGTAGAATTCATCGCATAAAGGGATCACCCTGTCCGTGGCGAGGGGGGGTGATTGGTGAAAGGGCTTTATCTTACTTGGGCGGGCCTTCTTCTGGCTGATGGAGAGGGGTCATGGGTTTCCGCAGAGTCCTTTGGCTGATATGGCACGAAATTGCCCGGTGGTTCGGCAGTGCGATCGATTATATGCCCGGGAACGTGGGAATTGTCCTGAGGCGCGTATGGTTCAAGGGCCATATATCTCATCTCCAAGATACTCAAGGACCACGGTTTCCGGCATGAATTTCACATCTTCGATTCATTCGAGGGTAGGCTTTCCGAGAAAGGGCCGAAGGATCGAAACGAGCGATATCAGCAAACTCAAGAGGAGATCTTGCGGGAAAAGATGATCTTCGCCTCGACGGAAGAGCAGGTCCGCGAGACGCTCGCCGGTTTTGATTTCGTGAAACTCTATAAAGGCTGGATACCCGGCCGTTTTGCTGAGGTTCAGGACCGGTCATTCGTTTTTGTCCATCTGGATGTGGACTTGTATCAGCCCACGTTGGATAGCCTTGAGTTCTTTTATCCCCGGCTGATCGAGGGGGGAGTGATCGTGGTGGATGATTACGGATACACTCAATTTCCCGGCGCATCCCGGGCTGTAGATGAATTCCTGCGCAAAAATACCTATCGAATGTTTTATGAACCCCCTCTTGGGTCCTGTTTCATTATCAAGTAAAAAGCAAGGGAAGTCTGGTTCGATCTTATTGCCGCTATCTAGGGCCGGACGATGAACATGTTTTATCAGGGCAAACGGGTCCTTATCACGGGGGGATTCGGGTTTGTGGGGGGGCACCTTCGGGCCGCTCTGGAGAGGCAGGGGGCGCGAGTGTTCGTGCTCGATAAAAATCCCAGAGCCCTGCCTTCGAGGGATATCTATGATTGTAACGTGTGCGATGGCGCCAATTTGCACCGCGCTCTTAAGGTCATCTCCCCTCAAATCGTGTTTCATCTGGCGGCCCGGATCGAGCGGAGCGGCGAATTTGCTACTCTGAAGGAGATGATCGAGATCAATCTCTTGGGGACGCTCAATCTTCTGGATGGGCTGAGATCCCATCCGGAATGCGAGGCTATTGTGCTTGCGGGCACGGCGGAAGAGTACGGCGGAGCCCCCGTGCCGTTCACCGAAATGCTCCGGGAAGGGCCGGTCACGCCCTATTCTTACTCCAAGCTATGTGCCACGCACCTTGGGGAATTGGCGTGGCGCCTGTATAAATTGCCTGTGGTCGTGCTCCGGGCTACGCTTGCTTACGGGCCGGGTCAGCCGGAGGTGATGTTCCTGCCCTCTCTCATCTCGGCCCTTGTTCGGAACGAACCCTTTCCGATGACTCCGGGCGAGCAGACGCGGGATTTCATTTACATTGATGATCTGGTGGAAGCATACCTTCTGGCGGGCGCGACTCCCGCGGCCCGGGGACAGATCTTCAATATCGGCAGCGGGCAACCGCAACGGCTTCGAGAGGTAGCTCTGAAGGTAGCTAAAGCTCTTGGGAGGGAACATCTATTGGGGATCGGCCGTCTGCCCTATCGGCCCGCTGAGATTATGGAATATGAAGTGGATATTTCAAAAGCGCGGCGTGTGCTCGGATGGGCGCCCAACGTAACCTTCGATGAAGGCCTCCGAAGAACTATCGAGGCCTACAGTGGGAAGGGTTCAACTATTGAAGCCTAGGATTCATTTTCATACCGATTGCCCGTTCTTCGCCGGATGCGAGAACATGCTGGCCGTTCTTTTTACTCACTCTGAGTTTCGAGAAATGTTCGATGTGACCTTCAGCTACGGGTACAGCGCTCGCTATGAAAAAGGCTTCCGTAGCCGCGTGAGGGCGGATTTCCCCATCCATCCCCTCCGCACCTCTCTGGGCCTGGGCCGCTATGCCCCAGAGAGCTCCCGATGGCCGCGGGCGGCTCTGGTCAAGTTGGATGGATATCTTTCGTTTCCCTTCTCTGTGGGCGCGATCTATCGGCTTCTGCGCCGGGTGCGACCCGATATCCTCCATATCAATAACGGTGGGTATCCGGGCGCTTACTCGTGTTCGGCGGCGGTCTTCGCCGCAAGGCTTGCGGGGATTCGGCGGATCGTGTATGTGGTGAACAATGTGGCGGTCCCCCGGCGCTCGTTCCATCGGAGAATGGACTTCTGGATGGACGGGTTCGTGAGCCGGAAGGTTAACACCTTTGTCACCGCCTCCGCCTATGCGGGGCAACGGCTCCGGGAAGTTCTCGGGCTGCGGGAGGAGCGAGCGCTCACCTTGCCCAATACCATTCTGTCCCGTTTCCCCGATGAGTCTCCTTCCGAGACCCGTGCCCGTCTGCACATCGGGGCTGATGAAGTGGTCATCGGCTGCGTGGCTGTTCAGGAGGAGCGCAAGGGGCAGAGGTTTCTGATCGAGGCGTTCGATGCTCTCCGGAAAGAGTTGCAGGGCAGGGTGCCTCTGAGACTTGTGCTTGAGGGCACGGGCTCAATGCGTTCCCATTTGGAACGGCTTGTCCGTGATCGGGGGCTTGTGAATGAGGTCATCTTCTGTGAGGAGCGGAACGTTTACAACCTTTATCAGTGCCTCGATCTATTGGTCCTTCCCTCGATCGGATTTGAGGATTTCCCTAATGTGATCCTTGAGGTCATGAGTCTCGGCAAGCCCGTCATTGGAACCCGTGTGGCGGGCATCCCCGAACAGATCCGGGATGGGTACAATGGATATGTGGTCGAACCAAAAGATACCGATGGATTGTGCCGGGCCATGCGGGCCCTCGTGACCGATCCGAATCTCCGGGAGACAATGGGAAGGCGCAGTCGGGAACTCTTTGAGGCGAATTTTCAGCCGAATGTGATCGTTGGTCGCTACATCGAGCTCTACCGTTCTCTTATGGAGGGCGGAAAGGAGATCATCCATGCCCACGCCTGAAGTGGTCATCCTCTGCGGGGGGAGGGGCACCCGTATGCAAGAGGAAACCGAGATCCGCCCCAAGCCAATGGTCGAGATCGGCGGCAGGCCTATCCTCTGGCATATCATGAAGATCTATGCCCACTACGGCTTCAATCGCTTTATCCTCGCCCTCGGATACAAGGGGGATTACATCAAGCGCTACTTCTACGATTACCGGATCCTCTCCACCGATTTCACTCTGATCATGCATCCCAAGGAATCCCCCCGCATTCATCAAGTGGCCGCGGATAGCGACTGGGAGATCACCTTCGTAGATACCGGACTCAATACGCTCAAGGGCGGGCGGATCAAGCGCCTCGAAAAATATATTACCTCCGATAACTTTCTTCTTACCTACGGGGACGGTGTCTCGGATGTGAACATCGCGCAACTCTGGGAATTCCATCTCTCCCACGGCAAGCTCGGCACGGTTACGGCGGTGAGGCCGCCCTCCCGCTTTGGGGAGATGGTTCTTTCCGGCAACCGGGTGGAACATTTCGAAGAAAAGCCTCAGCTCGGCACCGGCGTGATCAACGGCGGTTTTTTCGTCTTTAAGCGGGAGTTTCTAAGCTATCTCACGCCGGACGAGGATTGCGACTTCGAATTCGGGCCTCTTCAGAAGCTCGCTCGGGAGGGTCAACTCATGGCGTTCACTCACCCCGGCTTCTGGCAATGCATGGATAACATCCGCGACCGGGACTATCTCAATAAGCTCTGGGATTCGGGCAAGGCCCTCTGGAAGGTGTGGCGATGAAGGACTTCTGGAAAGATCGCAACGTGTTCATTACCGGAGCGACCGGTCTTCTGGGATCGCACCTTGCCGCTTTTCTGGTGGAACGAGGGGCGAACGTGGTGGGCCTCGTGCGCGATGCGGTGCCCGGATCGCTTCTCGTAAGGAGCGGCACCGTCGATCGCATCACCGCCGTGCGCGGATGTGTGGAGGACTATCTGACGATGGAGCGGATCCTCGCCGAGTACGAGATCGATACCGTCTTTCATCTGGCCGCTCAGACGATCGTGGGCATCGCCAATCGCAATCCGCTTTCAACGTTCGAGTCCAACATCAAGGGAACGTGGTGTGTTTTGGAAGCGTGCCGTCGGATGCCCACCGTCACCCGAATCGTGGTCGCATCCAGCGATAAGGCCTATGGCGAGCAAGATCGGCTCCCCTATGAAGAATCGGCGCCGCTTCAGGGCTCACATCCTTACGATGTCTCCAAGAGCTGTGCTGATCTCATCGCTCAGGCCTATCATCGAACGTTTGGTCTCCCCGTCTGCGTGACCCGATGCGGCAATTTCTACGGCCCGGGGGATCTCAACTTCAACCGGATCGTCCCCGGAACCATCCGCTCTATCTTGAACAATGAGCCGCCGGTGATCCGGAGCGATGGCACATTCGTTCGGGACTACTTCTATGTGAAAGACGGGGCGCTGGCCTATATGCACCTTGCGGAGAAGATGGACGATCCGCGGATTCACGGTGAAGCGTTCAACTTCTCGAACGAACTTCAGATCACCGTTCTCGATCTCACGAACAGGATTCTCACGCTTATGGGGCGGGTGGATCTTCAGCCGAGGATTCTGAACGAGGTCCGGAACGAGATCAAGCATCAGTACCTTTCGGCCCGAAAGGCCCGGGAGATGCTGGGGTGGAAGCCAAGGTACACGCTTGAGGAGGGCCTTCGGGAGACGATCGAATGGTATCGGAATAACCTCTGAGGGGGTAGCCATGATCCACGGCGTCAAGATCAAGCCCCTTACTCGGATCGCCGATGAGCGCGGCACGATCATGCACATGCTCCGCGCCGATGACCCGGAGTTCGAGCGCTTCGGGGAGATTTACTTTTCGACGGTGTACCCCGGGGTGGTCAAGGGATGGCATGGTCACAAGCGCATGACCCTCAACTATGCCGTGATCTCCGGCATGATCAAGCTCGTCCTCTATGATGATCGGGAGGATTCACCCACCAGAGGGGAAATCCAAGAGATCTTCATGGGAGACGATAATTACGTGCTGGTCACCATCCCCCCGCGGATATGGAACGGCTTCAAGGGCATCGGAGTCAAGCCCGCCATTGTGGCCAATTGCGCCACACTGCCTCACGATCCGGACGAAATCTATCGTCTGGATCCGTTTTCCGATCGGATCCCATACGACTGGGGGATCAAGCATCGCTGAAGGGGCTTTCGATGCGTATTCTGGTCACGGGCGGGTTCGGCTATCTGGGAAGCCATATCGCGGAGCATCTTCGCAAATCCGGCCATGCGGTGCGCATCCTTGCCCGAAGGGTGCCCCCGGCGCTTTCCGATTGGAGCCGGGCTTTTGACCTCGCTGTGGGGGATATTGCGGATCCCGAATCGATCAGGGGATGTTGCCGGGAGAGGGAGATCGTCATTCATGCCGCGGCTCTGAACGAAATCCACTGCCGAACCCGTCCGCGGGAGGCGCTCCTTACGAATGGACTGGGTACCCGGAACGTGCTTGAAGAGGCGTGCGCCGCCGGAGTCCGCAGTTTCATTTATCTTTCCACGTTTCACGTGTACGGCCCACCCCGGACGGAGGTCATCACGGAGAAAACCCCTCCCCGGCCGGTCACCGACTATGCCATTACCCATCTTGTGGCCGAGACCTATGCCCGTGCCTTCGAGTCCGATGGGAAGATCCGGAGCTTCATCCTTCGCATCTCCAACGGGTATGGCGCCCCGTTGTTTCAGGCGATCGATCGGTGGACGCTGGTGGTGAATGACCTTTGCCGGCAGGCCTACAGCGAAGGGCGGATCGTGCTGCGGTCGAGGGGCACACAGGAGCGGGATTTCGTGGGCATTCCGGATATCCTTCAGGCCGTGGGGATCTTCGTCGATCGACCGCCGAAGGTGGGGGGCGTCTACAATGTGGGATCGGGCCGGAGCTCTACGATCCGTGCGGTTGCGGAGACGGTGGCCGAAGTCTATCGGGAGCGTTACGCCCGGCCGATCGCTGTGGAGATCGCCCCGAATGCCGCCGATCCCGATATCCCCCGCCCCTTCCGGTACTCCATCGAGAAACTCGCCCGTCTCGGCTACCATCCGCAGGCCGAGATGCGGCCCGAGATCCACAGGATCTTTGAGCTTCTGGAGCGGTGAACCGATGCCTACGGTGAGCGTGATCGTTCCCACTTTCAACCGGGCGGCGATCTTGAAGGAGACGCTCGATTCGATCCTTGCTCAGACCTTCCCCGATTTCGAGCTCATCGTGGTGGATAACGAATCCACGGACGATACCGAAGCGTTGGTCCGATCCTTCAACGATGGGCGTATCCGCTATTTCCGGCACCCCAATGGCGGCGTTGTGGCGGTGAACCGGAACTTCGGCATGAGGGTGGCGCACGGCGAGTATCTCGCCTTCTGCGATGACGATGATCAGTGGATGAAGGGGAAACTTGCCCGGCAACTCGAAGTGTTCCGACGGGATGAGGGGTTGGGGCTTGTGTGCACGAACGCGGTGAATTTTGATGGGCAAAGGGAACGGGGACTGCGGGTCACCCGAAGGATCCGGCCGGCGGACCTTTCCTTCGAGGGACTTTCACGCGGAAGCTATATCGTCAATTCCTCGGTGATGGTTCGGAGAAAGACCATCGAGGATGTGGGCCCGATGGACGAAAGCCGCGAGATCTTCACCGGCGAGGATTTTGAGCTCTGGCTCCGGATCGCCCGGAGGTATCGGATCGCCTTTCTGAATGAACCTCTGGTGCGCTACCGGATTCACCCCTCGGCTCACGGGCAGATTCAAAGCACCCGGATGAAGGCGGAGATCATGGAGAGGGTTTACGGGAAGCTCCTCGAAAAAGGCTATATCGCTCCCGATGAGCACCGGAGAATGGTTGCCTCTCTCCGCCGGGCGACGCTTCTCAAGCGCTTTTTGAGGAGCACGAGATTCGATAGGCTCATCGTCCCGCTCCGGCGGATCACGGGTTGAATGCGGTTGGGCTCAGTGGCATGTGGCGCAGCTTCCGCCGGAACACCCGCTGCATCCCCCGCCGCCACCGCTGATCGGGGTGGTGGAGCCGGAGGAATCCTTCGAGAAAGAGGCGAAAGCGGAGACAAGCCGGCGCCCCCCCTCATGATGGCACTTGGGGCAAACGGCGGGAGCATCGGCCTGACTGAAAGGCCGCAGCAAATCGAACTTCGTCTCGCATTCCGGGCAGCAATACTCGTAGATCGGCATAGACACTCTCCCACAAGTTATGGTACCGATCGGTTGGATGTTCGTCAAGGCACGGCCGTTTCACAAGAAGAGCGGTTGAAGAAGAGAATGCACAAGACACATCTCTCGGGGGGATTGGGGGTGTCCCCCAAGAAAGCCCTTTGGGTGGGTGGGAGCGAAGAAGCCGGATCGTTCATGGGGTGTGGGGGGAATTCCGGGGCAAGGTCCGGAGTGACGTGATCAAGCTCATTCACCCTGAGGGTGAAGACTACAAAGCGGAACCGCTGTTTTGGGCGTTTGGAGAATAGGCTCTTTTACCGGACTGGGACCGGAACTTTTGGCCTATTGTCTTTGGCAAGGGGACCGGTAGAATGAAGATGGAATCCCGGTTGAACGCTCATCGAAAGGGGGTGGGCAACATGAAGATTCAAGTCTTGCTCAGGAGATGGCAGTTCGGCTCCGTTGGCCCCGCCGGCGAGGCGGGGCCGGACGGGGCGTGCATCGGGCCATGGGGGCGCCGCGCACGTTAGGGCGCTGCCCGGGCGACCGGGCAAGGCCTCTTCCGGAAGCCCTCCGGATGCGGTAGCAAGCCCGATGTTCAGTGAGATGAAGCAAAAGGGGCCTCTGAATAAGAGGCCCCTTTCTTTTGGACTCGGTCCACGGCCTTTTTTCTCGTTCGGAGAGCTCAGGCAAACTCGAGCTCGAGGCTGATATCCAGAGCCTTCGGGGAATGGGTGATGGCCCCCACCGAGATGAAGTCCACCCCCGTCTCGGCCACCGCGCGCACGTTATCCAATCCGATGCCCCCCGATGCCTCGAGAAGCGCTCGTCCTCCCGTGATCCTGACCGCCTCCCGCATGTCTTCAACGGTCATGTTATCAAGCATGATCATGTCCGCCCCGGCATCCAGGGCTTCCCGAAGCTGATCGAGATTGGTCACTTCCACTTCGATCTTCATCCCCGCCGGGATCTTGGCCCAGGCGAGTTTGATCGCGCCACTCAGGCTGATCCCACTTGCCCTGAGCGCGGCAAGGTGATTGTCCTTGATCAGCACTTGCTCGCCGAGGTTCTGACGATGATTGACACCGCCGCCCATCTTGACCGCGTATTTTTCAAAGATGCGAAGCCCGGGTGTGGTCTTTCGGGTATCGAGAATCTTTGCCTTGGTTCCCTCCACAGCTTCAACGTATCGGGCGGTTTCCGTGGCGATCCCGCTCATGCGCTGTAGGAAGTTCAGGGCGACGCGCTCCGCCTTGAGAATGCTGGCCACTTTGCCCCGGATGGTGGCGATGATATCCCCCGGCGTCACTCGCATGCCATCGGGCATCAGTACCTCGAACCGGATCGAAGAGTCCACTTGCTCGAATACGAGTTGGGCTACATAAACCCCCGCGATGACGCCTCTCGATTTAGCTAGAAGCGTAGCCTTGCCCTCTTGGTTCGGCGGGATGAGGGCATCGGTGGTCACGTCTCCTAGACTGAGGTCTTCCTCCAACGCCTTTGTAACGATGGCCTTGATCCGGCTTGTGGAAAGTTTCATCGGTGGTCTCCCTTTCGGCTATTCAATTTGCTGAGCGAATGTTTCGATTCTATCGAGACCGGCTGCGATGTTCTTCATGGAAGTGGCGTAGGAGAGCCGAAGATAGTTTTCCGCGCCGAAGGGACTTCCGGGTAGTACCGCCACTCTGGCCTCCGTAAGAAGAAGTTCCGTCAGCTCCATGGAGGTACGGATCTTCTTTCCGTGGTAAGTCTTGCCGATGATACCGGAGACATTGGGGAAGGCGTAGAAAGCCCCATGCGGTTTAAGACACGTGATCCCGGGGATACGATTCAAGCGTTCGATCATGTAGTCCCTTCGCTTGCCGAACTCGGCCGCCATTTTCCGAACGGGGTCTTGCGGTCCGGTGAGGGCCGCCAGAGCCGCCCGCTGGGCAATGGATGTGGGGTTCGAGGTCGAATGGTCCTGAAGGTTGGAGATCGCACTGATGATGGTTTTATCGCCGGCCACATACCCGATGCGCCATCCGGTCATCGCATAGGCCTTGGATACGCCGTTGACCACGAGGGTTTGCGCCTTGATTTCCGGCCCCAGAGAGGCGATGCTTACGGCTCGGAGACCATCGTAAATAAGCTTATCGTAGATCTCGTCCGAGATCACTCGGATGCGATGTTTGAGAATGATCTCGGCCAAGGCCGCAAGCTCATTCCGGGAATACACCGATCCGGTGGGATTGCTGGGGCTGTTGAGGATGAGGAGTTTCGTTCTCGGAGTGATGCGGGTGGTGAGCATCTCGGGAGTGATCTTGAAGCCCGTCTCTTCCGTCGTCTCGATGATGACCGGCGTTGCCCCGGCTACACGTACCATCTCCGGATAGCTCACCCAATAAGGGCCGGGGATGATCACTTCATCTCTTTCATCGCACAGAACCTGAATGATATTGAAAAGGCTGTGCTTGGCCCCGCACGAGACGATCACGTTTGCGGGCTCGTAATCGAGGCCGCTATCTTCCTTGAGCCTTGCGCAGATGGCTTTTCGGAGCTCAGGGATCCCGGCGGTGGGAGTGTATTTGGTGAAGCCCTCGGAAATGGCCTGTATGGCCGCTTGTTTGATGTGCTCCGGCGTATCGAAATCGGGTTCTCCGGCACCGAAGCCGATCACATCGATGCCTTCGGCCTTCATCGCTTTGGCCTTGGCGGTGATGCCCAAGGTGGGGGAAGGGCCGATGGCCCGGGCGCGTCTCGATAAACTCATTCTTGTTTCTCCTCGGTTTTTCACCTTTTTCTGTGCAACCCTTGCACCCCCGTCGTTGGAAAAGCGGGGCCTCAGGGACAATTTCTCTGCTATTCTACCATATCGCCGCCCCCCTTTGCTTTTGGGGCACGGCGTTTTCCCACCGGGAACATAAATCACAAAAAGATGGTACCAATTGCCTTCAAGTGCCGTTACCTTTGTGTCATACCCCTGGGTGCATCGTGATGCTACGATGAAATCCGAGGTGCTCCCGCATCTCAATCATATTCCCCACGCATGATCAAAGGGGGTGAGATATCGAAGAAGTCAGCTAAGATCCCGGACAAATCGCGGCAACCGAATGTTGCAAACCACAAAAGGAGGAAGTAGAAGGACGCATGAAGTGCATCACGAGAAAGGAAAAGGGCTTCACCCTGATCGAACTTCTGGTAGTCATCGCCATTCTGGGCATTCTGGCGGCGGTGGTGGTGCCCAATGTGAGCCGGTTCATGAACAAAGGCCACAAGGAGGCCAATGAGACGGAGCTCAAAAATGTGCGCCTTGCGGTAACCGCCATGCTCGCCGATGCTGAAGCGGGAACGCTCGATGATGACTACACGGATATTCAAACTCTTGCAGAGGTCCAGGGAGTTTCCGCCGGGAGCGGTGCGTATACCCTCGATGATTATCTGGATGTAGATGATCAATTGAAGTGCAGCTACGATATCGGCTCTGACGGGACGGTCACTCAGGACTGCGGCTAGGATCTCTGAAGTCGGGGGTCTTCCCCCGTCAAGAGAGCTTCCCGTGCACAAGGGGAGTGAAGCACAGGCATTCCCTCTGCCGAGAGGGGGTGCCTGTGTTCCACTTCAAGGGCTTTCCCTAGGGGCATATATCCTCTGCGAATGCGGCCGTTGGGTCTGAGGATTACCTTTAGGGAAGTGGGGGGTGTCGCAAGGGAAGGAGGGAAGATAGGATGATGGAAGGGACCAAGAAGGAGCGCCACGGCGAGAAAGGGTTTACTTTGATCGAGCTTCTGGTGATCATCGCCATTCTGGGCATCCTTGGAGCGGTGGTCATTCCCAAGGTGACCGTCTTCTCTCAGAGCGGACATGAGAAGGCCGCCAAGACGGAGCTCCATAACGTCCGCACCGCCGTGACCGCCATGATGGCCCAAGCGGAAACAAGCACCATAACCAACCCGGTGGACACGTTCACCGATGACCTTTCGGGTTGCTATACCGTGGTCAATGGGGTCACCTATCGCCTTGAAGATTATCTGGAGAAGGTGAATGATCTGGCCTTTGAGTACACCGTGAGCGCATCGGGAGAGGTGGTACAGCGGATTCCTTAAGTCCTCTCAGAGAGCGCTGGGCCGAAGGGTCGCGGCTCGAACGTACAGGAAAAGAGGGATGCCCGGGCTTCAAGTTCGGGCATCCCTCTCTTTATGTGATGGCATAGACGTTGCGCAGAACTTCGTATGGGGTGGTGATCCCTTGCTTGACTTTCAGCATGGCATTGCGCCACATCGGGACCATGCCATCTTCGATGGCCTGTGCCCGGAGCTCCGCTGCCCCCGCCCCGTTCATGATGAGTCGCCTCAATTCATCCGTCATCACCAAAATCTCATGAACGCCGGTTCTCCCGCGGTAGCCTGTGTTGGCGCATGAACTGCACCCCTGCCCGTAAAAGAACTCCTTCCGTTTCTCACCCATTTCCGCTTCGTACATGGCCTGTTCCTCCGGCGAGGCCGGTCGGGGCTTCTTGCAGTGGGGGCACACGCGCCGCACCATTCTCTGGGCCACGATTCCGATCAGGGATGAGGTGATCAGAAACGGCTCGATGCCGAAATCGAGGAGCCGGAAGATCACTCCGATCGTATCGTTGGCGTGAATGGAAGAAAGCACGAGGTGGCCGGTGAGGGCCGCTTGAATGGCGATGCCGGCCGTTTCCTTATCGCGGATCTCGCCCACGAGAATGACATCCGGATCGAGCCGCATGAGGGCGCGGAGCCCGTTGGCAAAGGTCACGCCTGCGGCGGGGTTCACTTGGATTTGCGAGATATCGGTGAATTTGTATTCCACCGGATCCTCGATGGTCATGATGTTGTTCTCATTCCGGTCGAGTTGATTGATGGAAGAGTAGAGTGTGGTCGTCTTGCCGGATCCGGTGGGCCCCGAGATCAGGATCATCCCGAACGGGCTCTTGAGCATCTGGCGATAGCGTTGGATACCATCCGGCAGAAAACCCAGCTCGGTGAGGTCCAGAAGGGCGACGGATTTATCGAGAATCCGCATGACCACTTTTTCCCCGTGAACCGTATCGGTGGTGGCTACGCGGACATCGATCTTGCGGCCCTCGATCTCCATGGAAATCTGGCCGTCCTGTGAACGCCTTCGCTCGGCGATATTCATGCCGCCGAGGATCTTGATCCGGGATACAAGGGGTAGATGCACATCCAGAGGGAGCGACATCGCATCGTGCAAAATGCCGTCAATGCGGTAGCGGATGCGGAGCCGATCCTCCTGTGGCTCGATGTGAATATCCGAGGCCCGGTCTTTCACCCCCTGCGCGATGATCAGATCTACCGTGCGGGCGATAGGGCTATCGGAAGAGAGGTCTGCTCCCCGTTCCCCTGTTGATTTCTGCTTGGCGCTGGCATCTTTGAGAACCGCTTCGGCGATGCTCGTGACCTGTTCCTCGATCTCGCCGCTCGATTTGTAGTGGAGGTCGATGAATTCCTTGACGTCGCTGGGGACCGCCTTCACGACTTCGATGCTCATGCCGGCGCGGGCGCTCAGCGCATCGATCGCCAGCATATCGGTGGGATCCCCCATGGCGACCACCAAGGCATCGTTCATGATGGCGATGGGAATGGCGGTGTACTGGCGGGCCATGGATGCCGGAATCAACCGGATGGCCTGAGGCTCGATCTTGTACTGACGGAGATCAACGAATGGCACCTCATCGTGCAATCCGATGAGAATGGCGAGCTCCTGAGCCGTGAGCAACCCCTTCTCTTCCAGAATTTGCCCGATGTCCTTGTTCGTCTCTTTATGGATCGTAAGGACCTGTTGCCACTGCTCCGGGGTGAGCACATTGGCCTGTTCCAGAAGATCTATGAGACTTTTCTCAAGATTTGGTGACATCGCTGCACCCTGCTCTCGAAGGTTACCTCTTTGCTTCCTTTGCCAGTGTGAGGCATATCTTCGTCATCTGGCCGCCGGAAGCGGGCGCACCGACGAGCTTCTTGGCATCGTTTTCCTCCGCGGATCGTGGGTGATCTTGGGCTGCGATCTTGACCTCACCGATGCAAGGGACTTTTCGCAGGATATCCGTGACGGGGACCGGTTGTTCGAGCGATAGAGCGATCACCATTCCATCGTTCCATGAGCCGGAGGTCTGGATGATCCGGATCCCCTGCGTGTTCTTGAGATGGCGGGTGATCTCCAGAAGCTGGGATACTTTGATGGGAGGCATGATTTCCAGTTCCACCTTTCCATCGAAGTATTCCTCGAGGGTCACGGGCTCTTCGGGGGATGGCTCCTGACCTATCCCGAGGGATCCAAGCTCCACTATCACCTTTTCCCCGGCCGGCACAATTTCGAGATCACTCGCTCCATTGGATAAGTCTGGACGTGGTGGAGGAGTGAGGGCCTTCTCCACTTCGCCCATGAACCCCTCGTCCGCCGAAGCTTCCTCCCGTTGACGTTTCTCGGAGGCTTTGGCCCCTTTGCGCGATTTCTTCTTGGGCTCGTTGGAAGAAGCGTTGGGAGCGGTCCCGGAGGCTTCGCCTTCGGCGGGTCCGGGGCTCTGTGCGGTCTCCTCACGAGATCCGGGGCCTCTTTCCGCGCCCGTCGCTTCCGCTTCCCGGTAAGCACCGGCGAGGATCTCCTGAGCCCGTCGCTGCGCCTCTTCAATGACTCGATCGGCTTCGGCCCGGGCCTCTTTTCGGATTTGCGCGGCTTCTTCTTCCGCTTTCATCATGCTTTCGGCCTGAGCGCCCGAGACGATGCGCTGGGCCTGAGCGGCGGCTTCTTCCTTGATCCGCTGGGCTTCGGCTTCGGCCGTTTGCCGGATCTTGAGGGCTGTATCCCTGGCCTCGGCTTCGATTTCGGCGCGGATGCGGGCGGTCTCCTCTTCCGCCTTGGCCATCGCTTCCCGCCGGGCGTTGGCGATGATCTCACGGGCCTGTCTCTGGGCTTCTTCCATGAGGTGGACGATCTCGGCCTCCGCTTCCGAGCGGATCCGGGATGCTTCCGCCTTGGCGCGGGCCTCTGCCTCTTGCTGGGCGATGGCCACGATCGTTTGCACGTGGGCGCTGGCCTGCTCCCGGAGCTTATCCGCTTCCGCCTGAGCCTCGGCGCGGATTTGCGAAGCCTCGGCCCGAGCCTTCTCGAGGGCTTCCTTGCGGGCCTTCATGATGATCTCGTTGGCCTCGGCGCGGGCTTCTTCCCGCAATCTCTCGATTTCCGCCTCGGCCTGAGAGCGCATGGAGGAGATATCCTCCTGAGCTTTCTGTTCAGCCTTCTTGCGGGTCATGGTGAAGATATCCTCCGTTTGCCTCTCGGCTTGTTCTCTCAACTTCTGGGCCTCGGCCTCTGCGGCCGCCAGAATCTGGGCCGCTGTCTCGCGGGCCTTTCTTTCCGCCTCGGCCTGGGTGTTGCTGAGAAGTTCCCGAGCCTCTTTGGCCGCCTCTTGCCGCAGTCGCTGGGCTTCGGCCTCCGCTTCGGCGCGGATGCGAGAGGGTTCTGCACCGGCCTTGGCCTCCGCCTCTTGCCGGGCCTGTTCGATGATCTCCCGGGCCTGAAGAGCGGCCTGCTCCCGGATCCTCTCCGCCTCTGCCCTTGCCGCGGCTTCCGCTTCTTGCCGGGCCCTGGTGAGGATTTCCATCGCCTGGCGTTCTGCGTTGTCCTTCAGCTCCGCTGCTTCGGCTTCGGCCTGAGAGCGAATCCGGGATACCTCCTCTTCGATTCGGACGGCGATGTCCACCTGTGTCTTGGAGAGCAGCCGTTCCGCCTGCCGGGAAGCATTCTCCTTGGTTCGCTGGGCCTCGATCTCCGCCAGTTTGCGGATTCTCTGGGAGATCTCCTCCGCCTCGGCCTCCGCGCGGGCGAGGATTTCGGCGGCTTCCGCCTCCGCTTTGGCGATGGCTTCCCGTTCTGCCCGTGCGGTGATTTGCTGAGCCTGTTTTGTGGCTTCCTCCTTGAGGCGTTCCGCTTCCTCCCTTGCGCTCTCGAGGAGGGCGGCGGTTTCCCTTTGCACTTTTTCCTCTACTTCTGCCCGAGCGCCGGCGATGATCGCTTCGGCTTCTCTGGCCGCTTCCTCTTTCACTCGATGGGCCTCCGCTTGGGCTTGGGCGCGGATACGAGAGACCTCGGCTTCGGCTCTGGCGAGGGCTTCTTTGACGGAATCTTCAACGGCCTTCTTTGATTCCGCCTCGGCCTCCGCCCGGATGCGGTCCGCCTCCTCCCGTGCCTTGGCGGCGGCCTCTTTGCGGGCGCGCTCGATGATCTCTTGGGCTTGTTTGGTGGCCTCTTGCTTGAGCTTCTTGATCTCGGCTTCCGCTTGTGCCCGGATCCGAGAGGGTTCCTCTCCCGCTTTGGCTTCGGCCTCGCGGCGGGCTCGGGCGATGATCTCCTGAGCCTCTTTCTCCGCCTCGACCCTGATCTTTTCCGCTTCCGCCTGCGCTTGGGCGCGGATGCGAGAGACCTCGGCTTCGGCTCTGGCGGCGGCCTCTTCTTCGGCGCGTTTGGTCAGGGCCTCCGCCTTCGATCGAGCCTCCTCCTTGATGCGCGCGATCTCGGCCTCGGCGTGAAGGAGGGCTTCCTTCTGTGCCCGATCCGCGATCTCCCGGGCGGCTCGTTCGGCGTTCGCGATGATCTGTGCCGCCTCCGCTTGAGACCGGGCTTCCCGCTCTGCGGCCGCCTCATGAGCTTCCGCCTCCGCTTCTCTGCGGAGCCGTGCGGCGAGACGGGCCGCTTCCTTCTTGGCCTCCTCCGTCAGCCATTTGGCCTCGGATTCGGCCTGAGCGCGCAGGCGTGAAGCCTCTTCGGCGGCTTTGGTCCGGGCTTCCGTCACCGCCCTGTTGATCGTTTCCTCGGCCTGTTTTCGGGCATCTCCTTTTATCTTCTCCGCCTCGGCCTCAGCATTGTGGATGATCTGCCGGGCAAGGGCCAATCTCTTGGCCAACTCCTCCGCATCGCGGACGGCGCGTTCCGCCAGCATTTGTAGGAGCTCGAGTTGATCGTTGGCGGTCACGGCCCCCGCCGGAAGGAATGGCACCCGGCCGGCCTTTTCGGATTTGGAGGCATCCTCTTTGACCTTGGAGAGCATCTCCTGAACCTGTTTGCGGGCATCCTCCAAGATCTTCCGCGCTTCCGATTCCGCCTCTACCTTCAAGCGCAAAGCTTCCGCCTCCGCGTTGAAAGCGCGCACTTCTCTTTGGACTCCATATTCGCGAGGGTAAACCTCGGGCATGTCGATGTCATCCGGATTTGCCATGCTCACCCGTTTAGATGCGTCATTTCGTGCCTGACTTCATTCATGAAGATAGACGGATAGAGGGACCCCTCCGGGTTCTTTCCGTTGCTTTGCGATCCTCCTCCGAAAGAAATCCCCGTGAGCTCCTCCACCGTCTGTGTTTCGAAAATTTTCGTGTGTGCGCCGGTTACCCGTGTCCGGAAAGAAGGCGCTGGGCCTTCGCTTGCGCTTCGGCCAAGAGCCGTTGAATCTGCTCCTTGGCCTCGGCCATGATCTGCGTTTCCTCCTCCTTGGCGAGGGTTTCGGCCTCCTTCATTGCCGTTTCGATGATTTCGGTCGCCCGCCTTTCGGCGTCTGCTTTGGCCTCTCTGGCATTCCTTTCACCTTCGGAAAGGATGCGGGATACTTCTGCATTTGCACGCGATTCGGCTTCGGCGCGGATTTCCTCAGCCACTCTGGTTGCGCTTTCGAGAGAGGAACGGATCAGTTGTTCGGCTTCCGCTTCCCGTTTGGCTCTGATGGCGGCTGCGGCGGCCTCGGCGCGTTTGGCGGCGCAAGCGCGGATCTTGCGGGCCAGTCCTTCCGCCTCCGGGACTATCCTCATGAGGAGGTCGTTTATCGCTTCGGCCGTATCCTTTTCCATCCGCTGGGCTTCCTCTTGAGCCCGCCTCTCGGCTTCTGAATGAGAGGTCTCCATGATCTGGGATATCCGGGCCTCGGCCTCGCCTTTCAACCGCTCGATCTCCTCATCTGCTGCCGCGAGTATCGCGGCGGTTTCGGTCCGGGCTTCCGCTTCGATGCGTTTCCGGGCCGCTTCGGTGATCTCAGCGGCGGCCCTTTCCGCATGTTCCCGGATCTCATCCCCCCGGGTCTCTGCTTCCGCCCGGAGCCATGAGGCGCTCCATTCGACTCTTACATCCGCTTCGAATCCCGATTGGGTCAGAAGGGCTTCGGCGAGTTTGTTCCCCTCTTCGATCAGACGTTTGCCTGCGGCGATGGCCTCTTGCTCGATCCGCTCGGTTTCCCTCTTTGCCCGTGCTTCGTATTCCAAGCGCAGATCGTACGCCATGGTTTCCGCCCGTCTGAAAGCCGCTTCCAAGAGGCTTTGAGCGTTTGCCTCCGCCTCCTGCAAGAGGCGCTGGCTTTCCTCAGTTGCTTTTTCCTCCGCTTCCTTCAGAAGTTGAGAAGAGATTCTCTCGATCTTCTGCGAAGCCTCGGATCTGAGACCATCCGCACTATCCTCCACTCCCATCACCGCCTCTTCGGCTTCGTCCATGGCCTTGGTCAGCGCCACCAGCGATTGCTGGGCCTCGGCGACAGCTTTTCTCAGGTCGGGGAGCGCCGGCGGATGCGCCATGGGCTTCCCCGCTTTAAGATTGCCCGCGGCGGGGGGAGGTGCCATTTGTCGGGCGAGGGCTGAAAGGCTTTCTTGGGCTCGCTGATACGCGGCCGAGACGATCTCGTGGGCCTGCGCTTCGGCCTTTTCCCTGAGATGCTCGAGGGTGGCGGCGATTTCCTTCTCCACCCGGGCGGTTTCCCCTTTGATCTCCCGTTCGGCTTCCTCTCGATGCCGGCGGGTGATTTCGGGAAGGCTCGATTGCGCCTCTTGCCGGAGCCTTTGCCCTTCGGCTTCGGCCTCAGCGATGGCGCGGGCTTTCTCTTGTTCAGCCCTAGCGGCGGCTTCCTCAAGCGCCCGTCCGATGATCTGAGAAGATTGTTCCTCGGCTTCCTCGAGAAGTCGGGCGGCTTCCACCCGTGCTCGATCTCGGATGCCGGATGCCTGAAATTCAGCCTTCTTCAGAATCCATGCGCGGATCCGTGCGGCGATGCGCTCTGCTTCCCGATCGGCTTGACTTGCGATTTCGGCGGCGGCGGATCGAGCGTTCTCCCTGAGGTTCCGGATTTCCTCGGCCGTGTGGGCCTCGGACTCTTTAGAGAGCCGCTCAGTGAATCGCTCGACCCGGTTTTGCGCCTCCCACCGCAGTTTTTCGGCCGTTTCTTCGAAGCTTGCCCGGATACGAGAGATCTCCTCTTGGGCTCTGGCTTCGGCATCTTGATGAAGCTGTGCGCGCATCTGTGCGATGCTCGATTCGATGCCCTCCCGGATCTCATCCGCTCTAGATTCGGCCTCTGCCCGGAGCCATGAAGCGTTCGCTTCCGCGGTGATCTCAGCTTCGAGGTAGATCTGCTCGAAAGCGTTACTCGATTGCTCGAGGGCTTCTTTTTGAAGGCGCTCGGATTCCTGAGCGGCTTGCTCTTTGATTCGGGCGGATTCGTTTTCGGCTTTGGCCTTGGCTTCTTCCCGGATGGCGGCCGCGATTTTCTCAGCCGCTTCGAGGGCCGATTCTTCGATTTGGCGCGCCTCGGCCTCCGCTTGCGAGCGGATTCTCGAAGCTTCGGCGTTCTTTTTCGCTTCGGCCTCCCGACGGATTTGCGCCAGCCGTGCCGCGATCCGTGAGGCCGCTTCCCTCTGGAGCTGTTTGGCCCGGGCTTCGGCCTCGGCGATGATCTGTGTGGCCGTATTCACCCGGCGGGTGAGCTCTTCGGCCTCGCGGCGGGCCTTCTCAGCCAATGCCCGGAGGGTATCGAGATTTTCGCCCAGCGGGGTCTGATCCCCGGTGGCCGGGAGCCCTTCAGGGACGTCGGTCATCGGTTGGGGTTCTTGAGGCTTTTCCTCCACCGAGGCCGGAGCGGAAGCGGTCTGGGACGGCGTCTCGATCGAGGGCGTCGCCGGTGTTTGAAGAGGTGTGATGGTCCCTTCCGCAGGCGGTTTCTCCACCGGCTTCTCGGGCTCCGAAATGGCGCTGGGAGGTGGGGTTTGGAGTGGAGGGGACGGCTCCTCCTGTGGACGGAGGCCGATCACACTCCGCAGAATTGCATCCGCTTTGCGCTGGGCCTCTTCCCGAATTCTGGCGGCTTCTTTTTCCGCTTGAGCGATGGCCTGTGCCATAGCGTCGCGGGCTTTTGCTTGGGCTTGACCGTAGGCCAGATAGACGAGTTGAGTGGCTTGCTTCTCGGCTTCCTGTTTGATCTTGGATGCTTCGGCCTCCGCCCGGGCCATGATCCGGCTCCCGGCCGATTTGCCGAATCTTCGAGCTTCGGCGGTTGCGCTGTTGATGATCTGCTGGGCGCGGAGGCTGGCGCGATCCCGTATCTCCTGTGCCCTGGCGTGGGCCTCCGCCCAAGCCGCCGCCGAGGCCTCGGTGGCCCTTTGTTCGGCGAGTTGCCGGGCCTTCTCTATGAGTAGCTGAGCTTCCTTCTCGGCCTCTTGTTTGATATGCTCGGCCTCGGCCTCCGCCTCTAATGTGTGCTGAACCGCCCGCTCGTACTCCTCGGCGGAAAGAGGTTCGGCCGGCGGGCCGGCCTCCATCCTTTCGGAGCGGATGGGGAGCCCCGTCTCGTTGATTTTCGATCTATCCATAGGCCTTCGTTCGCGTTTCCGTCAACACGCTCGAATCGTGCTTCTATGCTAGTCTCCGAACGGATCATGGTAAATGAACTGAAAGTACCATGAGCGCTCGTAGCGGCGGAAGCATTCCCGCGGACAAGTTCTCCCTTGGGGATCCCGTGCCGGGATGAGCTTGGGATCTATCCCATCTGCCGGCCGCGCCCCGGATCGTATCTTTCCGTCACGGATATCCATCCGGATTGCATGGCCATGACCACGGCATGAGTACGATCGCTGGCATCGAGTTTGCGCAGGATGGAGGTCATGTGATTCTTGATCGTTTGCTCGCTGATGTTCAGAATGTGAGCGATCTGTTTGTTGCCGTAGCCGCGGGCCACATAGCTCAGGATTTCGGTTTCCCGCTCCGTGATGGGGGCGTTCGCGGGGTCTATGGCCCTTCCCTTCAAGGAGAGGTCGCGGAAGCTGCGCAGTACGCGTTCCAGAAGATGGGGTTTGGCCAGAAGCGATTCCACGAGGAGAAGTTCGCCATCGGCGAGGCGCTGAATGGTATTGATGAGGTCGGTGGGTCCGATGTATCGGCTCAGATAAGCAGCGGCGCCGGCGGTGGTGGCCATGACCAGTTCATCGTCATTCGGATAGGGGGCCATCACCGCAACCTCCGTATCGCGCAGGGTCTGGGCGATCCGGCGGGTCAGTTCGATGCCGGCAAAGGACGGCGGGGTGACATCCACCAGAACCACATCGGGGGATGCGACGTAGATGAGATCGAAGGCGTTCTCTATCACATCGCACTCGCCGACGATCTCCATTTCGGGGTGCCCGGCGAGCGTGACCCGTACACCTTGCCGGAAGAATGCGTTGCGGTCGACCATGAAGACGCGGATTTTTCCGGGACGATCTTTTGAGTTCATTGCGCAACCTCTCCAGATTTCGTGGGCCCGAGTGCCATAGTAATATAGTAAGGGCCAAGAGGGCGGCACACGAGAGTGTATAACCCACATTCGGGGAGGTGCTTCTACCTAAATTTTCGTGGGGGGTAAACCCCAATGTTGGGACGGAAAGACTTTCTCGAAAGGGTACTCTCTTCTCAGTGTGGGCGGGAAGATTGGGGGTGACCTAAAGTCCGGGGGATGAGGTCTTTCGGTCTCTCGCAGCCGATATGATCGCTGTGCTCCATGTGAACCAGAGTTCCCCGTTCCTGAATTCGGGTTTGAGGCCGGCTCTGTCCCCTTCCATAGAGGCGATCATCATGGTCCGAATGATGTTCACCGTCTCCGCCTCGGCGTTGCCGAGGCGTATCCACTCGTCGAAGTTCATGGGATGCCGGAATATCTCCACTTCCGAAACGCTCAGGCCGGCCTCCCGGGCCATTTTCACGAGTTCCGACCGGCGCCACTGCCGCACCTCGGAGCGATCCCGTAGCTTGCCCATCCGATTGTGGAGCTCGCTCTGTGCCGGATCTTCTGCGGAGATCACATCGGCGATCACCACCCGCCCGCCCCATTTGCATGTTCGGGCCATCTCCTTGAGAGCCGTCAGGGGATTGGCGAAATGATGCACCGACATGCGACAAGTAACGATATCGAACGTTTCGTCACTGAAGGGAAGGCGATCGGCATCCGCTAGAACGAAGGTGATATTCGTCTCTTCCCCGAGGGCTTTCCTTGCGTGAAGGAGCATCTCAGGGGTGAAATCGGAGGCGACCACCTCCCCGGCCATGGCACACATGGTGCCGGCAAGGATACCGGTGCCGGTGGCCACATCCAGAACCCTATCTTGCGGGCGGATTCGGGCGATCCGGAGAATCGCTTGAAGATTATCTCGACTCTGCAGAAGACTGCTTCCGGAGTATGCGTCCGCCTTTCTCCCGAAGTGCTCCTGTACCGTTTTCTGGGGCAGAGCCTCGTTGCTTTCCATCAGACTCCTTTCCACAGTGCCGTGGGATCAAACCCGGATCTCAGCGGTGAGCCGTTTCTCCCCCCTCAGGAACTCGATGGTGAGCCGGCTTCCGGGGCTTAACTGGGCGACCGCCTTTTCGAGATCGGCGGCGGTGGTGATGGGCCTGAGGTTGATGGCGGTGATGATATCGCCCCGCTTTAGGCCCGCCCCCTCCCCCACCGACCCCGCCCTCACCGCCCCCACCACCGCCCCGAAGATGGGCACACCCCCGACTCTCTGAGCCGCTTTGCCGGCATCGGCTACCTTGAGGCCGAGGCGAACCCGCCCCGCCCCCGCCTTCTTCGCCAGCAATGCTTCGAGCCTCGGCCGATCGAATCCGATCACCACTTCTCCATCGATCACGATCACCGGTACGCCCGTCTGTCCGGTGAGCCGCCTCACCTCTTGATTGGCTTCCGGGTCGACGGAAACATCATATTCTGTGAACGGGATCCCGCGGTTGGCCAGAAATCTCTTGGCCTGATGACAGTAGCCGCACGTGGGGGCGGTGTAGATTTTCACTTCCATCGGACTGACCCCTTCATTCGTGGTCTGTTCTCATCGTGGTGCCGGTTCTCCTTCTCCGGGGAGAGGGTCAAGATGAGGCGGCGGTGGGGATCTTGATCACCTTCCGGAAGTGGATCTCGCCCTCCACCGCATCCACCGTGACCGTATCGCCATCGGTGAAGGTCCCATCGAGCACCTTCACCGCCAGCGGGTCGAGGATTTTTCTCTGGATCGTGCGCTTGAGCGGCCGCGCCCCGAAGGCCGGATCGAACCCCTCGTTGATCAGCAGTTCTTTGGCGGCGGGGGTAAGTTCGATCGAGATATGCCGATCGGCAAGGCGCTTTCCCAGATTCTTGAGCTGAATCTCGATGATCTTCCCGATATGCTCCCGCGTGAGCGAATGGAAAATGATCACCTCATCGATCCGGTTCAAGAACTCCGGCCGGAAGTGCCCCTTGAGCGTATCCATGATCCGGCGGCGGATCTCGGCTTCCTTTCCCGGGCCGAGCTCGGTGAACCAGTGGCTGCCCAAGTTGGAAGTCATGATGATCACCGTGTTCTTGAAGTCCACGGTTCGCCCGTGTCCATCGGTGAGGCGGCCGTCATCGAGAATCTGCAGGAGGGTGTTGAACACATCGGGGTGCGCCTTCTCGATCTCGTCGAAGAGCACCACCGAATAGGGCTTGCGGCGGACGGCTTCGGTGAGTTGCCCGCCTTCATCATAACCCACGTATCCCGGCGGGGCGCCGATGAGGCGCGAGACCGTATGCTTCTCCATGTACTCGGACATATCGAGCCGGATCATGGCCTGTTCGGTATCGAACAGGAATTCTGCCAGCGCCCGCGCCAGTTCTGTCTTGCCCACGCCCGTCGGCCCGAGGAAGATGAAGCTTCCGAGCGGCCGATTCGGGTCTTGCAGGCCGGCGCGCGCCCGGCGGATGGCGTTGCTCACCGCCGTCACGGCCTCATCCTGCCCGACCACCCGCACATGGAGACGCTCTTCCATGCGGAGGAGTTTTTGGATCTCGCCCTCCAGAAGCTTCGAGACGGGGATGTGCGTCCACCGGCTCACCACTTCGGCGATGTCCTCCTCGCTCACCTCCTCCTTGAGCATTTTCTGGGTCTTCTGGAGCTCGGCGAGCTTGGCCTCTTTCTCTTTGAGCTGTTTTTCGAGCGCCACGAGCGTGCCGTACCGGAGTTCGGCGGCCTTCTCCAGATCGGCCATCCGCTCGGCCCGTTCGGCTTCGATGCGGGCCTGATCCATTTGCTCCTTGATCGTTCGGATCGCCTGAATGGCTTCTTTCTCTTGCTGCCACTGGGCCTTGAGCGCGCCGCTCTTTTCTTTGAGATCGGCAAGCTCCTTTTCCAGATTGGCCAGTCTTTCCTGAGAGGCGGGGTCCTTTTCCTTCTTGAGCGCCTCCCGCTCGATCTCCAGTTGCATGATGCGCCGCTCCACCTCGTCGAGCTCGACGGGTAGGCTATCGATCTCCATGCGGAGCTTGGATGCCGCCTCGTCCACGAGGTCGATGGCCTTATCGGGCAGGAAACGGTCGCTGATATACCGATTGGAGAGCACGGCGGCGGCAACGAGCGCCGAGTCCTTGATCTTCACCCCGTGATGGAGTTCATAGCGTTCGCGCAGGCCCCGCAGGATGCTGATCGTATCCTCGACCGTCGGCTCGTTCACCAACACCGGTTGGAAGCGGCGCTCGAGGGCGGCATCCTTCTCGATGTGCTTGCGGTATTCGTTCAGGGTCGTGGCGCCGATGCAATGGAGCTCACCGCGGGCGAGCATGGGTTTGAGCATATTGGAAGCGTCCATCGCCCCTTCGGCCGCACCGGCCCCCACCACTGTATGAAGCTCATCGATGAAGAGGATGATTTCACCTTGGGCTTCCTGAATTTCCTTGAGGACCGCCTTGAGGCGCTCTTCGAACTCCCCGCGGTATTTGGCCCCGGCCACCAGTGCACCGAGATCGAGGGCCACGATCCGCTTGTTCTTGAGGCCTTCGGGAACGTCCTTGCGCACGATGCGGAGGGCCAGTCCCTCCACGATCGCGGTCTTTCCCACACCGGGCTCACCGATCAGCACGGGATTGTTTTTCGTTCGGCGGGAAAGGACCTGCGTGACCCGGCGGATCTCCTCATCCCGCCCGATCACCGGATCGAGTTTGCCGCGCCGCGCCATCTCGGTGAGATCGCGACCGTACTTCTCGAGCGCTTGATACTTTCCCTCGGGATTGGGATCGGTGATCCGCTGGCTCCCTCGGATGCCGGCCAGCACTCCGAGAATGGAATCTTTGGTGATGCCCAGCTTCCGCAGAATCTGCCCAGCGGCGCCCCGGCCCGGCTCCTCGGCGATGGCGATGAAAAGGTGCTCCGTGCTGGTGTACTCATCCTTCATGCGCTCGGCTTCTTTCTCGGCGCCATCGAGGACTTGCTTGAGGCGCGGCGAGAGATAGACCTGCGTGACGCCATAGGCCTGAGGAATCTTGCTCAGCTCGGCTTCCGCCTGTGCCTTGAGGTTGCCGGGATTCACCCCGAGCTTCTGGACGATCTGTGGCACCACCCCATCGGACTGGGCCACGAGCGCCAGCAGAAGGTGTTCCGGAGACATCTCGCTGTGATGTTTTTCCTCGGCCAGCTTCTGGGAAGCGGCCAGGGCCTCTTGGGCTTTCTCCGTGTACTTGTTGATGTTCATACGTTACCGCCTGAATTCATATGATCGTCGGAATCAAGATGGGTTTCTGACCTTTGTGGCTCGGCCATTCACTCCACTCCCCGCGTGGAGGAGGAATTCAGGGCTGTGTCTCCACTTTCGGGCGAGCCGGGGCGGAAGTGACCAAGGGGATCACTTGCCCTGAAGCGGTCACTTTCCACAAAGCGCCCGGTCGCCGCGACCTCCGGCATGTAGCGCCGGTAACCGCACTGGAGGCAGTGCTCGTACCATGCCCCATCAAAGTCGCGCTCCAAGTATACATCGCCCCGGCACTTCGGACAACCTTTGAATCTCCACATGGTGCACCTCCTTTCCCTTAGAGTTTCAGCAACTTAAGTATGGCCTCCAGCTCATGCTCGAGCTGTGACTTCAGTCCCTCTTCAATGGGCAGAGCGGCGATCCGCTCGGAAAGTCTGGTCACGCTGGCGTGGATATCGAGCGCAAGCTCCACCCCTGCCAGATTCAATCCCCCATCTTCGACCAGCGTTTTGATCATCTGAAGCCGGGCGATATCCCGATCCGAATAGAGCCGATGGCCGCCGCTGCGGGAGGGTGTTAGCAACCCCGCTCGCTCGTACTTGCGGAGCGTTTGGGGATGCATCTTGCAAAGGCGGGCCGCCACACTCATCACATAGATCCCGGCCTCTTGCCCATCCGGAGAGCGGAACTCACGCTCGCTGATCATGGAGTCAGCCTCGCCAGACTTTATAGCGCTTTTATTGTATCAATTGATATGATTCATGTCAATAGTCTTCAAAAAATATACTCACTATTGTTAATCGTTTCCTGATCAAAGTTTGGTCCCCTCCGAACGGTGGGCACGAAGAAAGTGGGGCGGTTTCCCTTGGGGGTGGGGTCTCCGGCTTTCGTTTCTCCCGTTTCGGGGATTGGTCCGGGGGGTGAAAAGGGGGGATGCTAGGCGTCGCGAAGGCTTTCCCGGATGCGTTCGGCAAGCGAACGGCTGATGCCCTCGATCGAAGAGAGTTCCTCGATGGAAGCCGCCTTGATCCCCCGGATGGAGCCGAACCTCCGGAGGAGCGCGCGTTTACGCTTGGGTCCGATCCCTTCTATCCCATCGAGGGCCGAGGTGAGGGCCTTCTTCCGGCGCATCCGCACATGGTACGAAACAGCGAAGCGGTGCGCTTCATCCCGGACCCTTTGCAAGAGGTAGAGTCCTTGAGATGTGGGCGGGAGCTGAATCGGGTGGGGCACTTCCGGGAGGAAGATCTCCTCGTTTTCCTTGGCGATAGCGGCCACCGGCACTTCGCTGATCCCGAGTTCTTGCATCACGGTGAGGGCCGCGTTGAGATGGCCCCGTCCCCCGTCGATCAGAACGAGATCGGGCATGGCGGACCATGATGTTGCATCCGCTTGCCGGCTTCTCTTGAAGCGGCGGTGGAGCACCTCGCGCATCATGGCATAGTCATCGATGCCGGTGATGGACTTGATCATGAAGCGCCGGTACAAAGCGGGTTTGGGGCGCCCGGCCTCGAATACGACCATGCTCCCTACGGCGTTCGTGCCCCGGATGTTGGAGATATCGTAGCACTCGATCCTCTGGGGCAGGCGGGGCAATTGGAGCCGGGATCTCAACTCCTCGATTGCCGCCCCTGTCTTGCCGGTATCGGCGAGCCATTTGGCCTGCCACTGGCGGAGCATCTCGGAAGCATTTTCCGCCGCCATGTCCAGAAGTTGCCGTTTCTTACCCCGCCTCGGCACGATGAGCCGGACCGTTCCCCCCCGCTTAGTGGTCATCCATTCTTCAAGCAACCGGCCGTCCTCCGGCTCCGTTTGCGCGATCACTTCGGGAGGGATCTCCGCCCCGGCCCCATAGAACTGCTGCAGAAAGCCGCCCACGATGGCTCCCGGCCGCTCATCGAGCACGCCTTCGAGGATGAAATGTTCCTTGCCCAGAAGCTTTCCGCCCCGAACGAACAGGACCTGCGCGCAGGCGGTGTTGTGTTCCTGCGCAAGGGCGATGATGTCCATCACGGCTTTCGGGGAAGAGACGACCTTTTGCTCGGCGGCGATCTGTTCGATGGCCTCGATCTGATCCCGCAGCGCCGCCGCCTTCTCGAACTCCAGGGCCTCCGCCGCCCGATGCATCCGTTTCCGGAGGTCCCGCACGATCTCACCGTGTTTCCCGGTCAAAAAAAGGATCACACCTTCGATGATGCGGCGGTATTCCTCACGGCTGATGGCGCCGGCGCACGGCCCGGCACATCGTTTGATGTGATATTTGAGACACGGACGCATCGGCCTGCCGCTGATGGGCTGCTTGCACGTTCGGTAGGGAAAAAGCTTGTTGAGCAAATTCATGGTCTCCCGAAGGGAGTGGGCCCCGGCATACGGCCCGAAATAGCGGCTTCCATCCTCCTTGAGCCGCCGGGTGATGTGGATTGCCGGCCACTCGTCTGCAAGGGTGATCTTGAGGTATGGATAGGTCTTGTCATCTTTGAGCCGCACGTTGAACCGCGGCCGGTGCCTTTTGATGAGGGTATTCTCGAGGATGAGGGCTTCTTGTTCCGAGGCGGTGACGATGAAGTCGATATCTTTGATCTGGGGAACCATCCACCGCGCTTTGGCATCGGGGTGTTGGGGAGCGAAGTACGATCTCACGCGGTGGTGCAGATTGGCTGCCTTGCCCACATAGATCACCTTGCCCTTGCCGTCGCGGAAGAGATAGACGCCGGGCTTTTCGGGCAAGAGATGGGACTGTTGCTCAGGCGTTTCCATGGGCGGTGGAGGGAGCGGAGGACCGATCGGTGACTGATGCCGTTGACCGGATGGTGGATCGGGCGGCGTGCAGCACCCCCTTGATCCTTTCCAGCCGGGTGAGAAGCTTGGGCAGATACGCTGTATCCGGCATTTCCACGGTGAGGTGAATAGAGGCGGTCCCGTCCGTACGGTTCACGGTCGAAAGGGAGGCGATGTTGATCTTGGATTCTGTGAGCAGAGTGGTGATATCCTTGAGCAAGCCGAGACGATCTTCCGCCTCGATCACTAGAGAGACGGGGTGAGCGCTGATCTGAGGACCCCAGGTCACTCCGATAAGCCTCTCGGGTTCATCGGAGTTCACGATGTTGGGGCAATCCTTCCGGTGGATGATCACTCCCCGTGTGCGGCTGACGAAACCGATGATCTCGTCGCCCGGCACCGGGTTGCAGCATCGGGCGATCTGGGTGAGCAGATCCCCCACGCCGAGCACCTGCACGCCTGCGGCCAGATGCGGCTTCTCGGGGGTGGGGGGAAGGGTCGGGGGCTCTTCTTCGAGCTTTTCCTCTGCCGGTACAAGCTTCAGAGCAAGCTGTGGGGTACTGATATCCCCGCATCCGAGGGCGATCAGAAAATCGTTGGGGTCCTCATATCCGAATGTGCTCGCGGCATCCTGAAGAGACACCGTCATGCCAAGGCGCTTCAACTCCCGTTCGAACACTTCCCGTCCCCGCTCCAGATTTTCGCTTTTTTCCGCCCTGCGGAACCACTGGCGGATCTTCTCCCGCGCATGGCTACTCTTTACATAACCGGCATCCGGATTGAGCCAGTCGAGGCTCGGGCCACGGGCGGATTTGGTGCTGAGGATTTCCACCACGTCTCCGTTCTGAAGCTGATAGGTGAGGGGCACGAGCTTGCCGTTGACCTTTGCACCGGTGCACCGGTGCCCGAGTTCCGTATGGACGCGGTAGGCAAAATCGAGCGGCGTGGAGCCTTGCGGCAGCTCCTTTATTTCACCGTTTGGCGTGAATACATACACCTGATCTTGGAAGATATCCGTCTTTATGGCTTCTACGAACATGCTTCCGCTCAGGTCTTTCTGCCATTCCATGAGTTGACGGATCCATGCCATCTTCTCTTCGAAGCGCTTATCGGTTTTCTCCCCTTCTTTGTACCGCCAGTGCGCCGCTACGCCGTATTCGTTCGTGCGGTGCATTTCGTAGGTTCGGATCTGAATCTCGAGGGGCTTTCCCTGAAGCGCCATCACGGTGGTGTGAAGCGATTGATAGATGCCGTCCTTGGGATTGGCGATGTAATCGTCGAACTGCCCCGGCAGCGGATGCCACAGATGGTGCACGATGCCCAGGGCACTGTAGCAATCCCGGACCTCCTTCACCAACACCCGCACTGCCATGAGATCATGGATATCGGTGATCTCCTTGCCCTGCTCGGCATAGCGGAGCATCTTCTTGTAGATGCTATGGACGTTCTTGGGCCTTCCTTCGATCTCGGCCTCGATGCCCGCCTTCTTGAACTCGTCCTTGAGGATGCGGATGGCCTGAGCGATGGCCCGCCGCCATTCCTTCTCTCGCACATCCAGAAGGGTGATGATCTCTTGGTATTCGTTGGGGTGAAGGGTGCGGAAGGCGAGGTCCTCCATTTCACTCTTGATCTCGTGTATTCCGAGGCGATGCGCAAGCGGCACATAGATATCCATGCTTTCCTGCGCGATGCCCGCCCGCAGCTCCGGATCGAGATCTTTGAGGTTCCGCATCACTTGGAGCCGGTTCGCCAGACTGATGATGATCACCCGGATATCTTCGGCCATGGCCATGAACATCTTGCGAAGGTTCTCCGCTTGGGATTGATCGGCTCCGGCGAGCGGAACGGCCGCCACTCGATTGACGCCGTCCACGAGCTTCTTCACCCCCGGCGTGAACTTGCCGGCCCCTTTCTCCGGCGGTGGCCCCTTGGTTTCCGAACGACCCCGAAGCAATGTAGTGGCCATGGATCGTGTGATTGTGTTGACTTTGTTGATTCCTCCCACGAGCTTTTTCACCCCCGGCGCGAACGAGGTCTTTTCGAAGGGGATGGGAGCATTTTCGGGGAGGCCTTGAAGGAGCGAGGCCGCTATGCATTCGGCGTCCATTTGAAGATGCGCGAGGATGAGGGCCACTTCCAACGCCTCATCGAGGTTGGGCTTGCCCGCCTCTTTGGCGAACTGAAAAGCTTGTTCGACCAAAGCGATGTCCTTTGGAGGCAAGTACTCCGAGGCTTTTTCGATGAGTTCTTTGATCTCCACCTTGATCCCTAAAGGCACGGACTTGAGTCAATCGAGGTAGTCTGAGTATAGCGCTATCCCGCTGAAGGTGCAATGACCCAAAATATCCCCACAAGAGTGATTCAGCTTTGTGGTCTTCACCCTTGGGTGGATAACCATTGACCCCTCATCCGGACTTTGTACCGGAATTTCCCCACCCCCCATGAACGATCGGGCTTCTCCGATCCCACCCACCCGCCCAGAGGGTTTTCTTGGGGGATACCCCCAATCCCCCCCGGCAGAGAAGTGTCTCTGCACTCTCCTCTTCGATCGCTCTTTTGGGGTACGGGGTTGTTCATGGACTTCGGGGGCGGAACCGGGTACAATCGAGTTCGGGAGCGAATGGTGCCCGGTGGTGCCCGCGGTCTTCAAAACCGTCGGTGGGTATCTTACGATGCTCATGGTGGTTCGACTCCCCTCGCTCCCGCAAGTCAAATCGATCCCACCATTTTCCCCCACCTAATTCAGGGATGGCAGACCATCATATCCTGAACCAAGCACCACCGGGCTTCGCTTAAAACGCAGATCGTCCTTCACCTGCGGATTCTCATTGATCGGAGAGTCGCCCGTGAAGTAGCTGATCGGCTGATCCAGTATGTAGGCGATCCGCAAAAGCGGGATCGCGTCAATACTTCGTCCGCCGTTTTCCCAACGAGACAAAGTGCTGTGGTCTACATGTACCCTATCCGCTAACTCGCGTAGCGTCATCCGAGCAAATGCCCGTGCCCTTCTGATTCGTTCCCCAATATCAGCATCAGTGAGCAGTGTTACCATCTTATCACCCCCTTTCATTCCTAATTTTTTAGCATTTTAACGCCATTGTCGCCGATTGTCAACTGCACACTCGAGGAACCCCCTTATGTTTTGATGTTGACAATATGAACCCATTGGTGTTATTTTGATTAGCAGTTGGAGGTTAGCAAATGAAGGAAGTCCGGGTAAATGTCAGGCTCGACAAACCATTAGGCGACAAGATCAGGGAAGATGCGGCCAGGGACGTCACAACACTATCCGCCGTCATCCGCCGCATCGTCGCCCAGCATTACGGTTACAAGGCCCCGATCAGTCCGGATTCACAAGGTCATTATTAGAGGTGAACATGTCCAACAAGTATAAAATCATGAATCGAATTACACATGACACGGTGGAGATCGAAGCCGATAGTGCCCAGCAGGCATGCGAGGTGATGGGTTGGATGATCGGGGATTGCTACGTGAAATGTCTCTGGGTTGACCCGAATCCAAAAAGGCTATCAGAAGATGAAGAGGGATAAATCATGATGAGCGCAAAGCGCACCTGCCCCAAGTGCCACGGAGCGGGATCGGAAACCATAACCCTTCGATCCCGTTGCCCCACCTGCTGGGGAGAGGGCCGGACCGTGCGCCGGCATTGCCCCAACTGCGATCTGGACTTCGAGCTGTTCATCCCGCAGCCATGCCCGAGCTGCGGTCGGGACTTCAACGACGATGAGAGTGCGAATCCCATTTGACCCAAGATTCGAACCCTGGCTGATGGAGAGCGTCGAAATCTGCACCCCGCGGATCCGGCGATACGCTAGCGTCGGGGATCATTTCTTTGCTTTCCGTGGGGTGTTCGATGTCGTGGCCGTGGATTATATCCGGCTCGGAGATGTGGTCGAACGGCTCTACCGCGAAAGCGGATTCCGCTCCCCCGATGAATTCATCGCCTTCTGGGAGCGGATCCACCCAATCCGAGGGTACCGGCCGAGCGACAAGGTGTTCCTCCATTTCTTCCACCTGCGGGATGGAGCTCTCGCAGATACAGTCCGGGCCAAAAACTGGTGCCCCTTTTGCTCTTACGACTACCGACCCGATCCATACGCCCCCATCCCGTGCGAGCATTTCCGGGGATACGCCGGAGAGGTGATCCCCGATCCCAACGAGATTCAGATCGCGATCCGGACGCCGGTATCCGTCCGGATATATGGAGAGAGGAAATCATGAGCGAAATTATCAGCCAGCAAACCAACCCCTACCGGGAGATAGCGCTCTCGGTCATCCTTCAGGCGAAGATGGATATCACACATATCGCCCGCAAGATGAGGAAGATCTCGATCCAGCTCCCGCGGCTCCGAATGACTTCGCCGGTGAAGTACGAGCAAGCCCGGCGCACCATTGAAATGCTGGAGGACGAGAGATCGAGGATCCTTGGTTGGACGCAGACTCCATGGTTCATGGAACTTTGCATGACCGCGGGCGTCTGCCCGGAGCGCGCCGCCGAGGAGATTTGCAGGCCCTCCCCCTTCCGCTGGCCGGGAGTCAAGGATAAAGAGAGGCTTGCGTGAAGGCCGTCTTTTTCCCCTTCCCTCGTATCCCTCCGACCCAAACCCCATCCGCAGAGGAAAACGCCGTCCCTTGACCGTTTTAGGGGCTCGTTTTTCGAGAGCCGCCGGTTTTCCACGAATCCCCGGATTTTCCCCACGGATTTTCGAACGTGTTTCCGCCGCGGCACGTTCGAAATTCAAAAGTTATCCACACCCTTATTACAGGGGTGGGGTGCGGGGAGGAATACGTTCCCCCTAATAACCCCCTGGGGATGCCTCCCCTCCCCCTAATAATAAGAGTGTGGATAACTCGAAAACCCGGACTGTCGAGCGGTCTTCAACTCCGCCAGTTCTTCCTACCTAGGAGATCGCCGATCTCGCTCCAGGAGAGCTCGGTCGACCGTCGCAATCGGTCCGATAACTCTCGTCGCAACCGCGTGAATGTCCTCGTGGACGGCTTCATTTTGAGGTCTTCGAGGTTGATTCCCCGCTGTTTTTCGAATGAAGTGACGATCTCCAACGCTTTTTTCCATGAGTTCTTCGTAGATTTGGCCATGATCATCCTTTTTGTGCGTTTTCAAGCTATTTTATGCCGATCTATAGCCGATTTTAAGCGCGACTCGGCAGGATTTCACGGACTTTCGTTAAGTCCGCGGCAGAATTTTCACCAGTCCCCACAGATTTTCGGCGGTTTTTCGGCAGAATAGTTCTCCACACCTGTTGAATTTCGAAGCTGAGCCGGTGTGGATAAGTCCGTGGATAAAACAGTCCGGGGTTTGGACGATCCCTCGATCGTAAGAATTGCCCCTTAAAATATCCCGAAAATCCCGTTAAGCTCTATGGATAAGAGCACTCCGTGGAGGTGATGAATGTCCCCCAAGGTGCGAATCGGCAATCTGAAGGAAGCCGAAGTGGTGGTCCAGACGATGCAAGACGAAATCGCCGGATTGAAAGAGCAGCTCGAGGCCCTCAAAAATGGGCTGGAAATGGCTCGACCGGATGAAATCACCCGGATCAGCGAATCCGTCCGGAGCGACCTCGACGGCTTCCGGACCGAGCTCGCCGCGGTCAAGGCCGAGTTGGAGAAGGCGGTGAATATCTCTCTCGCCAAACCGGCGGCACCCCCGGAACTTTCGTGGAAAGACGGGATCGAGATGATCCGCCGCGGCGACCCGGAGCGCTCGCGGGAAGTCTTCACGGCGGTCAACGAGCATCTGGCCGCGCTGGGGTACGAGCTGGACGTCAAAGAGCGGCGGACTGTTCCCGTAGCTGAAGAGATCGAACAGTCCGCGCCGGAAATCCCGACCGACGGATGGCGGCTGATCACCCATACCGAACCATTCCCGGGGAGCTCGCCGGACGGCATGGGCGGATACTTCCGCATCCTCAAGCCGGGAGAAACCATATAGTTCCCTCGCCCCCTCGCGGGGGAGGGTTGGGGTGAAGGCGACAAAATGCCGGAACTGAAGGAGCTTCTGGAGCAGTTGGACATCCCGCTGGAGGCAGTAGCGGCGGAGCTCAAGCCGATGATCGTAGAAGTCGTCCGGGCGGAGTTCGCCGCATCTCTCAAGCCGTACCTCGAGCAGACCTTCGGGGAGATCAGGGACATGGTGGCGGAGCGGCTCGCCGCCGTGCCGAAGCAAGTGGAGGAGTTGACGGTACGGGAAGTGCGCCCCGCGGTGGAGGCCTTCAGGGCCAAATCCGAGGAAATCTTTTCGCAAGCGCCGGCCGCCGCGCCGGCCGGTGGCCACCAGGACATGGCACCATCACTTTCCAGCCGTTTACTGGGATCGGTCCTTCAGAATCCGGAGACGATGAACAAGGTGTTGACCGCGGTGATCGAAAAGGTGTTCACCCCCAAGCAGCCCGATCCCTTCGCCGTGATCGAGCAGGCGGCACAAACGGTCGAGCGCATGAAGCAGATCGTCAGCATGTTCAGCCCCGGCGGCTACTCCCAGGAGCAGGTGGCCCGGATTGCTCAGGAGAGCCTCCTGCAGGGCATGCGGATCAAGCAGTCGGCGGTTGCAGGAGGGCCGACGGTGACCCCTTTACCCGTGCCGATGGCCAACGACTCGTCCGGGCGATCAAACGGACATTCCAGAACGCTCGCTGATTTCTATCCGGGAATGAGACGATGACGACGATGACGATCGCTCCTCCACCGGAAACGGTCGACCTGGACAAACCCGCGGTCAAGGGCGACAAGGTCTATCTCGACTATACCCGCGACCGCATGATCGAACAGATCGTGCTTCTGGAGGATCATCTCCTCTCCATCGCCGCCGACCGTGATGTGCTCCAATGCCTGGCCTGCTCTTACTGGCATCTCCAAAAGCTCATCGCCTACGACTGCCTGGAGCGGATCAAATTCGATCCCGACTACGATGATCGCTTCTTGATCTGGGCGCAAAAGGCGCTTGCCGATCTTCCCAAACTCAAGGAAGATCGGAATCTTGCCCGTAAGCTAGCCCTCGAACTCAGGGAGTGGCGCTACTTCTTCGCCGGCGAGGAAGAGGTGGATATCCCGCTCGTGGTGCAGAACCGACCGCTCTGCCCGAAGCTCGCCGAGATTTACGGGATCGAGATGGGGAAGCCAAAGAAAGACATCAAGGCTGAGATCGCCGAACTCTACGATTGCGCCATCTCGAAGAAGTGCATTCACAAGGTGGTCGAGTACCGGCAAGTCGATCACGCGGAAGCGGAACGGATAAAAAAGGCCACGGGATTGGAAGTGGAAGGATATTGGCACGCCATCGATGCGTATGCCGTCCGGCATATCCAGAAAGAGCACGGCGATCCGAGCAGGGAGTCGTCACGCGGACAAATAGCTGTAACGGAGGAGGATATCCTTCAAATCCCTACGATCACGTTGAACCCGGATGCCATAAAGCCGATGCGGACAGCACTTGGCAAGGATGCCGTTGCGTATATCAAGAAAATCAACGGAGACGTTTTCTATCTTGAAGAGGTCCGAACCGGGCGAAAGCACCTTGCGGCAACAACCATGAGGAAATATAAGGCCGGGGCGCCGAATGTACTGCTCTTGCAAGAGCAGCCCCCCGCTCTCACGTCCGAAACGTTCCCCGGCAAAGACAATATAGCTCACAAGCGAATTAGTGTCAATGGTTCGAAATCACGGCTCGAGGAACTCTATGGGATCGAGATGGAAAGCCCCGCGGCGGTGAAGATCACCGGGACTTGCACGGACGACGGGTGCCACATCAAAGTGAGGGCATCCGAATCCGCCGAGGCCTCCACCGGATCCTTCTCCGAAATACCCAAACTGATCGAACGGGTGAAGGACTCCATCAAGCGATCCCGCAAGGAGAGCGCCAAAACTATGGCCCTCGGGCCGAGCGGGAAGCGGTACGAATTCGTCTATGAGATTGCCGATCTCGATGATCTGATCACATCTCACGACCCGTTCACCTTCGAGCCGAACCCCAAGTATCCGCAGGAGCTTCAGCCGAGACTGCGGGATCGGGCGGCGACCAGGCTTCAGGTGGAGCGGATCGCCGCAGGCCTCGACCCGGATGCGCTCCTCTCCGATTTCCGCAGCCTCGATCGAGGAGCGCCCATCGTCGGGCCGGATGGCATTGTGGAATCCGGAAACGGGCGGGTGATGGCCCTCAAGCGCGCGGCAAAAGAGCACCCCGAAAAGTACGCCGCCTATCAGGCCGAGCTTATCGGGCGGCTCTCATCGTTCGGCCTCACCGAAAAATCCCTCGGCAAGGCGGCCCGTCCGGTGCTCGTGCGCAGACGGACGAGCAAGATCGACCGCAAGGCCTTCGTGGAGGAAGCCAACGCGGCGAGCACTCTGGAGAGATCGGCGGT
>DAOTYO010000005.1:0-87678 GCA_034434815.1 Dehalococcoidia bacterium
CCCGCCCTAAGGGCTTTCTCGGGGGACACCCCCAATCCCCCCGAGAGGGACATCTTTTGCACGCGCTTCTTCAACCGCTGTTTTTGAGGCATTCACCTTGCGTGGAGCACGAACCTCCCTTTTTACGGCTTGAGCCTCCGGATGTGTTACAATAACTCGGTGCTTGCATGGACTTCGGGACTCTGTGCAAATCATTTGTGGAGGGATAATTGAGGATCACCGTCTTGGGTTCGAGCGCCGCCTATCCCGGGGCAGGGCGGGCATGTTCGGGGTTTCTGATCGAGCATGGCTCTACACGGCTATTGCTCGATTGCGGAACCGGCGTTCTCAGCAATCTCCAGAAGTTCCACGAACTTCGGGAGATCTCCGCCGTTGTGATCTCGCACATGCACGCGGATCATTTCTTTGACCTGATTCCCTACCGCTACGCCCTGAAGTACGGGCTGGATACCCCCCGAGAGATGCAACCCCTCCTTTACTTGCCCCCCGGAGGACGGGAAACCTTGGAACGAGTGGCGGCCCCCTTCGCCGAGAACGATCGGTTCTTTGCAGATATCTTCCGGGTTTCGGAATACGACGCCGTCGTCCCATTACGGATCGGGAACCTCGAGGTGCGCTTTGCGCCGGTGCGGCATTATGTACCCTCATGGGCCATCCGTGTCCAAGGGCCTCAAAAGATCGTTTATACATCCGATACCGGCGCTTGCCCTGAGCTGTTTTCCTTCGCTCAAAACGCCGACGTTCTACTGGCCAACGTGGGAAGATGTCTCGTCCCCGATCGGGAATCGCTGTGGGGGCATCTGCGGCCCTCCGAAGCCGGAGCACTGGCAATGGAGGCGAGGGTGGGGACACTGATGCTGAGCCACTTCTGGCCGGCATGCGATCGAGAACGGTGCCGGGAAGAAGCCGGACGGCAATTCGCCGGGCCCATTCAGATCGCGGAGGAAGGGCTGATTCATGAGATGGGCTGAGCATCTATCCCGAATCGGCGGGCGCCTGTGGAAACGATCCTCCGGGAGACCATCCGGGGCGAAAACAAGCCGCCGACAGCGCAAGCGGTTGTTCCATACAATGGCGCTTGCCGGCGTGGGAATGCTCTTCGTCCTCATCGCTGTTTTGGTTAAGCCGTTCACGAGCACCAACCTCTGGCTCACCGATCAACTCTTCACTGCCGAAGCCCCCTCGCCGAACATCGTGATCGTAGGGATCGACGATGAAACACTTCAGACCTACGGCAAGTGGTCCGAATGGTCACGAACCCTTCATGCGCAAGCCATCGAGAATCTCAGTGCAGCCGGAGCCCGGGTGATCGGCTATGATGTCCTCTTTGTGGACGAATCCGCCGACGACCCCGTCCTTGCGGACGCCATACAAAAGGCGGGGAATGTGGTTCTGGGGATGGCGGGAATCGAGCCCACCGAGAAGAATGGCGAGATCGTGTACGGTGCGGGGCTCCTTCCCACAGACCCCCTGTGGAACGCAGCCGCCAGCATTGGACACGTGAACATGTACCCGGATCACGATGGAAAGCTGCGCCGCGTCCCGCTGGTGATCTTCGATGCGGACGGCAACCCCTACCCGGCCTTCAGCGTAGCCGTGCTCCATGCCCTCTTCTCCATGCCACCCCCCGCCGACTATACCCTCCACAACCATACGGTTTACATCGCCGCCCGGCGGGTGCCCGTGGATGGGGACTACAATCTCCGGGTGAACTTCGGGGTCGATGAGAGCCGGTTCGCTTACCTCTCCTACGGGGATGTGATCCGCGGGGATTTCGACCCGAAGGTGGTGAAGAACAAACTCGTGCTTATCGGGATGACCGCCACGGGGGAGCTAGATGTATGGTCCTCTCCGCTCTCCGGAGGGAAGGTGCCGGGCGTCTTGATCCATGCTCTGACGGCGGATACCATCCTTCGGGAGCGGTTCATCACCGAGGCCGGCACCGGCACCCTCTGGCTCACCCTGATCGCCCTCCTCGTCATCGTGGCACTTGCCCTGCCGCGGCTCCGGCTCGTATGGGGCATCGGGTTGATAGCCATCCTGTGGATCGGATACCTTGCGGCCGTGTTCCTCGAATTCGATTCGGGGCACATTCTGAACATTCTGTATCCCCTCTCCTTCCTTCCCTTCGCTCTGGGGGCGCATCTCGTTTGCTCGATCGTCATCGAACAATCCGATAAGCGGCTCGTCCGGGAGCTCTTCGGCCGATACGTCTCGCCTCAGGTGGCCAAGGAAATCCTCGCCATGGCCGATGCGGATCGGCTGCGGCTGGGCGGTGAGGCCCGGGAGGTCACCGTCCTCTTCGCCGATATCCGCGGATTCACCGAGATGAGCGAACGCATGACCCCTGAACAGGTCGTGGGCATGCTGAACACCTTCCTCCCCATCATCATGGATAAGGTTCTGGCCAACGAGGGCATGGTGAACAAGTTCGCCGGCGATAACATCATGGCGGTGTGGAACGCACCGCAATCCCAGCCGAATCACGCGCAGCTCGCCGTGAAGGCGGCGTGGGAAGCCCAAGAAACCATCGCAGAGCTCGTGAAAAGCGATCCGTCGCTGCCCCCGGCAAAGTTCGGCATCGGGATCAATACGGGCATGGCATTGGCCGGAAACGTGGGCTCCCCCGGACGGGTCGAATACACCGTGATCGGCGATAGCGTCAATCTGGCCTCCCGTATTTGCGGCGCCACCCCGGGCGGCCAAGTATGGATCGGGCCGGAAACCTACCGGCAAGTGGCCGATATCATCGAGGCGGAGGAGAAGGAGCCGCAATCCTTCAAGGGCAAGACGGAAAAGGTGAAGGTATACCGGGTTCTAGCTTACCATGGGGGCAATACGACCAAATGAGTCCAGTGTTACCATACCGTTACCACCATTTAACTGAATTGTTTACCCACCGATGATACGCTAGCTCTGGATGGGTTGGGCCCGGATCATCGACAGGGTAGCTCGTTTCATTTCATACGGAGGTCTTTCGTCATGTCAAAGGGAAAATGGTTCACGATCGCGGCAATCTTGCTCCTCGTGATAGCGATCCCCTTCGTCGGGTGCGGGGGCAAGAGCTCTGAGGAAAAGGTCCCCCTCCCGGCCTACGGGCAACCGGAACCGGAGACATCTTCACCCAGTCCCTCTCCCACAAGCCCTCCCTCCAATGCAAGCACCCTCACCATGCTCTCCATCGCCGAGGGCACGGTCATGGTCAAAAGGGCCAACACCGATGCATGGGTCCCGGCCGAAGCGGGCATGACCCTCGATGAAGACGACACCATCAAGACCGCCGAAGGAGGGCGAGCGCTCATCACCTTCTTCGAAGGAAGCACGATCGAGCTCGAGCCCGGCACCGAGGTCCGGGTCATCGAGCTTGGTCTTACGCCCGATACCGGTTCGACCACTGTAAAGCTCGGCCAGAGCATCGGTCGAAGCATCAGCCGGGTGAAGAAACTGACGGACTCATCCTCTGTTTATGAAGTTCAGACCCCTACCGGCGTGGGCGCCGTGCGGGGAAGCACGATGCTCGTGGACGTCGGCCCCAACGGCGAGACGATCATCCGCAACCTCGGCGGACATGTATCGGTCATTTTCCAAGGGGTCGAATACCCGATTCCGGAATTCATGCAGATCATCATCCCATCCGACGGCTCGAGCCTCATCGGTCCCGTCTCGATCCTGAGCCGGATCGAGATCACGCCGGTAGCGGCCTCCGTTCGCGCGGGCGAGAAGACGACCTTCACCGCGCAGGGATTCGATACCGAAAACAATCCGGTGAACGGCCTGACCTACGTGTGGGCGTGTAACGATGCGACGGCCGGTTCAATCGATCCGGCCAGCGGCGAGTTCACCGCCGGCTCTACGGTCGGGTCCTTCCCCGATGCCGTGAGCGCAAGCGCCGCCGGCGTTGCGGGCTTCGCTTCGGTGATCGTCACCCCCGGGCTTCCGACTCAGATACGCGTCGAGACCGAGGCCGACGGCTCGGGGAACGTCGTCCCATCCCAAACCCTCCAATCCGGCGACTCGCTCACCGCCTATGCCATCGCCCGGGACGCATACGGGAATTTCGTCGAAAACGCCGCCGCCCAGTGGTCCCTCGTGAACATCACCGGAGCGGTGAGCGAAGAGGATCTCCTCCCCGGGCCGGACGGCAAGAGCGCCGTATTCAAAGCATGTGGGGTGGGATCGGCGAGCATTCATGCGGCGCAAGGCTCATTGAACCCGGTGAATTCCGGTGAGATCATGGTGACGGCCGGGCCGCTCGACCACATCAAGGTCTCCCCCGCTTCGGCCGCCATGATCTCCGGCGCCACCCAGATATTCACCGCCGAGGGCTACGACCAATGCGGGAATCTTTTGAGCGGGCTCTCGTTTGCATGGAGTTGCACCGATAGGGCAGCGGGCGCGATGCTCAACCCGGCCACCGGGACATTCGTTGCGGGATATGTGGCCGGAACTTATGAGAACATCATCCGGGTGACCTCCGGCGATGTAACCGCCTTCGCCTCCGTGGTGGTGACCGCCCCCGCCGTGATCCCCTCTTTCGGCGGCGGGCCGGCGCCCACGCCGACTCCCACCGAAGAGCCTCAACCCGAGGCCGTGTTGACCTCCATTGTGGTAATGCCCGCGGAAGCGGAAGTGGAGGTCGGAGGGGTGGTGGGGTTCTCCGCTCAGGGCTATGACCAATTCGGCAACCCCATGAGCGGGCTCACCTTCACATGGGAATGCCTCGATGAGGGAGCCGGCTCCATCGAATCGGGGACGGGCGAGTTCACGGCGGGATACACCGCGGGCTCCTTCCCCAACGTAATCAAGGCCAGTGCCGACGGCATCAGCGGATTCGCCTCGGTGATCATCACCCCTTCTGAGATCGCTCAAGTGAGGGTCGAGACCGCTCCCGATGGCACGGGCGAGGTCGTTCCTTCTCAAGAGCTCGGTGCCGGAGAGCCCCTGACCGTGTACGCCGTGGCCCGTGACGCCTACGGGAATTTCATCGAGAATATCTCCGCATCATGGTGGGTCCAACCGATGGACGACGATTACTGGTACGACGAATATCCCCTGAACGCCATACCGATGATCATGGGCTATGACGATCCGTGGTTCCTACAGGTGAGCGAGGACAGCAAATCCGCCGTGTTCTTTGGGTACGGCATGGTAACCATCACAATCTGGGCCGGATTGGAAGGCCTCGATTCTGTGCCGTCCGGCACAATCACGGTGGTTCCCGGTGCCCTGAGTTACATTCAAATCACGCCTTCCGAGGCATGGCCCAAAACCGGCGATGTAGTCCAGTTCTCCGCTCAGGGCTATGACCAATTCGGCAATCCCATCAGCGGACTCACCTTCACATGGGAATGCCTCGATGAAGCGGCGGGCTCCATCGATCCGGTGACGGGTCTCTTCACCGCGGGGTACGATCCCGGGGAATATGTGAATGTCATTCAGGTGACTTCGGGAGGGGTCAGCGCCTTTGCTTCCGTCTATGTGGCGCCGGGGCCTCAGTAAGATCCGGAGGGACGATCGGGCTCAGTGATCACCATTTGACGTAGAAGACGATGGAAACAGAGATCATTCGGGGGGTGCTCATCTCGATCATCGTGGCGGCGGGGGTGGGATATGTAGTCCACCGCCTCCGACAGCCGGTGATCCTCGGATACATCATCGCGGGGATCATCATCGGGCCCGAGCTCGGACTCAAGTGGGTGACCGATCCGGATGCCATCGAATTCAGCTCCGAACTGGGCTTGATCGCCCTCATGTTCATGGTCGGCCTGGAACTGGATCTGCGGAAGATCAAACGTTCGGGCAAAGAACTCCTTATCGTGGCTGTGGCCCAGTTTGCCCTGTGCGTGGCGCTCGGTCTGGCGTTCTTCAACCTGCCGGGGTTCAACGACAGCGGTAAGTATGCCGTCGTGTACCTTTCAATCACCTTCGCCCTCAGCAGCACCATGATCGTGGTCAAAATCCTTTACGATAAGTTCGAACTGGATACCCTTCCGGGGCGGATCACCCTCGGCGTCCTCGTTCTGCAGGATATCTGGGCGATCCTCTTCCTCACCGTTCAGCCGGACCTTGCCGATCCGCAGGTGACCACCATCGGCTTCTCCCTCGTAAAAGTCGCCGCGCTGGTCGTCGGGTGCCTTGTGGTGAGCCGGTTTATCCTCCCGTACGTGTTCAAGACCGTCGCCAAGACACCCGAACTCGTCATGATCCTCGCCCTGGGCTGGTGTTTTCTGGTCGCCTGGGGATCAGGGGACAAGGCGGAACTCAGCCGTGCCATGGGCGCCCTCATCGCCGGCGTCAGCATTTCATCCTTCCCCTACAGCCATGAGATCAAAGATCGGGTTACGAGCATCCGCTCGTTCTTCCTGATCCTGTTCTTCGTGTCACTGGGCATGAAGGTGCAGGAGCCGAGCCTTCACATCTTCCTCATGGCGCTTCTGGCCTCTGCCTTCTTGATCGCCAGCCGCTTTGTTTCCCTTTCTCCGCTTCTGTACTTCATGAAGAAGGGGATCCGGGTGAGTTTTCTCGTCCCCCTCAACCTTGCGCAAATCAGCGAGTTCGCGCTGGTGATCGTTTCGCTCGGCATGGCCTACGGGCACATCAATGAGAACGTGATGACCATCGTTCTCTTCACCCTGATGATGACGGCGGCAGGGTCGACATACATGATGACGTACAGTCATCGTCTCTATCTCATGGCCGATAAGGCCCTGAAAGCCGTGGGGATAAAAGACGTCGGCGGCAAAGAAGAAACCGAGGCGGGTGCCGAGGAAGAAGCCCCTCGCCCCATCTTCTTTTTGGGTTTTTACCGGATCGCCAGCGCCCTTCTGGGCGCTTTGGAAAGGCAAGACCCTGAGATTGCCAAAAAGATCACGGTGGTGGATTTCAACCCGGAAGTCTATCGGAAGCTGAACCAGCGGGGAGCAAGATGCGTCTTCGGCGATATCGCCAATTCCGGCGTGCTCCATGAGGCCGGGATCGAAGGAGCCCGGGTGATCCTCTCCACCATCCCCGATACGATCCTCAAAGGCACCACCAATCTACAACTCCTCACCTTTGCGAAGGCGGCGAATCCCAAAGCCCGAGTGATCGTCACGGCGGAGAGCGTGGAGATGGCCAAACGTCTGTGGGATGCGGGCGCGGATTTCGTGATCCTGCCCCATGTCGAGGCTTCCGAGAAAACGGCGGCCTTGCTGAACCAATTGCTCAAGGAAGAGGTCATTCCCGAGACCTGCGTGGAATACCGCCGCCGGATCACGGAACAGTGCAAAGACACTCTCTAGCTACTCCCCAATTCCTTCTCTTCAGCCATTTGCGCCCTCGGAAGCTGAATCCAAAGAAGAAAACAGGAAGCCCCCTCACCCCCGCCCATGCGAGGAGCTTTCCGGGGAAGCTCATTCCCGAAAGAGCGATTCCGCTTTGGAGCCTTCACCCTCGGGTGACTAACCATATGACGGCCTCACTGCGGACCTTGCCCGGAATTCCCACACACTCCATGAACGATTCGGCTTCTCCGATCCCAACCGCCCAAAGGGCTTTCTCGGGGGACATCCCCAATCCCCCGGCTTAAGAGGCGTCTTGGCACGCGCTTCTTCAATCACCGTTTCCGGGTCATTCCAAGGATTTGCCCGGAGGCAATATAGTATAATAGAAATGTCATGCCTCACACCGTGCGCCTGCGCCTTGAAGCACGCGAGGAGAGCCTTTCGCCCTACGCCGCCCGAAGCAAATCCGCCCGCCGCGATCGCCCGGAACCCCCTTGCCCGATGCGCACCGAATTCCAGCGCGATCGCGACCGGATCATCCATTCGAAGGCTTTCCGGCGGCTCAAGCATAAGACACAGGTTTTCATCGCTCCGTTGGGGGACCATTATGTCACCCGGCTCACCCATACGCTCGAGGTTTCCCAGATCGCCCGCACCATCGCCCGGGCACTGAACCTCAATGAGGACCTTGCGGAAGCCATCTCCCTCGGCCACGATCTCGGCCATACCCCTTTCGGACATGTGGGAGAAGAAGTGCTGAATGAGATCTTCCCCGGTGGATTCGCCCACAACGAGCAAAGCCTGCGCGTGGTCGAGGTCCTTGAGAACGAAGGCGCGGGACTCAACTTGACATGGGATGTTCGGGAAGGTATACTGAAGCACTCCAAATCGCGTGGGGGACTTTTGGGGGAGGGTTGGAATGCCCCGAGTACTCTCGAAGGCCAAATCTGCAAGCTCGCCGATAGCATCGCCTATGTGAATCACGATATCGGCGATGCCATTCGCGCCGGCCTCATCAGTGCGGAGGATCTGCCCGAGGCGGCGGTTTCCGCTCTGGGGCGAACCCACAGCGAGCGGATCAACACGCTCGTGACCGATGTGGTGGAATCCTCATGGGCCGCCACGGGACTCGAGTCCGCCGGCGCGGCACCGACCATCTCCATGAGCCCCCCGGTGCTCAAGGCAATGAACATCTTGAGGGATTTCCTCTTCGAAAACGTTTACGACGCGAGTGCCACCGCCGCCGAATCCGAAAGGGCCCGGGAGGTGATCCGGGGGCTCTACCGCTATTACGTCACCCACCCCGAACGGCTTCCGGCGGATCTTCTGAAGATCGAGGAAGGCGCGGAACGGGCGGCGGTGGATTACATCGCGGGGATGACGGATGTGTACGCCCTCCGCATGGCCCAAGAGGTGCTCGAATGAACATCTCCGAAGAGATCAAGCAACGTCTCGATATCGTGAGCGTGATCTCGGCTTACGTGCAACTCGGCAAGGCGGGGCGCAATTTCCGCGGGCTGTGCCCCTTCCATACCGAGAAGACGCCGTCTTTCTTCGTTTTCCCCGATCGCCAAACGTGGCGGTGCTTCGGATGCGGAACCGGGGGGGATGTGATCTCGTTCATCATGAAGCGGGAGGGGCTCACCTTCGGTGAGGCCATCAAATCACTGGCCCAACGCACCGGTGTACCCCTTCCCGAACGGAAAGCCCGGCCCGCCGAGGCAACGGATAGACTCTCGAAACTCTATCTCATCAACGAGACGGCCGCTCAATACTTCCATCAACTCCTCCTCCGCTCCCCGCACGCGGAGGGCGCAAGAGCCTACGTGAACAAACGCGGCTTGAACGATGAAACGACCCGCGAGTTCCTTCTGGGCTACAGTCTGAACGAGTGGGATGCCCTCAAGTTGCACCTCAAGAAACAGGGGTTCGAGGAAGCTGACCTCCTCGCCGCCGGACTCATGGTGGAAAACGAAGAGGGCCGGATATGGGACCGCTTCCGGGGGAGATTGATGTTCCCCATTCGCAATGCCAGCGGACGGGTGATCGGGTTCGGGGCCCGGGCGCTCGATGATTCCGTTCCCAAATACCTCAACTCCGCCGAGAGTGAAATCTTCACCAAGAGTGCCGTACTGTATGCATTGGATCGGGCCAAGGAAGCCATCCGCCGGGAGGGAAAGGTGGTCATCGTGGAGGGATACATGGATGCCCTCACCGCTCACCAGTACGGCTTCCGAAATGTCGTGGCCTCCATGGGCACAGCTCTCACGGAGAAGCAAATCGCTCTGCTCAAGGGGCTCACCGCCCACATCTGTCTTTCCCTCGATGCCGATGCGGCGGGGAATGCCGCCACACTTCGCGGGATCGAGACTTGCCGGCAAGCGCTCGAACGGGAAACGCGGCCCACGCCGAACTGGCTTGCCGGAACGACGGAACTCCGCACCCGGATCAGCATCGTCTCCCTCCCGGAGGGGAAGAAGGACCCCGATGAAGTGATCCGCGAGAACCCGGATCAATGGCGCCGGCTCGTGGACGAAGCGCAACCGCTCATGGATTATCTCTTTGCCGTGGCGGCGATGAAGCTCGACCTCTCCCGCCCCGAGGGCAAATCACAGCTTGCGGAACAGTTCCTCCCCCTCATCGCCGAAATGAGCGATAGCATCGAGAGGGAGCTCTATCTCGGCAAGCTCGCCCGGCTCACCGGTATCTCAGAGCGGACCCTCGCGGGGAAGGCGGCCCAACTCTTCGCTTCAAAGAAACCCTCCCCAAAACGGACTCGGGCCGAGGCACCCCCCGCGACCCTTCGCCAAGGGGATGCCCTTGAAGAGCACTGCCTCTCGCTTCTCCTCCAACATCCGTGGATGAGGGCGCTGGCACAGAATCTTACCCCTGCCCACTTCGAGCGCAGCGAAAACCGCGAAATCTTCATCGCGTGGCAGAAGAGCGAAAACCCGGAAGGGATACGAGCAAAACTTGATCCCGTTCTGGAAGATCACTTGCAGACGCTGTCCGAACTTGAACACCCGCCAGCGGATAGAGAGGCTCAGGAACGGGAACTTACCCAGTGCCTGAACCGTCTGGAGGAGCGCCGTCTGAAGGCGGCTCTGCAGGCGGAAGAAGATATCGGCCGAAACGCCGCCAAGCTATCCGAGCTCTGGCACTGTCAGGTTCACGTGGACAAACGCTGAAAAGGGAGAGCATATGTCACCCAGAAAATCGCGCAAGAAGAAGATCGAAACGCCTCCGGAGGAAACCGCCGCAGAGGCGGCGGCACCCGAGGAAGAGATCGCCAAAGTGGAAAGCGGTAAACCCGAAGGCGAAGAGGCCGCCGGCGATATTCCGCCGGTCCCGGAAGCACTGGATGAACAGGCCGTCAAAGGATGGATCGAAGAGCCTCCCGTGGGTGAAATCGAGGAATGGGATGAGCTAGCGCCCAGCGAGGAGATCGAGCTGGAAGCCCCTTCCCTCGAGCTCGAGGAGATGATCGACGATCCGGTGCGGATGTACCTTCGGGAGATGGGGCAAGTGCCCCTCCTCAACTCGGATGACGAGAAGCGCCTGGCCCGGAAAATGGACGAGGCCAGACATCTCAAACACATCGAAAAATCGTGGCACGAGACGCACGGCACCCCCCCTTCCACCCTTCACACCGTGCTGGTGATCTTGCAACAACTGGGGGATATCCTTCCCTTTGTGGACATCATCAAGGAAGAGCTGGATTTGCAACGAGAGGCGCCCATCTCCGAGACGCTCTACGACCCCAAATTCGAAGAGGCCATCGAGGGCGAGATCCCTCGAAACCTGATGTCCCAGATTGCTTCGGCGACCAATACGAGTCCCGACCGGGTTCAAGAGATTCTGATCCACACCTCATTGAACCGGCATCTCCTCCCACCCCAGTTGCTCCGGGAGATCGAGGAGGAGGGGCTCATTCAGGAACTCTCCAGTGCCGGCTCCGACCCCAGATTTCTTGCCTTCCTCACGCCCCGCGAGCGGGAGCTGAGGCAACACCTCGATAAGGTCATTCAGGAAGGGGAACAGGCCAAACACCATCTCACGGAAGCAAACCTGAGGCTCGTTGTAAGCATTGCCAAGAAATACGTGGGGCGGGGCATGGCCCTCATGGACCTTGTCCAAGAAGGGAATATCGGGCTCATTCGGGCGGTGGAGAAATTCGATTACCGCCGGGGGTACAAGTTCAGCACTTACGCTACGTGGTGGATCCGTCAGGCCATCACCCGGGCCATCGCCGATCAGGCCCGCACCATCCGCATCCCCGTGCATATGGTGGAGACCATCAACAAGCTCATTCGCCTCAGCCGCAAGCTCGCACAGGAATACGGCCGAGAGCCGACGAGCAAAGAAATCGCCAAGGAGATGGGCATTCCGCCGGAGCGGGTGGAAGAGGTCTTCAAGATGACTCAGGAACCCATCTCGCTCGAAACCCCCATCGGGGAGGATAAGGACAGCCATTTGAGCGATTTCATCGAAGACCGCAAGGCAACCCCCGCCGAGATCGCCTCACATTTGCTTCTCAAGGAGCAAATCGACGAGGTTCTAGAAGGGCTCACCGAGCGCGAGCGCAAGGTACTGCAATTGAGATTTGGATTGGAAGACGGGCGGAGCCGCACGCTGGAAGAGGTCGGCCGCGAGTTCGAGGTCACACGGGAGCGCATCCGCCAGATCGAGGCCAAAGCGCTCCGTAAGCTACGGTACCCGACGCGCTCAACCAAGCTCAGAGATTATCTTGAGCAATAGAACGGAATGTTCTCCCGGCGAAAAGGCCGCGAGAACATTCGTCTTGCCTCCATTGTAAGAATCCCCATCACACCATGCGGGAATCGCTATCGAAGGCGAGAGGCATGGGTGACGCCGCTCATGATGGGTTCGTTGATGTAAATATCACCGTTTCGAATCTTGATGTTAAAGCCGCACTCGGGATTGGTACATACCCAAGCTTTGTAGTGCACGGCAGCGCCTTGGCCGCCGTAATCGGATAGGGGAACAAGATCTCCGCCTTTGCACTTCTGGCACTTGGGCAAACTGAACTGATCCACGAAGCCACCTCCACCGAAATACGCGATTAGTATACTCGCATGATTTTCGCCATGTCAAGACGGCCCGATCGTAAGCCTAGAGCATGCCGCCCTCGGTCAGCTTCGAGACGAACTCCCGCTCCTCCGCCGTCAAGTCCGCCTTGGCCAAGAGATCGGGGCGGCGCTTGAACGTACGGATGATCGACTGCCGGCGCCGCCATCGGGCGATCTCGGCATGGTGCCCAGAGAGCAAAACCTCCGGCACCTCCCACCCCCGGAACGATGCGGGGCGTGTGTACTGGGGATACTCCAGAAGGCCGCCCGTGTGTGAATCCTCAAATGCGGATTCCTTCGCCCCGAGCACACCCGGAATGAGCCGCACCACCGCATCGATCACCACCATCGCCGGCAACTCCCCGCCGGTGAGCACATAATCGCCGATGCTGATCTCATCGGTAACGAGGTGCTCACACACACGTTCGTCAACCCCCTCGTAGTGCCCACAGATGAGGATCATCCGATCGTAAGCGGCGAACTCCCGGGCCACCTTTTGGGTGAAGAGACGACCCTGAGGCGAAAGGAGAACCACCGGCACCTCCGCCTCGCCTTTCACCGCCTCCACCGCCGCAAAGAGCGGCTCACACATCAGCACCATGCCGGGGCCCCCACCGTGCGGACAATCGTCCACGGTGCGGTGTTTCCCGATGCCCCAATCGCGAAGGTTATGAAGCACGATCTCGACCAAGCCCGCATCGATGGCTCGCTTGATGATGCTCTCCTCGAAGGGACCGGTGAACATCCGGGGGAAAAGGGTGATCACATCGATGCGCACAGGGGTGGGCATCCTCCTAGAGAACTTTCGAATAGTCAATCAAACGGCCGTGTTCAAAACCCAAGGATTCGAACAGGGCCTGAAGCTGAGCATCGTGACGATCTACGAGCACCCGAACTCTCCCGGCCCCCTTTTGCCGGGCACACTCCATGAGCGCCCGGATGAGTCGGGTAGCAATCCCCTTTCTCCGATAAAGCGGTTCAACCCCCAGAGTTTGAATGAGGCACACCTCGTCTGCATACTCTGGAACATAGTTGATGGCGGCAAGTATGAATCCGATGATCCGGCCCTCGGATTCCGCTACGAAACTGCACCCGAGCTGGCCGCCGATGAATCCGTTGATGAGATTCGTATAGGTAAATGCCCGTTCCATCGCCGTGATCTTGCGATCCAGTTCGAAGACGGCATCGATATCTTCAGGTTGCATCGGTCGGATGCGGATGCCAGCGCTCTCCATTTTCTTTATCGCTCCCGATTCGATCCGGCGCCCGCCTACAAACCCTTTCCGTATTCTGACCGCTCCAGATGTCTCACGCTCGCGGGGTCGGTGGTCACGTAGAGCTCGCCGCCGATGAACAGAGCGGGCTTCACCTTCCCGAGGTCCAGTATGCCGGCTGGGGTAAAGCGCGTTTCATCGAAATGCGTGGCTACAATCTCCCCGATGAACCATTCGTGGTCGCCGCAAGTGTGATGGTCATACAGCTTGCACTCGTAGGCGGCGTAGGCATCCTTCAAAATAGGTGCGGAGGTTTTGAGCGGCTTCTCCTTGGCAAGATGGAACTTCGCGAATTTGTCCACCTTCCTACCAAGGCTCCCCCCCACCGCCGCAACCAACTCGGCCTTCTCGAGCGGCATGAAGTTGACGGCGAATTCCCCGGCTTCGAGGATGAGCTCGTAGGTATACCGCTTGGGCGCGATGGAGACCCCGAAAAGAGGCGGATTGAAGGAGATGGAGCTATGCCATGCCACTGCCATGGCATTGTCCTTTCCGCGGGCATGGCAAGTAACGATGAGCGCAAGCCGCGGATAGTGATGGTGAAAATTCCCGGGACCTTCAAGGCATTGCATGGTCATCTCTTCCTCCCTGCGCACTCATTTCCCCTTGCCCAGACGCTTGAGCACGGAATCGCGATAGATCCGGGCCAATCCCTTGCCATGATGCTGCATCTTACGTCGGCGCTTGAGCCGACGCTCCTCCCGACGCTCTTGCCGGGTCTTCTCGTCATCCATGTTCGATCAACCCCGCCCCCGGAGAAGGGAAGGCCTCAGACGATCCCGTCCTCACGCAAGCGGCGCACCTCCTCCGCGGAATACCCCGCGATCTCCCGGAGTACCTCCTCTGTGTGCTCACCCAAGCGGGGGGAAGGAAATCTGGTTCCCGCCCACGCGCGGCCAAAGTGGCTCGGGTAACCGGGGATTCTAACCCTGCCCCGCTCCGGATGATCGAATTCAACGATATATCCATTGGCCAGAACCTGTGGATCCTCGGCGAGCTCCGAGGGCCGGTTGACTTCACAGCATACGAAATCATTCGCTTTCAAAATCGAAAGCCACTCATCCCGAGGGCGCGTGGCAAAGATCTCATCGAGGAGGGGGACGAGCGTTTCGGCATTGGCCAAGCGCTTTTCGTCCGTGGCAAACCGCGGATCCGCGGCCAGTTCCGGATGGCCCAGCACCGTGCACAATTTTTTCCACTGGCTTTGGCGCTTCTGGGCCGGAATGGTGATGATGAGCCAGCGGTCATCAGCGCAACGATAGTAGTTGCGCGTGGCATGTTCCTTGGTCCGCACATGCCGGGGGATCTCCATATTCCCCACAAGCGCCGTGAACACATTGATGTAATGCAAATAGATGCCGGTCCCGAGCATCGAGATGTGGATCTCCTGCCCGATGCCGGTCCGTTCCCTCATGAAGAGCGCGGCAAGGATCTCGTGGCTGGCCATGATGGCCGTGGCCTGATCCATGATCCCGAACTGGGAAACGAGCGGAGGCATTCCCTCCTCACCTACCGCCCACATGAGCCCCGACCTTCCTTGCCCCTGATAATCGAACCCGCCCCGATCGGCGTCAGGTCCGTTGGGCCCATACGCGGAGATATAAGCGTAAATGATGCGCGGGTTAGCGTTCGAAACTGCGGGATAACCCATCCGGGCGGATTCGACCCGCGCCCGCCGGAAATTGGTGATGAACACATCGGACCGCTCGACGAGACGATAGATCGCCCGCCGACCCTCTTCGCGATCGATATCGATGGCGATGCTCTTCTTGCCGCGATTGGCGCACTCATTCCAAAGGCTTTCCCCATTGGCCATGCGGAAGGAGCTGCGGTTGATCAGAAATTGCCCTCGCGAAGGGTCTCCTTTGCCGGGCTGCTCGATCTTGATCACCTCCGCCCCCAGATCGGCGAGGATGGCCGCAGCCCCCGGGCCGGCGTGATAGGCCCCCCATTCCAGCACACGGATTCCCTGTAGCGGTTGAAGCATATGCGCCTGCATGCCTATCGCTGGTATCGGCGCACAAAACGCCGCATCCGCTCGAGGGCTTCTTCGATTTCGGGGAGAGAAACCGCATAACAACAACGGACATGCCCTTCCCCGCATCTGCCGAAAGCCGACCCCGGGATGACCGCTACCTTCTCTTCTCTCAAGAGCCGCTCGGCGAACTCCTCGGAGGAGAGCCCGGTCGAGACGACGGAGGGGAACGCATAGAACGCTCCTTGCGGCTCGATGCACGAAAGCCCGATCTCATTCAGACCCTTCACGATTACCCTTCGGCGGCGATCGTACTCGGCGATCATCCGCTGCACCGCTTCCTCGCCGTTCCGGATCGCTTCGATAGCGGCCATCTGGCTCATGATCGAGGTACACATCATGACATACTGGTGCACCTTCATCATGGCCTCGATGATATCGGGGCGGGAGGCGGCATATCCCACCCGCCAGCCGGTCATGGCATAGGCCTTGGAAAAGCCGTTGATAAGGATGGTACGTTCTTGCATCCCCGGCAAGCTGGCAAAACAGGTGTGCTCCACCCCATAGACCAACCGATCGTAAATCTCATCGGAGATGACCATAAGATCATGCCGCCGGATCACCTCAGCGATGCGCTCAAGCTCCCGCCGGTCCATCACGGCGCCGGTGGGATTGTTCGGAAAGCCCAGAAGAACGGCCTTGGTTCTGGGGGTGATGCGCTTCTCAATCTCCTCGGCACTGACCTTGAACCCGCTCGCCCCGGAGGTCGGCACGGGAACTACCGTCCCTCCGGTGAGCACGGTACACGGCATATAGGCTACATATCCGGGATCAGGGATGATCACCTCCTCCCCCGGATTGACGAGAGCCCGCATGGCCAGATCAAGCGCTTCGCTCGATCCGGTGGTAATCAGAATTTGGTTCTTCGGATCATAGGAAACACCGTAGCGGGCACGAAGGTGATCGGCCAGCGCCTGACGGAGCTCGATCAGGCCATAGTTCGAGGTGTACATCGTATAGCCCTTCTCGATGGCGTAAATGCCCGCCTCCGAGATGTGCCATGGGGTGGGGAAATCCGGCTCCCCAACCCCCAGCGAGATGACGCCTTCAAGGGAGGCGATCAAATCAAAATACTTCCGGATGCCGGAGGCGGGAATCTCGCGCACCCGCTGGGCGACCGGGCTCAAAGTATTCATACCCACTGCCGGCTTTCGAGGACTTTCCATGGTTCTAATGATACCCGATAATCGGCCACTTGGGGAATCCCGCCCCCCGGGCTTCAGATCCCGACATATCTCCTCCGGGCCCGCACCCCGGATATCGCCTTCTGGTACTTTCGATTGGCCTTCCCCCGTACCTTTCCGACTTGCGGCCGTCCCCGGGTTTTGGGTATAATCGTTTACAAAATTTTTATGACCCATTTACCCCCACCGGGGCTCTCGCATCGAAAGGGGGTGGTCGCGAAAAGCCAACGGTAATAGAGAGATCCTGAGAATCGAAGGGGCAAGGTAAATCCAATCACGGTCGAAAGTGTAGCAAAAGCATAAATAAGTGGAGGTAAAGTATTATGAAAAGAACTATTCTTCTTGCGTTGATCCTCGCCCTCATCAGTGCAGTGGCCCTCCCCGCGATTTCAAGCGGGAGTCAAGCACAGGCATGGGGAAATACGAATCCCCAAGTCGGATGTGATACTACGCAACTCACGTTCCATGCGATCAAAGGGGTCAACCCGGGCAGTCAAACGATGGGGGTCTATAATGCCGGCACCGGCACGCTCTGGTGGAAGACCACCGACAACGTTTCATGGCTCAGCACCTCACCGAGTTCCGGTAGCTCGAACGGCGAGGTGGACAAGGTATCCGTCATCGTGAACTCGAAGAACATGGCGGTAGGCACCTATGCCGCCACGATCACCGTTGCTCCCGCTTTCCTTCGAGGGGCTTCCGTCAACGTGGCGGTCACCTTGGTGATCGAGGAACCCCAGCGGGTGGGACCCATTCTGCTGGGGCTTGAGCGGATCACCAAGCCGGATACCTATCGCGGACAAGGCGCGTGGCTCCTCGTGGGGGCTTCGGGGCTCAACGATCTCTCGAATGCGGGAATCGAGTTGGCGGCCAAGGATTCGTGGGAGATGTCCGTAACATACGGGCAGGATACCGGTTTCGGCTCCATCCCGATCCTCGGCGGTACGCTCACCGGATCCGGGAAGATCCCGAGCGCTACCATCCTCTCGGGCAGCCTGATCGATCTCGGAATGATGCTCTCCCAAATGGGGATTCAGACCGATAACCTCGGGAAGAACTGGATCGTCATGCTCAATCTAAAGGGCAACGACGGTTCGTACTTCATGTTCATGGGCATGCTGCTCGAGGATCTCAGCGGACTGATGCGAAACCTGCCCGCCCTCCTGAGCCTGCTCGGTGGCGGTGGCAGCTCCTCCTCAACCCAGATCTCGATCCGGGAAATCTTCGGCATGATCAACATCGGCGGAGGGGCACTGAATCTTTCCATGGCGCCGCTCATGGATATCGTCTCCGCCCTCATGCCGGTGATGAACAACCTCCTGCCCAAGCTCACGCCACTTCTCAGCCTGATCGAGCCGCTTCTGGCATATGTCCCGCCGATCATGGTCCTGATGCCGCCGGAGATCATGCTGAAATTGATGCCCATGTAAAGCTCGAAACCCTTCGTGCTTCCTCCTTGGAAAACTTGGCCGTCCGGGAGATCCTTCCCCGGGCGGCCAAGTCGTTTCTGCAGAGAGGAGATAAAAGCGCCTACGGTTCGAGTACGGCCACGTGCCATCCGGGATCAACCCGGAAGAGATCCTTTCGCTGACCATCCGCGCGCTGAATGCCATAGCAATCGCCGCCGTAGCGCTTGGTTTCCGTGAAACTGTATCGTTGCACCCCATCCACCACGAACGTGAAATTCCGGGCCGCATCATAGAGCGCTGCGGGACTGAAATTCTCCGCCCCTACGTTCTCCACAGCCTTCTTCACGATCTCCAACATCATGACAAAGTTCTCCACCGCCAGATATCCGCAACCATTCCTTCTGATCTCGGTGGCTTTGCCGGGATGATTCTCCTCGAGAAGCTTGCGTGTGAGGTCAACGATCGTTCCCTCTTCGTTCCACCACTGAGAGAGGCGGATGAAGAGCATCCCATCAGCTTCGTCCCAGAGATCAGCGGAATCGAACATTCCGGTGAAAGCCGCATGGACATCGGTCCCAAGAAATGTCCCCTTATCCGTGAGCTCGCGGAATTCCCGAATGAAGATATTGGGGGGACAGGGCGCATAAACATAGTCGCAGCCTTTGAGGCCCTGAACCTCCGTATCCCACCGGAAGTTGAAATTCGTGAGATACCCCGTCACCCACTGGAACTGATCCGGATGGGCCTTGGCATACTTCTGGGCCGCTTCGAACCAAGCGTTGGAATAGGCCTCGGTCCATGCCGCTCCCCCAATCTTGGCCGGCCCCTTGGTATGATAGTCCCAATCGTTCTTCGCGATCCAATCGAGAAGGGTGTAAGCCTCGTACTGGGGTAGTGTACCGAGGGTGAATACATATCCGGGCGGAGTCAAATCCTCCATGCCGGCCGCCGCGGTAAACAGTGGCATGCGGTCACTGTTCACACGTCCCTTGAGAGGCCTCACGGCGAGGGTCACAGGGGTCCAAATGATATCCGCGCCCTTCTCGATGAGCCACTCGTATCCCGGAATGGCTTTGGCCGGATCATACTGCGTATCATACGAAAGGACCTTCAGCCTCACCCCCGGGATGAGCTCGTTATCGTTGTAATACTTGACCACATCTTCGAGAGCCATGTTGATAACTTCCATGGCGGTGGAAGCGACGCCGGTGACATCGGTGATATTGCCGATAATGAGGGTGACCTTCTCATCCGACGCCGATGGCGCTCCCTGTGAATCAGCGGAGACCGGGCGGGCATTCACCTCCGTCTCCGTTTTTTCCGATCCCCCACAGCCGAAGCCAACGACCACCGCCATAACCAGAAACATCGCCACCAAAACACTTGCTATCCGCGTCCCCATCTTCTGCCTCCGTCTTTTTGTGATGATAGAATACGAACTGTGATCAGGGGAAAGAAAGATACGAGAGGTTAGGGGGATTATAAAAAAAGAAAGGACAAATGTCAAGCACGGAAATTTCGTCTATAACAGCGATTGAAGAGGAGTGCGCAGAGATGACATCTCTCGGGGGGATTGGGGATGCTCTCCAAAAACACCCTGTGGGCGGGTAGGGGGAGCGGAGAAGCCTGAGGACATGGAAGATCCCGTGGCAAGGCCCGGAATGAGATCATCATGGGCATTCCCCCTGAGGGTGAAGACTGCAAAGCGGAATCGCTGTTTTGGGGGCCACTCCAATCCTTGACACCAAACATGGCCGATGATAAAGTAAGGCAGCGGCGGGCACAATCGGCATGACGAAAGATCACGTGGGACTCGTCCAAGTCCTGACCGGCAATGGAAGAGGCAAAACTACCGCCGCTCTCGGGACCGTTCTCCGGGCTGTGGGACAGGGGCTTCATGTTCACATCATTCACTTCATGAAAGGCACATATCCTTACGGCGAGCAAAAGGCCCTCGCGCTCTTGCCCAATGTGACGGTATCGCGTTTTGGAAAACTGGATTTCGTCGACCCTCGTAACATCAAGGAAGAGGAACGCGAAGAGGCCCGCAAAGCCCTCGCGGCGAGCAAGGAAGCCATCCACAGCGGGGCCTACGATATGGTAGTGCTCGATGAAATCAACATTGCCTCCGCTTGGGGATTGATCCCGGTCGAAGAGGTGCTCGAGCTGATCAAAACAAAGCCGGAAGGGGTGGAACTCATTTTGACCGGCCGGTATGCCGATCGGAGGCTCATCGAGGCGGCCGATCTCGTCACCGAAATGGTCGAGATCAAACACCCTTACCAGAAAGGCATCAAGGCCCGCAAGGGATTCGAATACTGATCCTCGGAGGGAAAGGAATTGGGAATGATTACGCTGACCGTGATCAAGGCCGATATCGGCGGGTACGTCGGCCATTCTAGCATGCACCCGGAGATCATGGCTTACGGAAACGAACAACTCGAGAAAGCCAAGGGCCGGGGGCTTCTGATCGATTTCCATGTCACCCGATGTGGAGATGATCTTCAGCTCATCATGACCCACGATAAGGGCGAAGGCAACGATCGCATCCATCGGCTGGCGTGGGATACCTTCATGGGCTGCGCCGACTGCGCCCGCAAGCTCAAGCTCTACGGGGCGGGCCAAGACCTCCTGAGCGATGCCTTCTCGGGGACCGTTCGCGGCATGGGACCCGGTTCCGCGGAAATGGAGTTCGAGGAACGCGTCTCCGAGCCGGTGCTGATCTTCATGGCCGATAAGACCTCCTCCGGCGCATGGAACATGCCCCTCTACAAGATGTTCGCCGACCCCTTCAACACCATCGGGCTCGTCATCGCCGAGAACATGCACGAAGGTTTCACCTTCGAAGTCCATGATGTGAAGGGACACAAGAAAGTCACTTTCAATACCCCCGAAGAGATCTACGACATGTTGGTGCTGATCGGGGCGCCTTCGCACTACGCCGTCAAGGCCGTCCGGCACCGTCCTTCGGGAGAGATCGCGGCCGTTTCCTCCACCGATAAGCTCTTCGAGGTGGCCGGAAGATACGTGGGGAAGGACGACCCCGTGCTCATCGTCCGATGCCAAGGCAAATTCCCCGCCGTGGGAGAGGCCCTCGAGCCCTTCGCTTTTCCTCAGGCGGTGGAAGGGTGGATGCGCGGCTCCCACTTCGGCCCCTTGATGCCGGTCCCCCTTCGCCATGCCAATCCATCCCGCTTCGATGGTCCCCCGCGGGTGATATGCATGGGCTTTCAGATCTCCGGCGGCAAGCTCGTGGGCCCGGTGGATATGTTCGATGACCCGAGCTTCGATGAATCCCGAAGACGGGCCAACGAGGCGGCGGAATACTTCCGAAGGCATGGGCCTTTCGAGCCCCATCGGCTCCCTCTCGAAGAGATGGAATACACCACCATGCCACAGGTGATGAAGAAGCTTCAAGGGCGGTTCAGCCCCCTCTAGCGGCTTCTCCGGCGAAATACACGATTCCACAAAAGGGGCGATTTGCGGATCGCCCCTTTTGCTATGTATACTTAAAGTCAGAAGGACCCCGCATGAAACTTCTGATCGCCACCAACAATAAGGGCAAAGCCCGGGAATTGAGCGCCCTTCTAGCCGCCCCCATATGGGAATGCACGACGCCGGCGGAGGAAGGCATCATCCTCGATCCCGAAGAGACGGGTAAGACGTTCGAGGAAAACGCTGTCGCCAAGGCCAGAGCCTTCGCCAAAGCATCGGGGCTGATCACAGTTGCGGACGATTCCGGACTCGAAGTGGATGCCCTCAACGGCGCCCCCGGCGTCTATTCCGCCCGTTATGCCGGACCCGAAGCGACCGATGCCCAGCGCAACGATTATCTTCTGGCCCGGCTCTCGGGAGTGCCATGGGAAAAGCGGCAGGCCCGTTTCCGATGCGTGATCGCCATCGCTTTCCCCGACGAGCGGCTCGTGCTTTGCAAAGGGGAATGCCCCGGTCTGATCGCCTTCGAGCCCAGAGGGGAAAACGGCTTCGGATATGACCCTATCTTCTATTTGCCCGAGCTCGGAAAGACAATGGCCGAACTCACCCCCGAAGAGAAAAGCCGGGTGAGCCACCGGGGCAAGGCGGCCCACAAAGCACGGGAGTTTTTGCAAAGCCTTTCGGAAGGGGTTAAGCCGTGACGGGCATCGCCGATTCCTTCGATCGGCCGATCAACTATCTCCGCATCTCGGTCACCGACCGGTGTAACCTCCGATGCATCTACTGCATGCCGCCGGAAGGGATCGGTTGGCTTCCCCACGGCCATATTCTCCGGTACGAAGAGATCCTCGTCATCGTCAAGGCCGCGGCGGAGCTCGGCATCACCAAGGTTCGGCTGACGGGCGGCGAGCCTTTGGTACGAGCCGATCTCGGTAAGTTGGTGGGCATGATCGCACAGGTGAAGGGAATTGACGATATCTCTCTCACCACCAACGGAATGCTTCTGGCCCGATATGCCCGCGAGCTCAAGGAAGCCGGCCTTCGGCGGGTGAACGTGAGTCTGGATTCCCTCGATCCGGAGAACTTCCGCCGGATCACCCGCTATGGCGATCTCGGGGAAGTTCTGAAGGGTATGGAAGCCGCCCATGCAGCGGGGCTCGAACCTATCAAAATCAACATGGTGGCCATGCGATGGGTTAACGATCATGAGATCCTCGATTTCGCCCGCAAGACCCGTGATGAAGGATGGCATGTGCGCTTCATCGAGTTCATGCCCATGGGCGAACGACGCGATGAAGCCAGAGAGCGGTTCATCTCCATCGCCGAGATCATGGAGCGGATAGAATCGCTGGGGAAGCTCGAGCCCCATCGGCTCGCGGGCAACGGACCCGCCAAATACTACCGTCTGCCCGGCGCCGGCGGCACCATCGGTTTCATCGGACCGGTCAGCGAGCACTTTTGCTTTCAGTGCAATCGGCTGCGGCTCACAGCCGAGGGTAATCTGAGGCCCTGTTTGCTCTCGGACGAGGAAATCGACCTTCGAGAGCCCATCCGGCGAGGGGCATCGGCTGAAGAGATCAAACTTCTGATCGAGCGGGCGATCGCGGCCAAGCCGAAAGGCCATGGACTCGCCATCGGGAAGACGCCGCACAACCGGAACATGTGTCAGATCGGGGGGTGAGCGATGATCGAGATCTATGCCGATGGCGCCTGTTCGGGAAATCCGGGACCGGGCGGCTGGGGGGCAGTCATCATTCGAGGGGGAGGTAATCGGGAAGAGATCAAGGGCAGTGTGGAGAGCACCACCAACAACCGGATGGAGATGACGGCGGTGATCGAGGGGCTCAAGCGGACCGCCGAAGGCTCGGATGTGACCATCCGGAGCGATAGCCAGTATCTGATCTCCACCATGACCCGCGGGTGGAAACGGAGCGCCAACCTCGATCTTTGGCACACCCTCGATGATCTCACCGCCAAGCGCAAGGTACACTGGGTCTGGGTGAAGGGGCACGATGGCCACCCCGAGAACGAAAGGGCCCATCGGCTCGCCGTGGAGGCGGCCTCGGAAGTCACTCCCCAGCCCACCCATTTCGACACTTCCGGCAAGATACGCATGGTGGACGTCTCCGAGAAACCGATCACGGAACGGTCCGCCACCGCCAGAGGGTCGGTGAGGATGCAACCGGCAACCCTCGAACTCATCGAGAAGGGTGAAGCGGCCAAAGGGGATGTGCTGGCCATCGCCCAGACGGCGGGCATCATGGCGGCCAAGAAAACCCCCGAACTGATCCCGCTGTGCCACCCCTTGCGTATCACCCATATTTCCGTGGGGTTCGCCCTTCACAAAGAGACCGGAACGATCGAGATCACGGCCACCGTCAAAGCCGATGAGAAGACCGGCGTGGAAATGGAGGCGCTCACCGCGGTGGCGGTGAGCGCCCTCACGATCTACGATATGTGCAAGGCCGTGGATCGGGGAATGCGGATCGAGAACATCCGGCTGATCCGCAAGAGCGGCGGCCGGAGCGGTACCATCGAGTTGGAGGATTTGCCGGAAGATGCCCCCGCCCCCTCAGAGGCAACCGGCGCCCGGAACCTCTCCGCTTCCCCGGAGGAATAGGGAACTCTCTTCACGGAAGAACCCCCTTTCCTCTCAACGGAAGAGAGCGCGGGTTATAAGGATAACAATCGTACACCGAAATGGAGGAAACCAAATGAGCGCAGAGATCGAATTGAACGAGGCCAATTTCGATGCGGAGACCGCCAAAGGCACCGTTCTCGTGGACTTCTGGGCGCCATGGTGCGGGCCCTGCCGGTCACAGGGGCCCATCATCGAGAAGGTTGCCGAGAAAGCGGCCGGCAAGGCCAAGGTGGGAAAGTGCAACGTAGATGAAAACAAAAATGTGGCCAGCCGCTTCGGCATTCGCGCCATTCCTACGCTCATCATCTTTAAGGATGGCAAAGAGGTCGAGCGGATGATGGGATTGCAACAGGAAAGCACGTTGCTCAAGAAGCTCGGCGCGTAATGGCCGTCACCCATCCGGTCCATGCTTCCACCTTCTCTCAATCCTCCCACATTTTCCTTCTGGATTCCCAAAGGGACGAATGGAGAAAAGAGTGCACAAGACACCTCTCTCTCGGGGGATTGAGGGTGTCCCCCAAGAAAACCCTTTGGGCGGGTGGGTGGAATCGGAGAAGCCGGATCGCTCGTGGGGCGTGCGGGGGAATTCCGGTACAAAGTCCGGATGAGGCGTCAACGGTTATTCACCCGAGGGTAAAGGCTGCAAAGCTGAATCGCTCTTTTTGGCGATTTCTTGTTCCTTGACATGAGGGCCAAATTATGTTTGGATAAGTCCAACGTAATCGGTTGGGGGTTGCGGGTACATGGAGAAGCCTACGATTCTGAAAGTGGAGGATCTGTACCTCACGTTCGGCGGAGTATCCGCTCTGGTCGGCGTCAGCTTCGAAGTCAAGGCGGGCGAGATCCTTTCGATCATCGGGCCCAACGGTGCGGGCAAGACTTCCGTCCTCAATTGTATCAATGGTTTCTACAAACCCGAGCGGGGTGAAATCACCTTCGAAGGCAAGCGAATCACGCGAATGCGTCCCGATAAGATCGCCCGGATGGGCATCAGCCGGACCTTCCAGAACATTCAGCTTTATACCGGCCTCAGCACCGTGGATAATTTGATGGCCGCCCGGCATTTTCACTTCAAGACAAACTTCCTCGAATCGGCGCTCTATTTCGGCAGAGGGCACCGGGAGGAAATCCGGCACCGCCGCATGGTCGAGGAAACCGTCGAGTTCCTCGAAATGCAGCCCTACCGCAATACTATCGTCGGCTCTCTCTCCTACGGCCTGCGCAAGCGGATAGACCTGGGCAGGGCGTTGGCTCAGGAACCCAAGCTCCTCCTCCTCGACGAACCGATGGCCGGCATGACTCTGGAAGAAAAAGAGGATATGGCGCGCTTCATTCTCGATGTGCAAGAGGAAAGGCACATGGCCATCGTGCTCATCGAGCATGATATGAGTGTGGTGATGGATATCACAGATCGAATCGTGGTGCTCGATTTCGGCCGAAAGATCGCCGAAGGCGTCCCCGCCGAGATCAAGCAAAACCCGCTGGTCATCAAGGCCTATCTGGGCGAATAACCCCACCCCCAGTGATTCATCGAGGGGGGAACAATTCTCCTCCGGAGGTTGGTGGATGGCACTGTTGCAGATGGAAAATGTCGAGGTGAAATATAGCGGCGTGATCCTCGTCTTGAAGGGCATTTCGCTCGAGGTCAACGATGGGGCACTGGTGGCGCTTCTGGGCAACAACGGTGCCGGCAAGACCACCACACTCAGAGCGATCTCCGGGCTTCTCAAAACGGAAGACGGCCGGGTCACGAACGGGAAGATCGAATACAAGGGCAAGAGAATCGAGAATGGTGACCCTGAAGATATCGCCAAAATGGGCATTATCCAAGTGCTGGAGGGGCGGAAAATTCTGGCTCACCTCACCGTCGAGGAGAACCTCCGCGCCGGAGCGTACGTGGTGGGCCGCCGGGCCAATCTCAAGAAAGACCTTGAAATGGTATACGAGTACTTTCCGAAACTGAAGTTCCTCCGGAACCAAACCAGCGGGTATCTCTCGGGCGGGGAGCAGCAAATGCTGGTCGTAGGGCGAGCCCTCATGGCGCACCCCACACTGGTGATGATCGATGAGGCATCTCTGGGGCTGGCCCCTCTGCTTCAAAAGGAAATCTACTCCATCATCTACCGGATCAATGCCGAGGAGAAAGTTTCCATCCTGCTCGTAGAACAAAACGCCAAAGCCGCGCTGGCGATCTCGGACTATGCTTATGTGCTCGATAACGGCAGCATCGTTCTCAGCGGGCCATCGGCGCAGCTTGCGGAGAACGCCGATGTCAAGGAATTCTATCTCGGGCTGGGTTCCTCAGGCGAGGCGAGGAGCTACCGGCAGGTAAAACACTACCATCGCAAGCGGCGGCTTCTGGTCTAAGCGCCCTGTACTTCCTCGACCGATTCATCCAAGATCGTGCCAATCCGGTCCACCCAATCGAGATGTTCCGGCTTCATGAGGCACGAGCGTAGGCATGTCACATGGGGGGCATCCCACTCGATATCGGGCCACCATCTCTTGAGGAGATCGGACGGCAGATTGGCCATGGCCAAATGAAGACCCCTTTCCGCCGCTGCCCCAAACACCCTCTTTGAACGCCGCGAGACTTCCCCAGCGCTTTCCGCGCGCGGCGCCCAGACCACGATATCCAGCTCGGGCGGCAGCGCCGTCATGAACCGAGGATTCGACTGAAGTCCGCCGAACAGCGCCTGAGCCGCCTTCCGGCATTTTTCCAGACCGCGGGCAAACTCGCCCCCCGGCACAAGGGGCAAAAGCCTCTCGGTAGCCCAGAGCGCCACCGCCGCCGCGCCCGCCCGCGAGCATTCCAGACTGATCTCGCCCAGATGAAGATCGTAGGAGGTGAAATAGGTATAAGGGGAATCGTGCTTGTAGAAACGGCCCACGGAAGGGTCCCTGAACAGAATACACCCGCATCCATACGGCTGAAGTCCGTGCTTGTGGGGATCAATGGCGATGGAATCCACCTCACCGAGATGCTCGAAGGCGCGCCGCGTCTCCGGTTCGAGCGTTTCCACCAGAACGTAGTACCCCCCGTAAGCCGCATCCGCATGAAGACGGAAGCCGTAAGCTTTCCGGAGTTCAAGGATCTCGGCCAGAGGATCCACCGAACCGGTGGCCGTGGTGCCGATGGTGGCCACGACGGTGCCGATATCCCCCTTCCGGAGCAACCGCTCGAGGGCATCGAGATCCATCCGCGCCCGCCGATCCGTGGGGACAGCTTCGAAGGGAAGTTGAAGCACTTCGGAGATGCGCCGATGGGTATAGTGGGCCTGCTCCGAGGCGACGATCTTCTTGCCGGGGGCAAGCCGTCCCGATACCCACAGCGCTTCAAGATTGGCCATCGTGCCGCCGCCGCAAAGGTGCCCGAGGTGCCTTTCCCAACCGAACATCCGGGCGATCCCGGCGACCGCCTCCTTTTCCATATCCGAGCTCGCCCGACCGCCATCGTGGGCGTGATTATTGGGATTGATCCACAGGGAGAGGGCATAGGCCAGCCGGGCGATCGGGTGAGGGGGCTTGAGCATCTGGCCGGCATAGAGGGGATGGAAGTAGGGATAATTATCCTTCATCCGCTCGGCCGTCTCGAGCAAGACCTTCCGAATCGCCGGAAGGTCCGGATGAGCATCGGCATCGGGTAGCCCTTCGAATGCGGTTTCCAACCGATCCAGTGCCTCCTTCAGCAGAGGGAGGGTTCGGGTTTCCAGTCTCATATCTTTTCCCTTTCACCGGCAAGAGCACACAACGGTTTCCCCTCACACTCCCAGATCCCTGGGATCAACCTTTACGGGCGCCCCCGTCCGCAGTGATTCCTCGATGGCAAAGGTCGCCAGAGCCGTATAGATGGTCTCCTCTATGCTCACCGGACTCGGCTCACCTTTTTGGATTGCCTTGAAGAAGGCGGCAAACTCGTTGTGATGGCCGATATCCCGGTTGAGCTTCCAAACCTTCTTCGTTCTGGTCTTCCTCTTCTCGATCACCAGCGACCGGAAGTTCTCGATGGTGCATTCTGCCCCGCCGCCGAAAACCTCGAGCCTCTCCCGGTTGAAGCTCACCCCCCCGCTCGCCACCCATATGAGCGAGGCCGTCGAGCCGTTTCGAAAGGTGAGGGTGACTGTCAAGTTCTCGTTCCGAGAGTAGTTCCCTGCGTTCGGTAGAACGCAGGCATACACCGAGGCCGGAAGCGAGCCAGTGAGGAATTGGGCCAAGTCAATGAGGAGTCCCCAATCCCCCCGCACGATCCCGCCGCCTTCGTTCGGGTCGATGAGATAGGCCTCTTTGGCGAACGGGGCGGTATCGATGAGATATCGCACAATGAGCGGCTCGCCGATCCCCTTCAAGAACTCTCTCGTCTTGACCGCCAACGAGGAGAACCGCCGGTTGTAGCCCACCATCAGCCGCTGAGGCTTCTCCTTCAAGACGGAGACAATCTCCTTGAGTTCGGAAGGGGCAAGGCAGAGGGGTTTCTCTACAAAGACGTCTTTCCCGTGGCGGAGCGCCTCAAGCACGATCTCGGCATGGAGTCTAGGGCGCGTAGCGATGAGAACGCAATCAATTCCCGGGTCTTCGAGGATTTCACGATAATCGGTGGTGCAGTATTCGAACCCGAACTTCCCCCCGACATGTTTGCCGCTCGGGCCGGTGGCGGTGGCCACGCCCTTCAAGTTGATGGACGGCATTTTGCGAATGTTGGGCAAGAGCGTAGTGGCGGCAAAGGTTCCCGCCCCGATGAGCCCCACATTCACCTTGTCTTTGCCCGGCTTGCGTGCACCCGCAAGCTGAATCCGCGTTGCGAGCGGCCCCGATGCCTCCGTATCGTAGCCGATGAGAACGCCGATATGGTTGCCCGATCTATCCTCCGCGATGGCCGTGTACGCGGTCAGGGCATCGCCGATCTTGAACCTATCGGTCACCAGTGGCCCAACCTTGAGCTTGCCGCTCTGCATGAGTTCAAGGACTTGCTCCATGTTGCGGCGCTCGGTCCATCGCACATAAGCATACGGGTAATCGATCCCCAGAAGCTCGAAATCGCTATCGGAAAAGCCGGGCCCCCACGCGCGGGGCACGACAAGGCTCAGTTCCTTTTGATAGAAGGTCTCTCTGGGAACGCTGAGCCCCACGAGCCCGGGGACAACCACTTTCCCCTTTTCGCGGCAAATCTCGGCGGCGGTCTCAAGGGGTTGATTGCTCGGCGTGCTCGCGAAGATGAGCACCGCATCGAATCCCCAACCGCCCGTGAAACGAATGGCCCGGTTCATATCGTCATCCGAACCGATCACCGCTCCATCATCCGCGCCGAGTTCCTTGGAAAGCGAGACCTTCGCCGGATTGATATCCATCCCGAACACCCGATACCCGGAGGCCTTGGCGATCTGAACGGCGAGTTGTCCGAGCAATCCGAGCCCGATGATGGCCAAATTCTCCCCAAGGGCGAGTTCACAGAGCCGGACGGAATGAAGGGCGATGGCCCCCACCGTAGCGAACGCCCCGCTCTCGAAATCCACATTCTCCGGGAGTTTGGCGCAGAGGTTTTCGGGAACGAAGATGACCTCGGCATGGGAGGCGAATCCGCCCCGGCTGCAAGCTACGCGGTCGCCGACTTTGAAGTCCCCCACTCCCGCGCCGACCCCTATCACAATCCCGGCAGAGCTATAGCCGAGCGGGATCTCCTTATCGAGCCGGTTCATCACTTGCCGGTAGGCCTCCAAAAGTCCGCCGCTCTTGGCAAGTTGAATCACCTTGTTGGCCAGATCGGGCCGGGCGCGGGCCTTGCCCAAGATGGACTTCTTCGCAAACTCGGTAGTCGATTTCTCCGTGCCGATGCTCACCAACGAATTCACGTTCCTTACGAGCACCCCTCCGGGCCTCAGTGCGGGAACGGGGACCTCGATGAGGTCGAGCTTCCCGGTCTTGAAATTCTGGACGAGTTGCTTCATAGGCTACCCCAAAACGGATTCCACCACATCAATGATCTTGCGGCTCGGCTCCTCGCCGAAGGGGTTCTCCCAATTGCGCGGCCGCTCGATCATCATCTCCGCGCCTCTTTGGATCGCTTCCGGTTCGATCCCCGCCACGTGATTGGCCCCCACCGCCACCGTCTCCGGGCGCTCGGTACTCTTCCGCAACGTCACGCACGGCACCCGCAGAATACAGCTCTCCTCCTGAATACCGCCGCTATCGGTGAGGACAAGTTTGGCATGACCGAGGAGCATCAGGAAATCAAGGTATCCGAGCGGCTTGATCAGACGCAAGCCCCTGACGGCATCCGCAAAGGAACGGAGTTTGAAGTGCTCGAGGTTCTTCACGGTGCGGGGATGAGCGGGAAAGATGATGGGGATGCCGAACCGTTCGGATACAAGCTTGATTCCGCTCAGGATGGCCTCCAGATTTTCCTTGAAATCCACGCTTTCCTCGCGATGAATGGTGAGGAGAAAATATCCCTCCGCCTCGAGGCCCAGATCGGCGAGAATCCGGCTGCGGGATCGGGCCAGAGCGATGTTCTGGGTAACCGCATCCACGATCGTGTTGCCGGTGACGAATATCCGGCCTTTGACGTTATCCCGGATGAGATTCTGTTTGGTTTCCTCCGTGGGGGCAAAGAGAAGCTCGGAGATATGGTCGATCATCACCCGATTGTGCTCTTCGGGCATGCGCCAATCATCGCTTCTGAGGCCCGCCTCCACATGTCCGACCATGATATGGAGTTTCCTTGCCGCAAGCGCCCCCGCGAGATTCGTATTGGCATCGCCGCAAACGAGAACGATCCGGGGTTTCTCCTTGAGGAGAGCTTGCTCGGATTCGGCGAGCATCATCGCCGTTTGAGCGCCGTGATATTTGCTCTTCGCCACATCGTGAAACTTGTATTTCGGCTCGGGAAGATCGAGCTCATCGAAGAAGATCTTGTCCATCTCGTAGGAGTAATGCTGACCCGTATGGATGGTGAAGAAGTCCCGCCCCCGCCTCTGGAGCTCCCGCATGAGCGGGGAGAACTTGATGATCCCGGGCCGCGTGCCCACGAAGAGGCCCACCTTCTTCTGGAGTTCACTCCCCCTGAGAACCTTGAGTTCGGTCATATGATCCCTGAATTATTTTTCAAATCCCCGCACCCTTTTGGAAAGGGATCAGAGTTTCTTTACGTCTCCAAATATACGATCCGGTGTTTGTTCTCCACAAACCACTCGTTGACCTTCTTGAGGCCGTCTTCAAGCTTGGTCTGGGGATTGAATCCGATGAGCTTCCGGGCCTTCTCGATGGAAGCCAAGCGCCGCATGCCATGATCCCAATCCCGCTTCGGGATAAAGGTGATCCCGCCCTGATTCCCGGAAACCCTGTTGACCATCTCGGCCAGCGCCAGTGAAGTGGTCTCCACACCCGATCCGAGGTTCATCTCCTGACCAATGGCCTCTTCGAAGACACCGCCGCGCAAGAGCCCGTCGATGAGATCGCCCACGAACGTGAAATCGCGGGTCTCTTGGCCCGTGCCCATCACGGTGAGCGGCTTGCCCTGATGGGCCATATACATGAAGTTGGGGATGACATTCTTGTATTTTCCGGGAAGGCCGCCCGGACCGTAAACGTTGAAGAGCCGGAGCCGGACGGTGGGAAGGCCCCAGTGATCCAGAAAGAAATTGCAATAGAGCTCGCCGAGCAACTTGTGGATTTGATACGGTGTATCGAGGTGGAGGGTGATGAAATCCTCTTTGAGGGGCACCGGAGCCCGGCTCCCGTAGGCCGAGCACCCGGACGAGGCGAAGACGAATCGCTTGACCTTGGCGAGGTGCGAGAACTGAAGAAGCCGCAACGTGGCAAGGCCGTTGACCCGCAAATTCTCCTCCGGATAGTCCACCGCCTTTTGATTGGCGAAATGCGCCGCAAGGTGAAAGACATAATCGGGCTTGTCAAAGAAGATGCGTTTGAGAAGGACCTCATCGGCCACATCGCCTTCGATGACCATCACGCTCGGGTGGACGGGCACATTCCACCGGACCGCCGAGACGAAGTTATCGAGAACGAAGATCCGCTTCGCCTTGAGCTCGATGAGCCGCCGCACGAGGTTGCTCCCGATGAGCCCCGCCCCCCCCGTGACGAGCACCGTGGTCCCTTCATATTTCGCTAGATAATCCATTCAGCCCTCCTTGTTCATCTGAACCGCTTATCAGATAACGAACCTTCCATCCGCACCCAAAATCGGTCGGTAGGCCGTTTGGGGTGAAGCGAAAATCAGGGGTTCATCTTTTCGAACGCCCCCTCGAGGCTCGCCCTGAGCGAATCGAGCGAGAAGCGCGCCTCCACGAACGCCCTTCCCCTCCTCCCCATCTCCCGCACCTCTTCGAGATTACCCGAAAGGCGCCGGACCGCCCGCGCAAAACCCTCCACATCGCCGGGGGCCACCACAAGCCCCGCGCCGGATTCCTGAGTCAGCGTCTCCATCTCCCCTTTTGTACAACTCACCACCGGCTTCCCGCAAGCCCAGAACTCGAACACCTTCGAGGGGCGGGTGAGCGTGCTCGTGAGCATCTCCGGCTTCAAGGGCATCACGCACACATCGGCGGCATTGATGTATTTGGCGACTTTCTCGGGCTTCGAGACCGGCTGAGCCATGATGACGTTTTCGAGCTCGAGTCTCTTGATCGTTTCGAGGATATGGCTCTTGGCATCGCCATCGCCGAGGAACACGAAGGCGATGTTTTCCCCCTCGAGCTTCTTGGCCGCCTGAAGGAGGAGATCGAAATCGTAGGTCAGGGCGAATGCCCCCGAATAAAGGACGATGAATTTCCCTTCGGCGGCACCGAGCCCCAGCGCCCGGCGTTCCTCCGGACTCACGTCCGCAGGCCGAAAGGTTTCCGTATCCACGGCCATCTCGACCACCGAGAGCTTGTGCGCCGGAATGCCCCTTTCGAGCATCCGATCGCGGATCTGGGGAGTAAAGGCCATGATATGATCGGCCAGCCCGTAGGTCATCTTCGTGAGGAGCATCACCCCCTGCCGCAAAGGCGCTCTCCGAGCTAGTTTGAACTCGAAAACCACATCCGGCCAGAGATCGGTGATCCGGATGATATATCGGCCCCCCATCAGCCGCGAGAAAACCCATCCCGGGAAGACCAGAAAAACGGGCGGGGGGTGAAGCCCGAGAACATAGTCCGTTCGGCGGATGAAGGGAATAACCCAGAGAGAAGTGAACATAAAGGAAAGGTAGAACAGGAATTTGCGTAAAAGGCCCGGACCCGTGGGCAGCAGCGTGAAGACACGGAAAATCCGTATGCCCCGATCCCGCTCACGCGAAATGGGCCTTTGCCGGAAGAAGTTCCACCGCCTGCGGAGATCGATGGGGAAGGCGGCCACCACATCCACCCCATACCCCGCCCGGGCCATGTTCTCCGCCAACACATAGGCATGTCTTCCACCGTATCCGGGATAGATCGGCCAGAAGACCGCCGCCAACATGCAAACCCTTTTCTTCTCGTTCGTCACTGACAAGGAAACTTTCCGACCCTTGTTGAACTCTCTTGCCCCCCGGCGAGAGAGCATCTCCATCCCCCGGAAGGGGGAGGAGCAAGATGAGGACCAAACAGAAAACCGGTACGGGTGCGAGGTTTCAAATCATTCCCTCGAGATCTTCTTGTAAATTTGTTTGACGATATCGGAAGCCTCTCCCCGAATGAGCTCCCTCATGGCCTGAAGCATGAGGGCCGCGAAAAGTCCCAGAAGCCCCGCCAGACAAAAGAGAATGGTAGCGAGGGCATGACCGGAAGCCAGTTTGTTGGTATCGCTGTAGATATCGAGGGTCCGGAACCCAAACCAGAGCCCGATCCCCCAGCAGATGAGCGCCGGCGTGCCGAAGATCACCATGGGGTGCCGCAGGGTGAACAGCACCAGCACCCGGGTGAAAACGTTGACGCCGTGTCCGACGGGGCTGCGCTTGGCTTTCTCTGCATAAAGCACAGCGATGGGCACTTCGGCCACCCGCAGGCCGGCCTCCTTGATGGCAAACTGCATCTGGGAGCTGACCGCCATGCCCCGTTCCGAGAGCTTGAGTTTCTCGAGGGCGGCGGCGGAATACGCCCGGCAGCCGCTCTGGGAATCGGTGAGCTTCTGGCCGGAGCTTACATTGGTTGCCGTGTTCAAGACCCGTTGCCCGATCCGCCGGTACAGAGGGATGCGATTCGCTTTCTCCAGAAAACGCGAGCCAATGACAATATCCGCCTTGCCTTCGAGGATCGGCTGGATGAGGCGTGGGATATCCTTGGGATCGTGCTGACCGTCCCCATCGAGGATCACCAGCACCTCCGCACCGAGGGTCCGGCCCTGCTCGAGGGCACTCGATATCGCCGCCCCGTACCCTTGATTCTTCGGGTGCCGGTACACGGTAGCGCCGGCGGCTTCGGCCACTTCGGCACTGTCATCCGTGGAGCCATCATCGATGACCACCACCCGATCAACGTAGCGCTTCGCTTTGGCCACCACACTTCCGATGAAGCGCTCTTCGTTGAAGCACGGGATGGCAACGATCACTCTGGGGGAACGAGAACGGTTGACCTCTTCCATGGCGATCTTCCGGGTGCCTCCACACTCCGCCGAAGAACCGTCAAAAGCCTTTCCCGATGGTCTCTCATAAGTATAATCCAAAGAGGGCGATTTTTACAAAAGGCCGCCGGGCCGTAAAGAGCGATTGAAGAAGAGAGTGCAAAAGACGCCTCTCTCGGGGTGTCCCCCAAGAAAATCCTTTGGACGGGTGGGTGGGAGCGAAGAAGCCGGGGGAGAAGGAAAGAGAGTGGATTTCGGCCAACAATTGGGGTATAATCGGAAGCTGCAAGCCAACGTAGCTCAGTGGTAGAGCAGCGGTTTCGTAAACCGCCGGTCGTCGGTTCAAATCCGACCGTTGGCTCCAACCTTCGCATCGGCCGTTTTCCACTCCCCGGCCCTTGGCTCAGAAATGCTTTCCTTTCTGCTATAATCAGGGCAAACCCGCTTTGAAGGAGGACTCCATCCGTGACGACTCAATACGATGCCATCATCGTCGGCGCCGGGCCCGGGGGGCTCACCGCGGCGGCGCTTCTGGCCAAATGGGGGGTGAAGGTGCTGCTCGTGGACAAGAACACCGTCCCCGGCGGGAAAGCGATCACCGCCGAACGAGAGGGGTTCCGCTATGAATTGGGCCCCAAGCTTCAGTGCCCGATGCGCGGTCCGGCCTTCGAGCGGGCCTTCAAGATGCTCGGCATCGGCTCGATGCTGCGCCCCATCTACCTCGGGGGAAATATCCTGCCCGAATGCGCCTACCGGAAGAAAGGCTGGGACCACTACAAGAAGATGATCACGCTCAAGGAAGACCCCCAAGGCAATCAGGATCCCACCCCTTTCTTCGAGCTGTTCGAATTGAATCCCAAGGAGCAGGAGCGAACCCTCACCATCTTGGCTGAGATCGCGCTCATGCCGCCGGAAAAGCTCTTGGAGCTCTCGGACCTGACCTTCGATGAGTACCTCGCGCGGGTGGGAGACGTTCCCGAATCCCTCTACTGGTACTTTGCCATGCATGCCAACGCCTCTCTGGCCGAGCCGATCGATCTCGTCTCAGCATACGAACAGGCCGCCATTCTGCAACACATCGCCGTGAGCGGCGGGGGCGGATACTATGTGGGCGGCTTCGGCCGCGTGCTCCGGGATCTGGCGGAAGCGATCAAGGCCAACGGCGGCACCCTTCTGATGGGCAAACGGGTGCATCGCATCTCGGTGGAAAACGGAAGGGTAAAAGGTATCGTCACGGAGGCGGGGGAATTTCGAGCCCCGATCGTGCTGAGCGATGCGGGCATCCAACCCACGGTGCTCAAACTCGTGGGCGAGGAACACTTCGATAAGGGCTACGTCAACTACATCAAGGATCTTGTGCCCGGGTGGTCCTTCACCGGCGTTCGCTACTTCCTGAACAAACGCGTCATGAAGTGCGGGATGTATATGATGTGGTCGGATGACAGCGTGATCAACATGGAACGATATCTGCAGATGAAGGCGGGAAAACTCCCCGAAGAGGTGATCATGTTCATCACCGTTCCTTCGAACTATGATCCCACCATGGCGCCCCCGGGAAAGCAGTGCCTCATTGCGGGGACGATCTGTTCCCCTGATCCCGGCGCGAAGGAGATCGCGGCGCTCTACAAGAAGATGGACGAGCTCCTCGGCAAGCTCTACCCCGAAGCCATGGATGCCGTTTACATGAAGGAAATGGAGGGGCCGGCGGAAATCTCGGCACATACCCGCGATCATGTGCTGCCGGGGCAGGGGGGCGAGTGCGTGGGGCTGGCGCAAATCGTGGGGCAGTGCGGCAAGTACAAGCCTTCCCAAAAGACGCCCATCAACGGACTCTTCATCGTGGGGGGCGATGCGGGAGGGGTGGGGATGGGAACCCATCAAGCATCCGAATCCGGGATCAACGGAGCACATCTGGCGCTGCAATACCTCCGCAAGCGGCAAGCAAGTCAATGAACGAAGCAAAGGTGTCCTCGGGAAGGCGCCTTCCCGAGGACACCCTCACATTTGATTCCTCGGCCACCAGCACACAATATCTCCAAATGTGATAATCCCCCATCGATCACTGGGGGCTGACCCCAATCGGAATTGCGTGCAACCCCCGTTCCGCTTCAACCACCGCACCGAGTAGAATCAGGTGTATAACCCGATATCCACGGGGCGATTCCGTTGCCACACTCGGCCGGAAGACCCCCGCAAGGCAACCCGCGCGGAAGGGGGTACCATTCATGATGGAACGGTTGCAGAGGCTCCTGCCCCGGCAACAAAGGGCAAGCAGACTCTCGATCGGGGTCATCACGGTAGCATGCTTTGCCGTGGCAGGCCTTCTGACGTACGCTGCCCTGGCCAATGATACCGAGAACGTGCCCGTCTATGGAACGGAGACCGCCGGAGCGCTTGAACTGAGAGGAAACGTCTTCGCCCGAACCGAGACCACCGATTCAGGCCAAGTAACGGAGGTGATCCTCACGGTGACCATCCCTCAGGATGGCTCCCCGGTGAACCTCACCCCCCCGCCGAACAACGTGGTCGAAATCTCCTACGCCGATCCCTATCAAGCGGTCACGGATCTTCCGTTCAGAGCGGAGGAATACATCGCAGGCGATGGAGACAAGATGTTGGAAGCCGGTGAGACTTTTCTAATCGGGATTCCCCTCGCAGATGCATTGAGCCCGGGTCTGGGTCCGGATACCCCTTTCACCATTACGATCAAGACTCCCGACGGGTCCGCGCTCGCCATTCAGCGGAGCACGCCTTCCCATCTGGTACCCGCCATGAATCTCGATCTGAAGTGATAGATGCACTGCTTTAATCGATCAACAACATCGGGGAAAAAGCGAATGATCGGATCGGCCAGCCGCATCCACCGTAATGAACGAGGCATCACCGGCCTCGAGACCGCGATCATTCTGATCGCGTTCATCGTGGTGGCTTCCGTCTTCGCTTACACCGTGCTATCCGCCGGTCTCTTCTCCGCTCAGAAGACCGAAGAGGTAACGCGCACAGGGATCAATAAAACGGAATCCACGATCACTGTGGAAGGCAACGTGATCGCCTACAAAGGGACAGCCAACGGGGATGAGTGCATCACAAAGCTCTCGTTCACGGTTTCGAAGGCCCTCCCCGGGGGCGGATCCGTAGATCTCACCCCCTTCTACCGGATCGATTCAAACGGCGCTCTCGCCTCTCCGATCATCAGCGATTGTGATACGGTTTGGACATCTACCGGCACCGCGAATGCCACCGTCAGCACCGATGGCTCGGATTACAAGGAGAGTCCTCGAAGCGTCAAGATCGCGGTGGCCTCCGCTTTCACCAGCGGGACCATTGCCTACTACAACACCGCGGAGGAGATGGATCTGACCTATGCCCGGCAGATCAGCCTCTGGATCAAGGCGAGCGCCGATGTGGACGAGGATGTTCTCGTGCTGAGCCTGTGCTCAGGCACGGCCGCCGCCACACCCGTCGAAACCCTCAGTCTGCCGGCACTGGCGGCCAACGTCTGGACCCGGGCCACGGTGGATATCTCCACCCCGGGAGCCTCTACCCTCTCATCCATCGAATCGGTGGCCCTGAGCGCATCTTCGGACCCGGGCGATATCACCATCTATCTGGACGAGGTCAGAACCCGCACCGATTCGGATACCATCACCGGCAAGAATGCCACCATGATCGCCTACAACGATGAAAACACTTTTATAGACAACGTAGCGTGGACCGTGGAGTTTTCCGGCGGATACGGCTCCGGAACCAACGATTACCTCCTCCAGAATTCCGAGAAGGCCACGATCACGGTCTGGCTTCAGAACTTCGATGGAACGAGCTATTCCAATGGGTCCGGGACCGATGACCCGTTCATCGATTCGAACGCCGCCCACCTCAAGACCAGCTCTCTGTTCAACATCCAGATCATGCCCCCCGAAGGCGCCACGCTCCTTCTGACGAAGCGCACCCCCGCATATCTCGATCCCATCATGCGTCTGTTCTAGAGCGGTGCAAAAGGCGCTCCATCGTAGTATAATGGTTTGGCTATGCTCCGCATACGAACGGAATGTCTAACGGAGGTATCGAGTGGCCCTCAGTTTCACTTTTGGGAACCCGAAGCTCGATGGATGGATTCTCCTCCATCAAACCTATAATCTCATCGTGAAGTGCGAGGAGACGGAATTCGTCAAATCCGAGATTACCCCCCAGCAATACTGGGTGCTCCAAGCGATCAACTACCTCGGGCGCTACCGGAACGGTCCGGTGACCCAGAAAGATGTAGCCCAACTTCTGGATAGGAACGCCAACAGCATCACCCTCATCATCACCCGCATGGAGAAGGCCGGGTTGGTGGAACGGAAGATCCGGGAACTCCCCGATCTCCGAGCCGTCCGCCTCGTCATCACGCCCAAAGGCCAAGCCGCCATCGAACGTGTTCAGAAGCCGGCATGGGAGCTCATCGAGAGCATCATGGCCACCCTTTCAGAAGAGGAGCAGAAGGCATGCAACGCCCTCCTCAAGCGCATCCGGGCGGCGGTTCTGGATCACCTCAAACCCGGCGAGAAGATCGAAGAGGTCAGAATCTAGCATTTCCCGTCGCGATACCCAACGCCGTGCGACCCTCTGAAGAAGGGCGATTCCGCTTTGGAGCCTTCACCCTCAGGGGGAATGGGCTTGATCACCTCACTGCGGACCTTGCCCCGGAATTCCCCCACACCCCATGAGCGATCCGGCTTCTCCGATCCCACCCACCCAAAAGGTTTTATGGGGGGACACCCCCAACCCCCGGCTTAAGAGGCGCCTTGGCACGCGCTTCTTCAATCGCTGTTTTTGGGTCTTCTGCATGAATCCCACGCCGGCGAACTTTGTGCTACAATACACTCGTTATGTCTGAGAGGATTCTCGTTGCCGTAGCTTGGCCTTACGCCAACGGCCCGCTGCATCTCGGGCACATCGCCGGAGCCTATCTCCCCGCCGATATCTTCGCCCGATATCACCGCCTCCGCGGAAACGAAGTCTTGATGGTCTCCGGATCCGATATGCACGGCACGCCCATCACCATCAGTGCCGAACGGGAAAAGACCACCCCGGAGGAAGTGGCCTTCCGCAACCATCGCGCCTTCATGGAAGCTTGGGGAAAGATGGGGATCTCCTTCGATCTCTACACCTCCACCCATACCCCCAATCACACGGCGGTGGTGCACGATATCTTTCTGACGCTTCTCCGGAAAGGCTATCTCTACAAGGATTCCATGCCGAGCGCCTTCTGTCCTCACTGCAACCGCTTTCTTCCCGATCGGTACACGGAAGGGGAATGCCCCCATTGCCATGCGCCGGCCGCACGGGGAGATCAGTGCGATGAATGCGGGAAAACATTGAGCCCGGGAGAACTCATCAACTGGAGATGCGTTCTGTGCGGCGGCAAGCCCGAGATGCGGACAACCGAGCACTACTATTTGAAGCTCTCGGCCTTCAGCGATCGGCTCGAAGCATGGGCCAGAGCTCAGACCCACTGGAAGCCCAACGTCTCGAGCTTCACCATGCGGTACATCAAGGAGGGCCTCCGCGATCGGGCCATCACCCGGGACCTCGAATGGGGCATCCCCGTGCCCGCGGAAGGGTTCGAAAGCAAACGCATTTACGTTTGGTTCGAAGCGGTGATCGGGTATCTTTCAGCCACAAAGGAATGGGCCGAGAGGAAAGGCGATCCTGAAGCATGGCGCCCCTTCTGGCGGCCGGATGCACGATCGTATTATTTCATCGGTAAGGATAACATCCCGTTCCATACGCTCATCTGGCCGGCCATTCTGATGGGGTATGATCCGAACCTGCGCCTCCCCTATGATGTGCCCGCCAACGAGCACTTGACCCTCGAAGGCAAGCAATTCTCCAAGAGCCGCCGCTGGGCCGTATGGCTGCCCGATTATCTTGAGCGATACGATCCCGACCCCCTGCGGTACGTGCTCTCCGTGAACATGCCGGAGACGGGAGATACCGATTTCTCGTGGAGGGAGTTCGTCCGGCGCAACAACGATGAGCTCGTGGCGACCTATGGGAATCTCGTGAACCGCGTTCTCAAACTCACCCACCGCAACTTCGGAGGGGGGGTCCCGCCGCTCGGCGAACCGGATTCACGGGATCAAGCGCTCCTTTCCATGGCTAGAGAAACGCTCCAGCGCGTCGGCGAATCGCTGGAGATCTGCCGGTTCAAGGAGGGCATCAAATCCGCCTTTTCCCTGGCACAGGAGGCCAACCGATACCTCGATGACAAGGCCCCGTGGAAGCGGATCAAGGAAGATCGAGAAGGGGCCGCTACGTCACTGGGAGTGGCCATGGGAGTACTGGCCTGTTTGAAAACGGCGCTCTATCCCTTCTTGCCCTTCAGCTCGGAGAAATTGCACCGAATGCTGGGCTTTCCCGGAACGGTTCAGGGGGGCGGCTGGGATTTCCCCTTCCCTCTCACGGGACAGAAGCTTTCCCCTCCGGAACCGCTCTTTGTCAAGCTCGAAGAGGATATCATCGCCGCGGAAACCGCCAAACTCGGGTGACCCGCATGAATCTCGAAACCATCTTCGCGCCGGTTCAAAATGAGATGGCTCTGGTCACCGAAAGCCTGAAGCGGGTGGCCGATGTGGACGTGCCACAGTTCGCCGAGGTGATCCGGCAGGCACTGGGGGGCCTCGGCAAAGGGGTTCGACCCGCGCTCACGCTCCTGAGCGGCAAGTCCCGCGATTACAATCTCGAACACCTGATCCCGATGGCAACGGCGGTGGAGCTCCTGCACACGGCCAGTCTCGTTCACGATGACACCATTGATAGATCGCCCATCCGGCGCGGCCTGCCGACGCTGCACGCCCTTCTCGGCGATAACGCAGCCATCATGGCCGGCGACTATCTCTTCGCCAAATCGGCGGAGCTTGCCGCCATGCCCGGCAATCTGCGCGTGGTGCGGCTCTTTGCCCGAACCTTGATGGCACTGGCCAAAGGAGAATTGGAAGAAACCCTCACCCTCTACGATTGGCACCAAACCCGAGAGGATTACTTCCGGCGGATCGACGGCAAGACGGCGGCCCTCTTCTCCATGGCCGCCGAATCGGGCGCAATCCTGAGCCGGAGTCCGGAAGAAGAAATCCAAGCCCTCAAGACATACGGCACCAATCTCGGACTGGCCTTTCAAGTGGTGGACGACCTTCTCGATTTCACCGGCGATGAGAAGACGATGGGAAAGCCGGTGGGCAGCGATCTTCTGAACGGCGTCCTCACCTTGCCCGCCTTTCTCTATCTCGAACAGTGTCCGGACGGCAACCTCATCCGCCGCGGCTTTGAGTCCAAAGGGCAAGGCCCGGAGCTCGGGCGGGCCATCGCCGAGATCCGAGCCTCCGGCATTATTCAGGAGTGTTTTGCCATCGCGCAGGATCTGGTTCGAAAAGCTCAAGCGGCGGTCCGCCCGCTGCCCGAGTCCGAAGCCAAGGAATCCCTCTTGGCTCTGGCCGATTACATTCTCGAACGCAAGAAATAGGGCCGCTTCAGGGGGGCATGGCTTATGCCGCACTTCGGCCGATGGTTCCCGATCCCCCACACCTCCTTTTCGGTCCCCTCATCCGAATCGAAGAGGGGGAAATGTACCCGCCGCGAGCATCTGCCGGGTCCGGCAAGAGGGCTCCGGCTGATCATCTTCATGGCCATTGCCATCCTTCTTTCCACGGGTTGCGCCCGTCCTTCCCAGAGCGAGCGGAGCATCGGAACGATCACCAAACCGTTCGAGTTCAACCAGACCGAATGGGAAACCAGAGCTTTGGCCGGAAAGCTGTGGGAATCCATGAAGCCCGCACGGTGCGACTGCATCGACGATGCCGAACTCGTGAAGCGCTACTTTCAAGCCGACCCTTCCGAAAGAAAGTCAATGGAAGATCGCGCGGAACGGATCCTCTCCAAGCAAATCCGTCAGGCCCTGATCGAAGAGGGAATATGGAATCCGTTCGATTCCTTCCTCCCGTTCAAAGTCGTCTTCCCGCCGGTGGATTTTGAATTCGAGCCCCCGCCGAGTTTGCTCGTTGTCTCACCGCGCGAAGAGATCAAGATCATCAAACGGAAAACGCTGGGGCCGGATCTCCCCCTCGCCGAGAAGGAATCCATCGAAGCACAGGTGGATCGCCTCGGATATTCGTCGCTCGTGGTGGAACTTGGGGGGGTGGGGTTCACCGTTCCCACGATGGTGTACGAGACCTCCGATCTCCGCCGGGCCATCGAGATCGCGGTTGAAGAATGGTTCCATCAGTATCTGTTCTTCCACCCACTGGGATTCGCTTACGCGCTCGATTCCCTCGGTTGGCGGGAGAACCCCGATATCGCCACCATGAACGAGACGATCGCCGGGATCGTCAGCAAGGAGATCGCAGAGAAAGTCTATCGGAAATACTATGCCGCGGAAGGGGAGGAATCCCACCCCGCCGAAGGCCCCTCCGAGTTCAAGCTCCTCATGCGGGAGATTCGAATCAACGTAGATAAACGCCTCGCCGCAGGCGACGTGGCCGGAGCCGAAGCCTACATGCGGGAGCAGCGGGATTTTCTGGCTTCAAAGGGGTACTATATAAGAAAATTGAATCAAGCCTATTTTGCATTTCACGGCACCTATGCCGATGAGCCGACCACGGTGAGCCCCATCGGATTGGATTTGCAGAAGCTCCGGGCCGGCTCGGCATCGCTTGCCGAGTTCGTGAGCAAGGTCAAGCACATGACAAACTACACGGATTTGAAAGAGGCTTTGAAATGATGAGGAACAAAACCCGAGGAAGGATTCACACCCCGATCAAACTCCGGTCCGCGATCGGACTCCTCCTTCTCATACTTTCGGTTTCGTGTGGGGGGAAGGAAGAGGGAACGCCCGCTCCGACGGCACTGCCGGTGCTCACTCCAAGAGAGGTCATCGAGAAGGCTTCCCCCCTACTCGATACGCTGGCCAGTTTCCACTTCGAGCTCACGCAGGAGGGCGGCGGAACCCCCATTGATATGGGGATCGAGATGACGGCCGCTTCGGGGGAAGTCGTCCCGCCCGATCGGCTGCGCATGGATATCACCGGAACATGGGGCCGGATGTACCTCAGCACCAAGCTCGTCACCGTTGGCGAGGAGACCTACATGCAAAACCCTCTGAACAAGAAGTGGGAGCCCACCAAATTCACCGCCATCACCCTTTTCCAGCCCGATACCGGCATCAAGGCCATCATGGAGAGCGTAACGGACCTCGCCATGCTTCCCGGGGAGAGCATCAACGGGACGGTTTGTTTCCATATGAGCGGAATGCTCCGGTCCGAGGTACTCGATGCCGTGGCCGTAGGTCATGCCGCCGAAGGGTTGCCCGTACAAACCGAAATATGGATCGGCGCGGAGGATTTTCTGCTCCGGCGGGTCACGTTCAAGGGGCAAATCACGGAAGAGGAAGTCCCCGGGATCGTGCGGACCCTCACCCTTTCCCGGTTCAACGAGCCGGTCACCATCGAGTTGCCATCGGCGAAGCGCCTTTCCCCGGGACCCCCGTCTATCCTACGAGCGGGTCCGGTTGCCCAGCGCGGTGGAGATGGTCTTGAAGAGCCGGTCCATATCCCCCGTTTTGGTGAGATAATCGGCGGCTCCGAGTGAAAGCACCTCCACCCGATCCCCCTCAATATCCACGCCACTGAGGGCGATGATGGGGATTCTCGCGCCGATTGGATCGCTCTTGAGGGCCCTGATGAAGTCCGCACCGCCTATCTTGGGCACAAGGAGATCGAGCAAAATGAGGTCCGGTTTGCCGGTTCTTGCCGCCTCGAGCCCTTGCTGCCCGTCATAGGCGCCTGAGACCATAAAGCCCCGCTTTTCCAGGGCAGTCTGGATTTCGCGAACGAAGGCCTTGTCGTCATCCACCACCAACACTCTTCCGGGGGATCTCCGGATAAGCTGAGCAACCTTTCGAGCAACTTCCTCGACATCACACGGCTTGGTCAGATAATCGTTGGCGCCGAGCTTGAAAGCTTGCTCTTGATTCTCCATCACCGAGATGATCAAGATGGGGATATCGCGGGTGGCGGGGGCATCCCGAAGGATAGCGGTCACCTCCAATCCCGTGAGATCCGGCATGAGCACATCGAGGGTGATCAGATCGGGGACATGCTCGCGCGCCATGCGGATGGCTTCGTTGCCGTTCGGGGCTTCGATGACGTGGTAACCCCGCTGCGTGAGTTCATGGCCCAGAAAACGGCGGATATTGGGCTCATCATCCACCACGAGGATGGTATAGGGCCTTTCACCCGTCTGGTTTGCCGGCGGATCATCGGCGGGGGCATTCGAAGGGTTCGGGGGGAGATGCTGTGCTTCCCTTTGCCCATTCCCCCCACCCACATTGGCGGCGGCGGGATTCTCCGCCGCCGGTGCTTCGGGTTCCGCCTTTGACTTGGCCGGCAGCGTGAAGAAGAACGTGCTCCCCTTGCCGGGCTCGCTCTCCACCCAGATCCTTCCGCCGAAGTGCTCCACGATATCCTTGCAGATCGTGAGGCCCAGTCCGGTCCCTTTCGGTTTATCCTTGAGGGTATCGCCGATCTGATGGAATTTCTCGAAGATCCTCTGGTGCTCCTCGGGCGGGATGCCAATGCCCGTATCGGAGACGCTCACCTTGACCATCTCCAGCCCTTCGGTCGTCTCACTCCTCAGGCGCTCGGCCTTGATGCCGATGTGCCCGCCGGCGGGCGTGAACTTGACGGCGTTGCTGATGAGATTGGTCACCACCTGAATGATGCGATCCCGATCGGCCCACACGATGGGCAAATCCGGCTCCCACGTCAGCTCCATGGTAAGATTCGCCTGAGCAACGAGGGCCCTCGTGGCGTTCACCGCCGATTCGAGCACATCCGGTATGCTGAGATCAACCGGATGCCACTGCACCCGGCCCGCTTCGATCTTCGAGATATCGAGTACATCGTTGATGAGACGGGTCAGCCGATCGGCTTCCTCGTTGATGATGCCGAGGAATTCCTTTTCCGTCTCCCGATCATTCTCATAGTTCAAGAGGATCTCCGCAAAGCTCTTGATCGAAGTGAGCGGCGTGCGCAACTCATGGGAGACGGTGGAGAGGAAATTATCCTTCATCTTGTCGAGCTCTTTGAGCTTTTCGTAGGCGGCCTGAAGTTCATCCAGACGCTGCTTGAGCTCCTCCGAGTATTCGAGAAGCTTGTTCTGCGCTTCCCGCAGCTCTTCGTTGGTGACCTCCAACTCATGCGAGTGAACTTGAATCTCCTCGTGTTGCGCCCGGATCTCTTGTTCGGCGGCGGCACGCTCTTGTTCCATCTCGATGGCGTGCAACCCGAAGGCGATATCCCCACCGACCTCTTCGATCAGGGAAAGCTCTTCCTCGCCGCTCTCCAGCGCTAGAGGCCGGATAATGGAGATGATACCGAAGATATCATCCTTGTATTGAAGCCGAAGGACAATGGCCCGCTGCTGACTCCGGCTGCACAGCGGGCAATCGTCAGCGCAGGCGGAAGCGGAGGCATCGACGGCCCTGGGCCGCGGCGTATCGAACGCCGCCCGTGCACACGGGGGCCACTCGCCCTTCTTCATTCGCTCGATCATGGAGGAAAACGCCTGCGGATCGATTCCCGCCACGGCGCTCGAAGCGTATCGGCCCAGCTTGTCCATCAACACGATCCATGCGCCCGAGTACCCCCGGGTCTGGGTGAACGTCTCGCAGGCACCCTGAATGAGCCGTTCGGGGTCCTTTTCCCAGAGGATGAGCTGATCAATCCGGCGAATGGCCTTGAGGATGGCATTGAGCCGTTCGATCTGTTCCTCCGCCCGCTTCCGCTCGGTCACATCCCGGATGAAGTTGAGACGCGCCTTCCCCCCTTTGTACTCGATGGGGTTCCCGCTGATCTCAAGCCACCCCACCTCCCCGGCCGCTTTCTCAACGGGGATCACCACCGTCCGCGGCCGATCGTTGGCGAGCACATCGGCGACCATCTCCTCCTTCATTCCCCGGCCCTTCTCCGAACCGAACACCTTCTCGGGAACATGCCACGACTCGATGAGTTCAAGGATATCCTTGCCCGCCCAGTCGAAGTCCACCGCCTCCATAAGCTGGTACATCCTTTGATTGGCGAAGAGGATCTCCGAACCCCGCATCAGCACGATGCCGTCCGGGCTCAGCTCCACAAGGGCGGCATATTCTTGTTCGCGCTCACGCAGCGCTTGCTCGATGCGTTTGCGCTCGGTGATATCCTGCGCGATGATCTGCACGGCGGTGATCCGGCCGCTGTCATCGCGCACCGGCTGGATATTGGAGCGGAACCAGAAGCTCCCATCGGAGCGTTCAAGCAAGTTCTCGAACTCGTTGCCCACCCCCGATTCGACCACGCTCCGGATCTGCGCCCGCATCGCTTCGGCCATCTCCGGGAGGACCTCGTAAAGCACCTTCCCCATGAAGTCATCCCGCCCGCCGTGGAGCATCTTCGCCCCGATGTCGTTGAGCAAGATGATCCGGCCCTCCAGATCACAATAGATGATGGGGGTGCCTGCATTCTCGATGAGATTGCGGTATTTCTCCTCGCTCTCGCGGAGCCGCTGATTGACCTCGAGCAACCGCTCCTGAGTGTGCCGGAGCTCCTCATTGGCCGCTTCGATCTCGTACGCGTGGACCTGAATTTCCTGATGGGCCTGTTCGAGCTTCTGCATGGTCTCTTCGAGCTCGGCGTTGGCCGCGGTGATGATGCGGTTCTGCTCTTCGAACGCCGCCAGAAGCCGCTGTTGTTCCTCCTCGGTCTTCTTGATGGCGGTGATATCCACAAAATTCCCCAGCACCGCACGCTTCCCCCCGTACTCGATGCTGGCCACCTTCTCATAAACATGCCGCTCGGACCCGTCCTTAGCCAAGAGGCGGAACTCGTACCCGGAGGAATCCAAACCCTTGAGCATCCGGATAGCCCTCTCCCGAACCCTTTCCCGATCCTCCGGATGAACGATGCTGAGCGAAGGCTTCCCGAGGATTTCCTCGCCGGAAAATCCCGTGATGCTCAGAAAGGCAGGGTTGACAAACCGCAACACCCCATCTTGAGCGATATACATGGCGACCGGAGCATTGGCCGAGAGAACGGAGAAGAGTTCCTCGGCCTGTTTGCGGTCGGTGACATCCCGGAAATTGACCACGATACCGTGGACCGCAGGGTCAGCGATGAGATTCTTGCCGACGAATTCCACATTGCGCCATGAGCCATCCTTGTTGAGGACCCGGATACGCAGGGACACGAGTTCATCGGGCTTCTCCATGGAACGGGCGATCATCTCGGTCACCGCCGAGAGATCATCGGGGTGCACGAGCCCCAGCGCACTCCGGTTGCGCAGTTCTTCCAACGTGTAACCGAAGGCGCGTTCCACGGAAGGGCTCACATAGCGGACGGTCCCATCGGCATTGAGGATCAAGATGCAGTCCGGCGCATTCTCGATGAGCGCGCGGAGTTGCCGTTCGCTCTCGGAGAGGGCTTGTTCGGCCCGGACGCGGCTGGCATGCTCCTCGGCCATTTCGAGGGCCACGGAGATGTGCTGGGCCAAGTTCCGCACCGAGGGGATCATCGCTTCGGGGAAGCCGGGGGAAGTCACCGCCACGAGTCCGATCGGTTTTCCATGCCGCTGAAGCGGAACCAGAAGCGATGGCTGAGTCCCCAACCCGAGGATCTTGATCAAAACACCGACGAGCGCGCCGGGAACCAACTCCCCGAGGATCTGAGCACCATTGGCCTCGATGACCTTGCCCTCGCGGATCACCTGAGCGAAAATGGTGGATTTGTCGAGCTCGGCCCGGAAACCCTCCAATTTAAGGCCGGCGGCTTTCTCCATGGCATGCAACACCCTGCGCCCCACGGACGATTCCTTCACCGTCAGGGCTCTCCCGTCCTCCGTAAGGAGCATAATCGTGGCCGCATAGCGTTTGGAACCGGCGAACTCTTGGATGACGGTATGGAAGATTTCCTCTTCCGTTCGAAGGCCGTGGATCTTGGCAGAGACATTCTCGGTGAAGTGGATGATATCGATGAGCTCTTGCAGAGATCGGTCCATCTTTTCCGCTTGTTTCATCTTGAGGCTCCCTGACGATGGTGGGATTTCCGAGGCTCTCGGGAAAAGAAAATCCCCGGGGCCGCAGGGACGCTCCCCTGAAGCATACTTAGGGGCCGCTCGAGTTCCGTGCTCATAATCTTATTTGAGGAGTTCCTTCACCCGGGCCACGACCCCCAGAGGGCTGAAGGGCTTGCTGATGAATTCGTCCGCCTGCGATTCGAAGGCCTTGGCTTTATCCACCGCCTGGCCTTTGGCCGTCAGCATGATGATATACACATCGCGCAGCGAGGGATCGGCCTTGACCTCGCGGCACACATCGTAGCCGTTCTTCTTCGGCATCATCACATCCAGAAATACGAGGTTCGGCTTTGATTTCCGGATCTTCTCGAGAGCTTCCACTCCGTCCATCGCGGAGTCGATCTCATATCCCTCCTTGCTCAGCACGAACGTCAGGGACTTGATGAGATGCGGCTCATCGTCCACCACCAGCACCCGCTTTCCGTTCTGGTTCATGCAGCATACCCCCAGTATCGTGTAATCGTATCTAACCACCAACACAAAAACCGTGTCAAGCCGGTTTTCCCTCAACTCCGGGGGCGGCTAACCCCCATTTGAGCATGACCGTTCTCACTGTTGACCCTTTCCATCGGATTCCGTATCATCACTTCTAGCCCGAAGATTCCTCTCCTAGCCCTTTCGATGCCCCGGAACACTGTACGGGGGAACGCTTTGGCCTAAGGTGAGATCCCTCGGGCTGGATGAGCAAAGCGTGAACCGGATACTCGTCACCAAGATCCCCCGCAAAGCGGCCGGGCTCGTGTCCCGAAGGCCATGGTGGATGATTCTCATTATCCTCGTCCTCACCGCGATCCTTGCGCCCGGCACAACGCTTCTCAAGACCTCCACCGGATTCGATACCCTCGTCTCCCCCAAAGCCAAGATCTACCGGGATTCCCGGATCTACGCGGCCGAGTTCGGGGCGGATCCCGCCGTCGTGCTCCTTCGCGGAAAGCTCGATGCCATCTTCTCACCCGAGACTCTGGCGGTGCTGAATCGGTTCGAGGAAGCGTACTCCCCCGAAAAAGATCGGCGCGTTCAAGCTATTCTCTCTCCGGTGACCATCCTCAAGCTCGCGGCAGAGGAAGCAACGGCCCGAGGTTTCCCCATGGAGTGGAACGATCCCGCACTGATCGCGGCGGTCCTCGGAGATTCCCCCGAAAATCGGGCCCCGGAGATGGCCTCCCTCATCCCGGACGAACGCCACGTGCTCATCACCGTAACCCCGAGGGGCGATACCCCGTTCGACGATTCGCTGGCCCTTCTGAGGGATATCGAAGCCTTCTTCGAGGATGCGCAACACGAGCTCCCCTCCGGCATCTCTTTCTTCGTCACCGGCGATATGGAGATGATCTCCGCCGTCAGCGATGCCATCGGCAACAACATGAAGACCCTCCTCATACTTTCCGTCGGTGTCATGGCCATCATCCTCATCCTCTCGTTCCGCGTTCGGTGGAATCTGCTTTCGCTCTTCATGGTCGGCATAGGATCCCTGTGGACCTTCGGATTGATGGGATACCTCGGGGTCCCGCTCTCCATGGCCACCATGGCGGTTCTGCCGGTGCTCTTCGGGCTGGGGATTGACTATTCGATCCAGTTCCACAACCGCTATCAGGAGGAGGTGATCGGGAGCAAATCGGTCTCGGCGGCCATCACCGCTTCCATCTCCCGCATGTTTCCCACGGTGCTGATCGCCCTCGTTTCCACGATCATCGGGTTCATCACCCTGTACATCTCGGAAGTGCCCATGGTACGGCATTTCGGACTCATGCTCTCAGTGGGGATGATCTTCTGCTTTGTGATCGCCCTGTTCTTCCTCAACAGCATTATCTTGGTGAACGAAAGAAGAATATCGGTGGACAAGCTCGGCAAATCGGCCGCCGCGGCCACGCGTCATCTAGAAAGGGCCCTCGCCGCCGGGGGGCGATTCACCATCCGCTATCCCCTGCCGATCATCGTGATCGCCATGGCCACAGGCATCGGGGGAGCCGTGGTGGATCGTTGGCTGCCCGCAAAAGGCGATATCGAAGGCTTGATGCCCCAGGGATCGGAGGCCATCCACGAGATTCGAACCCTGCGCGATGTTCAGGGCTACATGGGCGAACTCCGCTTCATCGTTCAAGCCGAAGACGTCACCGATCCCGCCGTGTTGCGATGGATAGCCGAGTTTCAAGGGGAAGCGACCGCCCGTTACGGGTCCGATGCCGCCACGGAAAACCTTGCGGAACGGGAGACCGCGGCGATCCGGGGGAGCAACAGTCTGGCCTCCCTCATCGCCCAATGGAACGATGGCCACCTTCCGGAGGATCGGGAACAGGTCGAGCAGATCCTCGCGCGCATCCCCGATGTATTCGTAACCCAATTCCTTTCCGCTGATCATCGCACGGCCAGCCTTTCCTTCAGCATCGACAACACCTCCGTGGAGCAAATCAACCAGCTTATCAAACGGCTGAAGGAGGACATCCACAGGACGCAAACGGAGGGCATCACGGCAAGTCCCGCCGGAACCATGGCCCTCGGCGCCAGCACTGTGGACGCCATGATGGGCCGAAGATTCCTGATGAATGTCATTTGTCTCGGCGCCGTCTTCGCTGTGATGTTCTCCATCTATCGGCATCTGACCCGCACCTTCTTCGCCATCATTCCCGTGGGGATGGTCATGGGATGGGCATCCCTCGATCTGTATCTGGCCCACATCCCCCTCAACCCCCTCACTTCGGTTCTGGGATTGCTCGTTGTGGGGATCGGGACCGAGTTCATGGTCCTCATCTTGGGCAGATACGAAGAGGAGAAGCGCACGAGCGGCAAATCCCCTCACGAGGCAATGGTGATCACCCTCTCCAAGACCGGCCGGGCCATCTTGGCTTCGGTACTGACCACCCTTGGGGGATTCGGCGTGCTCATCAGCTCTAACTTCGTTCTGCTCCGCGACTTCGGCATCGCCACCACCATCGGCACGTTCCTGTGCATGATCGCTTCGATGATCGTCATGCCCCCGATCATCGTGTGGTGGGATACCCGTGTGGCCGAGCATCTCACCATGGAACGCCTCAAGAACGGCTCATGGGCCAAACGGCGGAAGCAGTAGCCGGATCGCCCCCCTTCTCATTTCCTACCCAAAAACAGCGATTGAAGAAGCACGTGCCAAGACGCCTCTTAAGCCGGGGGATTGGGGGTGTCCCCCAGAAAACCCTTTGGGCGGGGTGGGGGGATCGGAGAAGCCCGATCGCACATGGGGTGAGGGGGGAATTCCGGGGCAAGGTTCACGGCGATGCGATCAAAGTCATTCACCCTGAGGGTGAAGGCTCGAAAGCGGAATCGCTGCTTTCGGACCCGGAAAGCCTTTCCGGAGTTTCCCTTTCTTGTGATATACTAAAGCAGCAAACCGAGGGCAGCGATGAAAATCCTCGTCATTCACGGCCCAAACCTGAACATGCTGGGGAAACGCGATCCTGCGCACTACGGCACGAAGACGCTGGAGGAGATCAACTCCGCCCTGAGGGAACGCGCCAAAGCGCTCGGGGTGGAGATCGAGGCTTTTCAATCGAACCATGAGGGCTCGCTGATCGACTTCATTCAGGAACATGCTCCGGGGGCCGATGGAATCATCATCAATCCGGGCGCGCTGACCCATTACGGCCTATCGCTGCGCGATGCGCTGGCCGATGCCCAACTTCCCGCCATCGAGGTACACCTTTCGAATATCCATGCTCGGGAGGACTTCCGCCGGAAATCCGTCATCGCACCGGTGACGAAGGGGCAAATCAGCGGGCAGGGATGGCAGGGATACATCGCGGCTCTGGAAATGCTATGTGCCCGAGACAGAAGATAAGGGCCTCTCAGCGCACCCGTTAGCCCTTGCAAGTGAACCATCATGAACCTCCGCCTCCGAAAGCTCCGCCGCCTTCTCAGCCGACAGAACCTCGATGCGATCATCATCTCCTCCCCTTCCAATCGGCGATACCTCTCCGGATTCACCGGGTCGGCGGGCTTTCTCCTCATCTCGCAAACCGAAGCCGTTCTGGCCACCGATTTCCGGTACACCGAGCAAGCCGCCTCTCAAGCCCCCGATTTCCGAATCGTGCGCTCTCAAGGGGAATTGGACTGGTTTCCGCGGACCGTGACCGAGCTCGGGCTCAAGGCCGTCGGCTTCGAAAGCGACGATCTGGCCGTCACCGCTTACCGGCATCTCGTCGAAGAGGCGCGGAGGCTTTCCCCTCGAACACGACCGCGCTTGATCGCCACACGCGGGATCGCGGAATCGCTCCGGGCCATCAAGGATAGGTCGGAGCTCCGGGCCATCCGTGCCGCCGCCAAAATCGCCGATGCCGCCATCGCTCACGCCCGTTCTATCCTCGCCCCCGGAACGAGCGAGAGAGAACTGGCTTGGAGAATCGAAAGATTCCTCCGGGAAAGCGGAAGCGAAACCCTCCCCTTCCCCATCATCGTTGCCTCCGGCCCGAACGCCGCCCGCCCCCACGCTGAACCCTCCGACCGGATCATCGGGGAAGGCGAACCGGTGGTGATAGACCTCGGGGCACGGGTGAACGGGTATTGCAGCGATCTCACCCGGACGATCTCGCTGGGCCAGCCCAGCGAGCGGATGGCCGAGATCACCGCCATCGTCCACAAGGCTCAAGCGGCGGCGATCGAGGGTCTGGCTGCGGGCATGAGCGGGGAGGAGGCGGATCGCCTCGCCCGAACGGTGATCAAGTCGGCGGGATACGAAGAGGCCTTCGGGCATGGGCTCGGCCACGGCGTGGGATTGGACGTCCACGAGCAACCGCGCCTCGGCCCAAAATCGGAGGATACCCTGAGGGGCGGGATGGTCTTTACCATCGAGCCCGGCATCTATCTCGAGGGATGGGGTGGGGTACGGACCGAGGATATGGTATCATTGGGGAAGAACGGCCCTTCCCTTCTCACCCACGCCGAGAGATTCTGATCACCCGAGGCCCGAAATGATTGCCGTCACAGACGCCCGCAAAGGTACGGTGGTGGAGATCGACGGCCAACTCTACGCGGTGATGGACTATCATCACATCAAGATGGGCCGGGGTTCGGCGCAGGTGCGCCTCAAGCTCCGGGACCTCCGCGCCGGCCACACCATCGAACGCACTTTCCAATCGGCGGAACGCCTCAAAGACGTGGAATTGGAACGGCGCTGGGCTCAGTACCTCTACAACGATGAGGATCTCCTGTACTTCATGGATCAGGAGAGCTTCGAACAGATCCCCGTGAGCGGCCCGATTCTGGGAGACGGACTGAACTACCTCACCGAAGGGCTCACCGTGCAGCTATTCATGCACGAGGGAAAGGTGCTGGCCGTGGAACTGCCCATCACGGTGGAACTGAAGATCACCGAGACCGGGCCCGCTTACAAAGGCGATACCGCCGCCGGGGGCACCAAGCCGGCCATTCTGGAAACCGGGATCACGGTTCAAGTGCCCCTTTACCTTTCTCCGGGCGAGAGGATCAAAGTGGATACCCGGACCGGCGCCTTCATCGAAAGGGCTTGAGAAACACCGGGCTTGCTTTTCCGAAAAAGGATACCGAAATTGAAGAAGGGAGGTCCCATGACTCAGGAACACCCCGCACGAGCCGCCGCCAAACGTTCCATCAGCGCCGCTGAGCGGAGAGCCAAAGAGGAATGGCTCTCGCTCTATGCCGACGATGCCACAGTCGAAGACCCCGTCGGCCCTTCCCCGATAGACCCCGAGGGAAAAGGGCATCACGGGAAGGAAGCTCTGGCACGCTTCTTCGATAACAACATCGCCAACACCCGGATCAAATTCGAGATCAAGGATTCGTTCGCCGCCGGCAACGAATGCGCCAACGTGGGCAGTATCCATCTCACCTTCGCCGATGGCAGCACCGCCCGATGCGACGGCGTCTTCGTGTACCGGGTCAACCCCGATGGCAAGATCGCCTCGCTGCGCGCCTTCTGGGAGTTCGACCGGATGATGAAGACCATCAAGCCGGCCCCCAAATCGTAAGGGCGAGGGATTCGGAACAAAACAGATCAACGCTTCCCGAGGGAGGTGCGGCAATGGCGGAAAACCATTTGCCCGATTTCAAGCTCCCGCCGGTCTATCAACTCGGCTATGTGGTCCGGGATATCCGGAAAGTCTGCGATTACTACGCCTCGACCTTCGGCATGGGGCCCTTTTCTCCGCCGATGGAGGTGAACATGGACGGGGCCATCCTCCGCGGCCGGCCGGTGCGATGCCGGATCAAGGTCTCCTTCGCCCAGTCCGGCCCCCTTCAGATCGAGCTCATCGAACCCATCGAGGGCGAGAACCCGTACTTCGAATTCCTCGAAGCAAAAGGCGAGGGCATCCACCACCTCGCCTTTCCGGTGGAAGATATGAATGCCGCCAAGGCGGCCTTCAGGGCCATAGGATTGGAGCCGGTGTTCTATCATGATATGAAGGTGATGGAATTCGCCTATTTCGATACCTCGGCGATCGGGGGACTGTGGGTGGAATTTCTTTACTGGAAGGCCAAGAAATGAACAGCGGAAAAGAGGAAATCATCACCACTTTGTGTGCCCCTCACTGCGGCGGCGGATGCCTCCTCAAGGTCCACGTCCGGGAGGGGCGGATCGTGCGCATCGAGACCGATGACGGCCCGGAGCCGCAAGTGCGGGCATGCCTTCGCGGCCGATCGTGGCGGCAACGCATCTACCATCCGGACCGGCTACTGTACCCGCTCAAACGGGCGGGGGAGCGGGGGGAAGGGAAGTTCGAGCGCATCTCTTGGGATGAGGCGCTGAATACGATCGCCGATGCCCTCAAACGCACGATCACAACCTACGGGCCCGCTTCGATCGTCCACTGGGTCTCGGGGGGCGATCAGGGCATGCTTCACGATACGTGGCGGCGCATGAGCCGCCTTTTTTGTATGCTCGGCGGGTACACCCGCCCATGGGGCTTGCACTCCTACGAAGGGGGGATCTTCGCCGAGCTGGCCACGTTCGGCATGGCGTGGACCGCCAGCACCCGCGACGACCTTTTGAACTCGAAGCTCATCATCATGTGGGGATGGGATCCCTCGACCACGATTCAAGATACCAACACCGCATGGTACTTGGCACAGGCCAGAGAGAAGGGAATCAAGATTATCGCCGTGGACCCGCGTCTGACCGCCACGGCGGCCGCCTTTGCCCATCACTGGATCCCCATCCGCCCCGGCACCGATGCGGCGGCGCTCATCGCGATGGCGCACGTGACGATCACCGAGAACCTTCACGATCAGGCCTTCCTCGATAGATACACCCTCGGATTCGAAGTCTTCCGCGATTATGCGCTGGGGAAGGAAGACGGCGTGCCCAAAACCCCCGAATGGGCCGAGCCGATCACCGGCATCCCCGCGGAAACCCTTCGCAAGTTGGCCCGCGAGTATGCCACCACGAGACCCGCGGCTCTGATTGCCGGCATCGCACCGGGGCGGACGGCCTACGGCGAGCAGTATCACCGTGCAGCGATCACGCTCGCCGCCATGACCGGCAACATCGGCAAGCCCGGCGGATCTTGCGGCGGCAAATCGTGGGGGCCCCATGCACTGGGCAAGATGGGCTCGGGACCCAAGATCCCCCCCAACCCCGTGGACGGGCTCGTGCCGAACCCCAAGGGCAAGTTGCCCAATCGCAACTACTACATCTACGGATACGGGATCATCAATCTCTTTCACCTCACCGATGCCATCCTCAAGGGCAAGGCCGGGGGCGCTCCGGCCGACTTCAAGTTCCTCTGGGTGACCAACGCCAATCCGGTCAACCAGTGGCCCAACACGAACAAAACAGTGGAAGCCTTCAAGAAACTCGATTTCGTGGTCACCGAAGAGCAATTCCTCACCCCGACCGCCCGCTATGCCGATATCGTGCTTCCCTCGACCACTTTCTTCGAGCGTGCCGATATCACCATGGGAGCCGCCACACCGCCGTTCTACGGATACCGGAGGCGGATCATCGCGCCGCCCGGGGAGTGCCGAACCCCGATGGACGTGGCGCGCGAGTTGGCCTTACGGCTCGGACTAAAGGATTACGACGACAAATCCGATGAAGCGTGGCTCGATGACATCCTTGCAAAGAGCGATATCCCCGATCGGGAGGCCTTCAAGCGGGAGGGCTATCACAAGCTCAAGCTACCCCGGCCGCACATCCCCTTCCGGGAGCAAATCGAGAACCCGGAAAAGAATCCCTTCTACACCCCTTCCGGCAAGATCGAGATCCACTCCAAACTCATCGCCGATATGAACGATCCCCTCATTCCGCCGATCCCGAAATACATCGAGCCGTGGGAGGGACCAAACGATCCGTTGCGGAAGAAGTATCCCCTGCAACTCATCACCACGCACACGCGGCGGCGCGCGCATACCCAATTCGATAACGTCCCGTGGCTTCGGGAGCTCGATCCTCATGCCATCCGCATCAACTCCCGCGACGCCGAAGTGAGGGGAATCGAAGACGGCGATAGGGTCAGGGTCTTTAACGATCGGGGCACGGTCATTGTTCCGGCCAGAGTGGTGGAGACGATCATGCCGGGGGTGGTGGATTTGCCTGAGGGCGCATGGTACGCTCCGGACGCGGACGGGGTGGATCGGGGGGGATGCGCCAACGTGCTCTCGCTCGATCGGCCCTCGCCCGGAGGAGCTTTGCCTTCCAATACGGCGCTGGTTCAGATCGAAAAGGCATAGGGACACGCTCGCCTTGAGTCGAGTCCCGGCCCCAAAATGCATGGGGGATGATGTGAAATGTTCGGATATGCGGGAAAGATTCTGAAGGTGAACCTTACCAATCAAAGGGCCGAGGAACTCCCTACCTCAGACTATGCGGAGCGATTCCTCGGGGGAAAGGGGCTTGCCGCCAAGCTGTACTGGGATGAGATGCCCCCGAAGGCCGCCGCCGCCGATCCGCGGAGCGCGGTGATCTTCTCCACCGGGCCATTGGCCGGCGCGCCGGGGATCGGCGCCTCCCGATGGATGGTATCCGGGAAGTCCCCCGTCTCCGATCCGGAACACTTCGTCCACTGCAATCTCGGGGGACGGTGGGGAAACGACCTCAAGGCGGCCGGCTACGACGCCCTGATGATCACCGGCAGATCCGAAAGGCCCGTTTACCTCTTCCTCCACGATGGAATCTGCGAGTTCAAGGACGCCAACGGGCTCCGGGGAAAGGGTGCCATCCGAACAAGGAGAATCCTGAAGGTCGAATACGGCGAAGGAATCAGTGTGGCGGCGGTGGGGCCGGCGGGTGAGAGCGGTGCTGTGATGGCCAATGTGATCGCCGAGGACGATGCCTCCGGATCGGCGGGGCTGGGAGGGGTAATGGGCTCCAAGAATCTCAAGGCCATCGTGGTGCCCCAAGGCAAGCTCAAGATTCAGATGGCGTATCCGGAGCACTTCAAGCAACTGGCCGCCCGCTACCGCGCTCTGGGAAAAGAGCCCATCACCGCTGTGGCCGGCGTGCCCATGCGCATCATGGGCCCCAATACCCGCCGGGCACCATGCCCCTTGTGCTCGTTCGATTGCATCCGCCGCACCTACGAATCGAAGGAGGGCGATGTGGGCAAGTTCATGTGCCAATCCGCCATCTTCTATCGCCCCATGGCCGAGGCCATCTACGGTCCGGATAGCGATATCCCCTTCCGGGCCACCAAGCTCTGCGATGAATACGGACTCGATACCATGGCGGTCTCGGTGATCATTGGATGGCTCTGGCGTTGCATCCGGGCGGGCATCCTGAACGATCAGAACACGGGGCTTCCGCTCTCCAAATTCGGCACCATCGAGTTTCTGGATACCCTTCTGCACAAGATATCCCTTCGGGAGGGGTTCGGGGAGCTTCTGGCAAAAGGCGTACACAAAGCGGCAGAGTCCCTCGGAGGGAAGGCCGTCTCGGCGCTCGCGCCGCTCGTTTCCAAGGCCGGGCAAGAGAATACCTATGATGCCAGACTGTACCCCAATACCGCCCTCCTCCATGCCACCGAGCCGCGCAACCCCACCCCTCAGCTTCAGGAGATCAGCCGCGTGATCTTCAAATGGCTGGAATGGCGCCGCGGCGAAGACGGAGCCTTCGTCTCGGGGGAAGTGGCCCGGCGCATCGCCGCCCGCTTCTGGGGAAGCGAAATCGCCGCCGATTTCACCACGTTCGAGGGGAAGGCTCTGGCGGCCAAGATGATTCAGGATCGGGAGTACGCCAAGGAATGCCTCATCCTCTGCAGCTTCGTGTGGCCGGTGATGGAAGCGCGGTTCACCCCGGATCACGTTGGCGATCCCACGCTCGAGGCTCAGGTGCTGACAGCGGTGACCGGCCGGGAATTCGATGAATCGAGCTTGAACCGCGTGGGCGAGAGGGTCTTCAATCTGCACCGGGCGATCCTCTTGCGGGAGGGACACCGAGGGACAGCGGATGACCGACTCCCGGAACTATGGTTCACGGAGCCCATCAAATGGGATATGCCCAATCCCAATTTGGAGGTGCCGGGGCCGAACGGCCAGCCCGTTTCCCGCAAAGGGGCAACGGTCGACCGCTCAGCCTTCGAGCAATCGAAAAAGGAATACTATCGACTCCGGGGATGGGATCCGGAAACGGGAATCCCTCCGGAAGCCGCCCTGCGCGCCCTCGATCTCGGGGATACGGCGGAGAATCTCAGCCAGCGCCGAATCCTCCCGTAGCAACCATACGAAAGGGGGAAGAATATGCCGAACGAGAAAATGATCGCCCACATCCGAGAGGCCGGGATCGCCCAAGGGCCCAAGAAGCGGGAGGATCGGGAACGGTTGCTCCGGGAATTCGGCTTCCGCACCAAGGACCGGGCCGAGTATGCGCTCATCGCCAGTTGCTTCAATCCCTACCTCGAGCCCAACGATATGATCGCCTTTCGCCACCTCCTCGACCGCTTCGAGGTGGACTACTCCCTCCTCCCCAAGGAGTACTGTTGCGGCGACCCGTTCTTCCTTCACGCCATCAATACCGGCTCACCCTCGGAATTGGAGGGGGCAAAGGCACTGGCGGCGGAGTTCTTCGCCGAAAACCTCCGGCAGGTGCGCCACCTCGGCGCGAGCAAAATCATCCTCTATTGCGCCGGTTGCGATATGGTCTTCGATGCCTTCAAAGCCGATGTTCCCGAGGAGATCCTGTGGTATCCCACGCTCTTCGCCCGCCTCTTCCGGGGCGGAAAGCTCGATCTCGAGGCCGATTACTATCCCGGATGCCACCGCAACCGCCGGGCGGGCAGGGCCACACCGCTCGATCTTGAGGCCGTATCCCGGATCCTCGACCGCATCGAAGGGCTCGAACTGAATCCGTTGAGCACGGATCTCTGCTGCATGAAAGCGGAAGAGCTCCCGACCCTCGCCGCCGGCATCCGATCCCGCACGGTCATCACCCCCTGTTCGGGGTGCTCCATGTTCCTCCGGCAAGCGCTCAAGGAGAAGAAGGGAAGCCGGGTATTCTTGCTCTCGGAAGTGCTCCTCGCGGCCGTCACCGGCCGGCCGTTGAGAGAGCCTGAGGCGCCGGCTTGACCCCGTTCGATGGGAGATGCCATAATACCAAGCAAGATCATGAAACCGCTTCGCTCGCGCTTGGGAAAGGATACGGACCCCGGGGTCCAGAAGTACACCGAGTCGGTCTCGTTCGATCGGCGGCTCTACCGGCAAGATATCCAGGGATCCATCGCCCACGCGCGGATGCTGGCCCGTCAGGGGATCATCCCAGAAGCGGAAGCGGAGAAGATCATCGCGGGCCTCGAGGCCATTCGAGAAGAAATCGAACGGGGGGAATTCACCTTCGATCCGGCGCTCGAAGATATCCACATGAACATCGAGACCCGCCTCCGCGAGAAGATCGGCGAGGTTGCCGGAAAGCTCCACACCGCCCGCTCCCGAAACGATCAGGTGGCCACCGATATGCGGCTCTTCGCCAAAGAGGCCGCCATTCGGACCGTCACCCTCCTCAAAGGGTTTCAAAAGGCCCTTCTGGACCTTGCCGAGTCGAACAGAGATGCGATTCTGCCGGGATATACCCATACCCAGCACGCCCAGCCGATCCTTCTGGCCCATCATCTTCTGGCCTACTTCGAGATGGCCCAGCGGGACATCGAGCGCTTTAAAGACGCGCTCAAACGGACGGATGTCTTGCCGCTCGGAAGCGGGGCACTGGCCGGAGTGCCTTATCCCATCGATCGGGAGTCCGTCGCCCGAGAGCTCGGGTTTTCCCGGATCAGCGCCAACAGCATAGACGCCGTCTCAGACCGCGACTTTTTGATCGAGTTTCACGCCGCCGCAAGCATCGCCATGATGCACCTTTCAAGGCTCGCGGAGGAACTGGTGCTCTGGTCCACCCCTGAGTTCGGATTCATCGAGATCGAAGATGCTTATGCCACTAGTTCGAGCATCATGCCCCAGAAGAAGAATCCGGACGTGGCGGAGCTGGCCCGTGGCAAGACGGGCCGGGTGTACGGGAACCTGATCGCCCTCCTCACTACTATGAAAGGCCTCCCGCTCTCCTACAACCGCGATATGCAAGAGGATAAAGAGGGATTCTTCGATACGGTGGACACCCTCCAATCAACGCTGGAGGTGTGCACCGGCATGCTCCAGACGCTCAGGATCAACGCGGAACGGATGCATCAGGCCGCCGGCGAGAACTATACGCTGGCCACCGACCTTGCCGATTATTTAGCGAAAAAAGGGGTGCCGTTCCGGGAAGCCCACAAGATCGTGGGGGAGATTGTCCGCTTTGCCATCGAGAAGGGCAGTGCTTTGCACGAACTGTCCATCGAGGATTATCGGCGCTTCTCCCCCCTCTTCGGCGAAGACGCCCTGAAGAACCTCACCGTGGAATCTTCCATTGCCGCGCGGGATGTGCCGGGCGGCACTGCTCCCCGGCAAGTGGAGGAGGCACTCCGCCGCGCGCGAAGGAAACTCGATGAAACATAAGATCAAGATCGCCCCATCCATTCTCTCCGCCGATTTTGCCCGGTTCGGAGACCAAGTTCGAGAAGCCGCCGCTGCCGGAGCGGACTACATTCATGTGGATGTCATGGACGGGCATTTCGTGCCGCCGATCACCTTCGGGGATGAGCTTGTGCGGGCCATCCGCCCCCACACTTCCCTCCCCCTCGATGTCCACCTCATGATCGAGGCGCCGGAAAGGCAGATCGAGAGCTTCGCCCGGGCCGGCGCGAACATCATCACCGTTCATGTGGAGGCTTGTACTCACCTTCACCGCGTGGTCACCCGAATCAAGGAACTCGGATGCCGGGCCGGCGTATCGCTGAACCCCGCCACCCCCCTCGAGAGCATCTCCGAAATCCTGCCGTTCGTGGATCTCGTGCTCGCGATGACGGTCAACCCCGGGTATTCGGGGCAACAGTTCATCCCGGAGGTACTCGATAAGATCAGCCGGCTCAGGCGGCTTCTGGACGAGAAGGGTCCGACGACTGCCGAGCTTGAAGTGGACGGCGGCGTGAATGCGGAAACAGCCCCCCGAGTGGTTCAGGCGGGGGGCACGGTGCTCGTTGCCGGTTCAGCCATATTCAACAAGAAGGAGCCAATCCCTCAGGCAATGAAGCGCCTTCGCGAGAGCATCACCGCCGTTGCCTAGGTGAGGGATTTCATCTCGGTGCGAAGGCAACGCGTACAAACGTTGATCGTCTTCCGCTTGCCGCCGATGACAACCTTCTTCTTTTGAATATTGGGATACCACTGCCGGGGGGTGTGCCTCATCGAATGGCTGACGTTGTGCCCGAACTGTAGGGTTTTGCCGCAAATATCACACTTCATGAGAATAGCCCTTTGACTTTGCAGATTGCTTTACTGTAAAATGCACAAACTAGAATACCATACTTGCGCGGGCCGCGCAAATCAGGATGGGCAGGGATGAAAAAAGAAGAGACGCTCTGGACGGGGAAAAACCTCCGCGAGATGTTCCGAAGCGGCACCCATCTCCTCCAGCGCAACGCCGCCACCGTAAATGCCCTGAACGTCTTCCCCGTGCCCGATGGAGATACCGGAACGAACATGCTCCTCACCATGCGATCGGCTCTGGCGGAGGCCAATCTCTGCCCCGATACCGATGCCTCCGCGGTGGCCCGGGCCATGGCGCGCGGGGCGCTCATGGGCGCACGGGGAAACAGCGGCGTGATCCTCTCCCAGATCCTGCGGGGACTAGCCCAGGGGCTCGAGGGAAAGAAGACCTTCACCCCTTCCGATATCGCTGAGGCCTTGCGCCAGGCCTCCATCATGGCCGATCGGGCGGTGAGCCGCCCCGTCGAAGGGACGATCCTCACGGTGATCCGTGAAGCATCCTCTGCCGCTCAAGCGGCAACGAGCGCCGATACCTCCGGCTTGGAGCCCGTCCTTAAAGCAGTGGTCGAGGAAGCCCGGAGATCCGTGGCGAAGACGCCTCAGCTCCTTCCGGTGCTCAAGGAGGCGGGTGTAGTGGATGCGGGGGGACAAGGGCTTTGCTTTATCCTCGAGGGACTCCTGTGCTATCTTCAGGGAAAGGATGTGCCCGCTGAAGCAACACCTTCGCCGGAGATCGAGTCGCCTCCGGCAACCATCGCCCGGATCGAGACGGGAGAGAAATACGGCTACTGTACGGAATTCCTTCTCCGGGGCCGCGATCTCAACTTGGACGAAATCCGCGGGCATCTCGGGCGGATGGGGGAACATGTGCTGGTAGTGGGAGACCCCGAAACGGCCAAAGTCCACATCCACACCTTCGATCCCGGCGCCGTTCTCTCGTATGCGGTCTCGCTCGGTACGCTCCACAAGATCAAGATCGACAATATGGAGGAACAGCATCAGGAGTTCATCGCCAACCAGAGTGAAAGCCCGCCCCGTGTGGAGGGGAACGTCTCCACCGTAGCCGTGGTGACGGGACAGGGGCTCATCGAGGTCTTCCAGAGCCTCGGCACCACCCGGATCGTTCCCGGGGGAGAAACGATGAATCCCAGTGTGAGAGAATTGCTCGATGCGGTGGAATCGGTGCCTACAGAGGATGTGATCCTTCTTCCCAACAACGCCGATACGCTCCCCACCGCCCGGCAAGTATGTGACCTCACCAAGAAGAAAGTGGCCGTCGTGCCCAGCAAGACGGTCATGCAAGGCGTGAGCGCTCTGGTGGCCTTCAACTTCGAATCCGATCTAGAAACAAACGTCAGAGTCATGACGGAGGCGCTCGGGGGAGTCCGCACGGGCCAAATCGCCACCGCCGTGCGTTCAATGCAGTACAAAGATCTGATCGTTCGTGAAGGTCAGATCATCGGATTTGTGGACGGAGAGTTGACAGTGGCCGAAGATACCATCGAAAGCGCTCTTTCGCGGTTGCTCGAGAAGATGGATATTTCAAACGCCGAAATCCTCACCGCTTACTTCGGGGAGGACATCGACCGGGCGACTGCGGAGGAGACCTTCAAGCCCATCCGCGACCAATACCCCCACTTGGAAGTGGAAGTGATCTTCGGAGGCCAACCCCATTACCATTACTTGATCTCGGTCGAGTGAGGGAGCCCTCTCATGACCATCCGGGTAGTGACCGATAGCACCGCCGATCTCCCTCCGGCGCTGGTGCGAGATCTCGGGATCACGGTCGTCCCGCTCACCGTCAATTTCGGCACCGCAAGCTTCCGCGATGGAATCGACATCAGTGCCGAGGAGTTTTACGAAAGACTGCCCCAAGCCGACCCCCTCCCCACCACCTCCCAACCCACTCCGGCGGACTTCCTCCACGTGTACCAAACCCTCAGCAACCGAGCCGACGGCATCCTCTCGATCCACATCTCGCAGAAACTGAGCGGCACCTACAACTCGGCGGTTCTAGCCCGCGAGTCCATGGGGAACTCCCCCTCCCCCATCGAAATCGTGGACTCGCTTCAGGCATCGGGTGGTCTGGGACTGATCGTAGCCAAAGCGGCAGCCGCCGCCGGGGCCGGGGCCGATCTCAAGGAGGCGTGCGCGCTCACCCACGACCTCATCGGCCGGACACACTTCTTCGGCACGGTGGATACGCTGCGCTATCTCTATAAAGGGGGCCGGATCGGCCGGGCACAGGCGCTCATGGGAACACTTCTGGCCATCAAACCGATCATCGGCATGAAGGATGGTGAGGTTCATCCCTTCGGAAAAGCCCGAACGCGGAAGAAGGTGATCGCTCAACTCATCGAGATGGCAAGAGAACTCACCCCGATCGAGGAAACGGTCGTCCTCCACAGCACCACCCCCGACGAAGCCGAAGAGATCATGAAAGAACTCGCCGCGATTACCGGAAGGGCTTGCCTTTACGGGTCGCGGATCGGGCCGGTCATCGGCACGTACCTCGGCCCCGGCACCATCGCCATCGCGGTGCTCAAGAAATAGGCGGGGATCGGCCCGCTCTTACTTGGGTTGATAGTAGCAATTCTTGGGCGAGATGATCTTCCCCTCTTTCTTGAGCTGGGTGATGAGCTTGCTTACCTCCGCCTTGTCCAATCCGGCAAGCTCCGCGATCTCCCCCGGCCGAAGCGGCTTTCCCGCCTTCTTCATCGCTTCCAAAACGACTTGCTTGCCATCGCCCATGGTGGATCTCCTTGAAGTGCCCGTTGACCCCGGTGCTGACCGCCGCTCCCACTATCCGGCCCCAATCACCACTCCGACGATCAGCCCCGCAATCGCACCGAATATGGCCCCTCTCCAGGGACTCTTTGTCATCCCTCAACCGCCGCCGGTGCAGACATTCAGATATCCGATGACGCCGCCGATGGCGGCCCCTGCCGCAACCCCGATGACCCCGCCGATCAGCATGGCTAGGATTCCTCCACCTCTTCCTCTTCGAGGATCATGTCGGCTTCGTTCCCGCAGACCTTGCAAACCATCACTTTCTTCTTCTGCTTCGGCGGCTGCCCGTGTTCGGCAAGGCTGCTCGCTTCCTCGGTGATGACGATATCCGCCTCATTGCCGCAGCGATCGCAAACGAACGTGTGGCGATGTTCCTTCTTCATGCACTTGCTCCTCATCCTTTGATCTTATCGGCGATACGCCGTCCGAAAGCCGCACATTCGGCAAGCTCCGATTCCGTGGGGACCCACTTGAAAGCAAGTTCCGGCTCCACGATTTCGATGCCCGTCTGTTGGAGTTCCTGCGCAATGGCCTTCGCGGCGCCGCCGTTCCATCCGTAAGACCCGAAGGCCGCCCCGATCTTCCCCTTGGGTTTCAGCCCCTTCATGTAGCAAAGGAATTCCGCCACCGAAGGGAACATGCCGTTATTGAGGGTGGGCGAGCCCACGATCACCGCCGCGGCATCGAGCACGTGAGTCATGATATCGCTCTTATCGGAGGCGGTGAGATTGTACAGTTTGACCTCGACCCCCTTGCTGAAGAGCCCGTCGGCGATGGCAGAGGCCATCTTGGCGGTGCTGTGCCACATCGTATCGAATACGATCACCGCCTTCTTTCTCGTCTTCCCCGCACTCCATTCGCTATAGGCGGAGATGATCTTGCCCGGATCGGCCCGCCAAATCACTCCATGATCGGGGGCGATGATCTTGATGGAAAGCCCGCCGAGCTTCTTGAGTGCCCCGGGGATCAAGTGAGCAAACGGCATCAAAATGTTGGCGTAATACTTGGCCGCTTCTTGCATCACCACGGCGGGGTCCACCTCGTCATCGAACCGCTCGGAAGTAGCGAGGTGCTGCCCGAAGGCATCGCTCGAAAACAGCAACTCATCATGCGGGGAATAGGTGACCATCGAATCCGGCCAGTGAAGCATCGGCGTGGGCACGAAAACCAGCTTGCGCTTGCCGATATCCAGCGAGCTCCCCTCCTTGACCGTGAGCATGGGCCGATCGAATCCGAAGTGTTTGCGGAGGCCGGCCTCGCCGAACTTCTCCGAAGTTACGAGCTCGGCCCGGGGAGCGGCCTTGAGCATCATGGGAAGCGATCCCGAATGATCCATCTCCACGTGATTGGAAATGATGTAATCAATCTTCTCCGGATCCACGATCTCCTTGATCCGGCCGAGCATTTCGTAAAAGAAGGGGTGTTTGACCGTGTCCACAAGGACAACCTTTTCATCCATGATGAGAAAGGCGTTATAGGTCGTCCCCCGATGGGTGGAATAGCCGTGGAAATTCCGGATGTTCCAATCTATGGCCCCGACCCAGTGGACGCCCGGGGCGATTTCTACTGTACTCAAATCTCCTCCTTCGGCCTGACGTGTTGCCCGGTAATACGGCTCCTAATCGATCTTCTTGAAAGCCTTTTTCGGGGCCCCGCAGATGGGGCATTTATCGGGCGGTTCTCCCTCGACGGTGTTGCCGCAAAACGGGCACACATAGATATCCACAGCGGGAATGCTCTGGCCTTTTTCGAGTTTGCTCAGGTACTCGGTGAACAAGCGATGATGGATCTGTTCCACCTTGTTGGCCATATCGAAGCTCTCCACGGCCTTCTTGGCGCCCTCGGCGCCGGCATCCTTGATGAACTGGGGATACATCTGTGTGAACTCATGGTGCTCGCCGCTGACGGCGGCCCCGAGGTTCTCGCGGGTTGTTTTGATCCCCCCGATGACCTTCAGATGATTGCGGGCGTGCACCGTTTCGGCCTCCGCCGCCGCGCGAAAGAGCCGGGCGATCTGCTTCAAGCCTTCTTTCTCCGCTTGTTCTGCGAAGAAAAGGTACTTCCGATTGGCCTGACTTTCGCCGGCGAAGGCTGACTGAAGATTATCGTTTGTACGGGTCATCTTTCACCTCCCAAGATCTCCTTCGTTTGTTCGGCAACCGTATCCGTCTCTGTACATCTTACCACATACCTTGAATGGAACCGCACCGCCTCGGCAACCAGTGCCTTGATTTCCTCCCCCCTGATACTCTCCACATCCCGAATCCGGATATACCGGTAATTCTCATCCGTTCCCGCAAGAAGGCCCGTTACATCCCTGAGGCAAGCCCCTTCAAAGAAGCCCAAGCTGACATATCCGGGGAAGGTATCAATGCAACAAATCCCGCCCCCTTTCGAATAGACGGGACGCCCCCACCGCATCCCTTCTTCGATCTCCGGCTCCGCCTCGAAAATCAGGCTCCGGAGGCGCTCCACGATCACCCGGCGGCTTGGATCAAGTCTGGCCAGAAACATCCCCACCCCTTGGCCCGTGACCTTTTCGTTCTTCATAACGGCACCCCCCCATCGAGTTGAAAGACGCCGAATTCGATCGCGCAAGGGTCACAAGACCGCATCCCAGCGGGATATGTCCTCCCTAGGTCCCCTCGGCCTTCGCGCCCTTCTCCATCGCCTGAAGGAGGGCCATCATCTCGGCGGGGTCGGTGGTGGGCGAGCGGCATTGATAGCCGGTACACACATAAGCCGTCGCCTTTCCCCGAAGGGGCGTGCAACCGCCGGCAAAGGGGACTAAACCATCGATCTCGGGCGGCTCCTTTCCCGTGGGCCTCAACAGCACCACGAGATTAGGAGTGAACCTATTCCAAAGGGTACGGAGCATGGAACGGGTATCCTCCGCTTCCGGATCGCCCGCGATGACCACTTCATGGGCCGGCCCCGCCGCAAAGTCCACTCCGCACATCAGAAAGGTATATGCGGCCGGGGATCGGCTCACCTCACCGGAGAATACCTTCATGATCCATGCCGCCTTCTTCTCCATTTCCGGGTCGGCGGTCAAGCGCCCGATACGGAGCAAATTCAACACGGCCACAGAATTGGCCGATGGCACTGCGCCATCGTAGATATCCTTGCCGCGGAAGAGAATCTCTTCCCCATCATCCGGGGTCGCATAGAACCCCCCGCGAGCGGCATCCCAGAAGTGGGCGATGAACTGCCCGTTCAGCTCGATGGCCGCTCGAAGGTATCGGACTTCGAAAGTGGCTTCATACAGCTCGAGGAGACCCCACACCAGAAACGCATAATCATCCGCCGAGCCCATAATCGCCGCCTCGCCCTCCCGATAGCGATGGAGCAATCGCCCATCGGCGGTCCTTAGAGCACCCAGAAGAAAATCCGCAGCGCCCTTGGCCGCCTCGGCATATTCCCGCTCGCCGAAGACCTGAGCGCCCTTGGCCAGGGCCGCGATCATGAGTCCGTTCCAATCCGTCAGGAGTTTGTCATCCCTCGGGGGATGGGGCCGCTTCGAGCGGTATTCAAAGAGCCTTTCCCGGATCCTCCCCATCCGCTGTTGGAGTTGCGGTTCGCCGATGCCCGTCCGCCGGGAGATTTCACCCATGGAGGCCTTCTGATGGAGAATATTCCGTCTCCCCGGAAGCCCGCCGGATTCTTCCCGGTAGTTTCCTTCTCTGGATACGTTGAAAACGGTCACCGCAAGGTCGGCATCCTCCGGACTCAGAGCCGACCGGATTTCCTCTTCGGTCCAGAGGTAAAATCTTCCCTCTCCGCCTTCGCTATCGGCATCCTCTGCAGAGAAGAACCCACCCTCGGGGGCGGTCATATCGAGCAAGACGTAGGTGAAGATCTCCCGTGCCGTCCTCTCATATTCGGCCTTTCCGGTCGCCCGAAAGGCCTCGATGTAGGCCATCGCCGCAAGGGCCTGATCGTACAGCATCTTCTCGAAATGGGGCACCAACCACTGCCGATCGGTCGAATACCGATGAAATCCGAAGCCAACGTGATCCCAGATACCCCCCTTCCGCATGCGATCGAGGGTCTTCTCGACCATCTCGATCGCAAGGCTATCGGCGGTGCGCTTCCAATACCGGAGCAAGAAAAACAAATGGTGGGGCATCGGGAATTTGGGGGCATCGCCGAAACCGCCGTACTCCCGATCGAATCGTGCCGCGAGTTGCTCGAACGCGAGTTTCAGCACCGACGGTCCGAGCTCTTCCCCCGCCACCGGCTGCGAGAAGTGTGCCACCGCCGCGGCGATCTCATCCGCCGATTTCAGCACTTCTCCCTCTCTTCGTGACCAGATCTCCTTGAGACGCGGCACAAGATCGAGCATCCCGATGCGCCCGAAGCGGGTTTCCCGGGGAATGTACGTGGCGGCGAAGAAGGGCTTTTTATCGGGGGTCATAACGATGGTAAGGGGCCAGCCCCCGCTGCCGGTCATGAGCTGGCAAACGGTCATGTAAACGGCGTCAATATCGGGGCGCTCCTCGCGGTCCACTTTGATGGAGATGAAGGCATCGTTCATGAGCCGTGCCACTTCCTCATCTTCAAACGATTCGTGTGCCATCACATGGCACCAGTGGCATGTCGAATAGCCGATGGAAAGGAAGACCGGCTTGTGCTCGGTGCGGGCTTTGGCGAAGGCCTCCTCTCCCCACGGGTACCAATCCACGGGATTGCCCGCGTGCTGAAGAAGATAGGGGCTCTTCTCCAATGCCAACCGGTTCTGAAACTTACCCATGTCTTCTCTGCTCGTCATCCATCGCATCCTTGGCCCCGTTTGCCGCCGAGAAGCGGGAGGCCCGCTTCTCGGCGGCAAATAAAGGGTCCCCTAGACCGACTTGTAGATTCCCCTTTTGATCTCGTCCAAACGGGTCAGAAGATCGGAGTGTTTCTGTTCATCCTGCAGAAGATATTGCAAGAGATAATTCTGCAGGATCATCCCCTGCTGCCCGCGGGTACAATCGAGCATCTTCTGCGCCAAATCAATGGTCTGCTGCTCGATCTTGAGGTGCTGCTCGATCATCCCCCAGATCCGGGTAAGATCGTCCGGGGTGAGGGTGAGCGCCTTGTGCGCGATGCTGTGGGCGATGAACTCCTGAACCCGGTAGTGGATCAGCGAATCGCGCTGGATGATCTCCGCCACCAATCGAATGAGCGGGTTCTCCGTCTTTTCCATGATCTGCGCGGTCGAGGCCACCGCGGCATTCTCCACCTTCTGCCAGTGCTTCATGGTGGTCACGATATCTTGCTGTAGTTCCTTGGTCATACATACCTCCTTGAGAATCTCTCCGGATTTTCGGCATCCCTATCCCATTTCCGTCAAAACCCGAAAAGAGCGATCCCGCTTTGGGGCCTTCACCTCAGAGCGAGTGCCTGTGATCACCTCACTCCGGACCTTACCCCCCAATCCCCCCGTGGCGGTGTCTCGGCACACGATTTCTCGATCGCCGTTCCGGGGTCAAAACACAATCACTTCTTCTTGAGCACGGCCCCGAGGACCTTCTCTTTCTCGATCTTCTTCGTGCAGAAGAACCAATCATGGCAAGTCACGTCCGGTTGCTTGACCTCCATCCGCTCCTTTGCCACCCCACATGAACCGGGCGGGGGAACGATGACGGGATCGCCCGGGCGCCAATCCGCCGGGAGAGCGACCGAAAACGCATCGGCCACCTGAAGGGCCACAACGATCCGGTACAGCTCCTCGAAGTTCCGGCCCAGGCTGAGCGGATAGTAGATGATCACCCGGATAATGCCTTTGGGATCGATGACGAAGACGGCGCGGACGGCCTTGGTCGAACTTTCGCCCGGTTGGATCATGCCGTACTTTTTGGCCACTTCCATGGTGATGTCTTCGATCAGGGGAAACTTCACTTCCACATTTTTCATCCCGCGGTATTCGATCTTATCCTTGATCGTCCGCAGCCATGCGATATGGCTGTAGAGCCCATCCACAGAGAGCCCGACGAGCTTGCAATTGACCTCGGCGAACTTATCCTCCATGGAGGCAAACGTCATGAATTCCGAAGTGCAAACCGGGGTGAAATCGGCCGGATGACTGAACAGGATCACCCAACTTCCGGCGTACTGATCCGGGAAGGTGATCTCCCCTTGAGTGGTCATCGCCTTGAATGCGGGAGCCCTATCCCCGATGCGTGGCATCGAGACACTTGCGGGTTGGTTCGTAGCTTCCAAGAGATCCCTCCTTAAAGTTTTTTGAATTCGTCTTTGCCCGCTCCGCACACCGGGCATGTCCAGTTATCCGGCAGCTTTTCAAAGGGTGTCCCCGGGGGAATATTTCCCTCCGGATCTCCTTGCGCCGGATCGTAGACATAGCCGCAGACCGAGCATTCGTATTTATCCATCCCTAACCGCTCCTTTCAGAAGATTTTTTCCTCCAATACTAACGGGGCTCAAGTTCGCGGATCCTCACGGGAACGGGAAGCGGTGTTCCCGCTCGTACACCGAAGACAAACCCATCCGGCGGGAAGATCCGCAAGCGGCGTCCCCGCCGGGATCCGATTCTCCGGATCACCTTTCCTCGGATCGTACCGATAACCGCAGATCGCATAGTCTTTCTGGCACCTCAATGTCATTCACGAGCCTCCCCCCTCAAGTCATGCACTTGGGCTCATCCCGGCGGAACTGTGTCGGCTTGGCGCCGCACTGGGGACATCGCCACTCAGCGGGCAAGTCCTCGAAAGCCGTCTCCGGGGGAACCTTGCCCTTCTTATCCCCCAACTTAGGATCGTACACATAGCCGCACGCATTGCACTTGAACTTCTGCATGACGAATCCTCCTCCGGAAGAATATCCCGCTCTGCCCACGGGGGCTTCGGCGACCTCACTTGGAAGCTACATAAGACGGCGCCGTCTTCGGGGTTGTGCCGCGCTTCACTTGCTGATAGTACGCATACGTCATCGGCTCGCCCTCCTTGAGGACGGCCGCATCGGTGATTTCCCCCACGAAGATCGTGTGCGTGTGAACATCGCAACGGGAAATGACCTTCGCCTCGAGATACGCTACGGCGTTATCCGTAACGATGGGGCTGCCGGTGTTCCCGATCCGATAGGTCACGCCCTCGAGTTTATTCCCGTCTCTACCGGACTTGAACCCGAACCGTCCGATGAAGCTCAGGGGGGTATCTATGGCGATAACCGCAGCCGAAAACGCTCCGCTCTTCTCGATATACTCATGGGTGAGGTTCCCCTTGTTGATACACACGGAGATGGTGGGCGGCTCGGAGCACACCTGAACCACGGTATTGGCGATCTGTGCGTTCAGTTTCCCGGCATGGGCCGCGCCGATCACGTACAGTCCATAGCTTATCCGGTGCAAGGCTTTGGTATCCATGATGCCCCCTTTCCTTACCGCCGCTGACTCTGGCCTTCAGTGTAATCGAAGGTGCGGCGGACGAATGTGACCTTTGTCGCATCGCCGCCCTCTCCCCGGAAGCCCTCCGCCCGCTCGGGCCTTGCTAGTTCGGGAACCGGAGGGCATCGATGATCGCTTTGTTGAACCTCGGGAGATCCGCCGGCTTTCGCGAGGTGATCAGATTGCCGTCTCTCACTACCGGCTCGTCCAACCACTGGGCCCCGGCATTGCGCAAATCCACGGCGATCGAAGGCCATGAGGTGACCTTCCGACCCCGGACCACATCGGCGGAGATGAGAAGCTGTGGCCCATGGCAAATGGCCGCCACGATCTTCCCCTGATCATGAAGTTTCTTCACCAGAGCGATCATCGATGGATACAGCCGCATCCGATCCGGCGCGTAGCCGCCCGGAACGATCACGGCATCGAAATCCTCCGGATTGATCTCATCGGCGGGGGCATCCACAGCGATGCGGGCCTGCCCCCTCTTCCCCGTGTAGATCTCCTGCGAACCGCTGCCCACAATCACCGCCTTGGCTCCCGCATCCTTCATCGCCCTCAGGGGCTCGACCAATTCCGAATCCTCGAACCCCTCCTCGGCAAGGATCGCTATCCGTTTCCCCTCGATCATCGAACCGCCTCCCCATGGCTCATTCGGCCTTCCGTCCCCATATTTAAAGCTATCAGGCGGCCGATGAAGAAGTCATAAAATCGCCGGCGGAAACGTTGAAGTTTCGTAACACCGGCCGAAGGGAAGGCCGGAATCATCCGCTCACTCAGCGGGCCAATCGAGAATGTAACCCGTCTTGGGAACGGTTCGGATGAGAGACGGGGCATCGGGATCCTTCTCGAGTTTGCTTCTCAGCCGGCTCATCCACGTCCGGAGAATTTGCACATCGTCCCGATATTCGGGGCCCCATACACGGCTGAGGAGATCGCTGTGGAGCATCAATCGCCCGGCATTTCTGGCAAGCTCCGCAAGGAGCAACCATTCGATCCGGGTGAGCTTCTTCTCCTCACCCCCAACGAAGACCATCCGCCGTTCGAAGTCAATGACCACATCCCCGAACTTGAGCCGAGTGGCAACCTTCGGCTGGGGAAAAGCTTGAGCCCGCCGCTTCACCGCTTCGATTCTCGCCAGAAGCTCGCTCGGATTGAAGGGCTTGGAGATATAATCATCGGCGCCGAGGTTCAGGCCCTTGATCTTGTCGGTATCGTTCCCCTTGGCGCTGAGGATGATCACCGGCACGGCAGAAAAGGTGCGAATCTCCTTGAGGGTCTCGATCCCATCCAACCGGGGCATGAGCACATCGAGAAGGACCAAATTCGGATCCTCCGAACGGATCTTCTCCATCGCTTCCATCCCATCTCGGGCCATGAGCACCTCATACCCCGACGCGGAGAGTTTGGACTTGAGGAACGTGCGGATGCGCTCCTCATCATCAACAATCAGTATACGAAAGTTCTTCATGAGATTTGGAAGGCCCCGGTATGCCTCTATCTTAATCGCTGATTCACGTTACGTCAAAGGGGATCGGAGCGGGGGAAACTCGCCGGCCCGTACCGCTCACAGAACGCCTTCGTCACTTCCCAGAGGTCGGGCGGGAGCATTCTCCGGACCGTGGAACGGATCTCCTCGGGCACTCCCCCGTAGAAAGCCTCCGCCACACCGCCGGTGATACAGGCCAGCGTATCGCTATCCCCTCCGAGCGAGACGGCATTTCGAACCGCATCCTCGTAGGAATCGGAACTCAGGAAAGCGATGAGCGCCTCCGGCACCGTCCCCGGGCAGGAAACATCGAACGAATAGGAGGGCCGGATCTCATCCAGACTGCGGTGGAGATCATATCCGAACAGAGCCTCGATGCGGGCTTTGATCGAGGGCTTATCGTATCCCTTCTTGGCCAGAAATACCGCCATCGCCGTCGCTTGCGCCCCCTTGATGCCCTCGGGATGATCGTGGGTGATCTCCGCCGTCAAGCGGGCCTCCCGGAGCACTTCATCCTCTGCTTCGAAGGCCCAACCAACGGGGCTCACCCGCATGGCCGACCCATTGCCCCAACTATGGTAAGGACGCGGAACCTCCGAGAGAAGCCACCGTCTGAAGAAGCCCCCGTATCCGGCATCCGGATACCGCCTCCCGAAGCGGCGGACGGCCTCCCGATACGGCTCACCGGAAAGAACGGCATGGGCAATGGCCACCGTGAGCACCGTATCATCCGTGAAACGGCACCGCGGCGAAAAAAGGGGGAAATCCTTCGTCTTGATGGGATGGGATTCGTACACCGAACCGATGATATCCCCCGCAATGGCCCCGATCATGGAGACCGCCTCCGATAAGCTCGATGGCTCGAATGCGAACTTTGTTCGCATTATAGGGCGGGGAGCCTCAGGGGTCAACCGATTTCTCCGTGCCGAAAACCAACCGCCGGAGCCCCCAAGGCCTTCCTACGAACCGCCGCGAACTTCCGAGACACGCCTTTGCGATTTCCCAACCCAGAACGGCGATCGAAGAAGCCCATGCCCGGACGCCTCTTTAGCCGGGGGTTTGGGGGTGCCCCCCAAGAAACCCTTTGGGCGGGCGGGTGGGATCGAAGAAGCCGGATCGTTCATGGGGTGCGGGAAAATCCCGGCGCAAGGTCCGGAACGAGGCGATCACGCTCACTCACCCTGAGAGCGAAGGCTCCAAAAGCTGAATTCGCCTTTTTGGGGTCTTAACCGGCCCTTGACTTGTGTCGACAGAGAGTGGTATATTCTCCCTTGGCCGGAGTAAATCAATTTAACTTGTATAAAAACAATTTTTCTTTATAAAAGGGGGCGCTATGAAGAAAGGTTTAGTTCGTCTCAGTATGCAAGCGCTTCTGGGGATGGGGCTCGCCGTCCTTCTGCTCGTGCCCACTCAGGCGCTGGCCGGAGACTGGCCCCAATTCCACGGGGATCCCCAGCACACCGGGTATTCCGCCTCTCCCGCTCCCCACACCGCACACCTCCTCTGGGAGAGCCCCGAGATCGGTGCCGTGGATGCCTCCTCACTGGCGATCGCCGAAGGCAAGGTGTTCGTCAATTGCGGCACAAGTCTGGTATGCTTGGACGAGACATCGGGATCCGTCTTGTGGTCTCAGCCCATCGTCGGCGGAAACTCTTGGGGCTCCTGGGCAGGTCCAGCGTATGACGACGGCCGGGTATTCATCTCGGGAAGCATGGTCTATGCCTTCAATGCCGCCGATGGTGCTCCGCTCTGGACCTATGATCTCCCTCACGATGCCTGCAACGGCGGCCCGCTGGCCGTGGCCGGCCGGGTGTACGCCAGCGATTGGGACGGCCATCATTACTACTGCCTCGATGCGGCCACCGGGGCATTGCTGTGGTCATTCGATGTGGGCTCCGGTTACGCGCAGGGGGTGCCCGCTTTCTACGACGATGGCGCCGAAGGTAGAATTTTTCTCACGAGCTGGAGTTCGCCCGGCGGCCATGTTTGGTGCCTGAACGCCGCCACCGGCGACCTCATTTGGCATGGGGTAACCCCCCTCGATACCTGTGGCTCGCCCACGATCGCCGAGGGCAAGGTATGGGTGACCACCTATAACTTCTCCGGTTTCGGAAGCCTTTTGGCCTTCGATATCAACGACCTCGGCGGCGATGGGATAGGCGATATCGTCTGGGGACCCATTTCCATCGAGAGGACGAATTCCACCCCCGCCTATTGGAACGGCAAGATCTACGTCTCCGGCGGATGCTATGGCTTCTCCAACGAAGGGGAACGAACCTACTGCATCGACATCGCCACCGAGTCCATCCTCTGGCAAACGCCGGTCGAGTGGGGCGTGGGCAACTGGACATGCTCTGTAGCGGTCGCGGATGGACTCGTGTTTTCGGGGAAGCCCGCCCCGGGCGGTGCAATGGCCTTCGATTATGAGGCCATCTATGCCCTCGACGCCGTCACCGGCGCCGAGATTTGGCATTACGATCACGGCGGTGCCTCGCCCTCGGTCGCCAACGGCCGGGTATTCACCGTGGCCGAGGGGAAAATATGGGCTTTTCAGGATGCCACTGCGCCCGCGTGGGATGTGAACGGAGACGGGAGCGTAAACGTGCTCGATATGGTTCAGGTGGGGCTCCACTTCGGGGAATCGGGCACGCCGGGATGGATCCGCGAAGACGTGAACGCCGACGGCGCGGTGAACGTGCTGGACCTTGTAACGGTGGGATTGCATTTCGGTGAGTGAGAAAACCATGAAGAAAGCGACGTTTCCCGAAGACCACAAAGCGGCTCTCCTCCCTTGCCAGCGCATTCTGTTTGCCCTGATGCTGACCGCCGGGGCACTATGGCTTGCACTCTCGGCGGCCATGGCGGCGGACTGGCCTCAGTTCCAGAGGGATCCGGCCAGAAGCGGGCTGACCTCCGATCCCGCGCCTTCCTCCGGCGCCGCGGCGGCATGGAAAGCCTTCACCGCAACGGCCGGTTGCAGCGGCATCGACACCACTCCCGTGTGCGCCGAGGGCAAGGTCTTCGTGCTCTCCATAGCGGGGAAAGTCTTCGCCTTCGATGCGGTATCGGGAGCCGCCCTCTGGAATCGAGACCTCGGCACGCAATCCCCCTTCACCTTCGAGCTTTCGACTCCGGCCTATGCCGGGGGAAGGCTCTTTGTGGCCCAGCAAGACGGCCGGCTCTGGGCGCTCGATGCCGGCACCGGCACAACCATCTGGGGACCGGTGCAACTCGGTGCGGTCTCGGATCAGATCAATACGCCACTGACCTATGCGGACGGTCGAATCTATGTGGGGAGTGCCTTCGGCAACAAAACCTATTACTGTCTCGATGCCACGAACGGCTCGCTCGTATGGGCACGGACGGGAACACACGGGAAGGGCTACTACTGGGCGGGTGGGTGCGTCATCGGCGATTATCTCGTGTACGGCGACGATGCCGGATGGATCACCTCGGTGAACAGGGTTACGGGGGCGCTCGCGGATGAAGAAAACCTTGCGGTGATCGAGTCGGATGCGGGCGCCATCCGCTCCTCGGCCTCATACGATGCGGAAACCGGCCGGGTCTACTTCACCGATCAGGGCGGGCACCTATGGGCATACACCTTCGATCCGTTCACCGGTGATCTAGCCCACGTGTGGCACACGGAGATCGGATGGAGCACCTCCACTCCGGCGGTTCACGATGGAAAAGTGTATGTGGGCTATGGGAACTATGCGGGTGCGGGCGGCCTACACTGCGTGAGCGCCGCCGACGGCGCCCTCCTCTGGACGTTCACCACTCCCGGCGGGGGCGGAGTCCAATCATCACCCGTCGTGAGCGTTCCAAACGGAACCGTCCGTATTTATTTCACGGCCAACGGCCCTTCCAGCGCGGTGTATGCGCTCGACAATTCCGGTCAGATCCGCTGGCAATACACTTCCGATGAGGCCGGCACCGAGGCGGGGTACATCCTTCAAGGTGTCGCCCTGAGCGAGGGCCGACTCTACTTCGGGAACGACGGCGGGTACTTGTACGCCCTCAGGGAAGCTTTTGCGGATTGGGATGTGAATCGGGACGGATCCGTGAACGTGCTGGATCTGGTTCAGGTGGGGTTGCACTTCGGGGAAAGCGGTATCCCGGGGTGGATCCCGGAAGATGTCAATCGGGATGGCGCCATCAACGTCCTCGATCTTGTAGCCATCGGAGCCCACTTCGTCCAGTAGAGGGGGTGAGAGCACAGGGTCATTCACGATGAGATGGTCTTAAGCTACAGATGTTGACCGAAGGCCTTTGACTAAAGCACACAACAATTCAGCAATTCAGGAGGAAAAGCGATGTTCAAAAATCGGCGAAGGGGAATCATCGGGCTTCTCGTGGTTTCCCTGATGGCTCTGGGGCTTTTGCTTCCGGCAGCGCCGGCTGCCGCGGCCGGGCTTCACATGTACATCGATCCGCCTTCCCGGACGGTTCAACCCGGGGAAGCCTTCACGGTCTATGTGATGCTCGATATCGATCAAGAGTCCCGCGGGGTGCAGATTGATCTGAGCTGGAATCCGGCGCTGGTGGATGTGACCAGTGTGAGCGAAGGGACCTTCTACACCGGTGCGGGGTTCAACACCTTCTACTGGCCGCCCACGCTCGATCACACCAACGGGATTCTGAACGATGGCGCGATCGCGGTCATCGGGGGGAGCGGAGGGGCTTCAGGGGTCGGGCCGGCATTCGTGATCCAGATGGTGGCACGGACCAACGTAAGCGGCACCTCTCCCTTGCATCTCTACAACGTGATCCTTTCCGATAACTACGCCCATGCACTGCCGCTGGATTCCATCACCGATGGCTCGGTTCAGGTAGGCTCGGGCGGACCGGTTACAGTGGACCTCCGGGTGACCGGCAACGCCGGCGATATCCTCAACGTATCCGGCTACACAGTCCCCGAAGGACAGGTCACCGAGGATGGGATCACCGTTGATACCCAAACGGTGATGGGGGCGCTGGTCCATTACTGCCAGGCCAACAGCATTCCCGTCGAGATCACGGATGCGGGATGGGGCGCCTACGTCGCCCAGATCGGCACGGATCCCGCGGATGAGAACTCATGGAGCTATGCCCTGAATGAACGGGTACCGATGGTGGGCGCGGCGGATCAGCCGATCACAAGCGGCGACCGCATCCACTGGTTCAACTATGCCCTCGAGTACTATAGCTTCCGGCTGGCCGTAGCCCCGGCAACCCTCGATCTCAACGACCCCGTAACCTTCACGGTCACGTGGACCGATGGGAGCGGCGTGACCTCGCCGGTCGGGAATGCCGAGGTGTTCGTGAGCGATACCATGGGCGCCTGGGGCCCCGAACCGGGCCAGAGCTATGGTTACACCAATTCGAGCGGCCAGCTCACCCTCGTATGGTCTCAGCTCGGGACCTTCTATCCCTATGCCGAACACAGCGTGTACGGCTCCACCCAATATCAGTGGCCCACGCCGCAGTTCACTTGCTCTTCGACCACCGCAGGCTCCGGCCAGACCATCCTCCACGGCCAGACCGTTCCGCAACTGGAACTGACGGTGCCGGCGGATGTCCTCACGGGATGGCTCCTCGAAGTGGGCCGGCAGAACCAGACCTCGGGCGTCTTGAACGTGAAGTCCAATGCCCCCTGGCAGTGTACGGCCGCCGATAGCCGGGAGGATGGCTCAGGTTCGCTGGGCCGCATGACCCAGTACGATATCGATGCCACGGCCTACGGAACCCTTTCCCTCGGCGACCCGCTTCACATCCTCGCCGACGGCAACGATGTGACCCTCACCGCCGGCACACCGGTGATCCTCGCCGAGGGCGTCCCCGCCGATCAACTGCCGGGCAACGCCGGAGAAAACGTGCCCGTGATCTTCCGACAGTACGTGGAATACGATGACCCGGTGATCGAGACGCCTTACGATGTTTACCGGATCGTGATCACCTTCACGGCTTCCCAGACCATCTGATCCCTCAAAGGAAGGGCCGATGAAGGGAGAGGGGCGGGCCTCCTTTTGCACCGGAGGCGATGATTGCCGCCCCTCTCCCTTTGGTGTAAAATGGCCTTGTGTTTAATCAGTTTAATTTGACTAAAGTCCGATAGAGGAAGAAAGAATGCCCCGCAAACCGACCATCACCGCCGCGATCATGGTGACGCTTCTGGCGCTCGTCGTACTGGGGCCGGCTTTCCGGCCGGCGGCCCTTCTGGCAGACGAGGGACTCAGGGTCACGGGGGGCCTCATCCAGCGGGAGATCTCCCCCGGAGAGACCTTCTCCCACACGTTCACCGTAGCGAACAGCCCCACCGGCGCGGAATTGCAGATCCGGATCGAAGCGAAGGGGTTCGGGCAGGGGCTCGATGGTTCTTACACACCGCTCGAAAGCACCGAGGACCGGAGTCCCTTTTCCGCCCGCGGATTCATCACAGCCCTCGAGCCCTCGGCGTTCGTGCTGGGGCCGGGACAATCTCAGGAGATCCGGGTAACCGTACAGGTTCCCCCTGACTTGGGGGAAGGCACGCGATATGCCCTGATCCACATCCACACGGAGAAGGTCGGGGTAGGAAGAGATTCGGCCATCGTGCTTGCGGCCACCGTTCCCGTGGTGCTCACCCCGAAGGGAACCCGCCCCATCGAGACCGGCACGATCACAGGGCTTACCATCGGTGAAATCCAATCGGGGAGGCCCATCGCCGTTCAAACCATCTTCGAGAACACGGGAAACCATCACTACAAGGCCTACAACGAGGTGGTCCTCACCGATGCCTCGGGCAAGGAGATGGGCTACTCCTTCACCTCACCGACGGCTTCGTCCATCCTTCCGGGATCCGCATACCGGTTCGAGGTGGGGCTCATTCCCAGAGCGGAAATGCCCGGCGGAACGTATCGGGTTCAATCCAGAGTCTTCCGGGAAGACGGCATCCCTCTGGCCGCCGAGGAGTCGGAATTCACCGTGACCCACCCGTGGGAGATATTCCCGCCCACCGTGGTGAAGGAAAGCATCGAGGTCTTCACCTTCACCGATGAAGAGCCGCATGAAATCAACGCCGTTCAGAAATCCAACTTGCGGATCCTCTTCAGGGATACGGGAAAGGTGACCGGCCGGGTGATCACCGCCCGATACGATGGGGAACCTCACCTTCCGATCGGTTTTTCGGCACCGGAAGCCGGGGGCGGGACGGGGAATGAGGGCATTCGCTTCTCGGCCATCCACACGGAGGGATTCGGGCCGGGCACAGCGGAAGTGCATTTCCTCTATACCGACGATCTCATCCGGAGATACGATGAATCGAGCCTTTTCCTCGCCTACTGGGATGGAAGCCGGTGGCAGCGTTTCGAGAACATCCGCGTGTTCACGGGGGCGAAGTACGTGAGCGGAGAAGCAGCGGCCGGGCGATTGGTGGGAGCACCGGTGGGATTGGGCGGAAGGCCACCATTGAGTCCGACGGCTCCGCCGGTTCCCGAAAGCAAGGGCGGCGGAACCGTGATCGGCCTATGGGCGGGGCTTGCGGCGGCAGCGGCGGCGAGTATCACGACGATAACGATCGTGTGGCGGCGACGGCGGAAGTCCCACGCGGCCCGCAATTGATGGGGGGCGAAGGGGGACGGGCATGAGACGATGGAAGGGATGGGCGACGGCGGGCATAGCCGTTCTCTTTGCGGCGGCGCTCCTCGCCCCAACGGCCGGGAGCGCCCTTGCGCGGGATTGGCCTCAGTTTCAGTCCGATGCCATCCACAGCGGCCAGACCGCCGATCCCGCACCGACTCTCACCCCCGTTCTGAAATGGGTGCAGAACACGTGGCACAGCGGCACGCTGGGCATCGAAACGCCGCCGATCATCGCCGGAGATATGGTGTACGTTCACGCCGGAAACGGCCTCTGGGCATTCCGCAAGGAGAGCGGCGAGCTCCTCTGGCGGCAGACCATTCCCGGCACCGAGACGCTTCAAACTTCAACCCCGGCCTACGGCGAAGGAAAGATCTTCATCGCCACATTCGATGGGTTCGTTCGGGCCTACGATGCATTGACCGGTGCACCCTTGTGGGAGAGGGGCATCGGGCAACGCCTTTTCCAGTGCCCCATCACTTACCATGAGGGACGAATATACCTCGGGGAAGGCGGCTCCGGCGGCTCCGGCAACCGATATTTCTGTTTGGATGCGGAGGGAAACCTCGTCTGGGAATACGCCTCCGATACCGCAGGATATCTCTGGTCCGGCGCCTCCGTCGTGGGAGATTACCTCGTGTTCGCCAACCACGATGCGGTCCTCACCAGTCTGAAGCGCACCGACGGCACCCCTGTGGATCGGCTGAGGCTCCATGATCTCCGCCCCGATGCCGGCCGGGCCAGAGCCTCGGTAGCCTATCGGAACGGATTCGTTTACACCACCTCCGAGGCGGGGCTCGATTCCGGATACCTGTGGAAAATCGGCTTCGATCCGAACACGGGCCGCTTCCATCCGGAAGCGGGATGGAGCGCCCCCATCGGCTTCAGCACTTCCACACCGGTCATTTACGATGGAAAGATCTACGTAGGCGAAGGCGAACACGGGCAGGACGGAAGCCTGATCTGCCTCGACGAGGCCACCGGCGCCATCCTGTGGGCCTTCCCGGTGGAAGGCGGGGTAAAATCATCGCCGGCCCTATCCCTCCAACCCGAAGGCGCCTATCTCTACTTCCCCACCTCCATGAACAACGGCTTTCTCTACTGCCTCAAGGCCGATGGCCACCTCCGGTGGAAGTGGAATCCCCCGGAAGACGATGCGTATATTCTGCAGGGCGCAGCCGTCTCCGATGGAATGGTGTTTCTGGGAACGTGCAACGGGAAGCTCTATGCCCTCGGCGAGGAGAGGGACTGGCCGCAGTTTCAGCGGAACGCGCAGAACAGCGGCTTGACCTTCGACGCCGCTCCGGAAAGTGCGCCGGGGCCGGCATGGAAGGCCTTCACCGTTCACTGGAGCACGCATGGGATCGATGTGACCCCCATCGTGGTGGACGGCAAGGTCATCGTGATCGACTGCCGGGAGAAAGTCTGGGCCTTCGATCTAGCTTCCGGAGCATACCTCTGGAGCACACAACTCCCCGAAGGAAAACGATACACGCTCGCCACACCGGCGGCGGGCGAGGGAAAAATCTTCTGCGCCACCGACGGGGGCTATATCTACGCCCTCGATCAATCCACGGGGAGCATCCTCTGGGGCGGAAGACTCACCCGGGGAATCAATCAAGAAGAGGAACTCTCCACTCAGGTCACCTATGCCGATGGAAGGGTATTCGTGGGGAGTTGGGAAGGGGACCTCTACTGTCTCGATGCAAAGGGAAACGGCCCGGATCCGAAGGTGCTGTGGAGCTACCGTTCCGGCGGCCGGCATGATTGGTTCTCGGCGGCGGCGGTGATCGGGGATTGGGTTCTTTTCGGGAATAGCGAAGGGGAGATCGTCAGCCTGAATTGGAGCACCGGCGCACCGGCGGATTCGCTCAACTTGGGCACGCGGTACGGGATCACTCCGGGGAGCATCCGCTCCGGGATCAGTCCCGATGCCGCTCAGGATCGGCTGTATCTCACCTCGAAGAACGGCTATCTCCATTCGGTGGGATTCGATCCCATGACCGGCCGCTTTCTGCCGGAAGCGGGATGGATTGCCGCCATAGATGCCTATAGCCAATCCACTCCCGCTCTCTGGGAAGGTAAAGTATACGTTGCAAGCGGGGATTTCAACAAGCCCGGCGCCCTCTATTGCTTCGATGTACTCACCGGCGCCGTGCTCTGGCGCTATCCCTTCGGGAGCTTCGGCTCGGCCGCATCGCCCGCGATCTCGATCCACAACGGCTCTTTGCGAATCTACGTAACAACCAACGATGCCTACGATCGCGGCGGCGTTTATTGCTTCGATGGCGAGGGGAATCTCCGATGGGGATATGTCCCCCCTCCGGATCTCAACGAGATGATGCTTCAAGGGGTCGCCATTGCCGATGGCAAGGTCCTCTTCGGCAACGATGCCGGATGGCTCTTTGCCCTCGGGGACACTCCTCCCCTTCCGGATTGGGACGTGAACGCGGATGGCACCGTCAACCTCCTCGATCTGGTTCGGGTTGGCCTCCGGTACGGGGAAACGGGTGCCCCCGGATGGATCCCGGAAGACGTGGACCGTTCGGGAGCGATCGATATCCTCGATCTGGCCATGATCGGCGATCATTTCGGGGAATAGAATGCGCATCGAAAAGCTCGTGGCACTGTGGCTCGCCATGATGAGCGTGCTCGTGGCGCTCGTCGTTCCGTTCGCCCTGCCCGCACAAGGGGCGGGGGGCTTCCCGCTGGCCCCATCGGATGGGCGGATTCAAGCGGCATTGGATTTCCTCCGCAACTCCGAGACGGCCCACCCGCAGATCTGGACCAATCCGGAGAAGATCTGTTATGCCATCGTGGCCGTGGAAGCCTGTGGAGCCGATGCCCATAGCTTCAAGAACGCCCGGGGGCAATCACTGGTGGACATCATTCGGGAGCATGCCGCAACCTCCCTCCCACCCCAGCGCTCTGCCTCACTCGTGCACGAGGCCTATCTCTTCGCCATCGTAGCGGCCGGCGAGGACCCGCACAACTTCGGCGGGGTGAATGTGATACAGCAACTCGAAGAAATGTTCGATGGCACCCAAATCGGCATGCCGGGGATCATCAACGATGATTTCTGGGGGGTGATCACGTTGGTGGGAGCGGGGGAAGACCCGAACTCATCGCTCATTCAAACGGTGAAAGGCCACATACTGGCCAATCAGTCCCCCGATGGGGGTTGGGGATCGGTGGCGGGGGGAAGCGGCAGCGACCCTTGCGATACGGCCAACGCCATCACGGCCCTGCGGGCCGCAGGCGAAAGCCCGGCATCCGCCGCCATCCAACGGGCACTGGGCTATCTCAAAGCCAGCCAGAGCGCCGATGGAGGGTTCCCATACATGATAGGCTACCCCTCCGATACCGGCTCCGATGCCCGTGTGATCGCCGCCCTCACCGCATGCGGGATCGACCCCACAAGCGCCGAATGGTCGGTGAACGGCCAGAATGCCGTCACCCATGCCCTGAGCCTCCAGCAACCGGATGGCGGATTCGCATGGCACAGCGGCGGGGCAACCGATGCATGGATGACCACTTATATCCTCCCGGCGCTGGTGGGGAAGCACTGGCCGCCCGATTTATTCGTTGGAAAGACGCCACCCCCCGCCCCCTCTTCGAGTCCGGCCCCCACCGGAGAGACGAACCCCTCGCTCCCACCGGACTCGACCCCTCCCGCGATCGGCGCGGTCAGCCCCTCCCCGCAAGAGACGGTCCCCACCGGAAGGCCCACCATTTCGGCCTCCTATTCCGATAGCGGCTCCGGCATTGCCCTCGCATCCATCGTGTTGAAAGTGGATGGTGCGGAGGTGACCGCTTCGGCGACCGTCACCGCAAGCGGGATCACCTATACCCCCGCCTCATCCCTTCGGAACGGCACCCACACGGTCGAACTCATCGTCTTCGATAAAAGCGGGAACCGCGCCCGGAAATCATGGAATTTCAACGTATCCGATCCTTCCGTCACCCCTCCCACCCCCTCCCCTCAACCCGCCGCATCGGGCGGGGCGATCAAGCCGATCATCATCGTGCTGACCCCGGAACCGCAGCAAACCGTCCACACCCCCTTCCCCACCATCACCGCCGCCTACTCAGCGCCGGCATCGGCGATCGATCCGGAAGGGATCGTGCTCAAAGTGGACTCCGTGGACGTCACCCAAGGGGCGACCGTGACCGAAACCCACCTCACTTACACCCCCGAGAGGGGGCTCTCTCCCGGCACGCATACCGTCGAGATCACCGTTCGCGATCGGAACGGGAGCCGTGCCCGTAGAGCATGGAACTTCAACGTCGCAACCGAACTTGCCTCCGGCACCGACCTTTCAACAAAGATGGATATCTCCGGAACCCTCACCCGATCCGCGGCTCTCTCCCTCTGCGAGGGCATGGTGCAAATCGAAATCCCCGAAGGCACGCGGGCTCTCGATGCCATCGGTGAGCCGCTGGCCCGGCTCGATGCCCGGCGCGCTTCGGACCAACCCTCCCCCCCGGAGCAATTCCGCCCCGTGGGGCCGGTGTATCTTCTCGAGCCGGAAGGGGCCTCATTCGATCCGCCGGTAACCCTATCGCTGAGTTACTCGGAACGAGCCGCCGGCGAGCGCCCCGCATGGGATGTGGACGGCAACGGCACAGTGGATGCCATGGACCTCATCCGGATCGGCACATCCCCGTGGGAAGGGGTCCGGGAGGAAAACTTCAAAATCGCTTACTACGATCGCCAGACCGGGGCGTGGGTGATCTTGAACGAAAGCCGCCCCGACCCCGTCGGGAATACCGTCACCACAAAAATCGATCGTCTGAGGCCGGTGGTCATCGTCGGGAGCGGCGAACCACAAAACTTCCCTACCGACGAGACGGCTGCCCTTCCCACGGAGGCCCTCCGTTCGGCCGATGAAAGGGCCGAGCTTTTCTTCGAAGAAGGGACCGCCCTCAAGGGCACCCCGCCGGATCACCTCAGGATGGCGCTCTGGGAGAATCCCGCTCCCTCTCCACAGGGGCTTTGCCGGATCGGGCCGGGATACCTCATCGAGCCGGAAGATGCCCAACCGGTCCCCACCCCCACGCTCACCCTTCGCTACGACGAGGCCATCCTCTCGGGGGGAATCCGATGGGATACCACCGGCGATGGAAGGCTCGATCTTCTGGATGACGAAATCGCGACCGCGCCGGAGGATTTCCGGATCGCCCGCTTCGACCCTACAAAAGGCGAATGGGAATTTCTGCCGAGCACGGTGGACCGGCGGGCCCAGACGGTCACCGCGCCCATCGAGCGATTCGGCCGGTACGCCATTCTGGGTCCGGCGACCCTTCCTCTGGCGGTGCACCGGATCGAGCCATTGCCGGCGGAAATAGGTTCGGGGGAACCGATGACCTTCCGCCTCCACGTCGAGAACCCGGGCTCAGCCAGAGGCACTTATCTCATCGCGGTGGCGGTGGACGGGGTCACGGAACACGAGCGCGAAGTGACGCTCTCCCCCGGAAGGCATGTGATCGAGATTCAGCACGAAGAACCTTACACGGGAACGCACTCTGTGGAGGTGAGCGGGGTGCGAGCGGAGTTTTCGGTGCGGGAGATCTCAAGCGGACCCGGCACCTTTCCCATGGTGATCGGGGGGGCGGTGGGGGG
>DAOTYO010000006.1:0-44466 GCA_034434815.1 Dehalococcoidia bacterium
ACCGTATTCGAGGATGTCCGCATTCGAAGGCGGATGTATCGGGATCGAGATGGAAAGAGGTGCTCAAGTCCCTCGTCGCGATGCCCCTACTAAAGAAGCCCGTATCTCACATGACCATAGATAAGAACCGGCCGGGATTTATGGAGGCCTTCCGGCCCCGGTCGGCCCCCACCAATGCAAATCGCCCCTTCGCCGGGGCTCTGAATGCCCTCGCTCATTCAAATCGCCTTCTAACTTGCTCATGGGATGCTCAGAGGTGTCCACCACCCACCAGAAGTTGAAAGTTACCGACGTTCGGGGGTCACCCCCGACGTTCCGGGGCGGTCATTGACTCGATATCTCGAACGGGAAACGATATAATGATTCGGGAAGATGCATTGGAAGACCTTCCGGGAAGCCCGCAGAAAGCTTGCCGGTGAACACGGCACCATCATCAAGGACTGGGGGGGCAAGCTCAGCATCGCCCTCGTCTATCCGAATACCTATGCCATCGGGATGTCCAATCTCGGCTTTCAGACGGTGTATGCCCTTCTGAACCGGTTCGATCGCGTCGTGTGCGAACGGATCTTCTTCGAGGGGTCGGAGATGATCTCGCTGGAATCGGAAAGGCCGCCGGGCGATTTCGATATCCTTGCCTTTTCGCTTCCCTACGAACACGATTATTTCAATGTGGCGGCTTTGCTGCGGATGAGCGGTCTGCCCCTCCGCTCTGCGGAGCGCGATCGGCGGCACCCCCTCATCATCGCCGGCGGGCCGGCGGTGACCGCCAATCCCGAGCCCCTCGCGGAACTCTTGGATGCCTTTGTCATCGGAGAGGCGGAGGGTATTCTGCCGCCTCTGGTGCCGGTGTTGCTCGGAGGGAGTGAATCCCCGCGGGAGGATTTGCTCCGGGAGATCGCTCGTGTCCCGGGGATGTATGTTCCGCTCGTCTCGTCCGATCCTGTGAAGCGTTGCTGGGCCCCTGACCTCTCCGAGTTTACCACCGGCTCGATCGTGCTCACCCGGGAGACCGAACTCGGGGATATGTATCTTATGGAGATCGCGCGCGGATGCGCCCGGGGGTGCCGCTTCTGTCTTGCGGGATACCACTTCCGCCCCATGCGATACCGTCCCGCCGATCTGCTCATAGCACAAGCCAGAGAGGGGCTCCGGTACCGCGAGCGCGTGGGATTGGTGAGCGCCGCCATCTCCGATCATCCCCAGATCGAGGATCTCGTCTCGGGCCTTCGGAAGATGGGCATCTCCTTCTCGGTCAGCTCTATCCGGGTCAAGCCCCTTTCCGAGGCCCTTTTGAAAGGGCTTGCGGAGAGCCGGACCCAATCCATTGCCCTGGCCCCCGAGGCGGGTTCCGAGCGGCTCCGGCGGGTGATCGGCAAGGGGATCTCGGAAGACGATATCTTGAGCGCCGTCGAGCGAGTGGCCCGCTATGATTTCGGGCGGGTGAAGCTTTACTTCATGATCGGTTTGCCCACAGAGACGGACGATGATATCATGGAGATCGTCCGATTGGCGGCCATGGCCAAAGGGGTCTTCGAGAAGCACCGGGTGGGCACGCGCCTTGCGGTGAATGTTTCGCCGTTTGTTCCCAAGGCGGGGACGCCGTTTCAGTGGCTCCCCATGGCCCCGGAACGGATACTGAAAAGGCGCTTGCGGGTGCTGAAGACGGAGCTCGTTCGGAGAGGGATCGAGGTGAAGGCGGAGAGCATCGAACAGAGCCTCGTTCAGGGGATTCTCTCCCGGGGGGATCGAAAGGTCGGTCGGTTGCTCGTGGATATACCCCGGAGCACGCTTGCCCTGTGGCGGGAGGCCCTCGAGAAGAATGGGATGGATCCGGACTTCATCCATCGGGAGATCCCCGCCGGAAGTCCTCTCCCGTGGGAGAAGATAGATTCGGGGGGGACGCGGGACCGGCTTCGGAAGGAGCTCGAGGAAGCGGTGATGTGTGCCGGCTCCGCGGCGGTCTTGTAACAAAGGGGGATGACCCGGGACATGGGGGCAGTGGATATTCGACGAAACGTTGGGGAGGTTCGAGCCCGCATCGCCCGCGCCTGCGGGCGATGCGGGCGATCCCCGGATCAAGTGATGCTCGTCGCGATCACCAAGACGGTGGAGCCTTCCGTCATCCGGGAGGCGTTCGCGGCGGGCCTTCGTCACTTCGGGGAGAACCGGGTGCAAGAAGCGCGGAACAAGATGGAGGCGCTGGCGGACCTTCGTGCGCAGATTACATGGCACATGGTGGGGCATCTTCAGTCCAACAAGGCGAGGGCGGCGGCCGGCATGTTCGATATGATTCAGAGCGTGGATTCGGTGCGTCTGGCCTCGATTTTGAGCCGGGATGCGCCTCGGCCTATCCCTATTCTGTTGGAGGTGAACGTGGCCGCGGAGGTGACCAAGAGCGGCTTCCGCCCGGAGGAACTCCGGGAGGCATTTGGGATCATCCGGAATATGCCCTCCCTGAGCGTTGAAGGCCTCATGACCGTGGCACCGCAGGTCACCGATCCCGAAGCGGTGCGGCCGGTATTCCGGCGCCTGCGGGGTCTGCGGGATTCGCTGGGGCTCGGACACCTTTCGATGGGGATGAGCGACGATTTCGAGATTGCCATAGAGGAAGGGGCTACGATGGTGCGGATCGGGCGGGCCATTTTCGGAGAACGGGGGGCTTAAGATGAAGATTGCATTCATTGGCGCGGGGGTGATGGGGGAGGCGATCATTTCGAGTCTTCTGGCCCGGGGAGTGGCCCGGCCGGAGGAGATCACAGCCGGCGATGTGGTTGATTTCCGGCTGGCGGAACTCAAGTCCAAGTACGGGATCACGGCCGTTCGGGATAATGCGGAGGCCGTCAAGGGGAAGGAGATCATCGTGCTTGCGGTGAAGCCGCAGGCCTTCCCCGGCGTAGCCGACGGACTCCGTGGAAAGCTGCGCGATGATCAGCTTGTCCTCTCGATCATGGCCGGAGTGAAGTTGGATTCGCTCAAACTCGCTCTGGCCCACCATGCCCTCGTGAGGGTGATGCCGAATACCCCCGCTCAGATCGGCGAGGGTATGAGCGTTTGGACGGCCACGAGCTCGGTCCGGGAGGGTCAGAAGGAATCGGTGCGGATCCTTCTGGGCGTGCTGGGGAAGGAACTCTTCGTAGAGGATGAGAAATACATCGATATGGCCACCGCCGTGAGCGGCAGCGGCCCCGCCTATGTGTTTCTGTTCATTGAGGCCCTGACCGATGCGGCGGTGCACATCGGCCTGCCGCGGCCCATGGCGGCGCGTCTGGTGCTGCAGACCGTGCTCGGCTCGGCGCGATTCGTGGAGGCCACCGGCAAGCACCCCGCCGAACTCCGCAACATGGTCACCTCTCCGGGCGGGACGACGGCGGAGGGGCTCTTGCGGCTGGAGAAGAAGGGTTTCCGGGGGATCGTCACGCAGGCCGTGATCGCGGCCTATGAGAAGGCGCAAAATCTGGGGAAGGAGCAGCGATGAGCCATTTCCTCTCCCTCTTTTTCTATATCCTCTTCAATGTTCTGGCATGGAGCATCTTCGTACGGGCGATCCTCTCGTGGATCCCCAATATCCATGGGCATCCCTTGGCGGTCTTCCTGACGCAGATCACCGACCCCATCCTTTCGCCGCTTCGCCGGATCATCCCCCCGATCGCCGGCGTGCTGGACATCACGCCGATGATCGCCTTCATCGTGTTGATGCTCGCCGCCGAGTATGCCCGTCGGTTGGGGTGAGGTTTCCCCCTCAGGCTTCCCAGACGATCCGGCCGCCCAAAATGGTCTTTTCCACGCGGATAGCTCTGATCTCCTCCGGCGGCACCCGTGTGGGATCGGCGCTGAGCAGCACGAGATCGGCGAGCTTCCCCGGGGCGATCGTTCCCTTGAGTTTCTCCTCGAAGGCCGCGTGGGATCCGGCGGCGGTGTGCATCCAGAGGGCTTGAGAGATGGAGATGCGCTCTTCCGGAAGGAATTCCCGGCCGGTCTGGGCCTTTCGGGTGACCGCCGCATAGATGCCGGTGAGCGGATCAACGGGGATCACGGGTGAATCGGAGCTTGCGGCGGTGAGGAGCCCGGCTTTGTGCCACGAGCCGATGCGGTAGAGCCATGGCAATCGGTGCTCTTCCACAGTGGCGAAGTATCGCTCCCCGTGGAAATAGAGGAACGCGGGCTGTGTGACCACAGCGATTTGGAGCGCCTCGAGGCGCTGGAGCAAGCGGGGGGGGCACTCGGCGCAATGCTCGATGCGATGCCGGTGATCGTTTAAGGGCAGGCGCTGGAGGGCATACGCGATGGCGGCCGCCGCCGCTTCGACGGTGTTCTCTTCGATGGCATGAAGGGCCACCTGAAAACCCGCTTGGTGGGCGGTGAGGACCATCTCGTTCAAATCCGCCTGCGGCGGATTGAGCCGGCCGCTGACTTCATCGAGCATGATCTTCACCGCGCCGATGGAAAGCTCCGGATCATCGGTCTTTGCCCCGGGATTCAGCGCCTTGAACTTTTGGAACTCGCGAATGCCCAGCATCATCTTGATGCGGGGAATGAGCTTCCCGGATTCCTTCGCTTTCCGGAAGCGCTCCCACTGGGTGGGGCCGTTGTGGGAGGTGGCATCTTGAAGGGATGTGATCCCGGCGGCAAGGAGGATGCGGCTAGCCCTCCCGATCGCTTCTGAGAGCTCCTCGTCGGATGGAGGGGGCACCACGGATTCGCTGAGGTAAGCGTTCATGCCGAAAAGGAGTCCCGTGGGCTCGCCGGTCTCCGGATCCCGCTCGATGAGTCCGCCGGGGGGATCCGGGGTTTCGGCGGTGATTCCGGCCAGGGCGAGGGCGCGACTGTTGAGCACGCAGGCATGGCGGGTTCGATGGGCCAGCTTCACCGGGTGGGCGGGGGCCGCCTTATCGAGATCCCAGCGGGTGGGATGGCGCCTTTCTTCAAGATAGAACTCATTGTATCCGGCGGCCTTGATCCACTTCCCGGGCGGCGTGGTCATCGCCTTGCGGGAGATGAGGCGCTGGATCTCGACGATCGAGGAGACGGCTGAGGGACTGCAATCGAGACTGATGAGGTTCGAAGCCAGCGCGAAGAGGTGCATGTGGGCGTCATGAAAACCGGGGAGCACAGTACGGCCGCCGCAGTCGATACATCGGGTGGAGCGGCCGGTGAGGTCTTCCCGCTCGGAGTTGTTCCCCACGCTAAGGATCCGGTCGCCCCGGATGGCAACGATCTCCCCCCGCGGACGGGCGGGGTCCAGAGTGAGTACGTTGGCGTTGAAAAGGAGAAGATCCGCTTTCTCTTTCATCGTCCCCGTCACGAGGGTATCACGCGCTACGGGCAGGTGCAACCGGCGTTTTGCCGCTCCGATAAGCCGCTCTTCAGGAGCCCGAGCGGGATGTCACGGGTGATGAAACGGTTTTAACCATTTCGTGACGCGTTTTTGACCGATTTTTGACAAGTCCTATAGTGACTTTATCGAGAATTTATGCTTAAATGTTCGGTAACGATGGTCGCATGGCCCGCGGATACCTGAGATGGGGATGTTGGGAGGGGGGAGGAGGCGCGCGGCAAATATCACATCTTTTGAGGGAAGGAGGATGCACAGATGAACATGAGAAGAAGTCTATGGTGGGTGTTCGTAGCGGTGCTTCTCGTGGGAATGGTGGTGACCGTTCTCAGTGGGTTTGCAGCGGCATCGGCCAGCCAGTACTGGAAGCTCGATTCGGAGTATCTGGATGGGGTGTTTCAGATGGAGCGGGTTGGGGGGCCGGGGGATGACGGCCAGAGCGGTTCGGTGACCATCCCTTCCGGCGGCAGCAAGATCTGGATTGCTGATGAGGCCGCGGCCGCCGATGTCACCTTCCCCGAGGGCGATTGGGTGGCCTATATGTGTCTGGGGAGTGGTTGGGCGGATAAGTGTTCCGTGGAAGTGGGCGTGTGGGATGAAAACAGCCTCTCGTTCTCGGCTTTCTCCGTAGTGGACCTAAGATTGACTTGGGATAGCAATAAGAAGTTCATCGAGGTCAAGACGCAAACGGGCTCGGAGACCATCCCCGAAGGTCAATATCTGGCCCTGAAAGTGATTAACAACGATGCGGTCGCCCGTTCCGTTCAAACGAACGGGTGTTCTTCCCTCACTTCGCCCTGCACGGATCCCGGCTATCCGACCCCTCAGATCGCCACCGCCGTGTCTCTTGGGGCGGGCGGGCTGGGGTTGAGCATCTTGGCCGCTCTCCGAAGGAGAAAGGAAACAGCTTCAGCAGCCTCATAAGCCTCATAAGCGCACATAGGTAAAGCCCTCCTCTGAGATCTCGGGAATGCCCGCTTTTTTCAGAGGGGGGCTTTTTATGGGTTATTTCTTAGTTCAGGGCTTTCGCGACGCGTCATCGTGACGTATTTATCTCGGAAAGGTTACAGGGAATCGTCGTTTTGGTGCTATACAAGGGGCTCTCAAATCCCTCACAATATAAACTACCTATAAATGGCACACTCGGCCGCATATCAACGGGGAATAAATACCCCGCCGAGGGTGGTTCGATCCATCGCTTGACTCGATAAGAGACCGATACCCGACAACATCGAAGAAAGGTTTTGTTGTAGGACGATGTGCGGAATTGTAGGTTACATCGGCCGCTCTCCGGCCCAGCCCATCCTCCTCAGTGCACTGGAATCCCTCGAATACCGCGGATACGATTCGTGCGGCATTGCGGTGCGGGAGGGGGGGAGTATCGCCATATACAAAGATGCGGTCAGGGTAGGGCGACTGAGGGAGTCCGCTCCGCCCATACAGGGGACCATGGGAATCGGGCATACCCGATGGGCCACCCATGGCGTGCCGTCTCTGAAGAATGCCCATCCCCATACCGATTGCCGGGGCCGCTTTGCCGTGGTTCACAATGGGATCATCACCAATTTTCATGCGCTGAGGGAGCAGCTCATCCGGGAGGGGCACCGATTCCTTTCCGAGACGGATAGTGAAGTGATCCCGCATCTGATCGAAACGCTCGATCGCGGCGACCTTGCCGGCGCGGTGAGCGGGGCACTGGAACGGATCGAGGGATCGTATGCCATCGTAGTTCTTTCGGCGGATGAAGAAAAACTGGTGGCTGCCCGCAAGGATAGCCCTTTGGTCATCGGGGTGGGGGATGGCGAGATGTTCGTTGCCTCCGATGTCCCGGCCATCCTCGGGTATACGGACCGGGTCATTTATCTGGAGGATCGGGATATCGCTGAGATCACCGCCGATGGCGTGCGCATCGTGTGGGAAGGGAAAGAGATCCGGCGGGCGGAGCACCGGGTCACATGGACGATGGAGGATGTCCAGAAGGCTGGCTATGAACACTTCATGCTCAAGGAAATTCATGAGCAACCGCGGATCGTGCGGGAGCTTTTGGGAACCCATTGGGGGCGGGAAGCCGATGATTCGGTTTTCCGGTGGCCTCGGATCGAGACGGTGACCATCGTGGGGTGCGGCACTTCTTATCATGCCGGACTCATCGGTAAGTATCTCATCGAGGAATTGCTCGGCATTCCGGTGAGTGTGGATCTGGCCTCGGAGCTGAATCACGGCCGGCGCACCATCCCGCCGAGTCTGGCGATCGCGATTACCCAGTCCGGTGAAACGGCCGATGTGCTAGCGGCCCTACGGCGGTTTCGGGATATGGCGGTTCGGACTCTCTCGATTACCAATGTGCCCGGGAGTTCGGCGAGCCGCCTTGCCGAGGAAACCATCTATCTCCATGCCGGACCTGAGGTGAGCGTTGCGGCGACCAAGAGCTTCGTCGCTCAATTGGTGGCCCTCTATCAGTTTGCAATCGCCCGGGCCCGGATCCCTCTCAGCGCCCGGGAAAATCTGATGTCCGAGCTACGGCAGATGCCGGAAAAGGTGGAGCAAATCCTTGCCGATGAGGAGCGGATCGCGGAGTGTGCCGCTTTCCTTGCCGGATACGAGGATGCGTTTTTCATCGCGCGGGGGATCAATTATCCGGTCGCGCTCGAAGGCGCTCTCAAGCTGAAGGAGATTTCTTACATCCATGCAGAGGGCTATGCCGGCGGAGAGCTCAAACATGGGTCCATCGCCCTCCTCGATGAGCGCACACCCGTGATCGCCATCGCTCCCCGCGATCCCACTTACGATGCGATGGTGTCCAATATCAAACAGGCCAAGGCACGCAACGCCCCGGTCATCGCCGTAACGGATGCCGAGAACGATCAGATGGAAGCGCTGTCCGACCGCGTCATCCGGGTGCCGCGCACGCATGTTCTGTGCACGCCGCTACTGAATGCGGTGGCCCTGCAGCTTCTGGCTTATCATGCGGCGAGGGTCAGGGGATGTCCCATAGATTTCCCGCGCAATCTGGCCAAGAGTGTGACGGTGGAGTGACCCCCGCCTTTGGAGTATAATGGAGAAGAATTTATGATTCGGGAGAGACCGTTTGGAGCAAGATATGACAGGCCCAATGCAAATGGGACCAACGGGAAAGCGATGGAAGCCAGATTCATGGAACTTGCAACCGGTTCAGAGAAATCCCGCACGGGCCTGAACGTATGCGCGATTATCCCGGCCTATAATGAGGCCAAAACCATCGGGGATATCATCCGGAGGACACGGCTTTATTTGCCGAAGATCTTTGTCATTGACGACTGTTCTTCGGATGGTACGGGCGATATCGCTCGCGAGTGCGGGGCGGAGGTGATCCGCCATGCGACGAACGGCGGTCCGGGAGCCGCCCTGCGATCGGGCTTGAAAGCGGCGCGCGCCGCCGGATACGAGTTCGCCGTTCAGGTGGATGCGGATGGTCAGCATGATCCGAAGTACATCCCGGAGATGCTCAGGGCGGCTCAGGATGCGGATATGGTCATCGCCAGTCGGTTCCTCAATGGGAGCTACCGGCAATATCCCTTGGTTCGCAGGTTGGGGGTGACCTTCTTCTCCATGGCGGTGCGGACGGCTACCGGTCAGAGCATCACCGATGTCACTTCCGGGTTCCGCGTGTATCGGATCGAGAGCGTGAGCTGTCTCACGGACCTTCCGGATCGGCACTGGGCCGTGGCCCAGACGATGGAAGCGGCCAAGAAGGGGCTGCGCATTCGGGAGATCTCTGCGGAAATGCCGGTGCGCCGCGAGGGGAAATCCCAATTCTCCCTCGTCCGGTATGCCCTGTATCCTTTCCGGATGTTGCCGGTGATGGTGAAATACGCGCTCTTCCGCTGAAACCTTCGTGTTTCCTTCTCCCTATCCCCGGATATCTCCATCCCGGAATGTAGATTCGCAGGGGTTCGTTGTATAATAGAACATTCGGACTTCTGGATGCATCGCATATAACATGCAATCAAACGGAAATGGGCAACCGCCACAGGCAGTGCTGAGCGTGGATGTGGAGTTCTTCTCGGATACCCCGGCTTTTCGGAGGCTCGATCGGGATTGGCCCTATGAGGAAGATGGCCAAACGGGGATCGAGAGACTTCTGGAGCTGTTCGAAAAGCACAATGTGAGGAGCACATTCTTCGTTGTGGCGAAGCACGTTCGTTCCCATCGCTCTCTGTTTACTCGCATCCTCGAGAAGGGGCACGAGATCGCCTCTCACACCACGAATCATATTCCTCTCGGGGGATGTTCTGATGAGATGATCGAATCCGAGGTGCGGGGCTCGAAAGCGATTCTCGAAGATGCCCTCGGCGTTGAGATCAGGGGGTTCCGCTCGCCGGCGTGTCAGATGAATCCCCGCATCGCGGAAGCCATCGCCAGAAGCGGATACCGGTATGATAGTTCTGTGGTGCCGGGAATCCCGATTCCGGGATGGTACGGGGTTCCCAATGCGCCGAAGCGGCCGTTCCCGCTCTCTGAACTCTTTCGTATATCTCCCTCGAATGTGATCGAGTTTCCCCTCTCCACCCATCCCGTTACGCACACGCCGGTCTCGGGATTCTGGATGCGTTTTCTCGGGGTGCGCTTTGCCGTATCCAGCATTCGATCACAGCTTGCCCGGCGCGAGGTTCCGGTGATCTATGTTCACCCGTGGGAGTTTGTCGCCTCCGCCCGCCTGAGCGGGATGCCCTGGCGGATGTACTATCGGACCGGAGAGCCGGCGCTGCGAATGGTGGAGCATCTGATCGAGAAGGTGAGGGGGCGGTTCGTTTGCATGAGGGATCTTATTGATGGATAAAATGGAGCAAGCGGTCTTCCTTTCGGGAGGTCTTCTTTGATCGGGGAGAGATCCGGGGGAATGGTGGCGGAACGCTGGCTTCTGCGGGAATACAGAGAAGGCGATGAAGAGGCGATCATCGGGCTGCACCGGGAGGTTTTCGGCAGTGAAGCCGATCGCCGATGGTGGGAATGGCGATATCTGGGTGGACCTGCCGGCAGGGCGATCATGATGCTGGCGGAATCGAACGGGCGGATTGTAGGCCAGTATGCCGTCGTGCCGGTGAGGATGAAAATGGGGCACGAAACGTGCCTTGCCGGCCTTTCGCTCGATACCATGGTCCATCCCGATTACCGGGGGGGCGGGATGTTCACGCGGCTGGCCGAAGCGGCTTATGCGACGGCCTCCGAACGGGGGTATCGCTGGGTGTATGGCTTTCCGAACGGCAATTCCCATCACGGATTCGTGGCCAGACTCGGTTGGACCGATCTCTATGATGGCATTCCTTTATGGGTGAGGCCGCTGAATCTCGGCGCCGTTATCCGGAAGCGGTATGGCAGCCGGTTGGTGGCGGGAGCGGGAGCGTGCGCCGGACGGGTGGCGATGGGGCTCTTCTTGAGGCCGCGGAAGGCAACGGGCAGGTGCTCCGTTCGAGAGATCCGGCACTTCGATGAGCGGTTCGATGGGCTCTGGAAGGATGTATCGGAAAGGTATCGTATCGCGGTCATCCGCGACCGGGCGTATCTCGAGTGGCGCTATGCCCGGCGGCCCGATGCCGCCTACACGATCTTCGCGGCGGAGGATGGGGATCGGCTGGGGGGATATGTCGTGCTTCGGGCCATGCCGAGATTCGGACTCAAGATCGGGTTTATCATGGAAATGGTGGTTGCCGGCGGCATGGTGGAAATCTCGAGGGATCTGATCGCTGGCTCGCTGGAGTTTTTCCGGCGGGGGGGGATGGATATCGTCGGATGCCTCGTGCCCCCGACCCATCCGGATGCGCGGCTCTGGCGGGAGATGGGATTTCTCCGGGTTCCAAAGAGGGCGCTACCTCAGGATATGTTCTGGGGGGTGCGGAGTTTCCTTTTGGGAGATGGGGGTGCCTATTTGACGAACCCGTCGAACTGGTATATCAGCTGGGGGGATCACGATAGCGTTTGAGGGGTTCTCTACGTGAAGAAGAAGTTGAACGTTGGCCTCGTCGGTATGGGGAAGATGGGCATTCTACACGGGGGTATCCTGTGCTCTATGGATAGCGTTGTCCCGGTGGCAGTGGCCGATACCGAGACGATGCTCCACAGCTTCGCGAAGAGCATCCTTCCCCAGATGAATTTCTACAAAGATTACCGTGAGATGCTTGAAAAGGAGCGGTTGGACCTCGTGTATATTACCGTCCCGACGGTTCTTCACCCTCCGATCGCTGAGGCATGTGTTGAGAAGGGGATCCCGTTCTTTGTCGAGAAGCCTCTGGGGATCTCATGTGAGCAGTGTGTCCCCCTTATCCGGAAGCTCCGTGAGAAGCCGGTGATCAACATGGTCGGTTATGTGCTGCACTTTCAGGATGTGGTCCGCAAGGCCAGGGCCATCGTGCAGAGCGGCGTGCTTGGAGAGCCGATTCACTTGAAATCGTATATGTACGTTACGCAAACCCTTTCTAAGAGCGGTGGCACCAAATACAAGAAAAGCGTGATGGGCGGGGGGGTGCTGAATGTGGTGGCCACCCATCTTGTGGATATTCTCGTATGGCTCTTCGGGGATATTGCTCAGGTGCAGGGGAGTGTAAAGAGCTATCATTCCCATGAGGTGGAGGATTTCGCTCACAGCTACCTTCGGTTCCGGAGCGGACTCGAGGGCTATCTCGATACGTCTTGGAGTCTTCGAGGATACCGGTTGCCCGAGATCAAGATCGAGGTTGAAGCGGAAAAGGGGAGGCTCATCCTCACCGAGGACTATGTTAAGCTTTTTCTGGACGCCTCGGGACGATGGGAGAGCTTCTTCAAACAGACCCTTTATGAGGGCGTGGAAATCGATGTGGGGGGGCCGGAGTTTACCCGGGAAGATAGGCACATGGTCGATTCCGTTCTCAATGGTAAGGAGACCGGTCTCGATGTGCTTTACGCCTATGAGATTCAGCGGGTGACGGATGCCATCTACCGGTCGGCGCAGATGGGCCAAATGATTGAAGTGAAGAATATCGGGGCATGACATGATTGAGATTGATCCAATCATCTTGGGGCATAATCAGTTCCTCGGGGTGAGTCACCTCAGTCAGGAGGTGGGCCGGGAGCGGGAGGGATTTTTTGGCGATCTGGGCGCGGTCACCGAAGTGGTCCGGTTCTCGGCGGAGAAGGGGGTCAGGGGGTTGATGGTCTCTTCCCATCCCCGTATGAGGGCTATCTTGAACCATTTGAGCGCGCAGGGTTTGAACGATCTTACCCTGTACCCCATCATTCCATCAGCTCAGGAGTATATTCGCCGTCTGGGTGAGAAAGGGGCGCTGGGCCTTCTCAACGAGATGCTTGCCCCCGCCGGAGTGCTCATGAAGTCTCGGATCCTCCTGAAGGGCGGCCTTGGCATGCTCAAACGGGATACGTTCGATCTCTTGGGAACCCTCGTTGACATGGAGCTTCTTCCGTTCAAGGGTTTTCCCGTGAAGGTGATCTTTCTCCACAACATTTTGACCGATCTTGCCCTTGGCCTGGGTAACAGGGAGATATTCGAGTTCTGGGTCAAGTACATCCGTGAGAAGCACCATGCGGTTCCGGGGCTGGCGACCATGAACTTTGCCCGGTTGGTCAGAAGCCTCGATCAATGGGGAATCGAGGATGTGGTGATCATGGCATCCTTCAACAAGGTAGGGTTCCAGATGAACCCGTCCCGGGAGGAGTGTGAACGGTGTCTTGCGCAGTATGATGTCACTCTTCTTGCGATGAGTACCCTTGCCTCGGGATACCTGAAGCCGAAGGAAGCGTATGAATACCTTTTTTCACTTCCGAAGGTAAGGTCTGTGGTAGTGGGGGCCTCGACGAAGGAGCATGCGGACGAGACGTTCAGACTCGTTCGCGAGCAATTGGCCAGAAGAGCATGGCGGATAGGTACAAAAGCCGAAGATGAGCGGTAGTAACGACGAACGGGTGAAGGTGGATATCATAGGTTTCAGCTCTCGTGCCCCGGGTGGCTTCAGGGCGGCGCTGGATTTGTTCAGCACGTATTTGCCGCAACAGGGTATTGATGTATGTGCCTTTGGCTACACCAAAGGCAATCCAAGAGGGACGGCCCGGTATATCCCTATCCTCACATGGGTACCGGCGACCCCTTTTTTGAGGGCGTTTGCCCTCTTCTTCAGGGCTCCCTTCTTACCCATCCGAAAGCGTTCGGTGATCATGACGGCCTATTCGGTCGAGCAGATTCCGTTCATCGTTTTCTATCCGCGTCACCCCAAGGTGTTCCGGGTAGCCCAGCACACCGATGCCATCGGCATCAACCAGCCAGGGCTCGTCATGGGTCTCTATCGGAACGTCGAGAGGATTTGCGCCCGCTTCATGCAGGGGTTCATTGCCCTCGATGAAGCGACGAAGACTTATCTCGTGGAGCAGTGCGGTGTGCCTGAATCGAAGATTCGGGTCATCCCGGTAGCCATAGACCTCGATATGTTCAAACCCATGGACGGAGCGCAAGCACGAACGAAACTGGGATTCCCCGATAATAAAGAGATCGTTCTTTATGTGGGCAAGATGACACCGGTGAAGAATATCCCGATGCTTCTCGGGGCCTTTCGTCATCTCAAGAAAACCCGGCCCGGCACCCTGCTCTTGCTGGCCGGGACCGGCCCGTGCGAAAAAGAGTGGCAGCGCTTGGTAAAAGAGCTCGGCATTCCCGAGGTCCGTTTCCTCGGCTATGTTGACCGCAATGAAATGCCTGTTCTCATGAGCGCGGCTGATGTGCTTGCGCTTCCTTCACTGAGCGAAGTCAGCCCGAATGTCATCCGGGAAGCGATCGCCTGTGGATTGCCGGTGGTCTCCACGAGGGTCGGGGATGTGCCGGAGTACGTGAAGGACGATGTCAACGGCTACATCGTAGAGACTAATCCACAGAGCTTTGCGGAGGGGCTTGTGAAGGCGCTGGAGAATGGGGAGAGGCTGCGAGTGGGGGCAGAGGAAGCGCGGAAGAAATTTGATCCCAACCGGATCATGGAGGAGTATGCGCAGATTTTCAGGGGACTTTACCATGCGAAAAAGCGGGGGTAATGGGGGTATGGTATCTAGGGCGTCTTTGCGAGTGGCCGTTATCACTTCGCTTCTATGGGGCAGAAAAGGTCTGGATGAGCGCCTGCGCACGTTTATGCATACACTGAAAATGGCTGGTGTGGAGGAGGGGGTTGTCATCAGCGGTTTCGGGGTGTTTACAGAGCGTGATCTTGGGGCGCTGAGCCGTAAGATTCAGGGCAAGAAACCGGGCTCTCTCACGCTGGCCCTGCTCCATTTGCCGTTGACCGAGGTAGGAAGCACGGTGAGGTTGGCTCAAAGGTTTCAGGGTGTAGATGTTATCTTATTCTATCTCGGAGCACCGGCCATCTTGCCCATTGTCCTTGGGAGGCTTTTCAGGAAGAAGAGCGTATTTGTGGTGACGGGCATGGAGGTGCGGGAGATCCGTGTGAAACAGCGAAATGTCCTGCTGAGGGCGAGTCTATCACAGGCTTCCGTTATCTACAGGTCCGTCTGTTTCCATCTGGTTCATCGGCTTGGTGTGGAATCACCGAGCATGATCGAATCACACGGCCTGACAAAGTACCGAAACAAAGTCCGGGTCTTCGGAACGCGGTATGTGGATGCGGCCGCCTTTCGGCCCGAACGACCTTTCCACGAGAGGGAAAATGTGGTAGGGTATGTGGGAAGGCTTTCCCAGGAGAAAGGTGTGCTGAACTTCGTGGAAGCCATTCCCCGTGTTCTCGCAAGTGACGGGCGGATCAAGTTCCTCATCGTTGGCGATGGGTTGTTGAAAAATCGGATCGAAGAACGGATACGGCAGCAATCAGTGGGAGACAAGGTCACGCTCACGGGCTGGGTGCCTCACGAGAAGGTCCCCGAGTGGTTGAACCGGCTGCGCCTTATTATTTTACCCTCCTACACAGAAGGGCTACCTCCGCTGGTTCAAGAAGCGATGGCGTGCGGGACGCCGGTGCTGGCCACTCCGGTCGGCGGAATCCCGGATCTTATCAAGGATGGCGAGACGGGTTTTCTCTTGGAAGATAACTCCCCCGAGTGCATCGCCCGCCGAGTGCTTGAAGTCCTGAACGATCCGCGCTTGCCGGAGGTCTCGCATCGAGCCAGCGCCTTTATTCGGGAACACTACAGCCGGGAGTGCGTCACGCAGCAGTGGCGAGAGGTTCTGGAAGAGCTGGTGAAACGATAATCCCCAAGTGTACCCCATCGAGGTGAACGATTAAATATGGATATGGAGCGGAAAGGGGGCTTGAAAGGCACAATACCGGATAAATGCCTGACCCTCATGGCCGGGATTCTGATTCTGGCTGCGCTCGTCACTGCCGCTCAGACGCCGCTTGCCTCGGGCTACGAGCTTTCCATCTATGAGGCCTTTCCCCTTTACTTCTGGCTCCTCTTTGTGGGAGCAATCGCCTGTGGGGTGATGATCCTCCTGCATCAAGCCTTCACCGGGCGGCCATCCCGATGGTGGATTGCCGGCTTATTGATCATTGTAGCGGCAAACTCTTTGATCCTGCTCTTGCCCGTCTTCCGGGGCTATGCCATTTATGGCCGGTGGGATACGCTTACGCATCTGGGAATGATCCGGGATATCACTGCTACCGGTCAGATCGGAGGGAACTGGTACCCTATCGAACACATTTTGGGGAGTAGCATAGGCCAGGTTGGGAAACTCTCTATTGAAAGTACGCTCTATGTACTCTTTGTGCTCATCTCCGGCCTTTATATTCTGAACCTTTATCTTTTGGCCCATGCCATAACAAGAGATCATCGCAGAACCCTCATCATCGTTTCCTTTGGTGCTCCTCTGATCTATGCCCTTTTCCATGTGAACATCCATCCCATGCTGCTCTCGCTGTTTATCGTCGTATTGGTGCTCTACTGGTATCACCGCCGAAGCGAGATTCAACGGGGAAATGCCCTTTCGTATGCGCTTGTTATGGTTGTAGCCGCATTCGCGGTAGTTTATGCACATCCGGTCTCCTGTCTTTTTGGGATGGTTGCCCTCTTGGGCGCTGGCCTGGCGAGCTATGTTTTCTCCAAACGTTTCACCGGTGGCCAGATCCTAACCAAACCGTCATTGGGGTCCATCGGGGTAGCATGGAGGGTGAGTCTCATCTTGTTGATAGCTTTCTTTACATGGTATTTCAGTTTTCCGGAGATGGAATCGAGGATTGAATCGGCCTATGAATGGCTTATGGGGGGAGGGGGCACGCCCCTTGCCCAGGAACAGGTGGCCGCTGCTGAGCAGGCGCACGTCTCCTTTGGGGATGCGATCCGGATCGCATTCAACAGCTGGGGAGCTATAATTCTCCTACTCTCGATTTCCGCAGTGGTCGCGACAGGGGTAATCCTGAAGCATATCCGTGTGGGAAGAGCCTCGGAACAGGTCATATTCATATATACGATGCTGTTCGTGATTGCGGGGGCGGTTTCTCTGGCGGAATTTTTCGGCGTCGGCGCGGAGAGCGATCACCCAGAGCGCATCGGCAGGTTTGCCGTCCTCATAGGAACTATCCTCACGGGTCTTGTGGCCTATAAACTCGTGGAATACATTGGGGCTCGGAAAGCCTTGAGGGTGGGAGGGATCGTTGCCATCTTTTGCCTTATTACTGCGATGACAGGGCTGAGCCTCGGAGCCGTCTACGCTTCCCCCCGGACTTCAAAGCTCAGCACGCAGCTCACACACATGGAGAAAACGGGATTCAGCTGGTTCGAAGCTCAAAAGGACCTTCGAATTCCGGTTACGGCCAGGACATGGCAATCGATCTATCGACTACAGGACTACCTTTTTGGTGTGGATTCCGCTCCGGACACTGTGGGTAGGTGGGTTAGTGGAGAAAAACTTCCCACTCATTTTGGGTATGATGCTCATGATCATTTTAGCGAAGGCATCAGGTTTCAAAGGATGCCCCTCAGGATCGAGGGACGTGATCTCCAACATCGGTATGTTATCCTCACGAGGCCAGATCAGCTCAGTCCGCTGGCAAAACCGGAAAGCGCAAGACACCGGCTTACCGTTTTCACCGAACCTGACTTTGTTCTCCTAGACAACGATCCTAGCGTGGCAAAGCTCTACCATAATGGAGAATTTACTTTGTTGGTGGCCACGCGGGATGAGGGTGGATCTTAGAGAGAATCGAACCCACGCCGCCTTTGAAAAAGCGTGTTTTCGGGGGAGACTTTTCTTGTTATTCGTACTGTTTCATTCACAGAAACTTCCGCACGACGGTTTTGATCGGGGCGATATTGATCCCTAGGCGTTTCTCGATGGTCACCAGCATCGCTATGTCTTCCTTGTCCAGGGAACGCGTTGCGAGCGCCGTAACTCCGCAAATGCCGTAGAATACCAAGAGAATGAGCGGGAGCATCCACCATGTGATGCTTACGAAATGGGTCATTGCAAAGTGCAATCCGATGATGATTCCGGAAGCACTTCCCCCCACTTTCAGAAGATTCCAACTCAGAGGGTTTGCACCGCACAGCAGGTAGACCTTGATATTCCGAATGGTGTTAACGGTGGTTATGGCCACCACTGTACCGATGGCGGCTCCCTCCATTCTCAGTGGGGGGATCAGGGCGAAATTGAGCCCCAAATTCATTACCACGGTAGCCATGATAGCCCACATCATGAACTGAGATTTTCCCATGGCGATCAGTGTGCCGCCATTGGGTCCGGTGAGGTTATCGATCATGAAGCCAAGGCAGAGGATCCGCAGAGCATTGGCCGCCTCCCCGTATTCCGCCCCGAACAGGAACTTTAGCACCGTTTCCGCATAGAAGAAAATCACCAGAAACAGGGGAAGCGTTGCCATCACCAGCCATTTGGTGAGGATAGAGTAGTTTCTTCTTATCACCGCAAGTTCCCCATGAGCGTAAAGGGCGGAGACGATAGGAAGATAGATCGTGAAGATCGCCAGTGCCCCCATGGAGATGAACTCGGCCATGGGATGGGCGGCGCCGTACAGCCCTGCCTCGGTGGAAGTTTTGATGGCTCCCAGCATGAAGGTATCCGTCCACATCAGTGCGTTCTGGAGCCAAGCCACCAGCAGCAGGGGCAAGGAAAAGGTGAGCAATTCCCGAGTAGCCGGGTTGGTCCATAGGCGAACGGCGAGTCCTAATGGCAGAGTCACCCGCCTGTGAAGATACCAGAACAGCATGAGGCAGGGGATGGCCAGCGAGCCAAGAAACGCCCAGAAGACCCCGTTGAACGAGAGGCTGACAAAAAGGAGGGGGAGGAGGAACAGGGCGAAGAAGATGTTCCGGAGGACATCCTGAAAATAGACCCTCCCCCGCACATCATCGAACCCTCGGAGGATGGATACCCCCACCCGGATGAGCGTGAAAAAGGGAATCCCGAAGGCCATGATTCGCAGAGGAGTGACCATGCTGGGCTCATCAAAGATCCCATGCGCGATGGGTCCGGCAAGGGCGAAGATCATGAGGCCGAAGAGGATGCTCGCCAGCAAACTCGCCTGTACCGAGGCGGATATCAGGTGTCGAACCCTGACCATATCCCCGCGTGCCCGGGCAAAGGCGATCATCCGGGGAGTCCCCTGTTCGAATCCTAACACGGCTCCGATGGTGCATACGTTCACCACGATGGTGACGAGGGAGTAGATACCGAACTCGGATTCGGTGCCGATGCGGGCCACCATGATGCGCCCCAGAAATTGAAGCCCTTGCCCTACCACGGCGCCGAGAAAGACGAGGGCTGCCCCGGTGGTGATGGTCGAGAGGGATTTATCAACGGTTGTCATGGGTCATATGCTCAGGAATCGGTAATCCAAAGCGGGCGGAGAATCTTCTCTGACGTACGGGAGACCCTTCGTCGCTTTGCGACTCAGGGTGACATGTTTCCCGTCCGTTTCTCCGAGGAAAGACGTAGGGGCATATCGCAATGCACCCCCGGCCGCGTCACTCTTGACGCACGGAAATCCAGAAATGCACCGCTGGATAGGCATTCGGCGTCTTTTCGCGATAGAGAAGCTTTCCGTTCTCCTCCAGTGTGATCTCCATCTCCCGGGTATAGGACTGGCTGAGGGGATAATCGAGCGCCTGTGCCCATGACTTGCCGGACGGCACCGGCTCTGGTAAAACGGCTTTCTGTGTGGTCACCTGCTTGCCGTTCTCGATCGTCTGGTCCGTCAGTTTCACGCCGATTGCATAGTTCGCCTCGGTCAGGCCCTGATTCGTGACGATGGCGTGCAGGTGCTCTTTTCCCACCCACAGCGCCAGGGAAGCGGCTCTGCCCCCCGAACCTCGAAGCTCGCGGACCTTGTAGAGATGGAACGCCACTTTCTGGCTTTCCCGCACTTCCGTCTCTGCCGGATGGTACCGGGTGAGCCCCTCTTCGAGGGTAATCGTATCACCCTCCACCGCTCGAACCCGATCCACTTCGTTGCCCACCCAGATCACATCGCCGGCTGAGAGATGCTCCGTTGAGGCCACGCGAATGGTTTGGGCCATTCCCGGGGGTCCGTTATCCTTTGATTGGGGGTTGATTTCCTCGACAAGAACGGTATCCCCTGTTGGGTCCCGTAATGTGAAGGAGACTTGTTCCTCCCGCTTCTCTCCCGCGGCCAGTGTGAACGGGCCGATCATTTCATCAAGCTGCCCCGGGATCGTCCATCGGATCTGATAGCTCATTGTCTCCTGCTCCCGATTGATGATGCCCAGCGTGACCGAAGCCTCTTTGCCCACCGTCAGTTCTGTGGGATACCCGGCCGCCGTGCCCTCAGCGCCGAGGATGTAGAATTCCGTGAATCGCTCCCCGACTTTCGGTCTCACGAGGAGATAGGAGAATACCCCGATCGCTGCCAGTACAACCACGATCAAGAGGATGGTAAGGGCGCGGTCTATCTCGCTTGCCCCGGCCCGCTTTGGGAGGGAGATATGAAGGTGGATCTCCATTCTTTCAGCCGCAGGCAACCGCCGTTTCCGATACCATCCGATGATCGAAGTTGCCGCCACGAATCCGGCCAGAGAGGTTACGATCGGGTAGAGCTGAATCTCCCAGACATAATTCAGCAAAAGGCCCATAAGGGGTACGAGGCCCACGGAGAGGGAGATCGAGAGGGCGATCCTCTCGAACGTCCCGAATCGGCTCTTTTCGGGGAAAAGCGCCGCGAGAAAGGAATACCCCGGGGAGAAGAGGAGAAAGGGGAAGGCCAGAATAAGCCGTAGCGGCTGAACGTCGGCAAAGGCGATCACGAGTACCAGAAACGCAGACCAGAGATTGATCGCCAGTAGTTCGTTTCGAATGTGAATGCGCAATTGTTGATTCCCGATACAGAGCGGCTGAAATCCGCTGACGGCGGGGCCGAGCGGGCGCCCTTAGCGTAGATAGCTAGGCGTAATTATATCACACGTCCTTGCGAAAGGGTGCGGTGTGCCGCAAGCAAATGGCAGGTCTCCGGCTTTTCTCGTCTCCTCATCATAGTACGAAAGTGCCATCGCTCCTTTCCCGAAATGAGGGATAACCCATGTCAAAAACACATGCTATCTTGCTGTCACTCTGATGAGATCGGTGGCAATCTCAGGATATGGGGTCGTGGAATCCATCAGATGTGCCCATGGCCCAGGGGGACAGAATGCCGGTAAGTCTTCAGGCCTGCATGCCGCAAGTCTTAAGAACAGCTCTGCTGCTCTTGATGCTGATCCCCTTTTGGGGTGTCTTCCCGGGGGCTTCCGTTACCATTGCCGACGAAGGGCCGGTCATATACGTGGTCCCTGCGATCACCAATGAGAGAATACTCCCCGATACCATCCTCTCTGAGAGCTTGATTTCGAATGAGATCACCATAACAGCGGCACCGGGAGAGCATGAACCGGCAAGCTTTGTGCTCCGTGCGCCGCGGGATATCTCCGGTCTGAGAGTGGAGCCAACCGATCTTGTTTCCCCCGACGGCTCACTTTCCCCTGAGGTCATCGATATCCGGGCGGTCAAGTGCTGGTATCAGGCCGGGGATAGCAAATTCAAGGAGGGGATCAAAGTCCTCATGCCGGAGCTCTTGCTCAAGGATGATGCTCTGGTCAGGGTGGAGAACGGGGAAAATTATCTCAAGGTGGGGAATCAGTATCTCTGGATCAGTAGTCCGGATGGCACTATCCCCGGCATTCGGTGGATGCCTACGCCCGACCAGATGCCCGTTCGGGATGCGACCACATTACAGCCGGTAGATATCCCGGCTGGCACCAACAAACAATTCTGGATCACGGCCCGTGTGCCTCTCGATGCGCCTCCCGGAACCTACACCGGCCGGATTGTGCTGACGGAAGGGCAAACGCCGGTGGGCGGGATCACGATTCGATTGCGGGTCTTGCCTTTTACCCTTGCGGAACCCCTTCTCACCTATTCGATGTGTTACGAGGGCCAGTTGCGGGCAAGCGGCGAGGGCTCCATCTCGAGCCGATGGAAGACGGAGACTCAGCTTCGAGCCGAGTTTAAGGATCTTCTTGAACACGGTGTTACCAATCCTGTGGTCTTCCAAAGCCTCGATGATCTGGAACTTCTGCGAAGGTATCTCCGGATCATGAGGGAATCTGGCCTATCCACATCCCCACTGTTCCTTCGTCCCGGGGACATGGATGTGGCGGATGCGAACCTGGGTTTTGGGACCCCCTCGGATCCCAAAGAGCTAGTGGAGCTAGAGCGCCGTGTTGCAGAAATCATTGCGCTGGCGGGGGCCGAAGGTTACTCGGAAGTGTATTTCTACGGTGTGTGTGAGGCCCTCGGCTATCATCAGAGCCCGGAGTTGCTCACCGCGCAGCGGCCCGCGTGGGAGGCAATCCACCGCGCCGGGGGCAAAGTCTTCGATTCCGGCGTACCCGTGGGTCTGTACAGCGATGAGAGGCAACCCGGCAATTTCGGCTTTGTGGGCGATATTCAGGACCTGCTCAACTGCAACGGCGTCCCTTCCGCCGAAGAGGCCGCCCGCTGGCATTCGATGGGCCACAAGATCTTCTGCTATTCGAATCCGCAGGCCGGAGTGGAGAAGCCGGAAACCTACCGCCGGAACTATGGGCTGCTCCTATGGCAGGCGGATTACGATGGCGCCATGCCCTATGCCTATCAGGTGGGGCGAGTGGGCAATATCTGGAACGATTGGCGCAAGGCGGAGGATGACCATCGAAACCGTGCTATGGCCTACCCGACCGCGGATGGCGTGATCGATACCCTCCAGTGGGAGGGCTGGCGGGAAGGCGTGGACGATGTTCGATACCTTACCACTCTCCTCGAGGCCATCGAAACGGCCAGAGCTCAGGGGAAAGATACTTCGTCTGCGGAAGCGTTTATTGCCGGACTCAAACAAACGAACCTCGGAACCGTGGATCTGAATGCCGTGCGGGCTCAGATTGTGGGACATATCTTGAGGCTTCAGGGGTATGACGTTGCCGTAGATGCCCTCACTCTCTCCCTATCCTCTGTGAGCCACCGTTCGGACATATCGTCGCCGCTTTCTATTTCGCTGAAAGATCTGACGGATTCATCCACGACTTCTCTTGCCTCCAAGCCTATCGAGACAGGGATCGTCATCGAGAGCGCTGTCCCGGCTGCTGCTTTCATTGATATCAACGAGAGTCTGGTCGGATGGTGGCGGTTCGAGGGGGAATCGGACCTCGAGGACCATTCCACTTACTCGAATGATGCGACGGATCGCGGCACTGCCTATGTGCCGGAAGGGAGATTCGGCGGGGGACGGAGTTTCAGCGGGAACGGAGATCTCAAGTGTGCCAGTGCGGAAAGCTTGAACGGGGCCGATGGGCTGACCATCGAGATGTGGGTGAAGCCCGAAGGCGGAACGACCGATTTCCCCCGCTTCCTCGATAGGTCCTCGGCCTACTATGTAGCATGGCGGCTCGCGGGTGGACCTTACAGACATCCTTTCTTCGTGATCTACTCCGGGGGGAAGTCCTACTCGAGATATTGGAATACCGCCCTTCCATCCAGTGATTTCACCCATCTTGTGGCCGTATACGATGCATCAACGGGAAGGATGGATTGTTACACCAACGGCGTGTTGGATAACGGTGATACCGCCGGGCTGCCCCCTCCGGGGAGCAAGATCGATGCGAGCGGGAGCAATCTTAGGATTGGGACGAATTACGTCGGCACGCTCGATGAGGTCCGCATATGGAATCGGGCTCTCTCGGCGGCGGAAGTGCGGGCGCTATATGATGTCCGCGCCGTCAATACGCCTTTTGAGATCGCGAGTTTAGGGCCCGGCATTCACCGGTATTCCGCCTATGCCGTTGACGTGACCGGCAAGATCGCAAGGACCGAGATGCAGAGCGTTACCCTGAAATCCGACGAATATCTCGCGTTTGCCTTCCTTCCACAAACCCCGCAAATGAACACCTCGAGCGGTATGATCAATGCATCCCCACAACCTGATTTCATTGCGTGGAGTCCGTACGGGTCGCCGGAGAACCCCGGAGACCTTGGGATTTATCTCATGGGGAAGGGTTCTTCCGAAGGGGATTTGGCCGTTTCCGTGGGGGTGCCCATGCCTGAGCGTCAAAACGAGATTGCAGCCCCTGCGGCCCAGAAAGATTCCCTTTGGCCATTCGCCGGTCGAAAGGTCGCCTATCTCGTTGCCGCCGTGGCCGGCGTGAGCGCCCTATTGCTGTGGGTGTACCGCCATCGGAAGAGGAGTGTCTTGAACGTGTGAACGGGCTTCCCGTGCGATGCATCCGGTCCCCCATCTGGGGCCGCTCCCTCGATTTGCCGTCCTGCCCACTACGGTTCGGTTTGATCGTCAGGGGATACAAGGAAAGCGAAGAGTTGGCTCAGGGTCATGCACTCGAGGCCCTCTTCGTGAGCGATCTGAGCGTATGATTTCACAAGGCCCGGCGTTACATCATGAAAGAACATAGTGAAGTGATAGCCGTATAGATGGGCGTAGCGGCAGGCCCATCGGAAATCCTCAAGAGGCACATGCCTGTCATCCCCGATGGCGACGTCTTGCTCGAATGAGTCAATATCGTATGGGAGCGGTCTGAGATCAAATCTGATATTGAAGGTATTTGGTAGATATGGTATACCCTCCATCACATTTGGCAGAGGGGGCTCTTCTTTGTAAAGATAGAGCTCATTTGCCTTGGCCGAGTATTCGGGGTAATAGGTTTTATGGAAAGGGGCTCTGAAGAAGCGTGCGCCGGATTCGAATCCGTTTGCCATGAGCCATTGTTGCTCGTTTTCGAGGGCATCCACCCACTGCCCGATGGACACTTTCGTTCCCATCTCATGGCAGTATGTGTGCGAAACAATATCCCACCCATATTCATCTTGAAGCGCTTTTAACTCGTCTACCGATAGCCGATTAGGGCTTGCTCTAAGATTGCAGATATTCGTCGCAGCTACTCCGCTCCAGCCATATTCAGCCAGTTCCGGAGCAGCATAAAGATATTGGGATGTTAAGTTGTCATCGAATCGGAAGGTCACAATCCCATTTGTCTTGAGTTCCTCCACCAACTCGATTCTGTCGAACCACATCATTGCCCCGCCGGTCACCAACCGACTAATTCCGATAGAAATCTTATTGATGTCAGTCCAGTAATCCTCCGGCCACCCCGATATTTTGTGCACTGACAGTTGCACTTTGCCAATGTTCACCGTTTGCCACTGGCTCATGGTCAGATTCTGTACTCGGGCCGTCCATTGAAGAAAACCGTCTCCCGATCTTGCAGAGTGGAATCGGACGATGATACGGAAGCCGTTGCCGTCGAACTGGCTATCGTCCACATATATCCTGAACCGCAGGAAGCGGTTACTCAAGTCGAGAGGGCTCCCCGGTGTGAAGTCAGCCCTCGCGTAATTCTCAGCCGCCCCTGTTTGAACGAGTTTCAGTGCACTTGTTCCCGACCAAACGTGCTCGGTATCAACGGTCAATGTGCCGTTGGTTGCTTTCCATCCGCTCAGGGCATTACATTCCGAAAGCAAAATCGCCGGTGTGGTGATGAACTTCGGTGGATTGTACGGGTTGAGGTATAAGTTCAGATCGTAGTTCGTACCAATCCACTGCCGTTGAGTGATATCTACCGTACAATCCCCGCTCAGTTTCACATTACGTCCGCTCCAGTTCTCAAAATAGGCGTCGATCTTTGAGGCCTTCACATTCGTGAAGTGAATGCCGTTGCAGATCATCTCGGCAGTCGGAGGAGTGCCGGAACCCTGTCCAAGGGCATTTCCATCAAACCGTGCCCCACCGATGATCTCGATGTTGCTCGCATCGGAAGCGGTGAAGATGCATGCCTGTGCACCGGCGTTGTCCTTGATGGTGAATGTCACCCTCGGTGTGGTCACGATAGTTGTGTGTGAAGGGAGATTGACCCCGTTCTTCGTACCGTTGCAATAGAGTCCTTCGGCGAATTTGAGGATGAGGTGGACGTTCTCCCCTCCCCTATCCAATATGGCTTTCGTGACTACGCTGTAGAAGTCGGAGGTCGCACCAGTGCCCGATACAATGTAGTCCGCGACTTCTTGTTCTGTGGGGGGACTGGAGGTGGAGGCGATCATGACCTCAGTGGTCGTGTATGTCTGAGGAATGGTTGGATGTGGCGGGTGAGGGAAACTGCTCTCGTTCCTCTCGGAGGTTTCCTCTCTCTGTTCGGTGGAAGTCTTGAGGGGCGCCTCCAAACTGTTGTTTTCATCTGACTCTGGGAATACTGGGGTTGCCAATGTGGGGCTTTGCCCGGTCATCTGTACCTTGTTTTCTTTAATTATTTGTTTCGTTCCCCCGCAAGCTGTGGCCACAGACATTCCCGCCACTATTAAGAGCACGATCAAACTTCCGGGGAGGAGTCTTTTGAAGGAGCGGAGCTTCATCATTCTCTCCTTCCGAATCACCGGTAAGTGATGATCTCGTGTATCCGGTAGATGACGATATAGGCGAAGATCGCGAGAATGGGCAATACCCAGATCCCGAACCCCTGCCTCATCCGGTGCCCGAACGGAGATGCGCTGGCCTCCCCCAGCTCACTCAGGATGAGCAGGGCGAGCAACCCGATGGAAACGATTTCGGGTGTGTCCATCTTCTCGAACTCCCGGCCTCTCCTCTTTGTGCCTTCCTCAATCCATCACTTCCGGCAGGATCAGCAACATGAGCATGCTCATGATCCCGTGCGATAGCGCCACTCCCCAGATCGTGCCTGTGACCCGCACGATCCATCCCCAGAACAGGGCTATGCCCAGCATGAAGAAGCCGTATGACACCGAGAGCTCCCCCGTCTGAAACGCCGCATACAGCGCGGCGACGTAGACCCATCCCCACCCCCCAAGGTCCTCCGCCACTCCCTGCATCACCCCACGGAATCCCAGCTCTGTCACGAATCCTTGGGAGATGATCAGCACGATTGCCGGAACGATCGCCCGACCCACGGAAAGCCCCGTCATGAGCCCGTCCGGCTCGATCAGGTAGTAGCCCACCATTCCGAAAACGAGTCCCGTGGCTCCCACGATCAGTTGCTCCCGGAGATTGGCGCTCCTGAGGCCGACCTCCGGCAGCGAGAGATCGAGCGCGCGCGAGACGGTCAGGATACCGATGGTTATCGGCACTGCCACCGCCAGCGTCACGTACACATCGGATAGTTCGGGGATGGGCATGCCGATCTCCGCAATGCGCATCAGGGGAAGCAGGCCCACCGCCAGACAGAGGCGCTGCAATGTCTCTTTGCGTTCGAGCGCCGCGGAGGCGAACACGAGTCCGAAGAGAATGACGAAATAGGCGAAGAGCCCCCATTCCTCACTCAGCTTGGCTCTGGCCAGTTCCGCGCCGACGACGGCCGCCGGCAGAATGTAAGGCACGATCGCCGCTGCCGCCATCCATTTTCCGGCCGGTTGAGACTGCGCCGTGATCTCCCGCATGTGATCTTTCCGTTATTTTTGCACCAATGCCCGGAGCCCTTGCTCCAATTGTACCACAGGTTCAAATCCGAGGATTTTTTTCGCTTTGGCGATATCGGAATAGTTCCGGCGGATCTCCCCCTTGCGCTCGGGCTGAGGGACCGTCCGGATTTCCCTGCCCGTCACCCGGGCGATCAGCCGGACGAGATCGTTGATCGAGGTCTCCCGGCCGCTTGCGATCTGAAAGATTTCCCCCCCGACGGACTCCGCTTGGAGCGAACGGTGAATCGCCTGAGAGATATCCTCCACATGAACGAAATCCCGCGTTTGCTCGCCGTCGCCGTAGATGGTGAACGGGCGCCCCTCCGCGGCCCACTTCAGGAAAAGGGCGATCACGCTCGTCTTGTGGTCCGAATGGGGGCCGTACACGTTGGCGAAGCGCAGGGCCACCGTCTGCATTCCGAACGAGTGGAAGTAGGCCGAGCATAGCGCCTCCCCGGCCAGCTTCGAGGCCCCGTATGGTGAGAGGGGTTTGGGGATCATTTTCTCGTTGATGGGAGGGGTCTGTTCGCCGACGGCCGCGTTCGAGGAGGCGAACACGAAACGGACTATGCCCGCAGCACGGCAGGTTTCCAGTAGATTCAGAGTGCCGTTCACATTGATGTCCCAGAAGCCTTTCGGGTTCTCCAACGATTCGGTCACGCTCGTGCTCGCCGCGAGGTGCACCACCGCCTCCGCGCCTTCGAGCGCGCGCTTGACGGCGGCGCCGTCGCGGATATCCCCCCGGATGATCTCCGGAGAGCCGGCCCCGGTGAGGATCTGACGATGATCGGGATTGGCCGCTGAAAGGTCATCGAGGATGCGGATGTGATAGCCTTTCCCGTGAAGATATCGGGCCAAGTTCACGCCCACGAATCCGCATCCGCCGGTGATGAGAACGTTCCGCCGGTTGCTCACTTCTTTGCCTTATAGGTGATCTCTTCGATCACCTCGAGACTCTCCACGATCTTCTTCTTGCCGGACCACCACGTGCGCGGCAGAATGAGATGCTTCTTCTCTTCGATCCGCGCCTTGATATGGGGCTGGGTCAGGAGCTCCAGCATCCGGTATATCTCTTCTTCGAGCGAGACCTTCGCCTCGAAGCCGAACTCGTCCCGCAGCCGATCGTAAATGGGCTCATACGGATGGATATCGTACTCCACCCGGGGATTTTCCACCCGTTGAATGGTAACCGTGAGGCCGAACTCTTGGCTCCCGATCTTGGCCACGGTCTCGGCCAGTTGCCGGATGCTGTAGTAGCCGGACATCTGATTGACCACGGCGTACTCGCCCCGTTTCGGCGGGTGAGATATCAGCCGGCTCATGCATTGCATGGCGTCTTCCAGTCCGATGAACCCCCGGATTTGCTCGCCGGAGCCGTACATCGTGAGCGGAAAGCCGATCACCGCCTGTGCCACGAACCGGTTGATCACCGTTCCGAAGCACTCGTCCATATCGAGTCGGGTGCGCAGGCGCGGATCGGCGGCCACCTGCGGGGTATGGACCCCATAGATCACCCCTTGCATGATATCGTACGAGCGCAGCCCCCAGAAACGGCATGCCTTGTAAATGTTGTACGTATCGTGAACCTTGCTCAGGTGATAGAAGCTCCCCGGATCGCGCGGGATGAGCTCTCCCCCGAGACTCCATTCCCGCCCGCGCCATTTGAGCACGGCATCGGGGGGGAACATGCCCTCGAAGATGGGCCGGCCGGTGATGGGCGTGCCGTATTCGCCCATCGTGCCCAGTTTGATGAGGGAAGTCTGGGGAACGAGATCGCGCATCATGAAGAGCACGCCGAGCGTTCCGAGGACGTTGTTCTCTTGCACATAACAGGCGTGTTCGAGATCGATCATGCTGTACGGAGCACTGGGGCACTCGCCGTAATAGACGATCGCTTCGGGGCGGACCTCATCGATGAACTCCTGGAGTCTGGAACGGTCCTTGAGGATATCCATCTCACGGAAGTTGATCTCGATGCCCAAAACTTCCTTGGCGGTCCGGAGCCGATCGGTCATCCGGGCGATCGGCACGATGGTGTGGGCGCCCCGTTCCTTTACCCAGTTGCGGCGGGCGTAGTTGTCCACCCCACTGACCTCGCACCCGAGGGCTCCCAGCCAGAGCGCCAGTGTCCATCCCAGATAGCCGTCAACGCCGAGGATCATCACCCGCATCTTCTTGAGCATGTAGCCGTAGGGGGTGAGTTGCCACTCGGGGCACCGATCGAAGGTGATGCTCCGGGGATCGAAGGTTCCCTTGCCGGGTTGCCGCCGGCAGCGAATCGTGGTTTCCCCCGCAGTCATATCCGCTGCGGGGCAGTTGAGACACGTGCACTGTGCGTTGTGAATCATTCTATCTTTCTCCTCCGCCGATGATTCGTGAAAAATGTACCCATCCCTCAAGTCAGATGGTTCCATGCCCTTTGATCCTTGCCCCAAAAGAGTGATGCGCCCAAGATAGCTACGGCCATCAGCCAGCCGAGGCTGGCGAGGATGCTGCCGCCGAAGCCTAAGGTTACCCCGAACCCCACCACCGCCGCTGCCGCCATCCCGTATGCCCCCCATCGCTTCCATTGCCAGAGCGCAAGGCAACACCCCACACTGATCATCGCTGCTGCGGAGAGGAGCCCCACCGCCCAGGCCGGGGCTTCCTTCAATCCCTGGGCATCCAGCGCGCTGCCCGCGATGCTGAAGAGGGCGGCGACGATGTATACCACGATGAGGATGATCAGCCATCCCCCCACCAAGGGGTGCCGCTTGGGGGCAATCGATTTCCGCGGGGTGAAGAATAGGCCGAGCGCTATCCCCAGCAAGATCAGTATCAGCAGGGCCAGGGCGAAGAACAGGGGGTCGGACCAATCGTGGAGGGTCATGGCGGATTCCGCCCCGCGGTTATCGCCTCGCATGATGATGGTGGCGATCCGCAGGGAATTGCCGAGGATCGCCACCGGAAACGCCAGGGCGAAGAGGATCGCCCGCTTCCAGAAAGGGCCGTTCAGGATGAAAGCGTAGAGAGCCCCCAGCGCCAAGAGGGCGACCAGCGTGTTGATCCCGCTGCAGGCCGGGGCGATCTGAAGTTTGGCGGAAGGAGCGGTCATGCTCCCCACGAGGATCACCATATCGCCCTCTTCCGGGTTGCTGAAGGTCTGGACCCCCGCCAGATCGGCGAACCACCGGGAGGAGTCATACGAGATCTGCTGGAGATGGTAGGTCAGGTCTTGAATGAAAGGGGGTGGGATCATGAAGAGAAGGAAGAAGAGCGGGAAGGCGGCGGCCCGGGTGGTGGGCCATCCCCAGATCAGAATGGTCGCGCCGGCCAGCACGATGGGAAGGGAGAGGGCCACGAGGGCACGGCTATCCACCGTGTACAAACCGATAAGATAGATGATCGCTCCCAGAGCGAGAGGAAGGATTCCGATCGTACGGGGGTGGAAATCTGAAAAGTGAGCGCGGCGGCTCCAGAGGATGAATGCCGAAATCAGAGGGATCAGGAATCCGTGCCCATAGGGATTATCGCGATTGAGTACCCCGCCGGCCGTCCATTCATTGTAGAGCCAGATAAACGTATGGCGGTAGAAGAGAACCGCTAGCCCGATGATGATCAGGCAGATGATCGCGATCTTGAGCTTCATCGTCTTCTCGGCAGGAAGATGATCGCCACTGGCACGGCGAAGAGGAGGACGATCAGAATGTATCCGCCGATGCCCCAATCGGCAAGGCTCAGGATGATGGGATGCCACTCGTCCTTATCGGCGCTCGAAAACATGAGGGGCAGGGCGGCAACGAGGAGTTCTTTCTCTTGTTCCAGTCCGGCTTCATACGATCCTTCAGTGGGGACCAGGGCTTCCAAACGGACCCACGTGATGGTGTTGGAAGTGAATTGATTGCCCTTTACATAAAAGTGGAGCACCACCCGCCGTTCGGTGACCTCTCCGGTCTTGGATTTCTTGATGACTACCATCCGTTCCACGGGCACTTTCAGGCTGCCGGATCGGCCCGCAAGCGACGGGTCGGTCACCGTGACGGAATCCTTGGTGGTTTCCACGACCGTGTAATTCTGGGCCGCATAGCAGATATGCGGGGGATGAAAGCTCGATTCGGTATCGGCCTGCATGGCAAGGAAGAAGATCGGTTGGTAGATTCCCGGGCGCGTATAGCCGCGCATGATCATGAGGTCGGTCTTCAGGATTTCCTCCCATTTCTCGGTGGGGTAGGGCCATCCGCTCCACTCTCCGATCTTCATCGGGAAGGCGGCGAGTTGATCGTAATCCCCGAAGTTGAGGCGTGTCTTGACATAAACTTCATTGCCGGAGGAGCGGTTGAGTTCGGTATCGATGAAGGTCACGCCGGAGGATAACCAGAGACCTGGTGAAGAAAGTAGGATAACAATGACCAAGATCAGCGTTGAAAGGCCGATGATGAGTGCGTAGCGTCTGAGGAAATTCATGATATTGTTGACTTCACGGGTCGGGAATGATGCTCACCGCTCGCTTGGGGGCCGAAAGGGTGGGGATGCGCTTGAGAACGGATCGCACACCGAAGCCGGACCGAAGCAAGAGATGGTTGATGTCCCTCGTGCTGTTTTTTCCCAAATGTATATTTACGATGATAACGTAACGAGGGCATTTGTCAAGTCGCGTGAGAAGCGGGGGTGGGCATTTGTCAAAGCGGGGCTGATTCGATTATAATAGGGCCGCTATCTTCACGGAGAGAACCGGCATGTTGCTCGCGGTTGATATCGGCAATACCAACGTCGATGTCGGTCTGTTCGACGGGGAGAATCTCCAGGCCAAATGGGACCTCGCCACCGATGTGTATCGCACCCCGGATGAATACGGGATTTTGATACTCGGATTCCTCCGCGAGTCCGGCATCGAGCCTTCTCAAGTCCGGCAAGCAGTGCTTTGCAGTGTGAACCCCACCCTCGTTCCGGTGTTCAAGGCGCTCTGTCAGCGATATTTCAAAATCGCTCCCCTCGTGGTCGGGGCCGGCGTGAAGACGGGGGTGAGCATTCTGCTCGATAAGCCCCATGAGGTCGGGCCCGACCGGATCGTGAACGCCGTGGCGGGGCATCATCTCTATGGGGGCCCTCTCATCGTGATCGATCTCGGCACGGCTACGACGTTCGATGTTGTCTCGGAAAAGGGCGAATACCTCGGCGGAGCGATTGCGCCGGGCATCCGCATCGCCACCGATGCGCTTTTCCAACGCACGGCTCGTCTTCCCCGTCTCGAGCTTGCCCGCCCCAAGCAGGCCATCGGACGGGACACCGTTTCGGCGATGCAGTCCGGGATTCTCTTCGGGTATGTGGGACTTATCGAAGGCCTCGTGGAGCGGATCCAGAAGGAGCTCGGGCCGAAGAAGGCTCGTGTCATAGCCACCGGCGGATATGCCCAGCTTCTGGCCAGCGAAACGAAGGTCATCGAAATCGTGGACCCCGTCCTTACTCTCACCGGCCTTCGGGTGATCTACGAGCGAAACTTCGGGAAGACGTATGTTTGAAGGAAAGAACGTTCTGCTTGGCGTAACGGGGAGCATCGCGGCCTATAAATCCGTGGACCTTGCGAGCAAGCTCACTCAGGCGGGGCTTTCGGTGGATGTGATCATGACCGAGGCGGCCACCAAGTTCATCGCCCCGCTCTCCTTTCGGAGCGTGACCCATCGGCCGGTTCACACCGATATGTGGGCCCCCGTTGCCGAGTTCAATATCAAGCATGTCTCTCTGGCCGAGCGCGCGGATATCATGGTGATCGCCCCCGCTACCGCCAATACCCTCGCGAAGATCGCGCATGGAATCGCGGATGATCTTCTTTCATGCACTGTGCTCTCGACGCGGGCTCCGATCCTTTTGGCCCCGGCGATGGATGTGGGGATGTATCAGAACAGGGCCACGCAGGAGAATCTGGCGGTACTTCGCTCCCGTGGCTTTGTCATCATCGGCCCGGCAGAAGGAAGGCTGGCCTCCGGACTCAAAGGGCCGGGGCGCATGGTCGAGGTTCCTCAACTTCAGGCGGCGATCTTTCAGATTCTGGGGCGATCGGGGGATCTTGCCGGAAAGCGGATCGTGGTGACCGCCGGGGGCACTCAGGAGCCTATCGATCCGGTGCGGTACATCGGCAACTACTCCTCGGGGAAGATGGGGATGGCCCTTGCGGAAGCGGCCCGTGACCGTGGAGCGATGGTGACCCTTATCTCTGGGGCCGTTTCCGTTCCGCCGCCGTTCGGCGTCGAAGTCATCCGGGTTCAGACGGCGGAACAGATGCGCGAGGCGGTGCTCAGGGAGTGTGCCGGTGCGGATATGCTCATCATGGCCGCAGCGGTGGCGGATTTCCGGCCGCGTTCACTCGCTCAGCAGAAGATCAAGCGCAAGCCGGAGGGCCTCACTCTGGAACTCGTCAAGACGGCGGATATCATCGGCGGGGTGTCCGGAAAGATCCTCAAAGTGGGTTTTGCCGCCGAATCGGAAGATCTCCTCAAGAATGCCTCCGAGAAACTCCGAGCCAAGGGGCTCGATCTCATCGTGGCCAACGATATCACCGCCCCCGGAAGCGGGTTCGGCACGGATACGAATCGGGTGACGATCATCGGTCGGGAGGGCCCCCCGGAGGAATTGCCCCTCATGCCCAAGGCGGAAGTGGCGCACCGGATTCTGGATCGGGCGGCCCGATTGCTGGCTATGCCACGTTAGGCACTCAGGGGGCTTTTGCTTCCTGAATTATTGACGGAAGGAGGAAGGTATGTATTGCCGTCAATGTGGGGCCGAGGTACCGGTGGATGCCGAATTCTGCAGTACCTGCGGAGCAGAGACGGGGCGTGGCAAGGGGGGTGCTTCCGGTGAGTTGGTGCATCGGGTAGGAGGCCTTAGTTTCAGACGGGTTCTCGGGGGCTTTTGCTTTGTGGGGGCTGTGCTGGCCTTTGTGGGCATTTTCTCAGCGTGGGCGGAAGTCGGGGGTTGGGTGTCCGCCGGTATCTCGGGATGGGATTTGGTCTCCAACGGGACGGTGCTGGGAGAAAAGGTGGGCAGAGAGACGTATGCTTGCCTGGCGTTTGCCGGCGCCCTCATCGCCCTCATTGGAGCACTGGCCGTTCTGGTGTTCTCGAGCAACAAGCTCTTCTGGGGGGCTCTGGTTCTGGGAAGCGCACTGGCGGTAGCGGGGTCCGCCTGGGGATTCTCGGATATCGATACCGGTGGCTTTCTGGGCATCATTTCCGTGGATCGGGGCGCCGGGCTTTACCTCACCCTCGCAGGCGGCGTGATAGGGTTGACCGGATCTCTGGGGCTGAGAGGCTGATCTTTCGCCCACGGATCAGTTTTCGATAGGGGTGATCCCTGCCCTCAAATTTTCCCTTTTTTCGTCCCCTGAACTTGGGCTCGCGGAATTTTGATCGTTCCGTGATCCAAAGATCGCGGGCTTGGGCCTCGAGCATCCGTGGCCCGGCGGATTGATCTCCGGCCGCCCATTGGGCGGAGTTCCGGACCCCTTGAGGGTGCCTCGGATGGTTGAAACGGCCGTTTCCGAGGGGGAAATCTCGGAAGATATGCGCCGAAGGTATTGACAATCGTGTCTCAAATGTACTATGCTTTCACACAAACAGGAGGTGCATCGTGGAAGCCTATTGCATGAAGTGCCGGGCCAAGAGAGAGATGAAGGATCCCAAGCCGATCAAGATGAAGAACGGCAAACCCGCCACGGAGGGCGTCTGCCCGAAGTGCGGTACCCGGATGTTCCGCATCGGCAAGAGTTAGAGGGATCTTCGTCGTCCCCCTGTACCCATCGCGAGAGATTCCCGATCTGATTGAGCATGAGTGGGCCGCCGTGGGTGGGCGGTGAGGGTTGTTGCACCATCGGAGGAGAGGGAGAGAGTGTGCTCTCCGGTGGGTAGATGTGCCCTCTTCCCAAATGGAAGAGGGGAAGTGCTCCGCAAGCCCGTTCGTTCATTGCGGAAGAGCTGATCCTATCTTTTTCCCTGACGGGATGAAAGGGGATTCAGTTAAATCCGCTCTTCTAGCCGCTTTGTTTTACTTTTGTCACTTCGTTATGCATCAACCGTCCGGAGGTCCATCCGGCTTTTCAGAGCGGATCATGCTCTTCGCCCGCTGGATGGCTCAGGCAAAACATCTAGTGATCTTCACAGGGGCGGGCATCAGCACCGAATCCGGCTTGCCCGATTATCGAGGCCCGGAGGGTGTTTGGACTCGGCGAGAGAAAGGGCTTCCGGTTCCAGAGTTCGACTGGGCTTCTGCAAAGCCCAACGCTTCCCACAGGGCGATCTTTGAACTCCAGCAAATGGGGAAACTGGGCTTCTTGATCACTCAGAATGTCGATAACCTTCATCTCGAATCGGGCATAGAGCCGGATCTCCTCGCCGAACTTCACGGCAACATCATGAAGCTTCGCTGCTCTCGATGCGGGTTCAAGTGTGATCATTTCCCGGATCTGGTCGTTTGCCCCAACTGCGAAGTGGGCCGCCTCTCATCAAGTGTGGTGAACTTCGGCGATCCCATGCCGGAGAAAGAAGTGGAAGTTGCTGTGGAGCATTCCCGCCGCAGCGATCTCTTCGTGGTCGCCGGATCGAGTTTGACGGTTTATCCGGCGGCCGACATGCCCCGGATTGCGCTGGCACATGGAGCAAAACTGGTCATCATCAATCAGGGGGAGACCCCCCTCGATGCCCTGTGCCATCTCCGGTTTCACCAACCGATCGGGGAGGTTCTGCCCCCGGCGGTCAATGAGCTCAAGAGACTTCTCGGCCCTTGCTCACAATCGCAGGGGCGATCCGGGGAGGGATCCGGTTGATCTCCACTGAAATCGGCGGACAACATTCGCCGGCTTTCTCGTTTTCTGCTCGCTGACCCCCAAACCGAAATTAGGGTAACCCACGTTTCACCCCCCTTTCCCTTCGTGTTACCATCGTTTCATGATGAGGGAAACCATGCCCCGATGGATTGCTCTGGCCGCGGCGCTCTTGGTAGCGCTTTTGCTTTTCCCGCAAAGCGCATCGGCTCAGCCGGCGATTTGCGGTTTTCAGGGAACGGTCACCGCGGGTGGGGAAGGCCTTCCCGACGGAACGCAGGTCACCGCATGGATCGATGGAACTCAGGTTGCTCAGGCCAAAACCTCGAATTCAACTTATTCTCTCTTCATCACAGGCAGCTACAGCGGCAAGACGGTCACATTCAAGGTGGGTAAGTACACAGCCGATCAAACCGGCACATGGACCGCCGGTGCCACTCAGACGGTCAATCTGAGCATCGAATCATGGCCGTATCAATGCGAATTCTACGGCGAGGTGACCGTGGACGGTCAGCCCGTCCCGGATGGCACCGAGGTTTCCGCTTGGGTGGACGAGGCAAAAGTTCAAGCAACTACCACGGTAGACTCGATGTACACGCTTACCGTTCCCGGAAACTACACGGGCAAGGCTGTTACGTTCAAAGTGGGATCGTACTATGCCGATCAGATCGTCCTGTGGCAGCGGGGAGAAGCGGTCAAAACCAACCTCAGGGTAAGTCTCGGCCCGCTCGTATGTGGGTTCTACGGTCCCGTCACCCTCGATGGTCAGACCCCCGAAGATGATACCGTGGTCACCGCATGGGTCGGTTCCAAGAGGGTGGGGCAGTGCACCGTCACCGATGGCAAGTTCGGACTCAACATTCCCGGCGATTATACGGGGAAGATCGTCACGTTCAAAGTGGATGGCCGGGATGCCAAAGAAAAGGTGATGTGGGTTCGGGGAGGGAACGTACAAACGACTCTCACGGCTCGCACCGTTGGGCCCGTCGGTGTGACCGTTCAACTTTCGGCCAGCGAGCTCAAACCCGGCGATTCGTTCACGCTTTCGGTGATCGTTGATCCCAATGGACATGGGATCAGCGGCGGCGAGGTGAATCTCCTCATGCTGGATGCCTCCGTGATGGAAATCCTCGAGGATGAGGCTTCCGCCGGGGGGCTCTTGGGGACGGAGCCGGCGGAGGGAATCAAGGAGAAAACGAGCGGCGATGGCTACCAGAGCCTTACGTTCGCTCTGGGCCGAAAGGGCGAGACACCCCTTCCGACCGCTTCGGGCACATTGGCGAGCATCGGGCTCAGGATCGTAGGCGGTGCCAAACCCGGGAAATATGCCATCCCCAATGCGATCACGCTCACGGACGAGAATTTCGAGAAACTCGAATTCGATCCGCCGATCGTTTCCGTGACGGTCGTTCCGGTTCTCCCCGGAGACCTCAACGGCGATGATACGGTTGGCTTGGCGGATCTTGCCATACTGGCTTCCGCATATGGTCTCACCAGCGAGGAAACCGGATATCTGGCGGAAGCCGATCTGAACTCCAACGGTGAGATCGATATCGGGGATCTGGCCATCCTCGGCAGTAACTGGGGCAAGCGGAGATATTGATATGGTCTTGCAAACACGGGCGGCAAAGATCATCCTTCTTCTGCTTGCGGCCTGGCTTATGGGATGTGCCATCGTGGTAGCGATCACGGGTTGGGATGGCGGATCTTCCCCCCGCATCGGTGCTTCCGCAAGTTCGCCCACGGTCCCGTCGTCATCGCCCGCGCAATCCCCTTCGCCGTCTCCGGAGCCAACGCCGCAGGGAGGGAGCATTCTCGAAGGAGCGAAGGTTATTCCCACCCCCGAGGAATGGTCGCCCACGCCTATCGATGCGGTATATCTTTCCCCCCGATTTCAGGGAGCACAGCCCGGAGAGGAGATCACCTTCGAGGTGCGGGTGAATCTGACGGACGTGGGGATCAGCGGGGCGGAGTTCGAAGTGGTATTCCCTTCGGAGGCCTTGCGGGCCAAGAGCCTTCGTCCGGGCGATCTTCTGGGAGCGAACCCCCTCATCGCCGCCGATAATGTAGACAACTCTCAGGGGAGCCTTCATTACGCTTCGGCGCGAAAGGGCGCCACGGCCGCCGGCGCCGTCAGCGGCGTGCTCGCCACCCTCACGTTCGAAGTCCCCGGCACTGCAGCGAGCGGAACGTATTCCCTCACGCTTCGGAACGTGACCCTGACCGACGATCGCTTCGAGGGCATCGGCGGATTGGATATCCGGGGAGGGGTCGTCGAGGTTATCGGGCGGTAGCGCCTCACTCGCGGTAGTAGTTCCGATCGAGGAAGAAGCGGGTGAGCAGAACGGCGCCGAGGCTGGTCCGGAAGCCCGCCTTCATATCCTTTCCCAGATCTGCGGTGAGGCGGCGGATCATGAGCATGCCGAAGAGCCCCACAAGGCACCATACCATGGACATCTCTTCATCGAGGAGCCAAGCCACGAGCGGCAGAATTCCGAATCCCCCGAACATTCCCAGCGGCATCGAGTTGGAGACGCCGGAGAACTTGAACCGATCGGCGTCTTTCTTGGCCGATTTTCTGAGCTTGGGCACGGCCCGCAGAAATGCGCCCAAGGCGATGGATATCGTGGCCCAGCCCATCGGCAGCGGCACCATGGCGAACGCGGCGCCGACTCCCACGGTATTCCCTTTCCCCCCGTATCGAAAGCCGTGAAAGAGCGGCCACATCTGGCCTGCGACCACCGCTAGCCCCGCAAGCCCGATGGTGAGCTTGCTCATGTCGAGTCCCCATGCGATCAGAGGAAAGACCGGCCCGCGGAAGATATCGAAGAGGATTCCGGAAAGCCCCTCCTTGTAGCCCACCTTCCGCCAGAGGGAGATGTGCATATCGTATTCTTTGCGAAGGTCCACACCCCGCCACCGCCCGATCCAGTACAGCACGGGCAACGAGCCGAAGAGGTACGCTCCGATCACGAGCAGAATGTTATCCGCCATTATGCTCCTTCCGCTGAGGCAGTGGGCAATAGATCATCATCGCCGAATCCTTCATTGATCTTTGAGCACTGCCACCCCCGGAAGGATCTTGCCCTCGAGGAATTCCAGCGAAGCGCCTCCGCCTGTGGAAACGTGCGTCATCTTTGAAGTCAGGCCGAACTTCTTCACCGCGGCGGCCGTATCCCCTCCCCCGACGATCGTGGTTGCCTTCATGCCGGCGAGCGTTTCCGCGATGGCCCTCGAGCCCTTGGCGAAGGGTTCGAACTCGAACACGCCGACGGGGCCGTTCCACACCACCGTTTTGCACCGCTTGAGCTCTTCGGTGAACTTCTTGATCGTCTCCGGCCCGATATCGAGGATCTGCCACCCGGGGGGAACGGAACCGGGGGTGACCACTTTACTTTTGGCATCCGCCTTGAACTCATCGGCGGCGATCCCGTCCACCGGAAGAAGGAGGGTCACTTTCTTCTTGGCCGCCTTGGTCACCAATCCCCGGGCGAAATCGAGTTGATCCGTCTCCACTTTGGAGGCGCCCACATCGTAGCCGAGGGCTCGCATGAAGGTGTTGGCCATGCCCCCCCCGATGAGCAACGCGTTCACCTTATCGAGGATGTTCTCCAGAAGCGCGATCTTATCCGCTACTTTGGCGCCCCCGATCACCATGGCAAACGGCCGATCGGGATTGCTCAGGGCCTTTCCAAGATACGCGATCTCCTTCTCCATGAGGAATCCGGCCACCGCCGGCAGATAGCTGGCCATACCCGCCGTCGAGGCATGGGCGCGGTGGGCCGTGCCGAAGGCATCGTTCACGTATATCTCCGCAAGATGCGCAAGCGCTCTGGCGAACTCCGGATCGTTCTTTTCCTCTTCGGGGTGAAAGCGGAGGTTTTCCAGAAGAAGGACATCGCCGTCTTTCATCGCCATGACCGCCTTCTCCACTTCCGGGCCGATGCAATCCGATGTGCACACCACCGGTTTTCCCAGAAGCTCCGAAAGGCGCTTGCCCACCGGTGCAAGGCGCAAGCTCTCTTTCACCTTGCCATCGGGCCGGCCGAGGTGCGAGCACAGGATCACGCGCGCCCTCTGCCCGATGAGGTACTGAATCGTCGGGAGCGATTCCCGAATGCGCGTATCGTCGGTGATCGCGCCTGTGGACTTATCCTGAGGAACGTTGAAGTCCACCCGTACCAATACCCGTCTGCCCCGCGTCTCGATATCTCGGACGGTTTGTTTCTTCACTTCTGACCTCCATGAAGTTGTTCGAGCTTCTTCACGATCTTCTCGGCCTCGGCCACAGCGTTCGGCGCCAGATCGTAGGGGCTCAGCCCTTTGAAATCGGCTTCCCGGATCTTGGGATCGGCGCTCAGGAATCCCAGCACCTCGAAATCGGGTAAGGCCTTGCGGATGAATTCGATATCTTCGGGTCCGGTGACCTTGTTTCCGACGACGTAGGTGGTCTTGACCCCGAGATCCGCGGCGAGCTTTTTGACCGAGCGTGCCGTTTGAATGCTCCGTTGGCCGGGTTCGACCACCACGATGAAGGCATCCACCGCGCGAACGGTGCCGCGGGCAAGGTGCTCGACCCCGGCATCCATATCGAGAATGATGGCTTCGTCCCGCCTCAGGATCACGTGACTCAGCAATGCTTTGAGGAGGGTGCTCTCCGGGCAGATGCATCCCCCGCCGCCCGTCTGCACGGTGCCGAGCATGAGGAGCTTGATCCCGTTCTTTTCCACCGAGAATCGGTCGGGAATATCGTCCACCTTGGGATTGAGCTTGAAGAAAGGTGCTGAGGTGCCGGGTTTCGCTCCGGTGCGCTCCTCGATCAGTTGATCCATCTCGGCAATGGGGGTGATCTTCTGGATTTCTTCGAAGGGGATACCGAGGGCCGTTCCAAAATTGGCATCGGGGTTGGCATCGATGGCGATGACCTTGTAGCCTTTGGCGGCAAGGATTCGGGCCAAGAGGCTCGAGAGTGTGGTCTTGCCCACGCCCCCTTTGCCGGAAATTGCCAGCTTCAGCATCAGTCGCCTCCTGCTTTTCCCCATTATACATGAATCTGGAGAGTGCAGGGGTAGTTCGGAAGCGGGGGAAAAGAGAAAACGGTTAGCGCGTCCTTGGCTTGGTGAGTCGGGAGGGACTCGAACCCTCGACACCCGGATTAAAAGTCCGGTGCTCTACCACTGAGCTACCGACCCGTTGCCTTAGTGAGTTTATCACGGGTTTAGGGGAGTGACAAGTGCAAGAAGTGCCGGAGCGGAAAGGCCGTTCCCCCGGTGAGATGCCCTCGGTGGCAAAGACCTATCTCTCAGTTTACGATCACAGTCCGGGAGAAGCGCCGGTCGATCTAGGGGGTCTCGGATTTGTAAACGCGGCAAAGGAGCCCGCGGAAATAGCTGTTCCCCGCATAGTCGGAGAAACCCGGCGCATCGGGGACGATGGCATCGATGTTCGATTCCCACACGCCGAACAAACTGGGTTCTGCCTCCGGCTTCTCCGGGAACCACCAGTAGCCATCGGCGTGGACGACGCTCGGGGGCATTCCCGCGATCAGGCGTACCTTTTGTTTCACCCGCCCCATCGGGGTTTCGATCCATGCCCAATCCCCTTCGGCAAGGCCGAGCCTTGCGGCCGTCTCCGGGTTGATTTCGAGCAGCGGATCGGGATACCGCTTGCGGATCCGCTCCAATTGGCGGTGGGAAGAGTGGTGAAATTCCTGTACTCTCGATCCGCTGATGAGGATGAGGGGGAAGCGTTCGGCCATGTCGGGCGCGGAGATGGGGCTCCATGGGGGCTCACGATATCCGGCCGCCGGATCGTATCCCAGTTTCTTGAGAAGGCCGGGCATGAGCTCCACCTTTCCGGAGAACGTAGCAAATCCGGTCTTTTCGTAGCGGCGCGATCGGTGGGGTGGGGAGTAACCGGGACCCTGTGCGAATTCCCGGAATCGGACGCCCGCCGGCTCGAGAAGCTTATCGAACCAGCCCTCGAGGGTATCGGGCCAGTGTTCGGCCTGCCCCAAGCGCTTGCCGAGATCGCACCAGAGCTGATAATCATCCTTCCTTTCATGGAGCGGGGGCACTACCGCTTCCCGCCCGTGAACCGAGCCGGTCATCCCCCAGTTGTTCGTCAGGGTAGGCCTTTCGAGAGCATCGGTGGCCGGAAGTACATAATCGGCCAGCGCTCCCGTGGGATTGAGAAAGTGGTCCATGAAAACGAGGAGCTCCATATTCTTGCTCTTGAGGGCTTGATAGGCATGGCGGGCATCGCCCATGGAGCAGAGCGTATTGGTGCCCTGAACGAAAGCGGCTTTGATGGGGTAGGGTTTTCCGGTGAGAATGGCTTCCCAGACGGCATGAGGGGAAGGATAGATGAAATACTGAGCGGCTCCCCATCCCTTGGGATAGACCCGCTTCATCGCCTCCTTGTAGAGGGCCAGTGCTCTCACCGATCCGATCGGGATGCGGTCGGCGCTGACGTTATCGCGGGTCCGGAGCGGATGATGGATCTGCCGGTCCCAATCGATCTCTTCGAGGAAGGCCAAGAAATCCGGCGGATCGCTGAATAGTTGCCCCCCCTCTCGATCGAGGTTACCGGTGATGGCCCTCAGCCAACACTTCCCCAGCACCGCGCTGAGCCCCGCTCCATCGCCCAGATGCGTGTTGGCAACTCCCCATGTGAGCACGGCTGCGGGAGCCTTAGCATAAAGGCGGGCCGCTTCGGCGACACGTTCGGCCGGTACCCATGTGATCTGAGAGACCCTCTCGGGCGGGTACTGCCGGGCCAGGGCTTTCAGCTCTTCGAATCCGGTGCACCACTTTTCAACGAACTCCCGGTCATAGATACCCTCGCTCAGGATCACATTGAGCATTCCGAGCGCCAGAGCCCCATCGGTGCCGGGCCGGAGTTGCAACCAGAGGTTCGCCGCCCGGGCGCACTCCGTGGGCCGGGGATCGACGACGATGATCTTCATCCCCTGGCTCTGGGAGTATTTGTATCCCTGCCAGAGGCGGGGAAGCGACTCGGCGGGATTGGCGCCCCAGATGACCAGCACTCCCGTTTTCTTCGGGTTCAGGAAACGGGTATAGGCGGCGATGGTATCGTAGCCGTACATGGCGCATTCCACGGGGAACTCGGCCTCCCCGCAATTCTTTCCGAGGTGAAAGAAGTTGGGCGTGCCCCAGAGGTTGCACCATTTCCACGAGGCCGGGTCGCCGAAGCCGTGGGGAGATCCGCCGAGCACGAGAACGGCTTCCGGACCGTACCGATCGCGGATGTCCTTGAGTTTGGTTGCGATCTCGTCCATCGCTTGTTCCCAAGAGATCCGCGTCCATTTGGCTTCCCCCCGAGCTCCGGCCCGTTTCATCGGGTAATTGAGCCGCTTTGGATGGCGGTGGTACTCCACGGCATTGACGCCCCGGATGCAAAGGTGCCCCAGCGGGCTCTCGCGGTCCGGTTCGACCTTGACGACTCTGCCGTTTTCGATGTGAGCGATCACGAAGCACATGTGCCCGCAGACGGGGCAAGTCCCCTTCTTGAGGGTTTCGGCACTCACGGTTTCACCCCTTTGATTTCGATGAGCTCGATCATGATTCCGCCCGTGGCGGCGGTATCCAAATAGGCAAATGAGATACCATATTGGGGAAGGTTCTGGTGCCACACGGGCTCGATGCCCTCTTTGGCGAATCGGGCGAGGGCATCGGCCATATCGTTCACCCGAAACCGGAGATGATGGACGCCTTCCCCTTTTTCTCTCAGGAATTCGGTGTGCGGGGTCTCGCCCTCGAGGATTTGAAGGAGCTCGATCTCGATGTTTCCGGAGCGGCATGTGGCCATTCTGATCCGGCAATCGGTGGGTTTCCCGCGGTAGATGACGCCCCGCATCTTGGATTCCATGATTTGGAAGGGTCCCCACCCGAGCACGCGGCCAAAATGCTCGATGGCCCGGTCCATATCTTCGACCACAATGCCGATCTGCTCCGGGGGTGGAAGGGGTATGGGGGGCTTGTTCTCGGATCCCATGACTTGCTCCTTCAAGGTTGGGCGTGACGAGATAAGCGGCCTGTGCATGAATTCTACCGATATTTGAAATAGGGCGTCAACACGGATTTTTCGCTTGCGGAAAAAGCTGAGCGCCCGCGCCTCATCGGCGCGGGCGCTCAGCTTTTTTGATTTACGGCCGAGGGCTTTGCTTTACGGTTCGAAGATCACGGGGGTAAGGCTCCCGATCTTCACCACATCGCCCTTGGAAGCATCCGCGCGGTACATGTTCAGACTGTGCCATGTGGTTCGGTCGGTATCCGAGTAATCCCAGACGTTCCCATCGAAGGTTTCCGAGAACTTCACCGCAGTGGCGTACACCGCTTCCGAGTTGAAGTTCTCCGCCCCTACCGCTTCGATGGTCTGTTTGATGAGGGTCATCACCCCGTACCATTGAGT
>DAOTYO010000007.1:0-44259 GCA_034434815.1 Dehalococcoidia bacterium
GATGGAACTCGACCACATCGGCCTTCCCGGAAAGCCCGAGCCTGAGAGACCGCAATCGCAGTCCCCGGACGATGCGCATATCGCCGCGGACCTCTGTTTCCGGCTCATCGGCACGCTCATGGAGGAGGCCACCTTCAATGGTGAAAACGTTATCATCCCACAGGCCCTCTAGGTACACCAGCGCCACACGCCGTTCACAAAAGAGCAGGTGTTGAAGAGCCGAGATGGGCAGGAGTTCGTCTTCTTCGAATTGCAACGCGCTACTTCACCTCCACATACTTGACAGACTCTGGCAAGTTATCCCAAGCAATGGCAGCTTTACCTGAGTCATCCGTATGGAGAAAACCCACTTTCACCCCTTTCGGCAACTCACTGGCTCGGAAAACGATGGTGTAGTCGGCGAATGATCGCGGGACATCAATACCTTCCCGCTTACTAACCTTCACGAGGTCAAAAAGCCTATGCGCCGGGGCACAGCCAAGCTTGGCTTGTTGGAGACGCTGCTTCTCATCATTATTATCCGTTCCCACATGTTTGAAGACAAAGACCGGCTCCCGCATGGACATGACCCCCTTGCTCGCGGAACGATCATGTTCATACATTCTCAGGAGCGCTTCCCAGAAAAGGTCCAGGTCATCTTCGGAAAAACCGGTATCTTCCGCCAGATGAGCGCTGATGAACCCCTTACCAACATAAAGGCCGTAGGGGATAAGCGCCTTCCGGCCCATGGTGCGAAGACTATCTTCCGGCTGTTCTGCTTCCCACCTAGCATAATCGTCGCTCGACTTGGCTCCCGCAACATTTTCGGCAACCGCCATGCGGGTGATCGAAACGTCCAGCGGCAATATAGGATCCAAAGATCGTGCAAATGAGAGTTGTACTGGACCCCGGACCTGGCCCGCATTCGGGCCTGTACTCATGACGGCCCCAAAGGCCCTCACATCGTAGAAATTCCCACACATCCACTTCCGCGCTAGTTCCACTTTCTTCTTGCTAGCCCCCTTTGCGCTATCCGCAAGGCCGCCTTCTGTCTTCTCATGAGCCAACGTAATAGGACGGTTCAGATTCGTGGCATGCTCTACAAAGATGGCATTGGGCATCTGATTGCCCCTTGCCATTTGAACATAGTTGCGGATACGGCGCTTGAGGGCTACATCGGAGACAAGGCCGCGCATATCTTCGGGATCGAGGCGGGGAGCATTGCCCGCGTCCGGATCCCCATTGGGATTGCCGTTCTCGCAATCGAAGAGGAAAAGGAACTCATACCGGTTTCGAATGGAGTTGTTCATTGTTTTTCTCCTTTCAATCTATTTTGAATCGGTCTTTCCGGCTTTAATACGAGCCATTTGCTGGTAATACCCCAGAGCGAAGAGGCTCTGCTCTTCTAAAGTAAGCGTCCGCGGGATTGTATCTTTGATCCTGCCCCATATCCCTGCGATGATCGTTTCAAACCAGTGAGCAAGTCCCGGTTCCAATTTGTTCAGATGGAACTGGCTGGTGCGCGTGAGCCGCCCCAATACCAGCGCCGGGGTAGCGCTGGCCGCTGCATAGTAGCGCTGAACTACGCCTGCCCCCACATCCCCGAGGGCGGCCCGCTGCACATCAGCAAGCACGGCCATAAGCCTGCCGCAGTGGTAGGCCGGGCTGGGGTGATCCTCGTTCAGATAGGGTTTCAAATCCTGTGGCATTTCTTTGCCTCCTTTCATCCTTTCTTTCCGAAGGTGATAGGCCTTCATCAGGCCCATACGGGCATGTAACAGAGACGCCAATATGGCGAAGCTCTTCGGATCCTTCTCATGATTCTTGAGTGCATCCTCAAATGTACCGGACACCCGGAATTTGGTATCCAGCACTACGAGACGAGACAGCACACTATATGGGATCGGCGTATCCCATCTTGTTGCCGCATGCCATAGGGCAAGACGCTCGGCTCCTATGGGTTTGACCCAATCATCGTATCTCTGTTGGGGCTTCTGTGGAGGGAGTAAGCTTGTTATCACCTTCTCAAGCCCCGGGGTTTTGGCGGCCTTGGAGCCTGACCAATTGACGATCTCTAGATCAGAGAACCATTGGTGAATGCTCTCCAATAATCTTTCGAACTGTCCTTCCATCCAATCACGGACCATCACCCGCCCGCCAGAGCCCGAGAGGGTCATGGCATAAAAGTAGTTCCCGAGGAGATCAACCCGCTTGCCCGTGCGAAGGCTCTCGAGAAGATCCTCAGCCCGCTGTTGGGCACTGCGTTCTTGTTCCTCCTCGCCCACTTCCAGCCAGGCGAGCGGATCGTCCTCCGGTGGAACGTGCTTCTTGAACCAGTGGATCACCTTCGCTCCGGCAAGGCGTTGACTGTGCTTTCGTAACAGATCGTCGATGGCCGCGCGATAGGCATTCGCTACTCCCTCGGACACCGCCGCATTGGCGGATTGCGAAAGGTGATAAGAGCGGAAAGCGTCTTTGTCAAACCCAATGAGAGCGCTACCGCTTGCCTGCCCACCGACATCGGCAAGGCCCGTGATCTTGGGGTGTGTAGCTACCGGCTCAACCATTTCGCCGCTGGCAAAACACCGCATGAGATGTGCCGATTCCCCCTTGCTCCCCCTTGATTTCTTAGTTGTCCGCGCTGAGGAGAGTCCTCTTCGAAATTCACGCCACCAGTCATGCCAGGCGTCAGACTCTACGAGGACACAGTCCCCAACCTTCAGAGTGACCTTATCGGTTGGCTTGGCCTTTCCCGCTTGAAGCCGTTCTCTGATCTTCAGCAGGAATTGCTCATCCTCTAAAAGGTGAGCCGCCGTTGCCAATTCGGGCATTGACCTACCTGCTTCACGGAGGAGCTTTACAAAATACCGGTGTTTCTCCTGCACCTTGGGATCCTCCGAACCTTTGCCGAGGAGAGCTACCACTTCGGCTGTATCTACGAGGAAGTGACTCCTCATCTCTGAGCCGCTGACCAGTTCCGGCTGGCTTAGATCAGGACATTTCTGGAAAGGCTGGCCCGGGTTCTTCTTGGCTTCTGTGTCCCCGAGCTCGGCCACATCGAGGAAGCGCCCTTCCTTATCACAGACGATGAACCACCGTACCGGCTTCGGCTTGAAACCTGGCTCGGCCTTCAAGTCGTGATCACGAGCATATTTGACCAGCAGTTCCAGCATCAGCGTCCCCTCCTTTCCCCTTTGAGCACTTTATCGCTTTCGTACTCGGGGACTTCGAGTACCCCGTTCTTCACCTCAGCCCTGAAAAGACTGATACAGGGCTCATCCTCGGGCGTGCCCGGGCGGGAAAGGTCAAACACATCGTACAGCATCAGGCCAATTTCCATTTTTATGGGCAAAGGTGGTTTGACCTCTGTCCCCGGCTCTACCAGTTCGAAGTAGGCCGGAAACTCGCGACAGCCCAGATAGGGCTGATAGATGCACTTGCCGTGCTCAGCACGGCGGCGGAAGCAGTTCTCGATCCCCTCCAAACGGTTCTCGAAACCCGGCCACGGTCGCACCTCTGCGTGGAGCCGATAGCGTACGTTTTTCAGGGCCATCGTCTGCCTTTGGGTTCTTCCCTTCTGGTCTGTGCCGAGCATGTCAGGGGTACCATCAGCCCAGATGGGTTCAGGGGTTTGTTCTCCGTTCATCCAACCGGCGATGGTCCGCTCCGAGGGAGCCTTGTCCTTGACCTCGTTACGGCGCAGGGCGATGTAGCTCACCGGGGCCAAAACCTCGATCTTGGTGATCTGCCACCGGAACTCCGCCTGCTTTGGGTCCCTGTTGGGCTTGCAGTAAATGGCATCGTAGATGCCCCGCGCTGCGGATGGAGTGATCACCGGATAGCTGAAGCGCTCCACCTTCAGCTCGGGACGGGTGAAACAGGCAAAATCACCCCATACTTCCAATACCTGATCTTTGGGTTTCACATCCTTACCTCCTTTCCGTTCATTAATCAGGATTATCAGGGTACAACAGTATGACTCATGGCAACATCGTCGTATCACCTCCTCGGAATTGACTAACCGACCAGGCAGTCTATCCCTTCCGGTGGAACCAGCCCGGTGTGCGGATCATAGTGGTCCGCATTGGTATAGATGAACCAGTCCTCGGCACTCTCTCCCCTGCCCAGAGGAACCGGAACAAGGTACGTGGAGATCGGATCAAACGGCCAGGGCTTGAAGAGTCCAACGGTATAAGGCCGGGCCCGGGCAATCCATCTTCTATTGAGCCCCGTCTCCCAAACCTCATCCTTGAGTCGGCGGAAGATATCAATGTCATACGGAACGAGGACATTGAGAGCAACCTCCTCGATCACACGATAGAGTTCGGACACGCGGACAAAATCCTGCCGTTCAATGGCATCGAGGAGTTCCGGCTTCTTCTGTTGAGGTCTGGCAAAACCGTAAAGCTCCTTGAAATACTCGGTGAAGAGAGCAGGGTCATGGATGTCCAGAAAACCTCCGTGTCGGCCGAGAAGTATGCGGGTGACGCTCGCCGCCTGTTGATACGCTCCATCCGGGTAGCCCTCTTCCTCCGGCAGAAACACGCGAACAGTGGCCATTCGAAGGCTGCCATGGCGATTACACCGGCCGGCGGCCTGAGCAATGGCATCGAGCGGTCCAAGAGCCCGGTACACGATGGGGAAATCAAGGTCCACACCCGCCTCCACACACTGGGTGGAGACGAGCCGACACGGCTCTCCCTTTACAAGTCTCCTATGGATCTCTTCGAGCACAGCCTTCCGGTGGGCCGGGCACATACTCGTCGAGAGATGAAAACAGCCTTCGACCCCCTTTTCACGGAGTTCCTGAAAAAGGCGCAGGGCGTGCTTCTTGAGATTGACCACGCACAGCGCTTGATCTCGCTCCACAAGCCATTTGGCAATCTCCGTCCATGGTGTCGGCCGCTCTAAATCCGGCCACTCCACCTCGGTACGTTTAGCCCGCTTAAAGAGATCAAGCTCTTTGGGCACAATCTCTGCAGGTTGCCATCCAGTCGGGGCATACTTCTTCACATGGCTATCAAGATGACCGAAAGCCGGCTGGGTAGCAGTAGCGAAGACGAGCGTCGTCCGATAACGTTCAGCAAGCCGCGAGAGCGTAGCCAATGTGGGGATAATAACCGAGAGAGGCAGAGTTTGAACTTCATCGAAAAGGATTACACTGCTTGCCAGCCGGTGGAGCTTCCGGCAAGTGGCAGGGCGGTTCGAGAACAGGGACTCCAGCAATTGAACGCTGGTGGTCACAACAATGGGGGCATCCCAGTTTTCGACCAAGAGGCGCGCCCGCCGCTGTGGCTCATCTTCCATGTCCTGATCCGCCGCGCCATCCTTAGAACCCCGAATTCCCGCCAGGCTATGATGCTCTAGAATATAATGATCAACTTCTTCCGGCCCAACGATGTCAGCAAGGGCTTTTCGGTACTCATCGACGGTCTGTTCAATGATCGTTAAGTAAGGAATAACTGCAACCACGCGCCGAAGTCCGTGATGCGCCGCATGGGCAAGGGCAAAGGCGAGCATGGAGAATGTTTTGCCGGTGCCGGTGGGAGAGGTGAGGGTGAAGATTCCCTGAGGCTTGGAGGCTGCATCTGAGCACGCATTGAGAAGATCGGCCCGCAACTGGTTCACATACGTTGCTGCCTTCGATTCAGAAGCCAGCCGATCGAGATAGGTCCGAAGACACAAAAGAGTCCGCTCCGCATCTAGGACGGGCCCCTCCTGCCGGTAGCGCTTCCGGCCATCCGGTCCTCCTTCAAAATGGGCTTCCGTCTCGAGATAGTCGGCGTCCACCAAAGCTGAGTAGAGCATGCGGATATCGAGCATCGACGCCGCTGGGTGTTTCGTACCCAAGCCCTCATATATGGATTTGGGAAGGGATTCAGCAAGTGGTAGATCCAAACCATCCGCTTTGCAGCATTGGAGCAGATTCTCATACTTCGCTTCGGAAGGTTTCAAACCAAGGGGGTGATTCGCTTGCAGTTTGTCAGGGTTGAGTTCTCCCAAGGCGTCACGGTCCGCTCTCTGAAGGCCAATATGGTGACCTTGAACGGCAAGGGCCGCCGCAATGCCCTTCTCTTTGTAATTCATCAGTGCCACCCATGCGCCGGGAGACCAGTGATCGATCCCGCGAGCTTTGCCTTCGAGACGCTTCTGAAATAGATCACCGTATTTCCCGAGATCGTGCAGAAGCGCCGCCATCTCGGCTTCCTTGGCCGCACCGAATACCGCCGCAAATCCGGCGGCTTTGCGGGCCACATCTTTGAGGTGTTGGGACAGATAATCCGGAGATCCACAATCGTTTTTCGAATGCGCCCAGTAGCCCTGTTTCCGCTCGTCCATTAGGTTCCTCCTCACCTTTGGTTGTCATCATTATACTGATCGTTTATCGTCCCCACAACACATCGCATCATCCCCTCCGAACGTCGGAAGATCCCCCACCCCCAAAAAGAGCGATTCCGTTTTGCTGCCTTCACGCTCAGGGTGAATGAGCTTGATCACGTCACTGCGGACCTTGCCTCCCAGTCCCCCACCCCCCGATTGAACGCCCCGGCTTCTCCGATCCCACCCGCCCAGAGGGTTTCTTGGGGGATCCCCCCCTCGAGAGAGGCATCTTTTGCGCTCCCCTCTTCGATCGCTCTTTTCGGCCCCCTAAAGCCGGTGCCTCACGGGCACATGTGATAGAATAATTTATGTGAATAGGAGGAACCCCAATGATCAAGATCACCAATGCCGCCAGTGAGAAGCTCAAAACAATCTTGGACGAAAACCCGGGCAAGTACGTGCGCGTCCTGATCCGGGGGATCGGTTGAGGGGGACCCAAGCTGGGTGTGGCTCTGGATGAGCCCTCAGAGAACGAGAAAACGGTCAAAGTGGGGGAATTCGAATTCCTCATCGGCGATGAAGTCAAGCCCTATACCACGGGCAACGTTCTGGATTGGGTCAAGGCATACGGAGGGGAAGGATTCGTGATCCGCCCCGAATCCGGCGCAACATGCTGAGCCCCCATAAGAAGCCCGGTGCGCCGAGGTCACGGAACGGTCACTTCGAGTAACCACTCGGGATCGGCCCGGAAGAGGTCCTGAGCCGCTCCGTCCGCCCGATAGATGCCATAGTAATTCGTCGCGAAGCGCTTTTCCGGACCGTAGCTAGCCATCTCGATGCCATCAACAGTGATCGAATACGATTGCAAGGTCCGGTACAAAGCTTCCGAGTCGAAACTCTCCGGCCCGACCTCCGCCACCGTCCGGCGGACGGAATCGAGCATGATATGCAGATTCCCGAACGCAAGGTACCCCGACCCGGATCGCATGATGCTTTCCGCCTTCTCGGGATGCCGGGCATATAAAACCTCTCTCGTTAGATCGATGAGCGTACCCCGCTCGTTCCACCACCGAGAAGCACGCACGAAGAGCATCCCGTCGATCTCATCGAAGAGCCCCGCATCGCGGATCAGACCGAGGAAAGCGGTGTGGGGATCCCCTCCGATGAACGTAGCCTTGCCACCAGCAGTGCGGTACTCCCGCACGAAGTTCATCATGATCGCACACGGAAAAACATAATCGCAATTCTTGGTGGCGTCCACCTCCGATCCCCACGTGATGGTGAAATTGGTGAGCCCGCCCCCGCCCCATACGAATTGGTCCGGATGCGCGCTCGCATATTCACGAAGCGCATCGGTGAACGCCCCTGAATAGCCATCGTTCCATGCCCCGACGCCGAGTTTCGCCGGCCCCTTCGTGTGATAATCCCAGTCATTCTCGGCGATCCACCGGAGGAGGGTGAACGCCTCATACTGGGGAATCGTGCCCAGACTGAACAGATAACCGGGCGGCGAAAGATCTTCGAGGTTGGTCGTAGCGGCGAACAGCACCATATGGTCCTGATCGACCCGCGTCTTGAGCGTAACCGGTACCCCCGGGACCCCCGTGAAGATGAAATCCGCCCCCCGCCCCCTGAGCCACTCATAGCTCGGGATCGTCTTGGACATATCGTACTGACCATCGTAAGTCAGAACTTGCAGCTTCACGCCGGGGATGAGTCCGTTGCGGTTCCAATAGTCCACCACATCGGCAAGGGCCGTATTGATCACCTCCTGCGCATTGGAGGTGAGGCCGGTGAGATCCGAGAGATTGCCGATGGTGATCACGGTCATCCCCGAATCGGGGGAAACGACCTCCGCCTCCTTGGGGGCCGATGACTTCACTTCCGGGGAACGCTCGCTGCCGTCGCCCCCACAAGCAAAAACGAAGAGGGCAATGATACAGAAGAAAATGGAGAGGACTACCATGATTACCCCGGAAGGCCCTTTCATCGCTCCCCCTTTGAGGAAGGTTTAATTCGGGGATGGATAGCCGGTAAACGAAGTTACCCTATTATAGTCCTTCATCTCTAAAAGTCAAGTTCCGGTTTCCCCGATACGAACGATCCGGCTTCTCCGCTCCCACCCACCCGCCCAAAAGGTTTCTCGGGAGCACCCCCAATCCCCCGGCGAAGAGGCGTCTTGTGCACTCTCTCCTTCGATCGCTCTTTTTGGGGTCCTACCCGCTTTTTGACAGTGCGCGAACCGATCCGGTATCATGGTGAATGGGCCTCCAAGCCAGAGGGAAGAACATCCGATGAACACCCTGAGCACTGCCAAGCGCGCACCCATCTCCCTGAGGCAAGTATGGAATTACATTGACGTCCTCAAGCCTCGGGAAACAGCGCTCCTGACCTTCATCGCGCTCTGCGCGGCGGTCGTGGGGGCGGAGGGGCATCCGGAAGCATGGCCCTTCGTCGGGGTATTCGTCGCCGTGCTTCTGGGAAGCGGGGGGTGCAATGGGCTAACGAATTATCTCGACCGCAACGTAGACGCGATCATGACCCGGACTTGCCGGCGCGCCATTCCTTCCCAGCGCATTCATCCTCCGGAGAAGGTACTCCCATTCGCCACCGCTCTGGTGGTGATCGCCCTCATCTTGGCCTATTTTCTGCATCCTCTATGCTTTGCCTTCGGGCTTGCGGGCACGGTGGCCTCTCTCGTTTGGCGCAAGCGCGCCATGTGTGTCATTCAGGGCACCATCGCCGGGTGCGCGCCGGTGCTGATCGGATATCTAGCGATCAATCCGCGCTTCGAATGGACGATCCTCTTCATGTGCCTCTTGATCGCCGTGTGGATCCCACTGCACGTCTGGAGTGTGATGATCGCCCGCCGAGAGGATTACGTGAGAGCCCGGATCGCTTATTTCCCGCTCACCATGAAACCGGCAAATGCACTGAAGCTCCTCTCGCTCCTCTCGATCATTCTGTATGCGGCCTCTCTGGCGCTATGGCATGCCGCGGATTTCGGATGGCTCTTCTTCGCCATAGCGAACATCATGGGGGCGGCCATGGTCTGGGCCAGCATTCACCTTCTGCGCCACGGGGAATCGAAGGACTCGTGGCGCCTTTACAAGCTCTCTTCGTTTCCGTATCTGGGACTCATCTTTCTGGCCATGTGTCTGAACTTCTGGCTCTAAGCCCAAGGAGTGCGCCGCGCCGTGTTCTTCCAAATCGAGAGCTCATGTCCCCGAACCGGCGCCCGAACCGGACTTCTGAACACCCCCCACGGCTCGATCCGCACCCCCGTCTTCATGCCGCTGGCGACCCAAGGTTCGGTGAAGGCGTTGGACCCGGGTGATCTGAAGGCGATCGGCGCCGCGATGCTTCTCGGCAATGCCTACCACCTCTATCTGAGGCCCGGCATGGAGGTGATCCGAACGTTCGGCGGACTCCATCGGTTCATGGGGTGGGAGGGACCGCTCCTCACCGATAGCGGCGGGTTTCAGGTCTTCAGCCTCGGCCACATGCGGCGGGTCAGCGATGAGGGCGTGCTGTTCCGCTCGCACATCGACGGAAGTGAACATTTCCTCACCCCCGAGCTTTCCATCGAGATTCAGGAAACCCTCGGCGCCGATATCATCATGGCCTTCGACGAATGTGCCCCGTTCGAAGCCGATCCCCCCGCCATCCGGGAGGCGATGGAGCGCACCCACCGCTGGGCCGAGCGATCCCTGCGGCGCCACACCCGCAACGATCAAGCCCTCTTCGGGATCGTGCAGGGGGGCACCTCAGCGGAACTGCGAACGGAATCCGCTGAAATCCTCAAGGCCATGGACTTCCCCGGATATGCCATCGGGGGGCTCAGCGTCGGCGAGCCCAAGGGACTCATGTACGCCATCTCGAAGCACACCGCCGCCATGCTCCCTCCGGATAAACCGCGATACCTCATGGGGGTAGGCTCTCCCGAGGATCTCGTCGAATGCATCTCCCACGGGATCGACATGTTCGATTGCGCCCTCCCCACCCGCACCGCCCGCAACGGCGGCCTCCTTACCCCGAAGGGAAGGATCAACATCCGCAACGCCCGTTTCAAGAATGAAGAGGGCCCGGTGGATCCGGATTGCGATTGTTACACTTGCCGCACCTTCTCCGCCGCCTATGTGCATCACCTCTTCCGGTGCGAGGAACTTCTGGCCTATCGGCTGACCACGATCCATAATCTTCGGTTCGTGATCCGGCTCATGGATCGGATCCGCGCCGCCATCACCGATGGGACCTTCCCCGAGTTCAAGGAACACTTTATGGCAACCTACCGGCCCACCGACGAGGAGGTCAGAAGCACACAGAAACGGAAATGGCGCGAGGGCCGGGAGGACAGAGAATCAGAAGAAGATGAATGGCGCGCCTAGTGGGATTCGAACCCACGGCCTCAGCCTCCGCAGGGCTGCGCTCTATCCAACTGAGCTACAGGCGCGGGAGAATTGGTGCCGAAGGTGGGAGTTGAACCCACATGTCCGTTTCGGACACTGCGCCCTGAACGCAGCGCGTCTGCCATTCCGCCACTTCGGCATGGGTCACCCATAGATGCCACCACTGATTGTAACAACAAAACCCGATCTTCTGCAACTGAAGGCCCCGTTGCATGGAACGCAGACCGCCTACTTTCCCATCGCCCGCAGGACTTCTTCCAACATGCGAGGCCATTGTCTCCCGATCCGGGCCACATTCAACCGAACCTGAGAGAGCCCCACCTTGATGCTGCTTCCGAACATCCGCAACCTGCCCGATCTGGCCTCGAGCGCTTGCCCTTCCAGCGATAGGACGATCTCCTTGCCATCGGTGAAGATCTTCTGCACCGCAGCCCTCTGCGCGAGGATCTTGATCCGAACGCCGAAGAGGAGATTCTCCACCGGTGACGGCATCTTGCCGAAGCGGTCCGCTATCTCCTCCCTGAGATCCTTGATCTGTTCGAGCGATTCGACCTTCGCGATCCGGTGATAGAGCGCAAGGCGTGCCGCAAGATCCGGCACATAGTCCTCCGGGATATGCATCGGAAGGGGAATATCGACAGAGGGCAATTCCGGCTTTTGAGAAGGTTTGATCCCGCCGGCCTTGAGCTCTTCGACCGCCTCGGCCAGAAGCCGGCAGTAAAGATCGAACCCCACCGCCCCCACATGCCCGCTCTGCTCCGGACCGAGGATATTCCCCGCCCCCCGGATCTCGAGGTCTTTCATGGCAATGCGGAATCCGGCGCCGAGCTCGGTTGCCTCAAAGATCGTCTTGAGCCGCTTCCGGGCCGTCTCCGTGAGCTGTTTTCCCTTATCGTAGAAAAGATAGGCATAGGCGCGAACATCGCTCCGCCCCACCCTCCCCCTCAGATGATAGAGCTGGGTCAGCCCCAGACGATCGGCCTGATTCACGATCAGCGTATTGGCGTTCGGCAAGTCCAGTCCCGATTCGATGATCGTGGTACACACCAGCACATCGTACTTCCCCAGAACGAAATCGTACATCACCGATTCGAGCTCGTCTTCCGGCATCTGACCGTGGGCAACCGCGATCCGCGCCTCGGGCACAAGCTCCCGGAGCTGATCGGCCACCCATCCGATGCTCTGTACCCGATTGTGAACGAAAAAGACCTGACCCTTCCGCTCGATCTCCCGCAGGATCGCCTCACGCACCATCTGCGGATCGTACTCTCCCACGCGGGTTTTGATGGGCATGCGGGCCTCGGGAGCGGTTTCGATCGTGCTCATATCCCGGACCCCCACCATCGCCATGTGAAGCGTCCTCGGGATGGGCGTCGCGGTGAGGGTAAGTACATCCACTTCACTGCGCAACTTCTTGAGCCTCTCCTTATGGGCCACTCCGAACTTCTGCTCTTCATCAATGATGACCAACCCTAGATTGTGAAAGACCACATCGTTCTGAAGGAGCCGGTGCGTACCGATGCAGATATCCACCGAGCCGAGGGCCAGCCCTTCGATCACTTTCTGTTGCTCCTTCGGAGAGCGAAAACGGCTGAGCATCTCCACGGTTGCGGGAAAGGCGGCAAGCCTCTGGGTAAAGGTGACATAGTGTTGCTGAGCCAAGACCGTGGTGGGCACAAGCACAGCCACTTGCATACCGTTGCAGACGGCCTTGAAGGCGGCCCGTACGGCGATCTCCGTCTTTCCGTAGCCCACATCGCCGCAAACGAGCCGATCCATCGGTCTGGGGCTCTCCATATCCCGCTTGACCTCTTGAATGGTCCGCGCTTGATCGGGGGTTTCCACATAGGGGAAGGAGGCCTCGAGCTGCCGTTCCCATGGGGAATCCGGCTCGAAGGCGATCCCCGAAGCAATCTCCCTTGCGGCGTAAATCGCCAGAAGCTCCGCCGCCATTTCCTTCGTGGCATGCTTCACCCGCTCTTTGGTCCGCGCCCATTCCTGCGTATTGAGGCGGGAAAGCGCCGGGACATAGCCGCCGGAGCCCACATATCGGCCGACGCGATCCACCTGATCGGTGGGCACATAGAGCTTATCACCCTCCGCGTATTCGAGGACGAGATATTCCCGTTCGATTCCATCGGTCCTCATGCGGGTGGTGCCGTTGAAGCGGGCGATGCCATGATCCACATGCACCACAAAGTCGCCGACGGCCAGATCGGCAAGGAACACGCCCTCATGTGGGCGCCGTCCGGGAGGCGGCCGGCGCTCTTTGACAAAGCCGAAGATCTCGGCATCAGAGAGCATGAGGGTATCACCGAGCCTCCAACCGCTTTCGATCGCGCCATGAAGGATGGTCACGGATCCCGCCGGCGGGATTTCCTCCAAACGGGTTACGCTCGAGACACAGAGGTCATGGCCCCGCAAAAGCTCGGAGATCCGCTCGGATTGTTGGGAAACGAGGATCACGCGGGTTCGGCGCTGAAGCTCACCGCGGAGATCCTCCACGAGGCGGGAAAGCCGCCCCCCATACGACGGCGGCGCGCTGAAATCGAGAAAAGGCGCTTCCTTCCCTTCCCCCCAACTACCGAGGGAAAGGAGTCGGCGCCCCGGCAGTCCCTTTTCCAAAAGCTCCGCCCACGGGAGATAGGGCGAAGGAAAGTTCTTCGGGAGGTCTCCACGCTCGACGAGGGTTGCCCGGACCCCCGCGGCGTGTTCTTCGATCGCTTGCATCTCACCCGCGATCGCTTCGGGGTCGTCCAAAACGATGAGGGACCCATCGGGGAGGTGATCGGTGAAGATATGGCGATTGAGAAGCGCCCCGTAGAATTCGAGCCCATCGCGCCACTGCCCCACCGAGAGGAGCTCAGCCGCCTCCCGCAGCGCATCCCGAGCACCATCCCCGCAATTGGAGAGGTCGAGCGCATCGAAAGCGCTCTCGACCCGTTCCTTTGAAGCGGGCAACACCTCACGGGCGGGCACGATCGAAATCGCGTCCGCCGGGCCGGTGGAGCGCTGAGTAACCGGATCGAACCACCGGATGCTTTCCACTTCGTTGCCGAAAAACTCGATCCGCGCCGGTCCATCGTGGATCGGGGAGAAAACATCGACGATGCCCCCCCGCCGCGAGATCGTCCCCGGCGCCTCGACGATCTCGCTCACCTCATAGCCCATCGCCACCGCCCGGGCCATAAGCTCGATGGGATCGATCCGCATCCCTTTGCGAACGGTCCGGCGGGCGGAGGCCAGCGCGGATGGCGAAAGGGTCTTCTGAACCACCGCATGCGCCGCGGCGACGATAACGGGGGGATCACCGACGGGCGATTCGATCCACTCGGCCAGCGCGGACATCGCCCGAAGCCGCTGATGAACGATCCCCGGATCCGGCGCAAGGCCCTCATAGGGGAGAACATCCGGGCCCGGGAGAAGGAGAATCCGGGCGGGGGCGGTCCGGCTCCACACGATGAGTTCCTCCCGGAGGCTTTTGGCACGCTGCCCGTTGCGCACGATCACCGCGATGGGAAGCCGAAGGCCCTCGTGAAGGCATGCCATGAGCATCGCCCTCGGGCCATCGGGAATCACCACCCGGGCGCTCCCCGCCTTCACCGTTTCCCTGAGGTCGCGGAACGCGGGGCTCTCCATGATGAGGGAAAGGAGTCCGCTGAGATTCATAGACCGGATACACCACAAAAAGGGCTCGCCGCGCTTCGGCCAGCCCTGACATTTCCGCAAAGATTGTAGCAGTGCCTCGGTGAGTTGTCACTTCCGCCGCTATGTGGCGCCCAAAAACGGCGGTCGAAGAAGCGCATGCCGAGACGCCTCTTAAGCCGGGGGATTGGGGGTGCCCCCCAAGAAACCCTCTGGGCGGGCGGGTGGGATCGGAGAAGCCGGATCGCTCATGGGAGGTGGGGGAATTCCGGGGCAAGGTCCACAGTGACGTGATCAAGTTCATTCACCCTAGGGTAAAGTCTCCAAAGCAGAATCGCCCTTTTCGGGTTCAAAATAGGCTCGTTGTTGTGGGATTGCACAACCCTGTTGAAATGGATACAATCACCTGTGGTCTAAATCGGCCGCAAACGGAGACCGTGAGCGCTTTTTGAGAGTCGTCGTTCGGGCGATAGCCCCAAAAATATGGGAATCCGCTCCATCTTGAAGCCCAAACCGACCTTGGGGGAAAAAGACATCGCCCGGGGTCTGTGGTGGATGATATGGGAAGGAGCCACTTCCATGGGCTTCTGGAGCATCACCACGAGCGGCTTCCTTGCCTCCTACGCCCTGGCCCTCGGATGCACCAATTTCCAGATCGGGTTTCTCGCCGCCTTGCCCTTTCTGGTGCAACCTCTTCAGCTCATCGCCATCCCGATGGTGGAATGGCTCCGCTGGCGCAAAGCCATTACCCTGGCCACTTGGCCTCTGGCGCAGCTCTTCTGGTTACCGATCGCGCTCATCCCCATCTACATGGATATTCCGGGCACGGGGGCAGTCTTCCTTCTGCTCGGGTTGATCGCGGTGCGCGGCGTGTTCTCTTCCATAGCCAACTGTGCGTGGAACAGTTGGATCAAGGACCTCGTCCCCCAGCAAGTCCTGGGCACGTTCTTCGCGCGAAGACAGGCCTGGGCGAGCATCGCTGCAATGACGTTCGGGCTGGGAGCGGCCATCTTCGTTGATATCTGGAAGGCCCACACCACAGGCCACACAGAGGTCCTCGGTTACACCTTTGCCCTCCTGTTCGGTATCGTGTTCCTCGGGCTGGCCAGCCCCGTTTTCATGAGCTTGATCCCCGAACCCCTCATGCAGTCCCCACCCGGGAAACCGTCTTCCCTGCGCTCCATGCTCACCATCCCCTTCAAGGATCACAATTACCGGCGTCTGGCTTTCTTCCTATTCTCATGGGGACTGGCGTTGAACCTCGCCACACCCTTCTTCGCCGTGTACATGCTCCGTGAACTGAAGCTCTCGCTCGCTCTGGTGATGGGCTTGAGCGTCCTCAGCCAGCTATCGAATATCATGTTCCTGAGGGTATGGGGACCTCTGGCGGACCGCTTCAGCTTCAAGACAGTCCTCTCCGTCTGTGCTTCGCTCTATTTGTTCGTCATTTTCGGCTGGGTTTTCGCCGGCATGCCCGATCGGTATTTCCTCACCATTCCGCTACTGGTGATTCTTCATATGCTGGCGGGAGTCGCCTCCGCCGGCGTCACCATCGGCACAGGAACGATCGGATTGAAGCTTGCCCCTCAAGGGCACGCCACATCATACCTTGCCGTCGTGGCCTTGGCAACGAGTCTGGGAGCGGGGTTGGGCCCATTGATCGGGGGAGCGCTGACACGAGCGTTCGGATTCGACGTCCTGTTTGGTACTTCCTTTGTCCTCGGCCTTTTGACCCTCCACCTTCTGATAGCCCTTCGTGAAGAAGGGGAAGTCGGACGGGAAGTGGTGATCGAAACACTCATCACCTCCGGAAGACAGTTCTCCCGGCCGATGAGCTCGTTCCCCGGACTGAACTTCCTCGGCCACTTCCCCTACGGCTATCTCCGGCGCATCCCCTTTCCCGGATTGGATGCGGTCATCGGCGTGACGGCCTTTCAGCTCGCCCAGACGGCCCGGATCGCCGCTCTGGCCGCCGGTCAGACCGAGATAACCGGACAAAGGATCGCCCGATCCCTTCAGGCAAGTCTGGAGAGCATCGGGAAAACCACCGATCGGGCTTTGCCGATTCACCGCTTCGAGATCGCCCGCCACGGGGTGCGAGGGGCACTTCACGCCCTGAACGATACAACCCTCGATATCGAGCAGCTGACCCATTCAGCAGTGGAAGGGGTGGGGAATGCGTTACGATTCTCGGCCGCCGATTCCCCGGAGATCCTGCGCGGCATGGGCCATGGCGCTGTTCAAGGGGCAGGGGAGCTGGGGGAAGACCTCACCAGCGCCGCACGGGGGGCAATCAAAGCTATCCGGGAACTCGCACAACGAAAAGGACTGGATGAGGAATCGGCGGTCCGCCACGCTACGCAAGGGGCAATAGATGCAGCGGAAACCATCGGGCCGGGAGCGAAGGAAAACGTTCAGAAATCCCTGACGAGCGACCCCGAATCCCCAAAAGGGGAACTTCCTCCGTAAATGGGGACGGGAATGCCTCCCTCTGATCCCCTTCCTTATTTTGGAGAGCCGGATCAGGAAGGCCCTCTAGCCGACGGGTTCCTTCCGCGGCCAGCACGCCAGATATCCATCGTAGAAAGATCGGGCGATCGTCTCAAGGTGCCCAATCCGAAGATAGATCCCGGCTCCCGCAGCCTGTATGAGCGCCTCTGTACAATACCGCTCCGTGGCCTTTCGGGCTTCCGAGCTCCCGGGGACACCATCCAATCCGATTCCGATCTCATCCAAGAGGGAACCCAGCATGTGCGGGGAAACCGGATGATCAGGATTCCAGCGCAGGGAGCCTCTCCGCGTATCCGTGCCGATCATAGAATTTTCCCCCCAAGCGGCTTGCCCGACACGCTTTTTTGTTTGCCTCAATATATACCGCATATGTAATATTTGTCAATACTAAATTTACATATATTGACACATATTTACCTAAATATTATAATAGTTGCCATGGCATCGGACTTCATGTCTCTCACCGAGGCGCAACTCTACCTAGGGGTCAGCAGAATCAAGATGAGCAAATTGGCCCGGGAGAAAGGCCTCGAGATCTTCACGGACCCACTGGACAAGCGCAAGAAACTCCTTCGCCGGGAAGACGTGGAGCGGTTGAAAACCCCCACCCCCCAGACTCCGGTGGCTCCCCAGAAAACCGCGCTTTCCTCCGGGAGAAAGGCTAAAGGAAATGTCTGATCCCATCAACACCGATGAACTCATCTCCATTTCCTATCACCTGTTTGTGGCCACCTCTCTCTTCACCAAGGGATTGGGACTGACCATCGAGTCCATGGCTCCGGATACGGCTTCCATGCGGTTCACATGGCGCAGCGATCTGACCGGAAGCGAACGGACGGTGAACTTGCACGGCGGGGTGATTGCTTCGGTCTTCGATATCACCGGGAGTCTTGCGGTCTTCTCCAATCTCGTGCACCGGATGAAAAGCGGCTCTGTTTCCGAGCGGATCAAACGAATCAAACGGATCAACACCATCGATCTGAGGACGGACTATCTTCGTCCGGCGGCGGGGAATACCTTCCTCGTCAGCGGCAGAATCATGCGCACCGGAAGAACGGTGGCCGTGACCCGGATGGAGCTCCACAACGAGTTGGATGCCCTCTTGGCCGTCGGCACCGCATCCTATATCCTCTCCGTCGCCGCGGATTAGCTAAAGAACGATTCTATGGGGCGGACAAAACGCCCCCGGAGGTGAGACGATGCGCACCCGGTTCTCGTTTTCACTGTGCTTCCTTTCCATTGTGCTCGCACTTACCATGGGCTGCTCCGGAGAGGGAAACAACACCCCCGAGCAGACGCCCAAAGGCCCTCCCCCCGTGCCGCCGCGGGGATTCTACATGGGAACTCTGCCCATGCCGGCGGAGGGGCAGACCTTCGAGAGCGCCTATGCCCAAGCCGCCGAATATGCCGAGTTCGTGCCCGTGTGGGGAAGACCATCCCCCTTCTACCGCATCGCAGATGACCTTGAGGGGGATTGGGGAAAGGTGTTCGTAGATCAGTACACCTACGGGAACGGGATGTTTCCGCTCGTGCATCTGACGTTCATGGGAGAAGGGCTGAGCCTCGCCTCCCCACCCGACATGCCCCATGCCGCTCTCAACGATCCCCTCTGGCGGGCCGCCTACAAAGAGGCCGCTCTGAATGTGGTTCGAGCGGCCCAACCCCCTTATCTCTCCCTCGGAAACGAGGTCAACCGCTGGTACGAGAAGTACGGCGCCGAGAGCTCCAACCCCAACGGCTTTCAGCACTATATCAGCCTTTACGAAGAAATCTACAGCGCCGTCAAGGCCGCTTCGCCGCAAACGAAGGTTTTCTGCACCTTCGCCCGCGAGATCGTTTCCGAACACCGCCCAGCGGATCTGGCCATCCTTTCGATGTTCGATCCGGCCAAGATGGATCTCATCGCTTTCACCTCTTATCCCTACGCTGTCCAGAGCATACAACTGCCCTCCGATATCCCGCCCGATTACTACACCCAAGCACAGGTCTATATGCCGGGCATCCCTCTGGCCTTCACCGAACTGGGATGGCCCTCGCTGGAAGCGCTGGGGGGCGAATCGGCCCAAGCCGATTTTCTGACTCAGGCAACGGGGCGACTCACGCACGACCAAGGAGTTACATTGGAGCTCGTCGGCTGGGCATGGCTGCACGATATCGACAACAACGATGCAACGGGACTTCTTCGGCGGGATGGAAGCGAGAAGCTCGCCTACGGGGTCTGGAAGCAAATCTCGTCTTCAGGAGGCCCCTGAGGAGGCCCATAAGAGCGATTGAAGAAGCCGGATCGCTCATGGGGTGTGGGGGGAATTCCGGTACAAACTCCGGATGAGGCGTGAATGGTTATGCACCCTGAAAGTAAAGATTACAAAGCGGAATCGCTTTGTTTGGGTGAAGGGATAAATCATCGCATCTCTCTTACCGAACATGATAGAATAGCACAGAATTTTGCAAGAAAAGGGGAACCCTCATGACCAAGAAGCGGATCGTGCTGGGGGTGCTGATCACCTTGGGATTGATCATCCTACTGCTGGCGGGGTTGGTTCTGATTCCACCGGTATTTTCCTCCGAGAAGTCTTACTCGCGCGATACCGTCCTCTCGATCCTCTCCGGAGAAGTGATGGTGATGAAGGGAACGGGAGGTGAGTGGACGAAAGCCGAGAACGGGATGAAACTCGCCACCTCGGATAGCGTCAAGACCGGCGCCGATTCCTATGCCCTCATCACCTTCTTCGAGGGCAGCACCATGACGCTCGAACCGAATACGGAAGTCACCATCAGCGAGCTCTGGAGATCGGAGCAAACGGATTCGACCCGCGTCCGGCTTGGGCAGAAGGTAGGGCAGACGTGGAACCGCATTCAAAAGCTGACCGATAGTGCCTCAACATATGAGGTCGAGACGCCAGCGGCGGTGGGAAGCGTCAGAGGAACCACCATTGCGCTGGCCGTCGAACCGGATGGCCAAACCTCGATGAGCGTCTTCGAAGGTGAAGGGCGCCTTCGCGCCGAGGGGATCGAGATCGATCTTCCCACCGGAATGGAGAGCAGTGTAGTTCCGGGCGCGCCCCCTTCCCCCGCAAGCGCCATCCCCACACCGGCAAGCGCACTGCGGATATCGGTGAATCCGGCGGCATGGATGAAAGTGGTCGATCCGGAGGGGCGAAGCACAGGAAGGGTACCGCCGGGCATCATCGTCAACCAGATAACCGGCGCCATTACCAGCGGTTACGGAAGTCAGACCCAATTCGTGGAGATTCCCGACCCACATGATGGCATTTACAGCATCGTGCTCCGCCGGCCCGACGCCGGTCCGATCAACCTTGTCATCGAGGGTCTGGCAAACGACGGCACGGGTTTGGTCCCCATCTTCCGCCATGAAAGGCAGTGCCAGAGCAAGAAGGGAGAGAAATGGCGCTTGGACGTGGAAGTCTTCACGGTCGGCGGAAAACTGGACCATATCTCGGTACCCGAAAAAATCGAGCGCCTCAAGGGCGATGAGCCGGGAGAAGTGACCGTAACTCAAGCAGCTTTCGATGGACGCATCGCTGAACTGTCAAATCAGTTCGATCGGAAGTACACGGCATTCAAAGACGCCGTGCGTCAGGCGCTTTCCGGACAAGAGCTTGCCCTGGTTTTCACTGAAGAAGAGATCGCTGGCAAGGTGATGGACTGGGCCGCCGGGCCGGATAATCCTGCGGAGCTTTACAACATGGAGATCACCCTGAACGATGATCAAATAGGGCGGGGATCCGCTCGTTTCAAATACGGAGCCATCGGTGGGAAACTGAAGGTGAGCGTGAAGGTGGAAATCGAATCCGGCAGACCGCTCCTGCACATCACCGGCATCGACGTCGATCTGGGCAAACTGCCTGTGGCGATGGGAGCATTCAAGGACAGAATCAATCGGGAGGCCGAGAAGATCACTTGGAACCTGAATGCCGACCTGATCCGCGTTGAAATGAGCGATGAAGATATCGTCCTGACGGTGATCAAACGATGAGACGCCCGGGGGAAGAGGGGCACCCGCCCCTCAAACAACTTGCGGATTCGCATCAAACGCTGACCACGGGCGATGAACGAGAAGTGAGTAGCATCTTCAGGCTCAAAGGCGGCAAAGCTTACACAACGGGGATTCAATGGTCGAAGGGAAACAAAGTGAAATCTGGCCCCTATAACCCCCACCCGACCTCCGCCCATTCGCCGCGAGAAAAAGCTTGAAATAATCCCCTGACAAGAGAAGAACTCAGCACTCTCCACGGGGAAGGTCTTCTCGAAGGTTTGCCTTATGTCCGGCATGGTGGACGATTCCGTATCACAGGGAGAACGTTCACTCTGACATTCCGCCTTAGCCGTTGATGGGATCAACCATTGCGATGCGGTACGGCCGCCGGATTCAAGACCAGCGCAACACTTTTTGATGGTACCTCCCTAGCCGATAAGAAGATGACGGATAGATTACAGCCGACAGATAACCCTCTCAGAGAGGTCTCAAGTGTCAGATGATGTCTCGTCTATCACAACACAAAACACTTATTAGCAAGACCTCTACGCCGTTCAAGACACCCACGCATCCTCAAACCAAATCGGAGGAATACCATATTGTTTAGCCAGCTTTCGCGCCGCTCCCTGCATTTCCCAGTATTGTTCTTTTGTCATCCCCTTCAAAATCCATGTTGCAGGGAACTCTGGATCGATTTGTTGAAGGAAATAGAAAACGTTGCTATCGAGCGGAAGGTGAAGCCACTGACGAACACGCTGCCAATCGTCCCCCGAAAGCAACTCACGATTGCTCGCAATCTCATATATGACAATATTGATTAGTTTGGCAAAGTAGGCCCATCGGTCCTCTCGTAATGTATTTCGAGAGTATTGTTCCCAACAATCATCCTCTAACAACTCACTCAACCAACGATCATACTCATCTTGAGACTGGAGCTTGGCAATGCTGGAAGGCTTCAATTTTCGGAACAATTCTTCTTGGAGCCTCGAACTTGTTCCGCTCTTGAACAGCCTCGCCATCGCACCTTTCTCAACAACAAATTTGATCCGGCGTTTTAAAAGCGCATCCTTGTGATCATCCTCAGAAAAAGTCCACATTCTCGTGCCTCCTTGCCTCCGATTTATGATCGTCACTTATTTCATATTCAGGTGGATCTTTAGCGCCTTCTCCACTTGGGGAAGATACTCTGAGGGCAATGAACCTCTGAAGCTGACCAGACGGCCTTTATCTACGGTCCGAACCTGGTTGGCCTTTATCCTGGAGTCTACGGTAAGCCCGGCAACACCCTTGGGGACGAGAACCTCGAAAGGGTAGAGTTTTTTGGCCGGCTGACCGGTCATGGGAAGAACGGTGATGGTCTGGGCGAACTCATTATTGATGTTGTTGGAAACAACCAGCGCCGGGCGGCGCTTACCCGTCTCAGCCCCAACAACAGGGTCAAGGTTCACCTCGTAAATATCGCCGTATCGGGGAAAACCTTTCTCGGGAATGGGCTTCGCCTCACGTTGGGGCATGCTCACCTCCCATCCCCCTCACATCGCCATTCTTTCAGCGCGGCATCCTCCCATTCTTGATTGACCTCAGCATCCTCGGCTCGCCTTGCCTTGTAACCCTCCACCAGCGCTTGTCTAAGTTGTTCCTGTTCAAGCTCCTTCAGCTTGTCGGCAACAGCCGCAGCGACGAAGGCACTACGCTTGCGTCTACCGACGCGAGCCTTCAATTCCTCAGCTATATCTTCGGGAATCGTAAAGTTCAGCTTTAAAGTTTTCATGACCAACCCTCCCTCAACACTCTAGAGCAGAAGCTTATTTCCTGAGCCTCTTCTTTAGCTTTATGAACCATTCATATACCCCCTGGATATCACTACCACCAGTAAGTATATCAACGCCGTCTCCGGGCGGTCAAGCGATTCGGCATACCTAAAAGGATCGTGTGGGGGTAAGGGATTTGGGGGCCCGGGTGGTTTATGCCCTCATACCGCCTCCGGCAGCACCCGATACCGTCGAAATCGGGCCGAGATGACCACCGCATCCACGTCCAGCGTATATCCCCCTCTTGTCCTCCTTCACCCCCCGGATCAAATGATCGTTTGATCGTTCATCCGCTTCAAACCCGCCGTTCCTTTGCTGTCATGCCCCATCCAGCGAAATCCCTTCGATTTCACCCGGGGTGATCCTTTCCTCTACCCGAAACCTATCGTGTTCCGAAGCTCTTGTCCGGGCGGCAATCGCTGTTTTGGGGAAGAGGTCGTGCTCTTGTCTTGCCAGTTTTCACTCCTTGTGATGAGCATATACTCGTTAGTGGGAGCGACGGCTCGATGTTCAACCCTCATCCCTGTTTCAGTACCATCAAAAGTAGAGGTTCTAGAGACCTGAACTCGCCGAATCTCCATGAATCTATGAATTACCTGCGGTGATGGCATTAAGCTCCTTCTCGGCCTTCGGGGGGAGGTAGGGCGGTGGCCGCAAACTCTTGCAGCGTAAGATTTCCAAGAGACTCGTGAGGACGCAATTCATTGTAATCCGGGAGCCGGGGCTTCGGGTATCTCCCTGACTTCCCCGATGGTGTTGAAAACGTACATATCCAGAACCTCTTCTCGATAGGTGCGATTGAAACGCTCGATGAATCCATTTTGCATGGGCATGCCGGGCTGGAGGAACTCGAGTTCCCCCTCGGATGCGACCCGGTCCAACACCCGGCTAAGCTCGCTGAACCTCGATCGCTTCATGCTTCGGAGTTCTCCTTTCCCTTTCCTATTTCGCCCGAGAACTCCACTTTTCGCCGGTACGATTTTAGGGAATGGTTACAGTATCTTGTGCACTCTCCTCTCCAATCGGTGTTTTTGGGATTTGCCCCCCCGATTTTGTGCTCGGATGCTCCCCTGCGTTATAATGTGAGCAAAATCTCCCGGGGGAACTCTCATGGATCGTCTCAGAAAGACGGAGCGCATGATGCGCGTCTGGCTTCTTCTTCACCAAAATCCCCTGCGCTATTCGGCACAAGATCTGGCCGAACGCTTCGAGGTAACCTCCCGTACCATTTACCGAGACCTCATGACGTTGAGTGAGGATATCCGCGTCCCCGTCTATTCAGAGAAAGGCCGATGGGCCGTTCAAGAAGATTATTACTTGCCGCCGATCCGTTTGGCCATCCCCGAAGCGCTCCACGTCTTCCTCGCCGTTCGCCTCATGGCAAGGTTCGATCACCATTACAACCCCTATGTAGATTCCACCTTCCGGTCGCTGGGTTCCATCTTGCCCGAACCCCTCAAGGCTCACATCCAGAGGACCCTCGATTGGATGCACTCGCTCCCCAAGGACGAAAAGCACCTGCGGGTCCTGAGGGCGGTGGCGGAGGCATGGGCTTCCCGCCGGCAATTGAAGATCTTCTACCGGGCTCTGGACGATGAGCGGCCGACCGAACGCATCATCGCCCCCTATCACATCGAACCGGCCGCCCCGGGGCATGCAAGTTACGTGATCGCCCACTGCTATCTTCGGAACGCCACCCGCGTATTCAAAATCGAACGCATCGAGAGCGCCGTGCTCTTAAACGAGACCTATGCCATTCCCGACGACTTCGATCCCGATGCCTTTCTGGGTTCGGCATGGGGGATTATCGTGGAAGGGCCGGTACAGAAAGTCCGCCTCAGAATCAACGATCGCGCCGTCATGCGGCTCATGACCGAGACCATCTGGCATCCATCGCAGACCTTCGAAAAACAGCGGGACGGCTCCACCATCATGACCCTCGAGGTCATGAACACCGTGGAGCTGTGCTCGTGGATCCTCGGATGGGGCGATGCGATGGAAGTGCTCAGTCCCCCCGAGCTTCGCCAGCGGGTTGCCGAAATAGCCAGAGCAATAACCCTCCTTTACGCCCCCCAAAGCACCCCTCCAAAAGACGGTGACCGGAGCCATTTCCGGCATCCGGGGTAGGGGTTTCTTGTTATCCCCAGAAGGCCCCTGAATTTTCGACACAACGCTGTCACTCGCACCCCTTATACTCTCCCCACCGTAAAAAGGCCGTCGCCGGGGAAAACCATCCCCAGAATTCTGACCGGCCTACATTAAGGTGTGGGAGGGAACCTATGGAACTTTACAACTACGTCAATAGCGAAGGGTGGCGGACCGTAGGGATTGAAACCATCCCGGCCCGCGAGGCTCAGCATCGCGATCTTGGGGGGCTCGATCTCTCGAAGGCTTCGAGCGCCTATCTCAAGGAGGCGGCCCCCGCGGGCCTGTACCTCCATCAATGGAAGGCGATCCAAAAATTCCTCGAAGGTAAGAATGTATGCTTGGCCACGGGAACCGCTTCGGGAAAGAGCCTTACCTTCTATATCGCCGGCATCGAGAAACTGATCCGGAACCCACACGCGCGAATCCTGGCCATGTATCCCCTGAAGGCGCTGGGGCAAGAGCAGGAGCAGCGATGGCGAAAAGCCTTGCGGGCGGCGGGGCTGGACGCCGAGGTGGGCCGGCTGGACGGTCAGGTGCCCATGGCGAAACGTTCCGAGATCATTCGGGGCCGCCGGGTGCTCGTAGCCACACCGGATGTCGTCCACGCATGGCTTCTCCTCAACATCTCCGATCGGGGTGTTTCCGATTTCCTGAGACACTGCTCCCTCGTGATCGTGGATGAGGTCCATACCTACACCGGCGTGTTCGGGAGCAACTCCGCTTACCTTTTCCGAAGGCTGCGGCACGCGATGGCGCTCCTCGGGAACTCGCCGCAGTACATCGCGGCATCGGCGACCATTTCGCGCCCCGAAGCGCATCTGGAAAATCTCACCGGGGTGCGCTTCACCCTTATCGGGGAAGACCTCGATACCTCTCCGCGCCGCTCACTCACCATCCGGCTGGTCGAACCTCCGGCATCGGGGGACCTTCTGACCAATATCACCCGTCTCATGGAATTCGTGGCCAGAAAAACGTCCCACCGGTTTCTGGCGTTCGTGGATAGCCGCAAACGAACGGAGTACATCGCCGCCATCCTCTCGCGGGCCCAAGATGAGGATGCGGAGGAGGCCCTTTCTCCCGCCGCGGGAGCCGGGATGCCGTTCGACCGGGATCACCTTCTCAAACTGAGCATTCTACCGTACCGGGCGGGTTACGAGGAATACGATCGCACCTTGATTCAGGACCGGCTGAGCCGCGGGGAGCTCACCGGAGTCGTCTGCACGAGCGCCCTCGAACTGGGGATCGACATTCCCCATTTGACCCTCGGGGTACTCGTGGGTGTGCCGCCCTCGGCCACGAGCTTCTATCAGCGGATCGGCCGCATCGGGCGGCACGCCGACGGGGAGATCATCGTGATCAACACAGGGGATTTCTACAGCGAGAGCATCTTCCGGGAACCGCATCGGCTCCTGAAATTACCCCTTTCCGAGGGGGCCCTGTATCTGGAGAACCGGCGGATCCAGGGAATCCACGCCCTGTGTCTGGCCCGGCATGGCGGCGAACACGATCAAATCAGCGGCTCTCCCGAGGAAGCGGGATTCAAGAGCCCCATCGCTTGGCCGGTCAGCTTCATCGAACTGTGCGATAGCCTCCGGATGGGCAACGTACCACAGGACCTTCAGGAGATGATGATCCAATCCGGCGAGGATCCCAACCATGCTTTTCCCCTTCGGGATGTGGACATCCAATTTCAAATCGAAAGCACCCGCGGCGGGGTGCGGGAGAATATGGGGACGCTTTCCTTCGATCAGCTCATGCGCGAGGCCTATCCGGGGGCAGTGTACTACTACACCACCAAGCCTTACCGGGTCTGCCGGGTGAAGGTTCGAGAACGCCGGGTGGAAGTGCGCCGGGAGAGGCATTACATCACCCGGCCGGAGAAACCCCCGGTAATGGTGTTCCCGAACCTGACTTCGGGGAACATCTACCAGAGCTATCAGTATGGAGGACTGATCGCCGCCGAGTGCAATCTGCAGATCCGCGAGTCCATCACCGGCTTCCGGGAGAAACGCGGTCCTCAGGAATCGCGCTATTCCTACCCGCTCGACCAATCGCTCGGATTCTTTTTCGATCAACCCCGGTTCACCCGGAACGTCTTCACCACCGGCGTGGTGCTGAGCCACCCGGCGCTGAACGCGCCGAACACGCAGATCGAGACGATCGCCGAGCTCCTCTTCGAGATCTTTCTGATGGTCATCCCCTTCGAAAGGCGGGATATCCATTTCGCCGTCGGCCGGCACCGGATAAAGTGCGGTCCGATCAAACAGGGGGACCGATTCATCTGCGTTTACGATCAGACTTACGGAAGCCTGCGGCTTTCCAGCCGGATGCTCGATCGGCCGGTGTTTCACGAGATCATCAAGAAAGCGGCCGAGACGGGGACCGATCCCGAACGATTCGCGATCAGTCTCGAGACACGCGAGGCGCTCGAGGCGCTCGCCTGTGCGGTGGATGCCGAGCCGACGAGCTTCGCGGTGCTCGAGGATGAGGGATCCCCTGCGGACGCCTCCCGATACCAGCGGGTCCTCAAGCCCGGTTCGCTCGGACTGAACACCCGGCGGGACAACATGGAGTTCAAAGTGGATGCCGTGTTCTTCAATCCGCGGGAGGGGACCCTCTGCTATCGGGGGAGATACGTTCTGGAGACCGCGGACCGATACAATGGGATGATCACCGCCGTTCCCGTGGAAGCGATCGAGTCGGTGCCGGGTGAAAGCGAGTTCTGCTTCTACGATCTGGAAAGCGGGGAGATTCTGACAGCCGATCAAGTCCCATCGGGATGAAGATTCACGGACATCCGGAGGGAAGGGCGGAATAAATATTCGGTGAACAATCGGTTTCGGGGGGCCGGAATCGCTTGTCTAGAACACCGCAAGATGGCATAATGATTGCAACTCGTTACCCACGCCACATCTCCACGCGCTTCAGGGAGGGCCTACGAGCATGAGGGAGAAGGAATATCAAACGGTCATCCTCGCCGCCCTATTGCACGATATCGGGAAGTTTCTGCAAAGGGGGGCACTCTTTGGCGATGAACAAAACCCGGGAGGAAAGCCATGAGCTCATACACCTTCAAGATGGAAGTGGTCACGCCGCTGTTTCTCTCCGGCGCGGACCAAACGCAGGCCGAACTGAGAGCCCCCTCCATCAAGGGAGCCCTCCGCTTCTGGTTCCGGGCCATGATGGGGGATAGCTTACTCAGTTTGAAAGCCAAAGAAGATGATGACCCCGAATCAAGACTCTTTGGGTCAACAAGCCATAGATCTGCCATCGCTATTTCGGTGGGAAATCTGTTCGAACCCACCAACAACCTGTCAGACTTTTCACAAGAGATCGGGTATTTAGGATATGGCCCATTGGCGTATGATAAGACCTCAAAGAAATTCAAGCGCACACGTCCCTGCTGGGCTCCAACTACGGAATTCACTTTGATGGCTCAACTACCGGACGATGGCATACTGAACAGGGACTTCCTAGGTTCGCTTTGGTTGCTATGTAATTTCGGCGGGTTGGGGTCTCGCTCACGACGCGGACTGGGTAGCATCCAGGTCAAGTCTTGTGATCCTCCCATCAGCACCTTGCCTATGAACATCACCGCGAGGACTCCCCAAGAGTTAAGAAACCACTTACAAAAAGGGCTGACCACCATCTTTGGGAATACTCCCCCGTCGCTGAGACCCCTCCCCACCTTTTCTGCTTTCAGCAAGGAAACCCGAATCTATGTGTATCCGGAGGAGTTCCCTACATGGCAGAAGGCATTGGAAACGATAGGCCGCAAGATGATAGACTACCGCCTCCGCGGTCCTCATCCAAAGCGCCCAACCGGAACTCAAAATGTAGGTAGTGACTATCTGAGCGTGAAAGGGTTTCTCGACTCTGGAAATCTTGTTGCCCCACCATCTCGGGCCGCTTTCGGACTGCCACACAACTATTTCTTCTCTAGTCGCAAGAGGAATAACCAACCGCCTTGGGAGGCGAGTTTCGAGGGCAAAGATCACGACCGGCGCGCCTCCCCACTCATGATTCATATAACCAAGCTTTCCAACGGCAAATTCACCCTCGTCATCACCTATCTGAAGGCAGTGTTCTTGCCCAAAGATGAGAAGCTCAGAGCCATAGCTGGAAGGAAAAACGCGCGTGACCGGAAAGAGAGATCCATTGATCAACCGTCCGATAAGGCCATAACCGATTTTCTAAGCCTCCTTGGAGTGGATAAGCTGGAGGTGAAACTGCCATGAATAACGACCTTTGGAAACTCAAGATCCAGGCTTTCCTTCACGATCCGCCGGAGAAGGCCATCATGCTCATGCGTGGTCAGAGCCACGTGTCACGGGCCTCCGAGCTTCTTGACCGCCTCATAGGCGACGGCACGAGTCCCCCCAGCGAAGTCGAAACGGCCGACCGCATTGCCGCCGCCTCCAGCCGCATCGTGGTAGAAGGAGAGATCGGAGGCAAAAAACTGAAACCCCAGATCCGTTTCCACGAGAAGCCCGTGCTCATCCATCCGCTCTCCGGGAAGGAGTTTGATCTTCACCATTACGGCGGACCGTTGGTGCATTACGACTTGGAAGGCGATGATACCGTACTCAAGACGGCTGGCGAGGCTGTAGACCAAGCGATTGATCAGCTCAAAAACAGCTATGGCGACGATCCCCAGAAACTATGTTTCGCCCTCTGGCGACTCTTGCCAGAAAAGCTCGCAAGGAGTGACAAAGGGGAGGAGAAAAGCCGTCTGGGACTCCTATGGCATCTCCTCCCCGCCGATACCCGCACCCCCGATCACTCCATCTGGGACCACCTCTCCATGACCTCGGCGGTGGCCTCCGCACTCCCCAAACCCGCTTTCCTCCTGTTTGCCATGGGCCCGGTGCAAAGCTTCATCTCCACCGCCCGGCGAACCCAGGACCTGTGGATGGGCAGCTATCTCCTCTCTTACCTTACTTGGTGCGCCACCAAAACCGTGGTCCGGGAACTTGGGCCCGATGCCATCATCTTCCCCAACCTGTGGCGGCAGCCCTTGGTGGATCAATGGCTATCCCAAGAGTTCAGCTTTGATGTCAAGCCACGGGACGAGGAGCTGCCCATCGCCAACTTTCCCAACCGGTTTCTGGCCATCGTGCCCGAAGAGAAAGCTGCCGCATTGGCCCAAGCCGCAAAAGATGCCCTGTGCAAAGAGTGGGGCGAGATTTGCAGGAAAGTCAAACAAGAGATGGAGTCCAGAGTTCCTGAAGCTAACGAAGAAGGGGAGTGGAACGAGCTGTGGAACAAGCAAACCGCGGACTTCTTCGAAACCTATTGGATCGCCTTGCCGTGGCACGTGGACGGAAACGCTGCCGACCTCTCCGAGAAGGAAGGGGCGGAGAGGCTCATCGAGAGATACAGCGGCCTCATCGGCAAGGATGGCAAGAGTTCCCAGAGTGAGCACGATCTCGAGAAGATCGTGGATGCCTTCACCAAGCTCAATCCCGACTATGTCAATATCGGCACGGTATATCAGCTCCTGTACGATCTAACGGAGCGCGCGCTCGGGGCCCGGAAGACGCTTCGCGCCTTCGCCCAGGGCGAGGAATATGGCTACAAATGCACGCTTTGCGGAGAGCGGGAAGCGCTTCACCCACGCATTGAGGCGACCGGAGAGACTTCCAAGGAGCAGAATATCCGCCACTTTTGGGACCAGATCGCCAACAAATTCCCTGGCGATTTCAGACGGGGTGGAAGCGAGCGGCTCTGCGCCGTTTGCACCACCAAACGCCTCGCCGCCGACGCGTATTTCAAGCCAGTGCTCGGGCAGAAGGAGCAGCGTTTTCCCTCCATTTCATCTATCGCTGTGGCCTCCTTCCAGATACATCTTCTGGAAGGAATTAAGAATGACGATCTTCTCCGAAAAGCCTTCGAATGCTATGTGCAAAAGGTAGGCGAACTCAAGCGTGTTCTGGGTATCAATTGGAACGCCAATTCGGTCTATCAGGCTTGGGGGTTGGTGCAAAGCAAGGATTTCCCCTCGGCGCTCCGAGAGACGGCAACGGAATTCCTGCACACCGATGGAGACTTCCTCTTCGAGGAAACCTTCGAGCCTGAGCGTCTCAGAAGCGAATACCGGCCTGATCTCAAACCCGCCGATCCCGATTTCAAACCGATCGAAGACAAAGCCCGCCAGGCAAGGGAAGCCCTGAAGGACCTCATTAAACGAGCGGAGCAACTCGATATCGCCAAGCCTTCGCGTTACATTGCGGTTCTCTGCGCCGACGGCGACAGCATGGGCAAGTGGCTCAGCGGCGAGTATGCCCCCAAGATAGCCGAGACGGTTCACCCGCATGCCAGGGAAATATTTCGGCAGGAGCCGTTATCAAAAGTGGCTGATCGGCGGAGGCCGCTCTCCCCCTTCCTGCACAACGCCATCAGCGCCTCCTTACGGGATTTCTCCACCAAACTGGTGCAGCTCGTCATCGAGAACAGACATGCAGGCAAGTTGGTGTACGCCGGCGGTGACGATCTCCTGGCCCTACTGCCCAAGGATAAGGCCATCGCCGCCGCGAGAGAAATCCGAATGCTTTATTCCGGCATGCGCCCCAACGAGCCTTCAAGGCGTCCGGAATCGGAGAATGGCTTCGTCAAACTGGGCGATGAGCTTCTGCGAATGATGGGCGAGAAGGCCACGCTGAGCACCGGAATCGCCATCGTGCACCATTCCCATTCCATTGGGGATGCTATCTCCAAGGCACATGATGAGATGCTGGAGAAACATGCCAAGAAACGAAGCGGAAAGAACGCCTTTGCCTTCGCTTCGGTGCGGCGCTCCGGAGAGAGGCGGATCGCCGAGGGCCCGTGGTTTATCGATCAAGACCCCAAGAAGACGCCAGCGGCAATGATCATGGAATTCCAGAAGCTCTTTGCCGAGGAGACGCTCTCGCCACGGTTCGTCTACGCGCTGGGCGACGAGATCGCTGCCGGCCTTGCCGGGGCGGACGATGAATCCATCGAGAGCCGGATCCGCTACTTGCTCAAGCGCCATATCGAGATCTCAAAGATGCCGGGCTCATCCAAGGAGGAGCGGCAGCGGGAGAAGGAAAAACTCGCTGAGCGTCTTTGGGACCAACTGGCTCTATCACGAGAGTGTCTCCGCACTACGAAAGGGAAAACCCATAATGGCAATGCAAGCGAGCTCGAGGGGCTCCTGCATTTGCTTGAACTGGCCGTATTCCTGGCACGGGAGGAGAGAGCATGAGAATCTTCATCGAACCCACGGATGTGCTTTTGTTCCGCGACGGCAAACCCTTTTCCGCAGGGGATGACCATCTGGCCCGGAGCGTCTTTCCCCCCACCCCCATGCCCTTTCAAGGGGCCATCCGCTCGCTCATCCTCGCCGAACATGGCTTCCGCTTCAGCAGGGAGATCAGGGAACTCATCGGCGATGAGAACGGGTACGGCAAGCTCAGAACGAAAGGCCCCTTCGTGGCCCAGCGCAACAATTCAATCACCGAGTTCTTCCCAACCCCCGCGGACCTCGTGATCCCCAAGGAGGCAGACGACGGCGCCAAAGACAAACAAACGCTTCTCCTTAGGCCTGTTGGCTCCTTTTGGCATACCGATGCGGAATTTCCACTGACGCCCCTCTGGGCAACAGACCCCCGCCGCTGCGAAGCTGCCGGGGGATTCCTGAGGGAGGAGGAAATGGTCAAGTATCTCCTCGGCCAAGCGCCGCAGGCATATAGCGGGGACGAGTTTGCAAGCACCGAGCTCAGAACGGGAATCCGGCGCAAGACGGATACCCACAGCGTTGAGACGGGCAAGCTGTATTCCGTTAGCTTCACCCGCCTCAAGACGAACAGCGGCTTCACCATGGATATCGAGGGTATACCTCTCAAGCCGCAAGGGATTCTCCTATTGGGAGGGGAGTCCCGTTCGGCCCGGTACGAAACCCTTCCCGATAGGCAGTGGCTCAAGGCATCAGAAAGCCAGATCAAAGACAAGGTCGCCAAGTCTACTCCCCTTCGCTTCAAGCTCTACCTAGCCACACCGGCGCTCTTCAGCAAGGGTTGGCTCCCCGGAAGCTTCGATGAAAAGACCCTCGAAGGGACTCTAGGAGGGATCAAGCTCAAACTGAAGGCCGCCGCCATCAACCGTTCCCTCCCGCTCGGGGGATGGGACATGAAGAAGCGAGAACCCAAGCCGATCCGCAGGGCAGTGCCCGCGGGCAGCGTCTACTTCTTCGAGGCGTTGGATCGCACCCTCAAAGTGGACGACCTTTTCCGGGCCCTTCACTTCCAATCCATCTCGGACGAGCACCGCGAAGTCGGTTTCGGATTAACACTCATAGGAGGTTGGAACCCATGATCGAAAAAGGAACCCTTCTCTACATCTACGCCGAGACCCCCCTGCACCCGGGCAGTGGCTCGGAGCTCGGCACCATTGACCTCCCCGTTCAGCGGGAGCGGCACACCGGCTTCCCCATGATCCAGGGGTCGGGGCTCAAGGGGGTGCTCCGGGAGGCCGCCGAATCTAATCCCAACAACAAGGAATATGTCAAGTGGGTCTTCGGGCCGGAGGAGGCCGCCGACCACGCCGGAGCGCTCTCGGTCGGCGATGCCCGGATCCTCCTCTTCCCGGTACGCTCGCTCAAGGGCATCTTCGCCTGGATCACCTGCCCCATGGTGTTGAACCGTCTCCAGAGGGACTTGAGCGCCACGCCGGGGATTACCGCCCCGTCCTGGCAAGTGCCCGCGCCCGCCGCGGAGAACGGTTGTTGCGTCCAGCCCAAGAGCGACGTGGTCATAGACTCGAAGAACGTGGTGCTGGAGGAATACACCTTCGAGGCGCGATCCGACCCGTATGTGGATTCTCTGGGCAATTGGCTTGCCAAGACTGTCTTGCCGGAGGGCTCAGAGTACAAATTCTGGCGCGGGAAGCTCCAGAACTCGCTGGTCGTCCTCCCCGACGATGCCTTCGCCGACTTCGTCAAGTACCACACCATGGTGATCACCCGAACGAGGATAGATGATGTGAAAAAGACGGTGGCGCAGGGGGCTCTCTGGACCGAGGAGCACCTCCCGCCGGAGACCATCCTCTATGCGCCGCTGTTTGCATCCAAGCCTCGATACGATGGCAACGGCGCCAAACCGCCCGAGAATTTGAACAGTGCGAAGGATGTGCTGGGATGGCTCACCGCCTTGAATCTCGGCTACGTCCGCCTCGGCGGGGATGAGACAGTGGGGCGGGGACTGGCCCGGGTAACCTTCCACAAGGAGGAGAAGAAATGAGCACCCTTCAAACGCGCGGACAGACACTGGCCAAAGAGGCTAGCCAATATGTCGCAGGTGTAAAGGAAGAGAACGCCGATCTGCAAAGGAAATATGGCTCCCTTGCCCGAAAGCTCCCTTCCCTTATCCTCGCCAACGGTTTGGGGCAGACGCTGGCTTATCTGAAGTCGAAGGGATACGACAAGGGCAAACCAGACCCCAAAAAAGCCGAAGGCCTGCTGTTCACGCAGCTTTCGCAACATGTTCTGGGCAAAGATAAAGACCTCCTCACCGAAGTTATGAGAGAGAACAGCTCCGAATACCGCCGCCATACCACCGAGGTGCTGGCCTTTGCCGGCTGGCTCAAGCGCTTCGCCGAGGCCGAACTAGAACAAGGAGAAGACTGATGAAAGACAGTCGCTCACAACCGCAGAGGGGCGGGGGACCACGATCTAGCCCGCCGCCCCAGTCTTCCAGCCTACGGAAGCAAGAGGAGAAGAAAGACTCAATCCTTCCGTTACCGCAGGATACCCAGCAGCTCGTGAAGAAGACGAAATCCCAGTGCGAGAATGTGGGACTCTTTCTCGAACGCTACATTCCATGGGACCAAGAGAGGGGAGACCTCACCCTGAAAGAAACCAAAAAGCAACTTCTGCAACATGTCGCCAAGATCCCAGCGAACGATCTCGCTAAGGCTATCCAGGCCCTGACCGATCGCGCCGAGGCCATGTGCAACGCCCTGCGTGCCGGCGGCTATGAAGTCAAGGGCTTCAGGCAGAAGCCCACCTGGCGGCTCATCGCCGGCCTGGGCGGGGCCAGCGTCCTCGAGACCGCCATGACCCTCCACCCCGTCTACGGCCTTCCCATCATCCCCGGAAGCGCGCTCAAGGGCGTGGCCCGCGCCTATGCCGAGGCAAAGGGGACGCCGCAAGAGGATATAGATGCCGTCTTCGGCCCGGAGCGAAAAAAAGGGGAGAAAAAGGAGGCCGCCGCCGGCAAGGTGATCTTCTTCGATGCCTTCCCCACGACCGTGCCTAAATTCGAGCCGGACATCATGAACGTCCACTACGGCGATTATTATACAAGCAAAGGAACGAAGCCACCCGCTGACTATTCCTCGCCCACTCCCATCCTCTTCCTCACCGTGGGCAAGAACACGGAGTTCCGCTTCATCATCGCCGCCCGGACGAAGGAGCCGAAAAGCGCAGAGTGGGTGGCGAAGGCCGAGGAATGGCTCAAGGGAGGCCTCAAGGGGATGGGCGTAGGAGCCAAGACCATGGTGGGGTACGGGTATTTCGAGGCTCCACTGAAGCAATCCCAAGGCCCCATCGCCCCAGCAAGGAGGTGAAAAATGGCCAAGGCCATGATCATCAGCGTGGGCACAGGGACCGGCCCCGATGTAAACATCGTGAATCCACTCGTGAAGACGGTGAAAGACACCGAGCCGGCACAGGTATCGTTTCTCGTCTCAACTGAAAGCCGGGCCTTCGCTGAGGAGGTGGCCCGCCAGTCAGGTCTGCACGAGGGCAATTTCTTCTGTACCCTCGTTCGCAATCATGATGACATCCATGAGTGCTTTCAAGCAGCCCTTCAAGCACTCCACGAGCTGCGGAACAAGGGGTACAAACCTGAAGACATTATTGCCGATTTCACCTCGGGAACCAAGGCCATGACAGCAGGGCTCTCTCTGGCGGCGGTGAGCTTCCGGTGCGCCAAGCTCAAGTATATCTATGGAGTTCGAAGGAATGGAAGGGTGGAGAATGGAACGGAGAAGTTTCTCTCTGTCCCGCCGGCGGCCATCCTTGCCGTTTCCGATCTTCACCTTGCCCGCGAGCTCATCCTGCAGCTACGCTTCGAAGCGGCGCAGGAGATACTTCCCCGCATCAATGATGTGCTTCTGGTACCCCAGGACAAGAACCTGAGGGAGAATCTCCAGCTTCTGGCTGGAGCCTATGCCCGATGGGACCACTTCGACCACATCACCTTCTGCGGCGAATACAATAAGGTCAAATGGCAGAACCCGGAGCTCCACCCCTTCAAGGTAAAGGACAAACTCCCTGAGAGACGGCTCATTCCCCTCGCGAAAGAGCTCGAGAAGGGCAATATAACTCTCGATGCCCTCGCGGACCTCTACAACAATGCCCAGCGCCGCGAACGCGAAGGCAAGTTCGATGATGCGGTGGCCCGCCTATATCGCTTGACCGAGATGATAGCCCAGCACGTGCTCTCCTCACAATTTGGCATCCGCACCAGCGATGTGCAATTAGATAATGAGAAACTGGCCACCCTCGACCCATCAGCAAGAAACCGCCTAGCCGAACACCGGAACGCATCGGACGAAAAGATCAAGATCGGACTCGAGATGTCCTATTGGCTCCTTCACAAATTGAACCATCCCCTCGGGCAAGCCTTCATCTCGAACAGCAAACTGAGAGGCCTGCTGAAAGACAGGAATGAAAGCATTCTCGCGCACGGCACAAAACCCGTTTCCAGAGAAGTCTACACCAGTCTCAAGGAACAGGTGATGAGGTTGGCCAAGAAGGTTGACCCGGAATTCGAGCGCAGGGCTCAAGAGCTTCAGTTCCCGTGGTTAATTGGTGAGGAGGGGACCTAACCCCCAACCCCCTTCCCGAACCGGGAAGGGGGCCAACCGGTTCCCCTCTCCGTTCCGGAGAGGGGTCAGGGGTGAGGTCAAAACATGCTTTACTCCATCGTCGCTAACTTCAAAGCCGAAAACGAAGCGCTGATCCCCCCGACGCGGGGGTATCATGCCTATGCCCTCTTCCTCGATATCCTCCGGCACTCCAACCCCAAACTCTCTCAGCGCCTTCACGATTCCGACCCCAAACCCTTCACCCTTTCCCCCCTCCAAGGGAAGTTCACCCGGAACGGAGAGCGCATCGCCATCGAGAAGGGCCGGACTTACTGGATGCGCCTCACCTTCCTCGAGGACGAGCCCTTCGCCCATTTCCTCGATGCCGCGCTCCGATCCGCCGATCGCCCCCTCCATCTCGGCGAGGCTTCCTTGAGCCTCCGGGAAGTCCGCACCCCTCCCCACTCCTCCCCCCTCTGCGCTTGCCGCTCCTTCGATGATCTGCTCCTCACCGCCTCAGGGAAACCTCAGATCCACCTCCGTTTCCTTTCCCCCACCACCTTCCGCTCCGCCGGCAAACGGAACGACCTCTCCCCCCAACCCCGCACCATCTTCACCGGCTACTTCCTCAAATGGCAGACCTTCTCGCCCACTAAGCTCCCCCCCGACCTTCTCGATACCCTCGAGCGCTCCGTGCGCCTTTCGCAACGCGCCCTCAAGACCCGCGCCCTCTTCTTCGGCGCCTATCAAGAGACCGGCTTCGAGGGCACTTGTACCTTCGATTTCGAAGACGCCCTCCCCGAGGACGCCCGCCGCGCCATCGAGGCCCTCGCCGATTTCTCCTTCTTCTGCGGCACCGGCGCCAAAACCGCTATGGGCATGGGTCAGACCCGGAGGATATCCGATGGCAGTCCTGTATCTCGTCGAACAGGGGGCCACCCTGCGCAAAGAAGCCAACACCTTCATCGTCACCAAAGAGGGGCAAACCCTTCAGAAAGTCCCCTCCACGAAAGTTGAGCAAGTCGTCATCTTCGGGAACGTGAACCTGACCACCCCCGTGATCCACGATCTCCTCGATCGCGGGATCGACTGCGTGTTCTGCTCCAGCACGGGCAAGTACCACGGCCGGCTCTTCTCCACCGAATCCAACTTCGGACTCCTCCGTCAAGCGCAGCTTCAGGCGATCTCCAACCCCGAGCTCAAGTCCGCCTTGGCCGCCGAGATCGTCCGGGCCAAGCTCTCCAACGAACGCACCATGCTCATGCGCTATGCCCGGGAAGATCAGAACCCGGTGCTTTCGGAGGCGATCGAGCACCTTTCGGAGGGTCTGCGCCGTCTCGAGCGGGCCGGCAACCTGAGCACCGTGCAGGGCATCGAGGGCTACAATTCCATGATCTACTACGGCGCCTTCAAGGGATTGCTGAAATACGATCTCGGCTTCCGCGCCCGCATCCGCCGCCCGCCCCGCGATCCGGTCAATTCCCTCCTGAGCTTCGGATACACCCTTCTCGTATACGGAGTACAGGCCGCCATCCGCACCGTGGGGCTCGACCCCTTCCTCGGATTCCTCCACTCCACCGAGTACTCCAAGCCGAGTCTAGCGCTCGACCTCATGGAGGAATTCCGCCCCATCATCGTGGACTCGATCGTGCTCCGGGCGATCAACACCCGATCCCTCACCGCCGAGGATTTCGAGGCCTCGGAGGAGCGCGGGGGCATGGTTCGCCTCACGCAAGAGGCGATCCGAAAATTCCTCGCCCTGTACGAGGAGCGGGTGCAAACGGAGGTGATCCATCCCCACACCAACACACGGGCGACTTACCGGCGGTGCTTCGAGCTTCAGGCCCGGCAACTCGTCCGGGTGATCATGGGAAAAGAAGCGGCCTACAAACCCTTCCTCGTGAAATAGCCATGTTCATCGTAGTGGCCTACGATATCCCGGATGATAAACGCCGCACCCGGGTGATGAAGATCCTCGAGGGATACGGCTATCGGGTGCAGAAGAGCGTCTTCGAGTGCGAGGTGACGCCGCAGCTTTACGAGAAGATGCGTTCGCGCATCGCGCGGGCGATCCGAGCGGAAGAAGATACGGTGAGATACTATTCCCTGTGCGCCAAGTGCCTTTCGGAGATTCGGGTCGCCGGATTGGGAGAGGTGAAACGGGATCCGCCGTACTTTGCCGTCTAGGGGAGAATCGGATTGCAGCGGGGAGGTGCTCGGAATATAATGGGGGTACAAAATGCGGCGGGGGAGGGGTTGGAGGAGGGGATGGGGCGGGGGTGCTCGGAAAATAGCTTTGGGAACCCAACGCCGCGGTGCGAAAGAGCCGAATCCTCGAAAGGGGATTGAAACCTTGAGAGTAGCGAAATCCATAACCATTCCGTCCCTACCAACCTGTGCGAAAGAGCCGAATCCTCGAAAGGGGATTGAAACCAGTCTTCTCAACTGCGGGTACGAGATCGGCGAGATTGTGTGCTCGTGCGAAAGAGCCGAATCCTCGAAAGGGGATTGAAACCAACGCCCAAGCTTCTACTTGACGTCTTTGCATATCGTGTGCGAAAGAGCCGAATCCTCGAAAGGGGATTGAAACCAATCTCCGGAACGTACAGCCGGAAGTGAGGACTGCCCAGTGCGAAAGAGCCGAATCCTCGAAAGGGGATTGAAACCCGCACGAGGGAGCGGTGCTTTGGTGGGGCATGAAAATCGAAGTGCGAAAGAGCCGAATCCTCGAAAGGGGATTGAAACCGTAGTGGAGATGGGCTGCGGCTTGGGTCAGAACCTGAAGGTGCGAAAGAGCCGAATCCTCGAAAGGGGATTGAAACCTTCTCAGCAAGCCGACGTGCGACAAAAAACGGCTCACCCGGTGCGAAAGAGCCGAATCCTCGAAAGGGGATTGAAACATAAGGTTTCCTAGCGCTTATGACCCCAAGGTAAATAATTGTGCGAAAGAGCCGAATCCTCGAAAGGGGATTGAAACACTTCTGATACCGCCCCCACCACGAAAAACGCCGCCTTGGGGGTGCGAAAGAGCCGAATCCTCGACAGGGGATTGAAACGCAAGGCTTCTCGTGGGGGTTTGCCGGCGTCACTTACGCGTGCGAAAGAGCCGAATCCTCGAAAGGGGATTGAAACTCTAAATCCCTTGTTACCGCATACATATCCGGCACATCAATAGTGCGAAAGAGCCGAATCCTCGAAAGGGGATTGAAACGGGGTATTCCGCGGGGCTAACCCACGGCGGAATACCCATTTGTGCGAAAGAGCCGAATCCTCGAAAGGGGATTGAAACCCTTCTACAGCGGTATAAACTCTTCGACGGGTTCTTTGACCCGTGCGAAAGAGCCGAATCCTCGAAAGGGGATTGAAACGAGACCGGCCGCTGGCTGCGGGGAGGGGGAACGACCCGGGTGCGAAAGAGCCGAATCCTCGAAAGGGGATTGAAACGTAATCCACCTCATGGGAACTGTCCAGCAGTATCCCCAGAGGTGCGAAAGAGCCGAATCCTCGAAAGGGGATTGAAACTAAGACGGGCGATGGCCATCAACTGATAGTCAGTTAAGTGCGAAAGAGCCGAATCCTCGAAAGGGGATTGAAACTTGGTGTGAGGTAATTCTAGGGTAGGTGCTGGAGCCATTGGTGCGAAAGAGCCGAATCCTCGAAAGGGGATTGAAACACAGAGGGGACGCCCCGACCGGCCAGTACCGATACCCCTTCGTGCGAAAGAGCCGAATCCTCGAAAGGGGATTGAAACCGCTGGCCTGCCGGGGAGCCCGTGATCGCCCTACACCCGGTGCGAAAGAGCCGAATCCTCGAAAGGGGATTGAAACCTTGCTGGGCCACCAGGCGATCCTCCCGCCCGAGGAGGGTGCGAAAGAGCCGAATCCTCGAAAGGGGATTGAAACTTCATCTCTCTACCCCCTTTCTTATTTAATCCCCTTTCGAGGGTGCGAAAGAGCCGAATCCTCGAAAGGGGATTGAAACGCAAGAGGTCTAGCCTTCTCTACGGCACGCCTAAACACTAGTGCGAAAGAGCCGAATCCTCGAAAGGGGATTGAAACCAAGAGTTTTCCATCCGTGATGTTGCGGATTCTCTTGCTTGTGTGCGAAAGAGCCGAATCCTCGAAAGGGGATTGAAACAGGGGAGGGAAGCTGGCGGTATGGAGGCCGAGGGTCGCCGAGTGCGAAAGAGCCGAATCCTCGAAAGGGGATTGAAACCTCCGGGGCGTCTACATGAGTCCGAGCTCAAGCACTGAGCCTGTGCGAAAGAGCCGAATCCTCGAAAGGGGATTGAAACTACCGGAAAATGGCGGACTGATGGGCAGAGGTTGTGTGCGAGTGCGAAAGAGCCGAATCCTCGAAAGGGGATTGAAACCCGCGGGTCAATCTCGTCCACGATGAACACCTTGTCCACCCGCCCGTGCGAAAGAGCCGAATCCTCGAAAGGGGATTGAAACTAGCGACCACGTCGGCCTTTAGGGCCTTATCAATTCCGCGTGTGCGAAAGAGCCGAATCCTCGAAAGGGGATTGAAACTCAATCCTTCCAAAGCTTTGGTGATCCTAGCGCGTTCTTCTTCGCCAGTGCGAAAGAGCCGAATCCTCGAAAGGGGATTGAAACTTTCCATTGCAATAGAATACTAACACGGTATGAAACCTGTGCGAAAGAGCCGAATCCTCGAAAGGGGATTGAAACAAACCGGTTGACAAGTTGGCCACGGGTTAACCCCGTGTGTGCGAAAGAGCCGAATCCTCGAAAGGGGATTGAAACTTTAGGAGGGAACAATGGACAGGGCGAAAGTTACAACAAGTGCGAAAGAGCCGAATCCTCGAAAGGGGATTGAAACTCGGCTCGGCCTCCGGCCACCGATCCTCGAGCACGTCAAGGGCGTGTGCGAAAGAGCCGAATCCTCGAAAGGGGATTGAAACTTGATTCTCCGTATGTGAATAAATCCTATCCAAATAAAACTTTCCGGTGCGAAAGAGCCGAATCCTCGAAAGGGGATTGAAACACCCAGCGGTCTAAACTCTTCGACGGGTTCTTTTACCCCGTGTGCGAAAGAGCCGAATCCTCGAAAGGGGATTGAAACTTTAAGTATTGAAGGTGCTCTGATGCAATTTCCAACATATATTGGTGCGAAAGAGCCGAATCCTCGAAAGGGGATTGAAACTAGGAAAGCCATTGATCCATTTCATATACTCTTTTCTCCAAGTGCGAAAGAGCCGAATCCTCGAAAGGGGATTGAAACTGTGTTACTCTTCCATCAGGTTGAACGATCCCCTTATCATATATGTGCGAAAGAGCCGAATCCTCGAAAGGGGATTGAAACTTGTGAAACCGTGTCCGTGATTTTATTTGTTTGCTCTGAAAGTGCGAAAGAGCCGAATCCTCGAAAGGGGATTGAAACGCGTCCATGTTCTGGAAGCGTTTCCCGCCTCTGGTCTTCTGTGCGAAAGAGCCGAATCCTCGAAAGGGGATTGAAACCCGGAAGTACCGGAGGATAATATTCGCTACCCCACTCGGTGCGAAAGAGCCGAATCCTCGAAAGGGGATTGAAACAATGGTACTAGCCAAACGATAGGGTTCAAATACCATGTGCGAAAGAGCCGAATCCTCGAAAGGGGATTGAAACTGATGACCAGAGGGTGGGCGGCATCGAAGGGCCGGATGCTCGTCGGTGCGAAAGAGCCGAATCCTCGAAAGGGGATTGAAACGGATATCTCGGCATTCACGATATTAGTCTGTCGCCGCTGGTGCGAAAGAGCCGAATCCTCGAAAGGGGATTGAAACCAGATTTTCTAATCTTTTTTAGGTCATCAATGACCTGACAGTGCGAAAGAGCCGAATCCTCGAAAGGGGATTGAAACAAACGTACCATCGGGAGAACTGGGGGGCAGTACTCGCTAGTGCGAAAGAGCCGAATCCTCGAAAGGGGATTGAAACGTACTCGCTGACCTTCTTCAGCACGAAACCCGTGTGTGCGAAAGAGCCGAATCCTCGAAAGGGGATTGAAACCTCGTACCATCACTTCCTCCTTTTTGGCCGTTTCCGGCCGTGGTGCGAAAGAGCCGAATCCTCGAAAGGGGATTGAAACCCGGAACCGTCAGCACCACATACCCGCATTCCCTCATCGTCTGTGCGAAAGAGCCGAATCCTCGAAAGGGGATTGAAACCCGGAAGTACCGGAGGATAATATTCGCTACCCCACTCGGTGCGAAAGAGCCGAATCCTCGAAAGGGGATTGAAACTGTGAATGTCGCCCGGGTCACGTACTTGCCCCAATGGGTGCGAAAGAGCCGAATCCTCGAAAGGGGATTGAAACTAAGGTTCGAATACCTCATCGCCCAGGTACGTCTCATCATAGTGCGAAAGAGCCGAATCCTCGAAAGGGGATTGAAACCAGCAAGGGTGCCGCCGGCGTCCGGCAGTACCTATGGACGGATCGTGTGCGAAAGAGCCGAATCCTCGAAAGGGGATTGAAAGACACCCCCTTCCCGCTTCGGGGAGGGGGTTAGGTCACCCCCGACGAGTTACTGCACCATCAAAAGTAGAGGTTCTAGAGACCTGAACCAGCCGAATCTCCATGAATCTTATGAATTAGCTGCGGTGATGGCATCAAGCTCCTTCTCGGCCTTCGGGGGGTGAGGTAGGGCGGCGGCCGCAAACTCTTGCGGCGTAAGATTCTGAAGGGGGGCGATCCAAGCGCGTGGCGATGAGGCGGCAGATGCCTGAAGTCGTTGGATGCCTCAGTATTGCCGCTGCTTCTCACCGCGATCCGGATGCGGATGTAGTGGCAGAATCGGTCCCGGGAGCAGTCATCAATAAGGGTGCCCGCTTCCGCTTACGGGGCAAAGCCGCCCTGTGCACCTTATGCACATCCATTCCCCTCGAGCCACTGGGATAGACAATTCCGCTTCACCGATCGGTGCAAAACGGACCCCCACCGCCGAAAAACACCGACTTCCGGCATCATTTCGGCGCCGATAAGGCGCCGTTTTCCGCGCCCAAAAGCCCAAAAGGCGCGTCTATCGCCCGAAGCATCCGTTTCGCTTCCCTCGAGGCCCGATTCTCTTCCGAATGGAAAGAAAAGAGCACGGAAATGCCCCTCTCCCCCAAAATCCCTTCCGGATTCGTCGGTAACCATCTTCCAACACAACGAAGACGGCGGAAAGGGGCAAAATCCCGTCGATCTTCGTGCCGGTAATAGGATCGTGACGGCGCTTGGGCTCATCTTTCCTCCCAATGGAAACGCCTTCCTTAGAGGATCGTTCGTGAAGGGGCTCTTTCGATGAGGAATGATATCTTTAAATTGCACTTCCCAGTGCTTGTTCCTCCGGATATCGGTTCTTGCTTCCCGAAGAGGAGCTTTTTGGATCCGGTTTTCGAAGTTCGATCGCCTCTCCTCTCGGGACAAAAGCCGGAACAAGCCAGAGAGAGCGCAAGAAAGGCACGAACGCCTTGAATCGACACCCGGACACGGCATCCCCCGGTTTCATAAGATCCGGCACGAAAGCAAACGGCTTTCCTCCGTTCTGTAAAGGAGCCTCTCCGGTTGAACTCGAGCAGAATGGGTCCGCCCTCGACATCTCCGGGAGGAGATGACGCTTCCCTCG
>DAOTYO010000008.1:0-29199 GCA_034434815.1 Dehalococcoidia bacterium
CGCCCCAAGATGAGATCCCCCACAGCATCAAGCTGGTAAGGCCGCAGCGAGACCAGCTGCTCGATAGGCCGCACGTGCAAGGCGGGCAACCGCCTCAGCTTAGCGGTACTAATGGCCGAGGACTCGAGCTTCGCGAAGCGTGCAGGTCGGCAGGATCGAGCCCAATAGCAGGGGCACCAGACCGGATTTACCGATCCTTGGTCCCGAAGGGGCCGTAGAGGTTGCACAGCCAGCCTGGCCGTGATATACTTCTACCAGTCGGGCAGTGCCTCAATTGGCGCGACCCGAGCAGGAAACGGGCGAAGCGGCCCTGGTGTCGTGAGCGAGGTGGAACCACCCGTTCCCATCCCGAACACGGAAGTGAAACGCCTCAGCGCTGACGATACTGCCGGTCTCGGTGGGACAATAGGGCGTCGCCAGGAAACAAAAAAGCTCCGGCGCCTAATGGCGCCGGAGCTTTTTTAATTTTTGCCCCCCGCTCTATATGGCGCTTACGGCCAGTCGAAGAGGCTCCAGTACCCGTAAACAGCCACAAACCACGTCACGATCAAGCTCAGAATGGTGATCGGGAAGCCGTATTTGAAGAAATCGCCCACTGTTATCAGTCGCTCGTTCGTTTGGGGATCCCTCGACATGCTATAGGCGATGGCATTGTTCGGGGTACCCACGATCAGGCAGTTGGCAAACGAAGAAGAGAAGGAACAGGCAAGTCCGATCTGCCACATCGAAACCCCTGCGATGGCAGCCATGGGCAACACCACCGGCCCGATCGCACCCACGGTAGCGCCATCGCTCATGAAGTTGGTGATGGTGCCGGTCATGATCGTGACGCCGACGATCAGGCCGTTGCCATCAGCGAGGAAGCTGGGCAAAGCATCGGTGAACTCCCGGGCCATCCACAGAGCCCCGCCCGTAAGCGAGAGAGCCGTACCGATAGCGCATGCGGAGGCATACAATCCCACCACATCGATCGCGACACCCCTTTGAATATCCTGCCAAGTGATGATCCGGCACAAGAACATGGCCAATACCGCCATGATGGTCGGGCCGCCGATGGCGAAGTCCTCACCGAGCACAATCCAGCAAATCACCACGGCTACGAGGATCACGGCCATCGCTTTTTCCTTGAACCCCATTTTGGGAAGCTTGGCCACTTCTTGCTTCACTACGAGACTGGGATTGATGTTCTTCGATATGAATTTCCTCCTGAGCACAAGGAACATGAAAGTCGCAATCGAAAGCGAGAGCGAGATACAGAGGGGCATTCCGTACTTCACCCACTCCGCAAAACTGATGGGCATTCCGGCATCGGAAAGGTACCCGACCATGATAGCATTCCGCCCTCCGGCCGCCGGCGAGGCGGGACCGCCTACATTGGCGGCAAAACACAGTCCCAAGAAAAGAAAGACGGCGAGGGCTTTATCGCGCTTGACGCCGTTGGCAATGCAACTGGCCTTGTACACGCCCATGAGCACGGGGCACAGCAGGGCAACAAGGGCATGCTCCGAGAGGAAACCGGCAGTGAGGGAGATCAACGGAAGAAAGATAAAGGCGAACTTGACCGGGCTGTTTACCCGGCTCAGGAGGATCAGCCCGATCCGCTTATCGAGTCCCGTCTTGGCTACGCCCACCGCGATAGCCAGTATGCCGCCGATGAAGAATACGGCATCCTTCATGTAAGCCTTGGCGATCTGGTCCGGCTCAAGCACCATGAAAACATACATCAACACAGCTACGAGGATATTGGTAGCACCCAGCGGCAACGCCTCGGTACCCCACAGAAGGGCAGTACACAGGAGAATAACCAAAGCAATCAGGCCGAGCTTGGCCACCTTCTCGGGTGAGTAAAGATCTTTTTCCGCTTCCGCTCGGGCTTCGGCGGCTTTCTCCTTTTCCTCAGGGGTAGTGGCGGCCGCCTCTGCCTTGAGGGCGCTCTGATAGGCTTTCCATTCGTCCGGCTTGTTGGCCTTATTGACGCTTTCCGTGATGGTTGTGGTCCCCTCTTTGAGGCTGTATCCGGCCGGTTTCGTCTCCTTGACCATCGAGACCATGCTGTGGGGCGCCGGCAACAGCGCCACAGCGATATAAACAAGGGCTACGAATATGATGATGTACGGCTTATAGCCGGGTCCACCCCTCAAGAGCTCGCCGGGTCTCCGGTGAACCCGCAAACCGGCATAGTTGACGTTATAAATGACCCCGTTACTCATCTGCCAGCCCTTTCCCTAAAATATTCTGTTCGGAAGCTCTGCATGTCGACCTCATGGTGAAAGCGGCGCTCAAGCGCGATTGGCATGCAATCATCCCGTCTTGGCTACGCGGGCGATTTGATCGAACACATCGCTGAGGCGAAGTATGCCCACCACCTGTTCCGATCGCGTCACAAGAAGCGAACGGCTGCCCCCCATCACCATTTGATGGATGGCCGTCTCCAGCCGCTCGTTCTCTGCGATGTACTCATCCCGCCGGGGAACATGCATACACTCCTTCACGGGCATCCGGACCACGCGGCGGCACCTTTCCTCGAAGCTTTCCCCCCAGAGCGAATACCACTTCATCATGGATTTGAGGAGCTCCGGGCTGAGCCCGGCCGCTGAGGTGTAGCTTACGGCTTCATCCCCGCGTTCCGTCTTGTATTTGGGCTCCAGCGCCATCACCACATCCCGCTGACTCAACATCCCCACTACCCGGTTCTCCCGGTCCAGTACGATGAGTTGCCGCGGCTTGTACTCCTTTCCCTCCTCCTGATATCGGCGGCGCACTTTTTCGAGCACCTTGATCGCTTCCCCCACCGAGGTCTCATCCGGGACGGTCACGTAACTATCCACGGATACCATCAGGTCCTTCACGGTTTGCATCTCATCCCTCCTCTCAGGAATCGCCCGCGGTTCTTACCCAAACACGGCAACGCCGCCTTTAGAAGCCCCCGCTCTAATGGCCATGTCCGCCGGCCGAAACATCTTCGCGGGTCTCCTCCAGATGCGCCTCAACATCATGGATCTCCGGTTGCTTGGCCAAGAATCGGCGAATCTCGTGCGCATCCTCCACGGAGTGAACCGTCCCTTTGATGTTCACGACCCCGTCCTTGATCTCGATCACGAGATCATCATCTATGATCTCGCACTCCATCGCTATCTTGGCCCGGAGCTTTGCCGCTACGGCCAGATCTTCGATCGCTTTTTTCGACTCGGGAGTGGGTTGGAACTGCGGGAGCGATATCTGACTATGGATCATCTCGAAGGCATCCGGAATGCTCTTCTTGCTGAGATCGATGACCATGCTGTAAGCCGCGGCATCGTTCAAATCGGTCCCGTAAAGAAATTTGGACCATCTCTCGCGCTTCTGATCGATCCGGTTGATGATCCGGAGCGCCTCCTTGCGATCAATGGCATACTCGTTGCGCGCCATGACGGCCTTGATGCGGTATTCCAGATCCGCAACGCACTTGATGCTGAGCACATGAGGGAAATCGCGGAGCACGAGGTGCCCCTGATTGCCGTGATATACGAGCGCCTCCCCTTTGGCTTTCTCGGCCAGAACCGCCCGCAGACACGCAAGATAATGAATCCACTGCAGATTCATGCGCTCCATGATGCCCAGCTTCTTGTATCGGGCTTGATTGAGCTTTTCTTCTTCCCACCCGAGCTGGGCCAGCTCACCGATAAGGTCTTCCCGAGAAAGCAACGTGTACCCCAGATTCTTTGCCGTGTACTCGGCCAATTCCTTGGCCCCGCTGTAGGTTCCTCTTGTGAGTGTGATAATCGCCATTGGCACCTCCCTGAAGCTTTATGATTGCCCCTTTCCCGCAATTTCTGTTCCTTCTAGTGCAAGGTTTCTTGCTTACCTTTGATACTACTCTGCCTTGCCGTGAACCCGCATCGGCCGGTGAACGGAGTATGGCCCTCGCCGGCCAGCGTAAAATCTCCGCGGAAATCGCTTACGGGGGCTCTACGCCGATTCGTCAGGAAATCAACCGCCAAATCGACACAGATCATCAGCATTCACGAAGAAGGGTGAGCGGACCCAACGGTCACCCACTCACCCTTCCCGGGAAAACCCCGCTTTTTCGATCACTCTAGGGCGTTCGCTCACGTCTCACGACACGTGCATTCGGCCCCCTCGAACATGCGGTCACTGAAACCAGCGGTACGGCGAATCCATCTGAATCAGACGCTCATCATTCTGGAAAGTAACGAACTTACTTATCGCCCGGTTGATCCGGGAAAGCCGGCCGTTCGTTTCGACGGGCTTCGCCTCATGGATCGGTGCAACCTGAGATAGGCGCAATTTCAAATCGAGAATCGCTTGCATGATCTCCTCCTTCTGGATTTGCCATCCGATTCTGTGTCTTACTGAACCCACCGATAGGGGGATTCCACTCCCCGCAGAGCCCCATCATTATGGAAAGCAACAAACTTCAAAACCGCGCGATTGAACCGTGTCCACCGCCCCTCGCGTTCCCGGGGGATATTCCCCTGAACCGCAACTTCCTCCATGGGTCTCATCCTGAGCTCGAGATTGGCTTGCATGGCTTTCCTCCTTCCTTTTGTTCTATCCGTTCTTTGTTCTAAGAAACCCTACCGCTTGTGCTCCCAGAGATGCGGCCAATCCGGATCCTTGAAGATGGCATCCTTATCAAACACCACCCACTTGTTCAAGGTCCCCCGGATCCGCTCTACACGCCGCTTCCACCAGAGGCTGAGCCCGCCGGTTTGTCTTTCCAACGCCTTCTCTCTTTCAGTTGCGGGATATGCATCCATCTTCATGATCCCCTCCTTCAGCTTTCACGATTCTATTTTCCGGGAAGTCCGGTTTCGAAACATCGCCCAAACTGCGGCCGGAGGCATAGGGAAACACCGTTGAATTTGTTTCGCTCTTCGGAAAAACCGCCGGGCTTCCCTGAAATCCGCCATTACGCCGGGGGGAAACCAATGGAAAATGGCTCCGATATGCGCAGCAAAAAATCGCCATTCAGCGCAGAGACGATTGCACTTTCATACGATGCGGCGGAGCCTTTGACGAGTTAATCTATTTTCAGAGAGCGATCCGGCAAAGGCACGATTTTCGGAGGTGAACAGTGGGGAAAACACGGATATTGATTGCAGACGATCATGCCATGGTCCGGGAAGGCACCCGCAAGCTCCTCGAGCAAGAGCCGGATTTCGAGGTCGTAGCAGAAGTGGCCGATGGGGAAGCGGCCGTCAAAGCAGCGCAAGAACTGGCGCCCGATATCGCCTTGATCGATGTGGCCATGCCCAAGATGGACGGTATCGAGGCCACACGGCGCATCAAGTCCGTATGCCCCAACACGACTGTGCTCGTCCTCTCCGCATACGATGATGATCAATTCATCTTCAGTTTATTGGAAGCCGGTGCCGCCGGATACCTTCTGAAGCGGGCCCAGAGCCGGGAGTTGGTGGCCTCCATTCGAGCGGTGAGCGAGGGGGAATCCGTCCTCGACCCCGCCATACTCCGAAAGGTCGTGACCCGATTTGCTCCCTCCAAAGCCCGTGCCGCCGGTTCGGAATCCGGAGTTCCGGAGCTCACCGAACGTGAGATGAAAATCCTTCAGCTCATGACCCGGGGGCTTGGGAACAAAGAGATCGCCGCCGCGCTCAACCTCAGCATCCGCACCATCCAAACACATGTGGGGCAGATCTTCGAGAAGCTCAAGGTGAGTTCCCGCACGGAAGCGGTGGTCCTTGCCCTCAAGAAGAATCTAGTGACCCTCGATGCCCCGCCATCGGCGGGATAAGGGGAAGAAATCCATTCCGAATGCGAGGAGCCCCTCCGCCCCGACGGGGCGGAGGGGCTCCTCGCATTTTCCGGGCTTTTGCAGCCTCTACAGATCCGCTAGTACCGCACCAGCGCATGATATGTGGGGCGGACCTTAGAAATCACCTCGCTTACGCCGGGCACCTTTCGAGCGATCTCGGTGATCCTTTCTGACTCCTGAAGGGAGTGAACACTTCCCCTTACGATGATCTTCCCCGCATCCGCTTCGATCTCGAGATCATCGTCCCGAACCGAGCCGTCAAGGGCAATCTGTGCCCGAACTTCGGTGGCCAGAACCAGATCGGCAAGGGCCTTCCGCGATTCCGCCGTGGGCCGGAACTCTTCCCGCCCGGCAAGTAGCGCAATGCTCTCGCAGGCATGGGCCACACCGATCCTCTCGATGTTGAAGACCACATCATAGAGAGTGGGGTCCAAAATATCTACGTGATAAAGGAACTTGGTCCACTTGGCCCGATTCTCGTCGATGTGTTTGATGAAGTCTATGGCCTTCTGCCGGGGCAATTTCTTGCGTGCCATGGCGGCCTGAATGCGATATTCCATGCCCGCGATCACCCGAACCTTGAGCACATGCGGGACTCCCCGAAGGAGCAAATGACCGGCGTGCCCGTGATACACCAGTTTCTCGTCCCTTGCCGCTTTGGCCAGAGACGCCCGGATGAAGGCCAGATAATGCGCCCGCTCCAAGGTCATCCGCTCCAAGATGCCGGGCTTTTCCTCGATGGCCTGCTGAAGCTTTTCCAGCGGCACACCGTAGTGAGCGGCTGCATTCACGAGCACTTCGCGCGCCAGACACGGGTAACCGAGCTTCTTGGCCACACATTCGGCCAACTCTTTGCCTCCGCTGAAAGTCCCCCGCGAAATGGTGATAATTGCCATCGTGTTCCCCCTTCTGCGGCAAAGGGGGCCCCTTTTTGCGGCCCCCTTTGCTTAACGTGTCCCTATTCTAGATGTTTCCGAGGCCTGATTTCTAGTGTTTGGCCGCCAGCCCCCATCCCTCGAACATGTACATGAGACTGAAACCGTACCAGACCGTGTACACGACGTAGAACACCAGCGCAAAGGCCACCACGCCCATCTTGCTCGACATGCTCTTGGCCTCTATTTGGTAGAAGTTGTAGGCCGGCTCGATGGCGTTCTCCTTGACCTCCTGCACAAACTTCTTCTCGTCCTTGAGCCCTTGCTTTTCCAGATCCTTGCCCATCTTATCGAAACTCATCCACCAGTTGTACATCACCCGTTTCTCATCATATCCATACTTGGCCACCACGGCGGCGCCGTCATTCTGGTGCATGAGATCGGCGTCCGCGAGGACCCCTTGAGCGATCATAGCCAGATCTCCACGAACGGTGAGCTTGGCCTCGGAGGTCTCGGCCTCCGCGCCGGCCTGCCGGTAGAGGAGCGCCGTCTGATCCGCCTGTGCGGCGCTATCCATCTTGATCGTAACGTTCACCGCAGTCCCTTGATGCTCTGCCGCTTCCTCCAGCAAATCCGGCACTTGATAGGCGGAATCCTTCGACACCGAGTTGAAGAGCTCATCCGCGTAGGCCAGGGCGTTCTTGCCATCGAAGATCGGGGTGAACATCACCCCGAGCAGAACGAAGAAGCTTAGAAGCCCGAAGAGCCCGGTGTAGAACTTCTTCTTGTTCGCGATCATGCGCGCACCTCCTCTTGCTTGAGGGCCACGGGCGCTTCTTCAGGGCCCGCTCCCTTCAAGGTCTTGATATTCCGGATGAACGTGCCGATCACCCAGAACGCAAAGATGCCCATTACGAGGAAGAAGACCACGATCCCGATGTTCTCGATCGTATGAGTCGAGGACTTCGAGAGATCGATCCATTCCATCTTGCGGAGCTTATCCGGCAGGGCGAAGATCCGGTTGATGAACCCGCCCAGAACCGCTACCGCAAAGAATCCGCGGATGGTGCTGCCGGTCACCACCTTGGTCACCATGGCTCCGATCTGCACCCCGAGAAGGGAACCGAGCAACATCCCCATCGCCAGCGTGTAGAAGATGAAGCCATAGATGGCGTACTGGCTGATGGCCGCCCATGAGCCGGTGAAGATGATCTGGAAGATATCCGTTCCCACCGTCGTCGCCGCGGAAATGCCGAGCGTGTATACGAAGGCGGGGAAGGTGATGAATCCACCGCCCACCCCCATGATCGCCGCGGCGAACCCCACCACGAATCCGCAGATCACCAGAAACACCCATGAGATGCGCCGGCCGCCGGGGACCACCTGCGTATCGAACCGGATCATCGGCGGGATATGGATAGACTGAATCTTTTTGGGGAGTCCGCTCAGTTCGTCTTCCGCAGCCGCACTTCCATGCCCCCCGCCCCGAATCTGCGCCGCGGCGCTCTTGCGGCTCTTGAGGTAATCCATCAGAGCGTAAATTCCGAGGAACCCCAGCACCACCGAGTACACGATGGTGATGAAGAGATCGCTCAGGGTGGGATTGGCATTGTAAAGCCCGCGGTTGATCATCCCGCCGAGCGTGGCCCCCAAGAGCGAGCCGATCACGAACGTAATCGCGATCTTGACGCACACATTGCCGAGCTTGCGGTGGATCACGCTCCCCATAATCGCCTTGGCGAAAATATGGAAAAGATCCGTACCGACTGCCATGATGCCTTTGACGCCCATGCTCATGAGCGCCGGTGTGATCACGAACCCACCCCCCGCCCCGATACATCCGCTGATGAGCCCGGCGATGAGTCCCACCGCGATCGAGCCGCCGAAGATCATCAAGGAATACTCAGCGGGGCCGTAGGCTTCCTTGCCGCCCACCATTTCCGGGAGATTGCTCCCGATCTCATCGGCAAAGGCATAGCCGATGAGGAATATGGGGACGATCAGCATCGCCAAGATGAGGAGCCGTTTCCGATCTCTCAAGATGGTATCGGAGACGCTCTTATCCCAGCGCGCCTGATACCTCGCCCCCGCCATCATCCACTTGCCGCTTTCCGTAAACCAGCTCATTTTCGATTCACTCCTTTCGGGCTCCCGAAGGACGGCCCTTTCATTCCTTCTTGTGTTCCCAGAGATACGGCCAGTTCGGATCCTTGAGGATGGCTTCATGATCGAAGGTGACGTACTTGCCGAGCCACCGCTTGATCCGCGCCAAGATCCCCTTCTCCACCGTTTGTCCTGCCGTTTTCGCCCCTACGGGTCGCCCCCACCGGTCAACTTGCGTGTTCACTGTCGCCTCCTTTCCTTATTGATAAAAGCGCTTGTCTCCCGACGGCCCTCAACGTTTGTGTTCCCAGAGATGCGGCCAATTCGGATCCTTAAAAATGCCCTCGGAATCCATGGTCATGAGCTTGGAGAGGGCATTCCAGATCTTCTCCGCCGCCCGCTGCATCTCCCGCGAGAGGTCCTCGCTCGGACGAGGGGTGGACTTCAGCTCCTCTTCGCCCTTTGCCGGAATCGCGGGAACCCTTTGCATCTCCATGCATCCCTCCCCTTTCGGTTTCCTCATCTTTATTCTCCCCGAGTTTCCCTTCGGAAACATCGCCTGAAGTGCCGCCTGCGCCATAGGGAAATACCATTGAAATGGATTGCGCCGAAATGTTTCGCACCGGCGATGAAATGACATTCCGGCATGCGCCAAGAGGAAACCTCCTCTGCGCCATGTGGAAACACCATCCGTGTGATGGCGGAGGAGTGTATCGGAACGACTCAACGTCAGCGCACTTCCGAAGGGCTGAAGGTGCAATAAGCCACCATGGCGCTATCGAATGCGCAAATGGCGCATGACTTTCGCGCATTATTGCCCATGCGCCTTTGCGCATCTACCCGATGTCATCTAGGGAATGGCGCGTCATAATGAGATCATGGAGGTTTCCGTGGAAGAGAAGATCAAGGTGCTTATTGCCGATGACCACACTGTTCTTCGTCAGGGGACGCGCAATCTCTTGGAGAAGGAGGCGGATCTTGCGGTGGTGGGCGAAGCCTCCGATGGCGAGGAAGCGGTACGTTTGGCGCTGGAGCTCAAGCCGGATGTGGTGCTCATGGATATCGCCATGCCCAAGCTCGACGGCATCGCCGCCACGAAAGAGATCAAGAGCCGGGACCCGGAGATCAACGTGCTCGTTCTTTCCGCCTACGATGACGACCAATTCGTCTTCCGGCTGCTGCAAGCGGGGGCTGCGGGATACCTTCTCAAAAGTGTTCATTCCCGTGAGTTGGTCACCGCCATCCGGGCAGTGAGCCAGGGCGAATCCGTCTTGCATCCTTCGATCGCGCGAAAGGTGTTGAGCCGCTTCGTTCCCGCGGCCACAGGCCCGGCCGCCAAGGCGACACCGGCCCCCGGCACGCTCAGCGCCCGGGAAATGGATTTCCTCAAGCTCATGGCCCGGGGACTCAGCAACAAGGAGATCGCCGCGCAGACGGGGCTCAGCATCCGCACCGTGCAGGGACACCTGCGGCAAATCTTCAAGAAGCTGGGAGTGAACTCCCGCACCGAAGCGGTAGTCTATGCCCTCAAGGAGAACTGGGTGACTCTGGACGATCTCCCGCGCGCCGAACCACTGGGAAAGGCATAGCAAAATGGAAGTGCAATCCTCGTGGGACCGATGGAAGGGAGCCCTTCTGCGGCCCAGCACGTGGCTTCTGATCGCGCTGCTGGGGCTCATCACCTTCCTCCAGTACGCCGGTGAGATTCATCATCCCTCGTATCTCACCGACCTCAACGAACGCCTCGGCCTCACCCGATACACGCTGGAACGCATCCTGTATCTGGTCCCCATCATCTGGGCTGCGGCCATCTTCGGATTCAAAGGGGGCGCAACCGCTGCCTTTGTGGCCCTCGCCGGCATGCTCCCCCGTGCCATTATCATCTCCGAACATCCCGAAGATGCACTGGTGGAGACGATCGCCGTCTTTGTGGTGGGGAATCTGGCCGCCTATTCGGTGGAATCGCTCCGGAAGGAGCGCCGGCGCAGGGCGGAGCTCGAGGAAGCTCACCGGAAGCTCGAAGCGCAACTCCGCGTCATCGAGGAAAACGAAAGGCGGTTGGCGGCCCTCAATAAGACCTCGGAAGTGATCTCTCAATCGTTGGAGCTCGATGAAGTGCTCGAGAGCGCCATGACCAGCGTGCAGGAAGTGATGGGGGTCGAGGCGGTGCGGATCTATATCAAAGACGACGCAGAGGGAGTCCTTCGTCTGGCTGCCCATAGGGGCGTTTCCGATAATTTCGTCGAGGGCGTACAGGTTATCCGAATCGGGGAGGGGTTCAACGGTCAAGTAGCAATCAGCGGCGAGCCCATGTACGTGGAAGATGCCTCTGAAGATCCTCGCCTCACCCGGGAAGTCGTGCGGAAGGAGAACATCCGCTCTCAGATCATCGTCCCGATGACGGCCAAGGGCAAAGTGGTGGGCACGCTGGCCGCGGCCATGCACACCTACCGCCGGTTCCTTCCCCAAGAGGTAGAGCTCCTCACCGCCATCGCCAATCAGATCGGCGTAGCCGTGGACAACGCCCGTCTCTATCGGGAGCAGAAAACGGTGGCCGAAGCCCTCCGGGTTTCCGAACAGCGTTACCGGGGGCTCTTCGAGAACGCTCACGATGCCATCTGGGTGCACGATCTCGATGACCGGGTCATTGCCGCCAATGAAGCCTGTGTGCGCCTCACGGGATATACCCCTTCCGAGCTCGAGGGACTCAAGGTGGGCGACCTCATTTCGAAGGACACGCTGCCCATGGCGAAGAAGATCGAGGAACGGCTTCTCCGGGGGGAAGCGCCGGGCTCGATGGCCGAAGTGAAGATCGTGAAGAGAGACGGGAGCGAGGCCATCGTGCAATTGGCTTGCAGCGTGGTCAGCGGCGATGGCCGGCTTACCGCCTTTCAGAACATCGCCCGTGATGTCACGCTCGAGCGGCGCATGCAGGAGAACCTCCGGCATCTTGTAAGGCAAATCACCCGGGCGCAAGAGGAAGAAAGGAAGCGCATCGCCCAAGAGCTTCACGATGATACGGTCCAGGCCCTTGTCGTCCATGCCCGCCAGATCGAGGACCTCGGCTCCCGGCTTGACTCCCTGCCGAAAGAGGAAACCGCCAGATCCCTCGAGAAGCTCTACGAAGAGGCCAGCGCTATCATGCAAGGGGTTCAGCGGATGAGTCAGGACCTCCGCCCGGCCGCGCTCGATCGGCTCGGGCTCCTCCCCGCCCTCGAATGGCTCGCCTCACGAACGGCGAAGTATTCGGGCATCGATGTTCAGATGAAGGTCATCGGCACAGAGCGGAGGCTTCCCGACGAAGCAGAGGTTGTGCTCTTCCGAATCACTCAGGAGGCGCTTCGGAACGTTTGGAAGCACGCCAATGCCACCGCCGCCGAGGTCATCGTTTCGTTCGACCAAGACCGCACGCAAGTCACGATCAAAGACAACGGCCAGGGCTTCGAGCTGCCCCCAATGGTCAGCGATTTACCCCGGTCGGGCAAGCTGGGCCTTGCCGGAATGCAAGAACGGGCCGAACTCCTCGGCGGGACCCTTTCCATTTCCTCCGAGCCCGGCAAGGGCACCACAGTGACCGCTGAGTTGCCCGTCTAGGGAAAGTCAGGGGTCGGGCCGCCCGCGCTTTAGAGCGCGGGCGGCCCGACCGGGATCATCGCTCAGCACCGCATCGCATCCGAGCAAGCGGTATATCCCCATCCGCGAAACGGGCGAGGGATCCAAAGGACATACGAATTGCCCCCGGCGGTGGGCAATCTCGATATACAACGGGTTGACTATGAGGAGCGGCCACAGAAGACCCAGAAGCTCCACACCCCGAAGCGGCCAGGGATTCCGAAACGTGATCCATCCCGCGGGGATGTCCGGAGCCACCCTTTTGACCGCCCCTAAACGCGCCATCGAAAACGAGAGCACGATCGAACGATCCCGCACGCCGTACCCCTCCAGTTCACTCACGAGCCGCCGGCAAACCGCTTCTTCGAGAAAACGATCGGTCTTGAGCTCCAAGGCAATGCCCACATCCTTCGGAAGGATCGCGGCCAGTTCGCCGAGCCCCGGGATGCGCTCCGCTTCGAATTCTTTCCTCCCGTATCCCGCGCTCAAACGTCTGATCTCGGCAAGGGTCATCCGGGCCACCGGCCCGTGCCCATCGGTCGTCCGATCCACCGTCTCATCGTGAATGCACACGAACGCGCCATCGGCCGTAAGATGAAGATCGGTCTCGATGATATCCGCCCCGTCTTCGAGGGCCCGGCGAAACGCGGCCAGCGTGTTCTCCGGGCACAGGGCTTTGTTCCCGCGATGCGCAACGATCAGCGGCCTGGGTTTGGAAGCAAGCGGGGCTAGAATCGCGGTCTTCATGGGTTTCTATTATACCCTACCTAAGGCATGGTAGAATTAAGTCGGAAGATCGGATATGAAGGCATGTGTGCTCTCCGATTCCCATACCACGAGGATCGACGGCCTGCCGAAAGCGCTTCGGGAGGCGCTCTCACGGGCAGATCTGATCGTCCATGCGGGGGACTTCACCGAAATGGCCGTTCTGAAGGGTCTGCAAGCCATCGGTGAAGTGAGGGCGGTGTGCGGCAACATGGATTCACAGGATCTCCGGCTAACCCTACCGGCACGGGATACCTTTACCCTCGGGGGAAAACGAATCGGCCTCGTACATGGGAGCGGCGGCCGGGAGGGAATCGCCGAAAGGATTCGGGAGTTGTTCGAAGAGGTGGATATCATCATCTACGGCCATTCCCATGAAGCCGGGGTACAAACCCTCCGCGGGTGTCTCATGATCAATCCCGGTCCTTCCCGGAGATCCTTCGCCGTACTGACGATCGGGGAGAAAACCACAGCCGAGATCATCGAACTATGACGTCGAAAGGGCTTCGCATCTATCACCGACCGGAGTTAACCGCTCCCGAAATGATCGCGGCATGGCCGGGGATCGGCAACATCGGTCTTATCGCCGTGGATACACTTCGGCAGACGCTCCACGCCGAGTCCTTTGCCGAGATCGAGCCGTGGCGCTTCTTCTTCCCCCGCGGCATCGTGGTGGAGAAAGGCGAGCTGACCGATCTCCACTTTCCCCGGTGCCGTTTCTTCCATACGCGGATCGGCCAACGGGACCTCATCTTCTTCACCGGCGAGGAACAGCCGGCAAACGATCGGAAAAGCTACGAGATGGCTTCCCTCATCCTCGATCTTTGCGCGCTCTTAGGTTGCAAGCGGATTTACACCGCGGCGGCGGCAGTGACGGGGATTCACCATACCGCCAAACCCCGGGTGTGGGCCGTCCCCAATTCAGAAGATCTTTTCCCCGAGATAAAGCAATACCCCAATACCGTGCTTCTGAGCGATCTGGAAGATAAAGGCAATGGGGGCAATATCACCGGACTCAACGGCCTTCTGCTGGGCGTGGCTCGCAGTCGGGGCATCCGCGGGATATGTCTTCTAGGTGAAATACCGGTTTATGTCTCCGGACTTCTGACCCCGTACCCCAAGGCTTCGAGGTCCATTCTGGAGGTCTTCGGGCATATTCTGGGGATCGCGCCCGATCTCGGGAGGCTCGATGCCCTCGAGCAAGAAGTAGATCAGAACATCGCGCAATTTTACGATTTGCTTCCCGCGGAGATGAGGGCTCGACTCGATCAATTGAGGCCCAGAAGTGCGTCCGGGGAAACACCCGGCGGGATCACCGAAGACGATAAAAGGAAGATCCTGCAGGATATCGAGGAATATTTCAAGAAAGGCGGCAAGGGAGATTGAGCCCCGGTGAATCTCAACGATCCGCGTTGATCGTGGCTTGGCGGCAGGAGCCCGGCGCCGTCGGCCCGGATGTGGTCCGCTCGCTGAGGCGGCATTTCGGATTGGACACGGCCGCCGAGATCGAGCCCACCGACTTCTTCTCTCTCGAAGGGGTCGCCATCCGGAACGATGTCATTCAGTTCCCCGTGAGCCGCTTCTACACCTGTGGTCAGAGCGGGCCTCTCGTCTTTCTGAGCGATGCGCCCGAGGCCAACCATTACGAATTCCTGAGCAAGCTCCTCGATACGGCCACGGATCGCTTCGGGGTGACGGAGCTTTACACCGTGGGGGCCGTCATCTCGGCCATCTCCCATATCAGCCCCCGGCGGGTGTTCGGAATCGTGAACCGCCCCGAGCTCATCCCGCGCATCCTCGAAAGCGGTGTGGTGACGGGAATGGATTACGAGACCCCCCACGGCGGCGGGACCTCGATCAGCAATTTCTTGCTGTGGCTTGCCAAAGTCCGCGGACTTGCGGGGTGTTCCCTGTGGGTGGAGATCCCTTTCTATCTGGCCGCCACCGTTGATCCCATGGCATCCAAACGCATGATGGAAGCTCTCGACAAGGGACTTCATTTGAACGTGGATCTCAGGGCAATGGATATTCCCATCGCCGAGACCAACCAGAGGCTTTACGAGCTAAGAACTCAGAACAAAGAAGTCGCCCGATGTCTCGAGCTTTTGGAGAGGGGCATCATGCTCAGCGATGAGGAAAGCCGCACGCTGGCCGCCGAAGTCATCCGCTTTCTCCACCGCCGCTAGCGCGGCCGCCCGATGGCCAAGATGTAAAGCGCCTCCTCCCCCGTTTTGAACCCCAGCGCCCGGGCCACTTGCTCATCGTAGAAGGCCCCCACCGGCACAGCCGCCATTCCCAACGCCACGGCTTGAAGGAGAACATTCTGGGCCGCATGCCCGGCTTCCATGAGGGCATACCGTTTTCCCCTTTCACCATACCGGCGGGTGATCCTCTGAAACACCGCGGAGAACACGATATCCAGAGGCGCCCGTTCAATGAACCCCTGCCCGAGAGCGGCATCCGCCAAAGCTTTGCGCCGATCCTCCGTCTCAACCATCCCAAGGAAATGTCCCTTCGGCTCATATCGGTACACCGCAGGGGGCAAGTCCACGACCCTTCCTCCGAGGACATAAGTCTCGAGCGGATAGGTTGCCCCGCCCGAAGGGGCGGTGCGCCCGCCCCAACCCACCGTGACCCCTTGAGCGGCCCATAGGAGTTGCGAGACCTCCGCCAACGAAAGGGGGCTATCCGTGAAATCCCTGACCGATCGCCTTCTCAAAAGGGTGGCTTCGAGCGAAATGGGGCCATCGTATCGCGGGAGCGGAAGCTTGATCTCCATTTTCGCACCTCCGTTGGGAATCATGGGCTCCCGATGAGGAAGAGGCTCTGAGCGCCGATCACCCGAACCCTCGGTGAAGTCCGAACCCCCGGGCCATTTGGATCACTGCGCGGTACTCGGCCGGAGTGGGCCTTCGATTCAACTCCGCGTACGCCATCGCCCGGAAAAGCGGGCGGTATTGAAACATGATGTTCACATAGGTCTCCCGCGATATCTCTTCGGCGATGAACCGCAAGACCTCCCGGCTCCCCGCCAGATCGTTCGGCAACACCAGATGCCGCACCAACAAGCCATGTCGGGCGATGCCCCGATCATCGAGCACGAGGTCCCCCACCTGACGATGCATCTCCTTGATGGCCTCGCGGCAACGATCGAAATAGTCCGGAGCGTTCGAGTACCTCGCCGCGGGGACGGAATCCCCATATTTGATATCCGGCATGTAGATATCCACGATACCATCGAGCAACTGAAGGGTGCTCATGCTCTCGTATCCGCCGCAGTTGTAAACAAGGGGAATGGAGAGCCCGCCTTCGATGGCCGGCTTCAGACTTTGGACGATCCGGGGAGCATAATGAGTAGGGGTGACGAGGTTGATATTGTGGCAGCCCATGCGCTGAAGCTCGAGCATGCTTCGGGCGAGAGCCTCCGGAGGGGTGATCCGGCCCTCGCGGAAGAAGCTGATCTCGTAGTTCTGACAGTAGATACAAAGGAGATTGCAACCGGCGAAGAAGATCGTTCCCGATCCGCCCTCCCCCACCAACATATCCTCCTCCCCGAAGTGCGGGTGAACCGCCGAAACCACCGCCTCCGCCCCCGAACGGCAATACCCCGTCTCCCCCGCCAATCGGTTCTTTCGGCACTGCCGGGGACAGAGCACACAGGAGGCCAGAATCTCCTGAAGCCGGGAGATCCGCTCATCGAGTTCACCGGTGCGGTAGAGCTCCAAATAGCGCGGCGGCATGATCCATGCTCCAATGGAGGCGGGCAAGGCCGGAGGAACTCGCGGCGGGTTCAGCGGCCGTTCACCCCTGAGGATCGAGAAGGGCTTCGTAGGCCGCCCGGATATCGCCGGCAAGTGGGATCGCCTTGTTCGTCCGGCCGTCCACCATGGCAAAGGTCACATCGGCATCGGCCACGCGGGTATCACTCCCTTTGAAAACGATCTCCTGATGCATGACCGCGCTGGCCCTGCCCAGACGGGAAAGCCGGGTCCGCACTTCGAGCACATCCCCGAGGCCCGCGGGGCGGCGGTAGTTGATATTGATGTTCACCACCGAAAACACGATGCCCCGATCCTTCCACGCCGTAAGATCGAGATATTGATCCCCGTAGGCCCACCGGCCTTCCTCGAGAAATTCAAGGTATCGGGCATTGTTGACATGCCCGAAGACATCCAGATGATATCCGCGCACCTTGATCTCGACTACTGAGACGGGCATTTGTGGGAAACCCCTTCCTCACTCCAAACGGAATCCCCACTGACAGCACATATCGCGATAATCCGTCCGCGGGGGAACCTTGAGAGGGAGCACCTTGATCCGGGGATTGAAGTAATCGGTCATGAACTGAAGGCCCTTGGGGCAGACTTCCCGACACTGGTGCTTCTCACGGCCGCTGCCCTCCTTCTCCATGGCATACAGCGTGGGACAATCGTATTTGGTGAACACCCCGAAGTTCTCGTCCCTCATCTCGATCTTGTGATCGTAGGCCCATACCCACGGGCAGACTTGGAGATACTTCATGATGGTGGCCACATCGCTCCCGTGGAGATTCATCAGCTCAGAAAACACCTTCAATTCATAGCGCTTGATCTTCTCCCAAGCCTTGAGATCCGTTTTGATCGCTTCGGCGTTCCCCCACTTCTCCTTGACCGTCACGTACCACAGCCCATCGATACGGCGCATGTACTCGGCGTAGAAGCGCAAAAGCTCGACGAGGGTCTCCTTGGGAAGACGGTCATGGGTGAAGTGAGGGTCGAAAGGTCCGCTGTAGTCCACCACTGGCATAATCTCTTCCGGCTCGGCGCTGCCGCAGGCTCCTTAATGAGTCTATCAGATTTCCAAAAGATGCGATAGCGCGCTTCTTCGGCCCAAAAACAGCGATTGAAGAAGAGCGTGCAAAGATACCTCTCTCGGAGGATTGGAGAGGCCGGAACGTTAGTGGACGATCCTAGCGCCCCGTCGAACCATGCCCCCCGCTGCCGCGTTCCGTGGGAGAAAGCTCGGCAACTTCCTCTAGGGGCAAGTCTGCCAATTTGGTGATGACGAGCTGGGCGATCCGATCCCCGTGTTTGACCTCGAAGGATTCGGCATCTCCGAAAAGGTACATCGTGACCTTGACCTCGCCGCGGTAGTCGGAATCGATGGTTCCGAAGGTGACGCCTACGCCTCTGGCGGAAAGGCCCGAACGGGGGCGGACCTGCACATCATAGCCGGGGGGGATTTCGAGGGCAATGCCCGTCCCGATGAGCACGGGATGCTTTCCCAAGATCACGCTGCCCCCGCCGTCAAGGCAGGCATACAGATCGAGACCGCTCGCGCCCTGCGTACTGCGCCGGGGAAGGACGGCGGCGGGATGGAGTCGCTTGACCTTGAGGGAAGGAGGCTTCGGTCTCACACGCAAATCCGCCTTGATTTTAGTGGGAAAGGGCAAAATTGGCAACACCGATAAGAGCCCTAAAAAGAGCGACTCAGAGAAGAGCGTGCAGAGACACTTCTCTGCCGGGGGATTGGGGGTGTCCCCTAGGAAAACCATCGGTTGGGTGGAATCGGAGAAGCCGGACTGTTCATGGGGTGTGGGGCAATTCCGGGGCAAGGTCTGGAATGATGAGGAATAATGGCGATTCACCATGAGCCCGGGGGAGATATCCCTGTGTAGGCCTTTTGGCCTATTCGCTTGAAAAAAGCGAATGCGCCCTTTATAATCGCAGTTGGTCTGTGCCACAGGACGGGCCGAACGTAAATGAAAATCAAGACCTGATGGAAAACCAATGACCGTATCCCCCTGAGCAAACGTTGCCCCGTTGAGGACGCCGCGCAAGGTGAGCCTTCCCCGGGGAAGGCGTATTCCGCAGGAATCCAGAGCATTCAGGAGAGCATGCGGCATCGCAGGGATACCTTGAAGGAATAGCAAGGCAAATATGAGGGTCATCGCCGGAAAAGCCAAGGGGCATACCTTGAAGTGCCCGAAGATCTCCCGGATACGTCCCACTGCCGATCGGGTGAGAGAGGCCGTTTTTTCCGCTCTGGCTTCGCTCGGAGTAGAATGGTCTCCCACGCTGGATCTCTACGCAGGCACGGGGGCGATGGGGATCGAGGCGCTCAGCCGGGGTGCCGAAGAGGCGGATTTCGTGGAGCGGAATGCAACGTGTTGTGCGATCATCAAGGAGAATCTGAAAGCCACGGGGTTTGCCGAAAAGGGCCGGGTATATCGCATGGAGGCGCGCAAGGCTCTGTGCACTCTCGATCGGCAGTACGGCCTTATCTTTCTGGACCCCCCCTATGCAGAAGATATCGAAAGTAGCGTTCTTCCCCTATTGGTGGCTTCGCCCCTCGTTGGAAATGAAACAACCATCGTTGTGGAACACCGGAACACGACCGCACCGAGCGAGACGTATGGCAATTTTCGAATGGCCAAGCGCCTCCGCCACGGGGATACATGCGTCTCCATCTTTCAAAGTGGAGGAGGTGCCAATTGACCATCGCACTGTATCCGGGGAGCTTCGATCCGGTCACCTATGGGCATCTGGATATCGCCACACGGGCAGCACGGATCTTTGACGAAGTGGTGATGGGAGTCTTCCATACCCCCCAGAAAAATCTTCTCTTTACCACAGAGGAGCGCGTCGAGCTCATTCGAAAGGCCATCAAAGATGTGCCGAACCTGCGCGTGGATTTCTACACCGGCATGACGGTGGATTTCGCCCGCCAGTTGGGGGCGAAAGTCATCGTGAGGGGTCTCAGGATGAGCCCGGATTTCGAGCGCGAATTCGAGATGGCCCTCATGAATAAGAAGCAAGCGCCGGAGATCGAGGTCGTTTGCTTGATGGCCAGCGTTCAGTATCAGTTCTTGAGTTCGAGCTTGATGAAAGACGCCGCCCGTTATGGTGGGTACATCGCCGACTTGGTGCCGCCGCATGTGGCGGACGCCCTTCGCGCAAAGTTGGCACCTTCCACGATGCGAAAATGACGCTCATGCGATATCCTCACGAACAATCGAGAAATCTTCAAAGAAAAACATTGTAGTACGAGGAGGTAAACCCAAAATGGCCCTGACGATTACGGACGAATGCATTGCATGCGGCGCATGCGAAGGGGAATGCCCCGTCCACGCCATCTCGGAAGGGGATACAAAGTTCGTGATTGATCCCAACAAGTGCGTCGAGTGCAAGGGCTATCACGATGAGCCCCAGTGCGCCAGCGTTTGTCCCGTAGGCGCCCCTCAAAAGCTCTAGAAAACATGGAGTGTCCCCCAAGGCCTCTTTCCCGAGAGGCCTTTGGGGACCATAGGGCAGAAAGGAAACTTCACTCACCGCGGAGCGCTCTCTGCACTCGTTTCTCAAAAGCTCATAACGACGCAGTACAGATAGAACTCCCCGGGGTGATCCTCGCTTTAGCACATGAGATGAAGAAGCGTCCCGATTTTCGCATCGGGGGCTTGGAGCGAATTAAACTTCTCAGCGGCCTGCCGCGAAGGCAGAGCGAGGAGCTCGGCCTTGGATTCCCGGGCGAAGGCTCGGGCTTCCTCTGTCACTTTGGCCCACGAGAACACGCCGGTGCCGATCACCAAAGTCTTTGCCCCGGCTTCCACCAGAGGCGCTATATCGTCCTTTCCCAATCCGTGATGGTGCCATATCCAGCGCCGGAGCGCCCGGCGATGAACCGTGCCGTCGGGATAAATCAAGATATCCCGAATGCAGAGCCGGCGCTTGCCGATCTTTGCCGAACCGAACCGAACGGACTGAATCGTGACCATCGCACCCCCTTCGATGAACCCGAATAGAGCGATTCAGCTTTGCAGCCTTCACTCTCGGGTGACTAACCGTATGATCACCTCATTCCGGACCTAGTGCCGGAATTTCCCCACACCCCATGAACGATCACGCTTCTTCGATCCCACCCACCCGCCCAGAGGGGTTTCTTGGGGGGCACTCCCAATCCCCCCCCGGAGAGAGGTATCTCTGCACTCTCCTCTTCAATCCCTCTTTTTGGGAAGAAACTCCTTCGTTGGACGGCGCCGCTTTTTGATATAATTGGACTTACTTCTCTGCCGGCATCTTATCCGCGTGCGGGAGGAAAGTCAACGGGGGGTATCACCCATGTCAACACCATTGCTTTTGCTCTTCGATGGACATGCTCTGGTTCACCGGGCGTTCCATGCGCTTCCCGAGCTTTCCACAAAAGAAGGGCAACCGACGGGGGCGGTCTACGGCTTTGCCACCATGCTCCTCAAAACCCTCGAGGAATTCAAACCCACGCACTGCGCCGTGGCCTTCGATACCGCCGCCCCCACATTCCGGCACGTTCAGTTCGAGGAGTACAAGGCCCACCGTCCCAAAGCCCCGGATGAACTGACGGCTCAGTTCGGGCCGGTCCGCGATCTGGTCAAGGCTTTCAACCTCTTCATCCTCGAAAAAGAAGGGTTCGAGGCGGATGATCTCCTCGGTGCCGTCTCCCGAAAGGCCAGCGCCGAGGGCATCGAGACTGTGATCGTAACGGGGGATACGGATATGCTTCAATTGGTAGCCCCCCGCGTTCGCGTTCTCCTACCCAAACCGCGCCGTCCCTTCAGCGATACGCAACTCTACGATGAAGAGGCCGTCCGGAAACGATACGGGTTGAACCCATCTCAAATCGCGGACTTCAAAGGCCTGAAGGGAGACCCCTCCGATAACATCCCCGGCGTGCCCGGAATCGGGGAGAAAACCGCTCTCAAGCTCATCACCGAGTTCGGTAGCATCGAAGGCATCTTCGAACGGATCCACGAGGTGACCCCCACCAAGCTACGGGAAACCTTGCAGGCCAACGAGTCTCTGGCCCGCCAGAGCAAGGCGCTCGCCACCATCGCCACAGATGCACCGATCTCATTGAACCTCGACGACTGCCGGATCACGGGTTACGATCGGGAAAAGGTCATCGAGATCTTCCGGGCGCTGGAATTTCACTCGCTGCTGAGCAAATTGGAACCTCTGGGAACGAGGGATCGAACACCGGCCACCGTCCGCGGCGCGAACCCTTCGCAATACACGATCGTCAATGCGGAGGAATCCCTCGATCGAATGATCGAGGAAATATCGGCGGCCGAGATGATCGCTGTGGATACCGAGACCACCGGAACCGACCCGCGGCACGCAGGGCTCGTGGGAATCTCTCTCTCCCTCGGCGAGGGCAAGGCTTGGTACATCCCCGTCGGTCACCATGGAACCGAGCCCCAGCTCTCGCTGGCACAGGTGACCGCCAGACTTGGCCCCATCCTAGAGGATCCCCGCATCCGCAAGACGGCGCACAATGCCAAGTTCGATCTGACGGTCCTCGATCGGTACGGACTCCGGATAGCGAACCTCGATTTCGATACGATGATCGCCGCGCATCTCCTCGGAGAAAAATCATTGGGGCTCAAGCCGCTGGCCTTCGGCAAGCTCGGGGTCGAAATGACCCCGATCACCGCCCTCATTGGAACGGGAAACAAACAAATATCCATGGCAGAGGTAGCTATCTCCCAAGCCGGCCAGTATGCTTGCGCCGATGCGGAGATGACCGCCCGGCTGAGGCCCGTTCTGGAGTCTGAGATGAAGGCTCAGGAGGTCTGGCGGGTTTTCAGTGAGATCGAGATGCCGTTGGTGCCCATTCTCTGCCGTATGGAGAAGCACGGGGTAGCCCTGGATACCGGCATTCTGGAGAAGATGTCCGAAGATCTGGCCCGCCAGATCGCCCGGCTCGAGGCCGAAATCTACAGCGCCGTAGGGCACGAGTTCAACATCAATTCCAGCCAACAGCTCGGTAGCATCCTCTTCGAGGAACTCAAGCTGCCCACTTCTCGCAAGACAAAGAGCGGCTATTCCACCGATATTTCCGTACTGGAAGGACTCCGGGGGGAACACGTGGCGGTGGGGCTCATCATTGATTACCGGCAACTTACCAAACTCAAGTCCACCTATGTAGATGCTCTGCCGGCGCTCGTGGACCCGGATACGGGCCGCGTACACACGAGCTTCAACCAGACGGCCACGGCGACGGGGCGCCTTTCCTCGAGCGATCCCAATCTTCAGAATATCCCCGTCCGGAGCGAACTCGGCAAACGAATTCGGGAAGCATTCATTGCACCGGGAGAGCGCTCTCTCCTTCTCAGCGCGGACTATTCTCAGATCGAGCTCCGCGTGATGGCCCACCTATCACAGGACCCCGGGCTTCTGACCGCTTTCGCGCGGGATGAGGATATCCACACCGCCACGGCGGCCAGGGTTTTCGGAGTGGAACCGGCGAACGTCACTCCCGATATGAGGCGGATCGCCAAGGTGGTGAACTTCGGGGTGATCTACGGAATGAGCGATTATGGCTTGGAGCAAGCCACGGGGCTCACCCGGGAACAAGCGACCGCATTCATCAAGTCATACTTTCAGAAGTACGCCGGCGTCCAGACGTACATCGAATCCACGAAACAGCACGCCGTGGAGAAAGGATACGTTCAGACCCTTCTGGGGAGAAGGCGATACATCCCGGAGATCAAATCCTCGAATTACACCGTCCGGCAGGCCGCCGAACGGATGGCGATCAACATGCCGGTTCAGGGGACCGCCGCGGAGATCATGAAACTGGCGATGATCAAGATTCAAGCCGAGATGGATCGGCGGGGACTTTCGAGCAAGATGATCCTTCAAGTCCATGATGAGCTTCTGTTCGAAGTGCCGGCCGAAGAGCTCGAACCGCTGAAGCAAATCGTCGAAGGGGTCATGCCGAAAGCCATGGAACTGAGCGTGCCCTTGAAGATCGCCATCAAGACCGGTCGCAATTGGGGGGAGATCGAATAATCGCTTTTCCCATCGCGGGGTATAATCCTTGCATGAGCCGCAGGCGAAGGCAACCGCTCCACACGATCCGGCGGGGGATCAGACGAATCCGGACGCTCCTTCTTCTGTTCATCGCCGCTGTCATCGGGCTGAGTTACCTCGGCGTATCGGAGGCCGATATTGGACTTGTGGCGGCGGTATTCATCTGGCTCGTTGTGGCAACCGTCTTTTCGATCCTTGCCAGTGCCTTGGTGGAGGCCATCACCGGAGACATGCTCAAGCATAAGTATCTATGGTCAAAGACGGTTCGGTTGGGAGGGATAAGATTCCGGCTCTCGCTATCGGTATTCGCCATCGTATCTGCGGCCTTGGCCCTGGCGCTCCGGTACTGGATCATGGGATAGAGGATCAAGCTATTTTACCCGGTCCCCGCAGCTTGACTTTGCATTCGAAAGGCGGGATAATACTCGGCGGAGTTCAAGTCCCGCGGGCATTCCCCGATAGCTCAGCGGTAGAGCGGGCGGCTGTTAACCGCTAGGTCGTAGGTTCGAATCCTACTCGGGGAGCCATCCCCTACAAAAGGTAAACCCACTACCGTCTCCGATGGCGTGTTGTCCGGCGGGATGGGGATAGTATAAAATACCTTCATTTTCGAACCGTCCACTTCGATCCGGCCCACAAAGGACCTCAAGAAAGCCTTCCGCTCAAAAATCGATGACTCCCCGAGCAGTTTCTCAAGATCCTCCACGTATTCCTTTACCACCGTTGGATCCGCAAGCTCGATTTTCTGACATCTGAGGGCTTCTTCCGCCTCCGCTTTACCCCGCTGGAGCTGCTCTTTCCTTTCAAGGAGCAGCTTGATCCGGGGGGCAAGCTCCCCACCCTTAAATTCCCCCGTCTCCAATGCATTGTAGAGCTTCCCCAGTCGCCTATCCACATCCGCCATCTCGGCATTTATGGTATTGATCTTCTCCTGCTCATCGCGGCACTGTTGAGCCAGTTCCTCATTGGTCAGTCGTACCAGCTCCTTCAGGTTCTCTTCGGTCAGGATATACCGCTTGAGCTTCTCCAATACAAAATTCTCCACCTTCTCCTTGGGCAACAGAGGAGTCGGGCACCCTCTCCGCCCTCTCCTCCGGGCATTACCGCACATGTAGTAGAAGAACTTCCCCGATTTCACCGCGTGCCCGATCATGGCAGCGTTACAGGCCACGCAGCGCATGAGCCCGCTCAGGAGATACTCACTGTGAACCACCCGCGGGTGCGTGATTCGGGGGGACCTGACCCTGAGTTTCTCCTGTGCCCGTTTAAAGGTCTCCGGGTCGATGATCGGCGGCCATGCGTTCTCCACCCGGATTGGTGGCAGATCTCTATTTATACTCCTCCGCTTCTCCCGGTCCCAGATCAGCACGCCGGTATAGGTCTCGTTTTTGAGGATGTCGTACACCGCCGTTTTGCTCCACGGGTTCTTTTCCTGGGTGGTCAGTCCATCCTCGTTCAGCCCCCGGACAATCTCTATCAGCCCCTTGTCGGCTAGACACTCCTTGAAAATCCGCTTTACGATCGGCGCTGTTGCCGGATCAGGCTCGAGCTTCACCCGCGATACATTCCCATCCTGAACCTCTACTCTCCGGTAACCATAGGGCGGCCGCCCCCCCGGGTAAAAACCCCTGGAGGCACTCTCTCTCATTCCCCTCGTCACATCCTGAGACAGATTGGCCGAATAAAACTCATCAACGATCTCGATAACCCCTTCCAAGAGTCTCCCAGAGGGGGTATCATCCAGCGGCTCATTGATGGAGATCACTTGGATGCCCTGTTTTCGGAGTAGGGATTTGTAGATGATGGAGTCCTCCCTGTTCCGGGCAAATCGCGATAGTTTCCAAACTAGAATCGCCTCGAAAGGGGCAGGTTTCTGTCGGGCAGTGGCGATCATCTCTTTGAATTTCGGCCGGTCGATCGACCGCCCGCTCTCCGCTTCATCCACATACTCCTTCACGACAACGTGTCCATGGCGAGAGGCATATTCCTTCAGCGCCTTGATCTGGGCGGAGATGGAGAGATCAACATCCTGCCTTTCTGAGGATACCCGGGCGTAAATCGCTACTTTCATATCCACCTTCCTTCAAGAGATTTCCTGATCATCGTCGATCATCTTACATAAGGACCCCCGACCTTCTATCCAGGTTGGGCAGCCCATCGATCTGTTTCTGGGGCAAGTGCCCTTTCAGCCCGAACCACCATTAAGTCACCTTGGCCAGTCCATCATACCAGAGCACCGGCCGGGCAAGGAGCGCCATCCGATTGATGTCCGCTGAGTAGGTACCGGCTGGAGGCCCTCCGGGGGTGCATAATGGTGGGAGCGCGCTCCTTGAGCATGCGCTGGGCGGCCATGAAAGTCTCCCGGGTGACGATAGGTGCCCATGCCTTCTCGATGTGGATGGGGGGCAGCTTGCGGGTGCAGGACCGGCCCCAGACGGAGGTGCCGGTGTAGGCCTCGTTGTTCAGGATCAGATGAAGAGAGGTCTTGCACCATCCCCTGCCCCTGGGGCTGGCGATCCCTTCGTGATTCAGTTCTTTGGCCATCTCCATCAAGCCCTTTCCCTCGAGGGCCATGGCGAAGATGCGGCGCACCACTTCCGCTTCCTGAGGATCGGGCTGCAGACTGAACCTCTCCTTTGATCCATCCCGGACCTTGATCTTGCGGTAACCGTAGGGCGCCCTCGGCGATACATAGAATCCCCGGGATGCACTCTCCCGCATGCCGCGCCTGACCTCTTCCCCGAGGTTGGCGGAGTAGAATTCATCCAGGCTCTCGATGATGCCCTCGATAAGCCAGCCGATAGGGGTATCTTCCACCGGTTCGGTGATGGAAACGACCTGGATGCCTCGCTGGCGCAGCATCGTCTTGAAGGCAATGGAGTCGTGCCGGTTGCGGGCGAACCGGCTGTATTTCCACACCAGGATGATGTCGAAGGGCTTGGGGCGGTGCTTTGCCATGGCGATCATTTCTCGAAAGGCGGGCCGCTGCGAGGTGCGGCCGGTTTCCCCTTCGTCCACGAACTCCCTGACGATCTCGTAGCCGTTGCGGAGGGCGTATTCCCGCAGCGCCTTGAGTTGCGCCGAGATGGAGAGGTCCACATCCTGCTTCTCCGAACTTACCCGGCAATAGATGACTGCTCTCATGATTCACCTCCCGGTGGTTACCGATGGCCGTTTAGAACGGACAGTATCTGCAGCGACCCGGCACCACCCGTCTCAGGATGATCCGGGTGAGTTCCTCCTCGAGGTCTTTCCGGGTGTCCGCGGATTTGGCGATCTTCTGCGAAAGATCGACGGCCTCTTCCCACCCCTCCGCCTGGTCCATTATCGCATGGAACGCGGCCTTTATGCTTGGGGCTTGATCCGCGGGGACGTGCGCCAAGTGATAGGGCCCGAGCCGGACGACGATCCCCCGGGGGGTGGTTTCTTCTGTGTAGCGGGCCCCTTCCAGTCCCTTCCATCCCTGCCCCCGGGTCACCATGCGGAAGACGATCGCCTCGGTGATCCCCTCCATGAGGCCGAACGTATCCGGCGATGAGGTGAACTCCCGGGAGAACGTCGCCGGGGCTTCCTTCTGGATCCGCGATTTCAGTCGGTCGAGGGCCGAGGCGACTTCCTCCGCCAGCGTCTCCCACTTGTGGATGTCCCGCCAGAGGGAGGCGTGGGCCAGGTGCTCCCGGAGAGCCGTCCACAGGGGGTCTTCCCTCAGCGCGGCGGGGATCTTTTTGGGGAGGTCGCCGGCGGGGAGTTCCGACCTGATCCTATCTGCAAAGCTACAGAGGTCCGCGTAGTGCTTCTCCAGGGCCTGCCGGAGCACGGCCTGTTTGGCCTCACGCCGCTCCCGTTCTTGGCGCATCAGATCCAGTTGTTTTCGCACCGTGCGCACGTCATAGCCGTCGGCCTTGGCGATCCGGGGCGGGGATTCGCCGTCCTCCTCGAATCTTTTCAGCCATTGCCGGGCCAGTTCGGGTGGGACGGCGGGTTTTTTGGTGCGTCGTGCCATGTTCTCCTCCTCATCGTAAGTGGACCCTTTTGCCACTATTATATTATCGTAAGTGGTGCTTGTCAAGTGCACTATTTATGAAGAAATCCAGTTGCAAATATGCTTTTATTGTGCTGAAATATTATTGTGGAGCACAAACGGTCTAGACCGCTGCCTTGCATCCCGGATGATCCGGCTCCCCGCCGGGCGGAAGCCTTGCGGCTTCTGGCCCGGTTGATCGCCCGTCACCGCCTGCGGCAACAAGGGGGTGGGTGCCGGACGAAGGACTGGGGTGGTGCCGGGGGGCGGCGGGGAGAGGAAAGCGGTGAATCCTGACCGTGGACCATGGAATCGGTCCGTTTTTTCCAAACCATCCGTCGCCCTTATCGGAGCCACAGGCCCCGACGAGGGCACCCTGAAGGAAGGTCGACCATGCCTTTCAAGAAGATCAAGATCCGGAACCCCTTCCACCGGGGCCGGAAGGTGCCCGAGCCTCGATCATCCCCGGTCCGAACCCCTGCGGCCCGTTCCTCCGGAAGGCCGGGGGGCCCATCGCTTCGGCGGAAGTGTTTCGAGGCCTTCGATCGCGGCGAGAGGCCAATGGCTTACGCTCGGGAGAACCATCTCAAACCCTCCACCGCCCTGACATACTTTCGGGATTGGAAGAGGATCCGCGGCCTCTCCCCAAAGGCCCCCGATCCCGCCCCGGCCCGGAGGACGTTCTTGGATGAGCTTCTCGACCGCATCCTTTCCGACATGATCGCCCGAGCCGCGCTCCGGGCCGTGCAACGAGGGGAGCCGATCGTCCCCGGGGCTTTTTCAGAGGAGGCCGAGCCTCCCCGCCGGACGAAGCGTCCGGCCGCCGGCGGAGGGCGGAGCCGGTCCCTGAGCCGAAGGGCGCATCTCTGTTTCGATCTCGGGCTCGGCCTCGAGGAGACGGCGGAGCTTCTGGATGCGGATCGGGACACGTTGCGCCGGTACCGCGGACGATGGAGGCACCTCCCGGCCTATTTTTGGGCCCGGTACGAGGTGCTCCGGAAGTGCTATCGTTCTCTGGGACCGGACGAGCGCAAGCTCATCGCCCGGGCGCTGGCTTCCGAGCTCGGCACGTCGTCTCTCCACGTCCTCGAGCGGCTCCGGAAGCCTTGGGCGCTGAGGGATATCGCCTCCGGCGGATGGATCCGGTGGGAACTTCCCTCCCCAAAATCCCCCCCTCTCCTCGGGATCGTGGAGCGGATATGCTTGGGGATGCGGCTCCTC
>DAOTYO010000009.1:0-20099 GCA_034434815.1 Dehalococcoidia bacterium
TGGGGGGAGGGGCGGCCATCGCGGGATTGGCCCTCTTCGGATGGCGCATCCGCCGGACGAATCGGGGAGAACGCCGATGATCCATGCCCCCGCGAATGTACCCATCCCGAATTTCGAGCGCCTTCCCGCATGGTGGGACGAGCCCGATGTGGTGTTCTACTTCTATGCCGCCGTCTCGGCGGCCTGCGCGGCGGTGATCTTGGGCGTGATCATCATCGCCCTCCTCCGCCGCAACCGAACCCGTTGAAAGAAGGAAACCGATGCCGAAAAAACCCCGCCGACCGAACAACACCCTTCTCCTCTTTCTCGTCCTCCTCACAGGCCTGTGCCTTGGGGGGCTCACGGCGCTTGCCGTGGGTTGCCGCGCCGGTTCCCAGGGCCTTGCCGAACCCGTCCGCATGCGCGTGATCGCCACCAAAGACTTCGGGCGGGAACTCATCTTCGACCGGACCGTGACCGTGGAGAAACGCCTCACGGCGCAGACTTTGCTCGGGAGGGTGACCGACTTCGAAATGGACGGTAGCTACATCGTAGAGTTCGAAGGACTGCGAGGCAACGATCGGGTGTACTGGCTTTACTACGTTAACGGATTCATGTCCAACGTCTTCGCTTCCGGATACAACATGCGCCCCGGCGATGTGATGCAGTGGGATTTCCACCACTGGGCCGGAACCCGTCACGGCGGGAGCGCCATCATCGGGAGCTTCCCGGAGCCGTTTCTCCACGGCTTCGGCGGGAAAGTATCCCATACCATCATCGCCTATGGGGAAGGGTTCTCCGCCGAAGCCGAAGCCCTCTTCGATCGGCTCGGCGCCCTCGGCGTGCAAGGAATCTCCCTCGCCCACATGGCCGAGCTTACGGATCGCGAGCGGAGCGAGAGCAATCTGATCTTGATCGGACTTCCGCAAGAGGAAGCGATGGCTCAGTTGAACGGGGCCCATGTGCCGCTCGGCCTGTATGTGTGGTTCGAAGAGGGCCGGATGATCGGGGGCAACTGGAAATTCGAACCGATCACGGAATTCCCGCCGGGCGCGGGCGTGATTCAGGCCAGTCAGAACTACTGGAACAAACACGGGATCGGAGCCTGTGAGAACGCGATCTTCATGGTCTCGGGGACGGATGCGGCGGGGGTTCAGAACGCCGCCCGCGCCCTCATCGGGTGCGCCGATGCCATCCTCGCGGGTGGAAACTCCGCGATTCAGAATGCCTTCGGGGCGGTGATCACGCCGGAGGGGGAGGTGATTCGAACTCCGCTATGGTGAGCCTTCGGTATCGGGCATTGGACTCGCCGGTCCACCGCTTGAGTCCCTTCTGCAAGATGGCATGGGTGGGAAGCATCACCCTGATCTCCCTTTTCTTTCAGCACCCGCTGTATCTCGGGGTGTTCTTTCTGGCAACCATCCCCGCCGTGCTCGCCGCCCGGATCTGGCGGCAATGGGCTGTGATCATGCTCTTCGGCATTTTCGTGGGAGCCAATCTCGTGTTCATCAACGCGGTCCTCATCCATCACGGCTCGACCGTTCTGGTGGAAACCACCTACGAGATCCCCACCCTCGGCACGCCGCGCATCACGCTGGAGGCCATCTTCTACGGCCTCATGATGACCCTCCGAATTCTGATCGTGATCTCGGCATTCGCCATCTTCAACTTCACCATCCATCCCGATGATCAGCTCCGAGCGTTCATCCAGCTCAAGCTTCCGTATAAATCCGTACTGGTCACCTCGATGGGCACGCGCTTTGCACCGCTCCTGTTCGAAGATCTCCTGCGCCTCGGGGATGCACAGCGGGCCCGGGGGCAGGAGTTGGATCGGGGAAATCTGTTCCATCGAACCCGCAAGCGTGCGGCGCTCATCGTTCCGCTGCTGGCCAACGCGCTCGACCGCACCGTGCAAACGGCGGAGGCCATGGAGTCGAGGGCCTTCGGGCAGGGCACCAACCGCACCTTCCTCAAGCGGCTGCCCGTCACTCGATTCGATTGGCTCACCATCACCCTTGCCGTCTCCCCGCTCCTCTGGGGCATCCTTACCGCCTTCGTGCTTCACTATGGGGGCTTCCGGTATTACGAAACGCTGGACCCCCTCGGTCCGCGGAACGGAACTGAGATCGCGCTTCTGGCCGCGCTTCCGCTCCTTTCGGGAACTTTGGTCTTGCTGGGCGCGCTCAAAAGGAGATGGGACCTTGATTGAGTTCCGTGATTTCACCTTCCATTACGGCGCCGATCCCATGCCGGCGCTCAAACGCATCAACCTCCGCATCGAAGCCGGCGAGTTCGTGCTCGTAAGCGGCCCTTCCGGAGGGGGCAAATCGAGCCTGTGCCGGTGCATGAACGGACTCATTCCCCATTTCTACGGGGGGAAGGTTTCCGGCGGCGTGTTCGTGGACGGGCTCGATGTGCTGAGGCACTCTCCAAAGGAACTGGCCGCTCGCGTGGGGATGGTCTTTCAGGACCCGGAGAATCAGCTCGTCACCCTTTCGGTGGAACAGGAGATCGCCTTCGGCATGGAGAATCTCGGCATGCCGGTGGAACGCATCCGCAAACGGCTCGAAGAGGCCCTCGATACGGTGGGCATCGCCCATCTACGCCACCGCCCTCTGGCCGAGCTTTCCGGCGGGGAAAAGCAAAAGGTGGCCGTGGCGGCAGTGCTCGCCCTGCATCCGGCGGTCCTCATTCTGGATGAGCCCACCTCCGAGCTCGACCCCAAAGGGGCGGAGGAGGTGCTCTCCATCGTTCAGCGGCTGAACGATGAGCTCGGACTCACCGTGGTGCTCGTGGAGCACCGGATGGAGCGGGTGGCGCATCTGATGGACCGGGTAATCCTGATGGATCAAGGGGAAATCGTGGCCGACGGCATCCCCGGAGAAATCCTCGGCGGCGATGTGCCCGAACGGATCGGCGTGGGCATCCCTCCCGTGACCGATCTAGCCCGAAGGCTCATTGCCAAGGGCGCAACCTGCGGGAAAATCCCCCTCACCGTCAAAGAAGGCCGGGCTCTGGTGCTTTCATACCTCAAGAACGGTTGCCGGCCGGCGCCCCCCCAAAGCCCCCCCTCCGGCGCCGTCGGAGCTCCCGTCATCGAGACGGCGAAGCTGTGGTTCGTTTATCCCTCCGGCACTACCGCCCTGAGGGATGTGAGCATAACCTTCGCCGAAGGGGAGTTCGTGACCATCATGGGCCGGAACGGCTCCGGCAAAAGCACCCTCGTAAAGCATTTCAACGGACTCCTCAAGCCGACCCGGGGGTCGGTCCGGATCCGGGGTCGGGATACCTCGAAGGCCACGGCGGCGGAGCTTGCCCGAACGGTGGGATTCGTCTTCCAAAACCCGAACGATCATCTCTTCGCCGATACGGTGGAAGAGGAGATCGCCCTCGTCCTCAAGAACCTCGCCTTCCCGCGGGAGGCGATCCACCGGAAAGTGGAAGAGATGCTCGAGACCTTCCGATTGACGGAATACCGGCGGCGCTATCCCCGGTATCTGAGCGGCGGCCAGAGGCAACGGGTGGCGCTCGCATCGGTTCTGGCCTGCGAACCGAAGGTGCTCGTGCTCGACGAGCCGACCCGGGGAATGGACTACGGACTTAAACGCGATCTTCTGAATCACCTCGAGGCATACCGGCGGCGGGGCAACACCGTGATTCTGGTCACGCATGACGTGGAAACGGCGGCCCGCCATGCGGATCGCGTGGTGCTCATGAGCGAAGGCCGAATCGTGGCGGACGGCCCAAGGCGGGAAGTGCTTTCGAGGGCCCTTCTCTTCTCCCCGCAGATCAACCGGCTCGTGCGCGCCTTCGAGCGACACGGCTTCCCGCAGGATATCCTCACCCCCGGCGAGCTCATGGAGGCGCTGCCGTGAGAGGGATCGCTTCCCCCCATACCCCCCCGACCGCCCGTCTCCGAAAGGTCTTCCTCCGGAGCAGTTATCCGTACATGGCCCTGATCTTGATTCTGGGGATTCTCACCTATCTTGCGCCGTTCTATTTTGAAGGCTCCCCCCTCGATCCCAACGGCGGCTTCAGTGCGTGGGCAATGATCTCCTTCGTCTTCGCCGTTCTCATCGGGCTCGCCATCTTCGCCGAGTTCGAGGGCTTCGCCACCAGCGCCAAGCAGATCGCGGTGATCGCCATGCTGGGGACCGTATCCGGTCTGGCCCGAATCCCCTTCGCCGCCCTCATGAACTTCCAACCATCCTCATTCTTCATCATCGTTTCGGGATACGTGTTCGGACCCATGGCCGGGATGATGGTCGGGGCGCTCACCGTGCTCATCTCCAATATGTTCCTCGGGCACGGGCCGTGGTCCGCCTATCAGCTCTTCACGTGGGGACTCATGGGGTCGATCGCCGGCTTCCTCGGAAAGGTGCGGATGCCCTCGCGGCGGGAGCGGAAAATCCTTCTGATGGCTTACGGGGTCCTCGTGGGCCCGCTGTATGCGTTCATCATCGACACGTGGTACTGGGCCACGACGCTCTATCCCCACACCTTCGATACGTGGAAGTATGCCCTCTACACCGCCGCCTTCTGGACGCTTTCCCACTCGGCGGCCAACGTGTTCTTCTTAGGGATTCTGGGGGATCGGGTGATCGCAATCATGGAGCGATTCCGGGAGCGCTTCTTCTGGAGCTACGAAGAGCCCGAAAACACCGATTGAAGAAGCGCATGCCCGGCCGCCTCTCAAGCCGGGGGTTTTGGGGGTGCCTCCAAAACACTCTTTGGGCGGGCGGGCGGGAGCATCATTCAGAAATGCTCATCCGCCGCTCCGGGCCAGCACCGATTCCACTGTCTCCCGGAGCTTGGCCGCGCTCAAAGGTTTGATGAGGTACTCGGCCACACCCAGTTCCTTGGCCGCATCCACCTTGCTCTGCTCGGCGAAGGCGGTGAACACGATCACCGGCACCATCGCAAGGCGCGGATCGGCCTTCATCCGCTCGAGAACCGCCCACCCGTCAAGGCCGGGGATCATGAGATCGAGCAACACGAGATCCACCCGGCTTTCTTTGAGCATCCGCAACCCCTCCTCCCCCTCCTCCGCCCGCAGAACCCGGTGCCCCATGATCTCCAATAGCTTCGAGGCAAACGTCATGATCGAGGGCTCGTCCTCAATGATGAGGATCGTCTTCCGGTCCGTTTCCTTTCCCATGGTCCGCCTCCTCCGTCCCGAGCGGGAGGGTGAAGAAACAGGTGCTGCCCCTGCCCTCGGTGCTTTCCATCCAGATCCGCCCCCCATGCGCCTCGACGATCCCTTTGGCAATAGCCAAGCCCAGCCCCATGCCGCTCGTGCGCGCGGTCTGAGGGGTTTTGATCCGGTACATGCGGTCGAAGACCCGTTCGAGCTCGTGGGCCGGAATCCCTATGCCCTGATCGCTCACAAGAACGCTCAGTTCCGAATCCGAACGGCTGACCCCCACCGTCACGGTGGTGCCCTCGCGCGAGTACTTTACGGCATTGTCGAGGAGATTATCGACCACCTGCCGGATGCGCCGGGCATCGAAGCTTACGATCGGTAGATCGGAAGGAATGCTCAACACGAACATATGCTTGGGAGAACGGACCCGCACCTCCTCCACCGCTTGCCGGAGCACCGGACCGATATCGTTCGGCTTGCGATTCATCCGGAGCATCCCCGATTCGAGGCGGGACATATCGAGAAGGCTTTCCACAAGTTCGTTCAGCCGGTCGGCGGATCTCTCGATCGTTGCAAGATACTCCCGTCTCTCCTCGGGCTTCAGATTCTCGATATAATCGGCGAGCATGCTCGCATACCCCTTGATCGTGGTGAGCGGCGTGCGGAGCTCGTGCGAGACGTTCGCCAGAAGCTCGGTCCGCATGCGGTCCAATTCCCTGAGCTTTTCGGCTTCCCGCTCCCGCTCCTCGGCGCGCCGGCGCTCCGTGGTATCGCGGATGAGGGTGAGGGCACCCTCCCCCCCACCCGGGGCACTGATGCGAGAGGTGCTCGCCTCCAAGAAGATCGGGCGCCCGTCCTTCCGCCTAGCCTCGAAGGTGAGCAACACGGTCCGACGCGTTGCGATCGCCTTGCTGAACTCCTCGATGAGATTGGCCATGAACGAGGGATCGACAAACGGGAAGTCGTTGAATCTCTTCCCGATGACCTCTTCCGGCTCATAGCCGAAGACGTCCTTGAGCCGCCGGTTGCAATCGGTGACCACCCCCCTCTCGTCCACCCGGATGATGACATCGTTGACATTCTCGAAGATCATCCTGAGCTGCTCTTCCCGCTGCCGCAGGGCCTCCTCCGCCCGCCGGCGTTCGGTGATATCCCGGAAGTTCACCACCACCCCCCCGACGGAGGGGATATGGCTCATGTTCTGAGAAGTGGTCTCGATCGTTCTCCACGTTCCGTCTTTATGAAGGCACCGGTAATCGCTGACGATGACACTTCCGGGCTCCGCCAACACCCGGGCGAAGGTATCCCGGAGGCGGGGGTGATCATCGGGGTGAATATAATCGAAAATGGTCCGGGCGGGGGCGTTCTCCCCCGGCCCATAGCCGAGGATGCGATCGTTGGATGGGCCGAGATACGCGATGGTGCCATCGGGGCGGATCACGGCGAGGCCGTCGGCGCTGTTCTCGACGAGGGCCCGGAAGCGCGCCTCGCTCTCCCGCACCGCTTCTTCGGCGCGCCTTCGCTCGGTGATATCCACAGAAACGCCGATCACCCCGGTGATGTTCCCTTCACCATCGCGACGGGGGACGTATCGGTTGCTCCACACCCGGTCTCCCACCACCGTCTCGGCCGTGAACTCCTCGCCCTTCAGCGCCCGGCGGAGGAAATGCATCGCCTCGGGGGCATTCTTGTACACCTCGAATACCGAGCGGCCGACGAGCTCCCCGCCTTTGAGCCCCAAAGCCTCGAGCGCCCGGCCCTCCGAAAACGTGATGGTCCCATCGGGATCGAGGGCCCACAGGATGGCCGGCGCCGCCTCGATCACCGCATGAAGGCGTTCATCGGCAAGTTGCATGGCCCTCACAGCCCGGCCCTTCTCCTCTTCAACGGCGATCGTATGAAGCCCCAACGCCACATCGCCGGCAAGCTCCGAGAGCAACGATTGCTCCTCCTCATCCAATATCATGCCGGGTGGGGAATAAACACAGAGAGCACCGTACACCCGGCCCGCCCCTTCGAGCCGCACACAACTCGCCTCGAACTCCCCCCACCTCGAGACGCCCGGGCAAAGCCGGCATATCTCGTGACGATGCGAAACGGTCAGGACCCCTTCCCGATGCCGCACCGCCGTGACGCATGGGGGCACCCGGCCGCCGAAGGATTCGAGGAATTCACGGAATCCCCCCGGGTATCCCGCCTCGGCCGCCCCGAGGAGGGCGCCGGCTTCATCCATGAGAACGATCCACGCGCCCCGATAGCGTCCGGATTCAACGAGTTTGGCGCACACGCCGCGGATCAGCGCATCCCGGTCCTTCTCCCGGGCGAGGAGCTGATTGACATTCCGGATCGCCCACAGCGCCGAGTTCAGGCGGGTGATCTTCTCCTCGGCGCGCTTGCGCTCGGTGATATCCCGGAATACTGTAACGCGCACCGGCTTGCCCTTGTAAAGCACCGGCTTACCCCGGAGCTCCACCCAGAACGTGGAGCCGTCCTTCTTGACCCCCCGGCCCTCGTAGGGTTCGGTGTATCCGGCGGCGATTTTCTTCAGGATGAGCTCCCAAGTCTCGGGGGTGGCATATCTGGCCGCATACGTGCCGATCATTTCGGAAAGCTCGTACCCGAACATCCGGGCCAGCGCTTCATTGGCCTCGATGATCACCCCCTGATCGTGAATGGCGATTCCTTCCTCGGCAATCTCGGCCAGACGATGGTACTTCTCCTCCGATTCCCTGAGCGCCTCTTCGGCGCGCTTGCGTTCGGTGACGTCGGTGGCGACGATACCCAGCCCCTTCCCCGCCCTGAAAGCGCGGATGCTGAGGTATCGCTGCTCGGGACCGGGGAAAAGGACCACATCCTCCTGATATACCCCGCCGTTCCGGATGATCCCGCGGTAACGCTCGTAGCGGGGGGTATCCCGAAGATACGGGACGAAATCGAGGACATTCTTCCCGATGACCTCCTCCCTCGGGGTGCCGGGCGGGAGATAGCCGAGGGCGATCTCATTGAAATCGAGAATGTTCAACTCCTCATCGAGGATGACGAGGGCCTCGGTAGCGGAGCGCATGAAGCCGGTGAGCCTTTCGTTTTCCGCCCGGAGGGCCTCTTCCCTCCGGCGGGAGACCGCTTCCGCCTTTCGGACGGCAGTAAGCTTCCGGCGCAGCGAAGCTAGATCTTCGAGGAGCTGTTCCTTGGTTTTCTCGCGGGACTTCACTTCACGCCCCCTTTCGATGGTAGAGAAGGCTCAAGGTGATTTCCCCCCGGCAGAAGCTCTCGTGCGGCAGGGCAAAAGACCGCGCCCGCTTCAATCCGGAACCGCGCTGGTTTCTTACTCTTGGATAAACCGAAAATCCCCGGGATCCGTACCGTGGGACTCAACGAGGAATGCGATCAAGAATTTGTGTTTTGCATTATACGCCTTAGAACCGATTTGGGCAAGCGCCATCATCTGGCGCGCGCCTTCACCTCTCCGGTGTAGGATGAGGCCAGATAGTGCAGGGAGATCTTCCGAAGTCCCAGCCCGATGTTCGTTTCGAGCGATACAATGCCGGGGATGCTGCCGATCTCCTTCACAAGGAAATTCGAAAGATCGGGCGGGGTTCGGAACATGGTGGAGACGATCAGATCGTATCGGCCGGTGACTCGAACCACGGTCTGGACTTCCGAAAGCGCGCTCAGCTTTTCGCTGGCCACATCGATCTGGCCCGGGGCGACCTTGATCCCGATCATGGCAAACATCCGGTAACCCAGATAGAGGGGATTGGTGAAGGCCATGATGCGGGTGCACTGCTGCTCCAGAAGCCGCTGCAGTTTGTTCGCGGTATAGGCACGGCTGGCCCCGATCTTCTTGGCCAGATCCGAGACCGATTGCCGGCCATCGCGTTCCATTTCCCTGAGGATCATCAAATCCACCTCGTCAATCTCGGGGATGCCGTGCGCCATGGGGATGGGGGCGGGGGCGGGAGGCTCTTTCGCGGCATTGAGAGCCCCCAAGGAGGAAAAGGAGATCTTGCGGATCTCCAGAACGATCATCGTCTCCACGGAGGTGATGCTGGGGACGGCGCCGATGCCGCGCCCTAGGAAATGGGAGAGCTCCGATTGGGTCTGGAACATAGTCCAGATAAGGATATCGTTGCGGCCGGCGGCGGTGATCACCAGATGCACATTCGGCATCGTGCCCAGTTGATCCGCCACCGAGTGGATGGCGCTCGGCAGCACCCGGATGCCCATGATGGCAAAGACCCGATAGCCCAAGACGTAGGGATTGGTGAAGGCGGCGATGCGGGTGATCTTCCGATCGAGAAGCCTCTGAAGCCGCCGGCTGGCATAGGCGCGGCTCGTGCCGAGCTTCCTCGCCAGATCCGAGACCGATTGCCGGCCGTCCCCTTCCATCTCGTGCAGGATTCGCTGATCGAGCTCATCCAACCTGTATTCCGAATTCTCCATTTCATAACCTCAATCGCGATGAATTCTTTCCGACACGATCGCCCGTGCCATCAGCGGAGCACCCGCTCATCCCCGACCCTCCGGGTGATCTTCATCTCATCCAGATGCTCCATCAGAGCCAGAGCAAACTTGCGGCTCGTCTGAAACATATCGCGCACCTCGGCAACGGTGATCTTGCCGCCGGTGCGCAGGCGTTCCACAACGCCCCCGACCATCTCATCATACGCCGCCGCGGCAAAGATCACGTTCTCGGCCACTTTAACCGCCTGACGGGTTTCGAGCAGCATATTCAGGAGTTCCGGCTCCGGCAAGGATTCCACAACGGGGGAATAGGGGTTTCGGGCAAGCGCCTCTAAGAATGCATCGGCCTCCGCCCGTTGTTTGGGGGTCAGCCGGATCGTGTGCGAAGGGGTCCGGAGGAACGCCTTCTCTTCCACCAGAACGCCCTCGGCGACCAGCCGTTCCAGAACGGCATTGAAATGGGCGGGGCCGATCTTGAGTCGGCTGCGGAGCTCTTCCTTCGGAATTCCCATGCGGAGGGGAAACTGGGCATGATAGGACTCGGTGGCCCGGCGGGACTCGGCGATCACCCGATCCCACTCGTTCCGGCTGATAAGGAGCGCCCGGGGCCCCTCTTCACCCAGCAAGATCACGCGCCCCTCCGCAAGGAGCGAGCGCAACGCCCGGGTAGCTTCTTCTTCCGAGAGATTGCACCGGGCCAGAAAGGCCCCCATCTCGATGAAGCCCTGCGAGCCGAGGGCGGTGAGCACCATATCCTCCGGAGAGCCTTTCTCCCGGGCCTCGAGCGCCTCGATGACGCTCGTCTGAAAGCGGCGATGCCGTCGGGGATGGGTATCAACGATCATCCCGCCGCCGAGCGTGCCCGCGGCCGAGCGGATGATGAAGAGATCCCCCCTCGCCACAGCCACCGGATGCCCGAGGAGAATTTGTGCCCAGCCGCTCTCTCCGGCGCCGAGCTTGTCCCGATCCAACAGCCGGAGTTTGCCGGAGACCTCGGCGGTTCCGGCGTGAAACGAGATCATCTTGTTGTGGGTGATCGGGTGGGTAAGATCGGCCACGGCCCGGAGCCGGGCATCGAGGAACCGGGTGGGAAGAAGCCATCCGGGGGTCGTCAGAACCATGCCGCGCTGAATCTCCTCCACGGCAATGCCGGCAAGATTCGCCGCCACCCGCGTTCCCGGAAGGGCCGTCTCGATCTTCTTCTTGTGGCTCTGGAGCCCGCGAATCGTCGTGCGCTGGCCTCCCGGAAGAATCTCCACTTGCTGGCCGAGGGAAAGGCGGCCGTCAATGAGGGTCCCCGTGACCACCGTGCCGAAGCCCTTCATGGTAAACACTCGATCAACGGGGAGCCTCGGCTTGCCGATATCCCGGCGCGGTGGTGTTGACTGAAGCAACCTTTCGATGGCGGCCACGAGATCGGCCAGACCTTCCCCCGTCACCGCCGAAGTCATCACCATCGGAGCACCTTCGAGGGCCGTCCCCTTGAGAACCTCTTCGATATCCAGTTTGACGATCTCCAGCATCTCTTCATCGGCGAGGTCTTTCTTGGTGATGACCACGATGGCCCGGCTGATGCCGAGGAGATCGAGAATGGCCAGATGCTCCCGCGTCTGGGGCATCACCCCTTCATCGGCCGCAACGATCAAAAGCGCGAGATCAATCCCCCCCACCCCGGCGAGCATGTTCTTGATGAACCGCTCGTGGCCGGGCACATCCACGATGCTCACTTCCTTGCCGTCGGGGAGCTTGAGCCAAGCAAATCCCAGATCAATGGTGAGGCCGCGCTCCTTCTCCTCGGCAAGACGATCCGGATCGATGCCGGTGAGCGCTTTCACCAACGTGGATTTACCGTGGTCCACATGCCCGGCCGTGCCCAAAACGTACATAACCGTTCCTGAGTAGCTCCGTGTCCGGAGCAACTTTGTTCTGATTCTACCGTCTTGCCGAACCGGTTGGCAACAGACCCTTCCCGGCCAAAAGGAGCGATCGAAGAAGCGCATGCCCGGACGCCTCCTTAGCCGGGGGGGTTTGGGGGTGCCCCCCAAGAAACCCTTTGGGCGGGCGGGTGGGAGCGAAGAAGCCGGATCGCTCATGGGGTGTGGGGGAATCCCGTGGCAAGGCCCGGACCGAGGCGATCACGGTCATTCACCCGAGTGTGAAGGCTGCAAAACCGGGCAATCCTTTGAAACGCGCCGCCGAAGGCCAAAAAGGAGAGCCGGCCCCTAAAGGGGAGCCGGCTCTCCGCGGTCGACCGGGCGCCGCTTACCGTCTAAGGTTCGGCGGGGAAGGCGCCTCGCCTTCCATACCAGAGAGCCCCTCCGAGCGCCACGATCCCCAAGCCCATCAGAATCAGAGCGGGGGCACCGGGAATCGGCGGGGAAGGATCCGCGATGGAGACGAGACCCACGGGCACAAATCGGCCCACCAGAGAAACCATCGTGACCGCATTCTCGTCCGTGGTGATCTGATTGGTAATGGAATTGGGATCGGCCGGATCGCCGAACCCGAGAATCTCGAGGGTATATTCCATATTGCCGATCACGAACGTTTGATCCGGCGTGGTAGTGACGATATCAGCAACATCCGCGCAGGGGCTCGCCCCTTGGGGCAAGCACTGGACATTATCGGTCTCATTCAGACCGAACGTGTAGTACAGGGTAACCGAATCCCCACCCAACCCCAGAGTAATGGCCAGATCCACACCCTGGAGGGTGCTATCCGCCTGGATGGACCGATTGTAATGGCTGAACTCCCCCAGAGCAAAGGGCGTTTCGCTTTGGAAGGGGATCACCCCCGCACCGGTGAACCCCAGCCCACTTTGGAGCTCTACATCCTCGGGGCAATTGCCATCGGAAGGCCACGTATCATCGCCGTACCGAACTTGCTCCTCATCTCCGGAAGCAACGGATACAAGGCATGTTGGAGTCCCGTTCGATCCGACCGGATTCGTCCACTGCCCGTCTATCGTCACCGAAGAAGGCTCATCGGCGGCAGCCCATGCCGGGCCCAGAATCCCCAACGCCCCAAGCAAAAACACCAAACCCAGAATACCCGCTCCGAACCTTAATTCCCGGGATGCTCCGATTTTCATGGTCACTTCCCCCTTCTCTATATGGAAAGCCCCCCGTGGGGTTCATCGGGAAAACGGTTTGAATTGAATTCAAGCCCACCCTTCCCGCAATCCCATAAACCGTTGCTCCCCCACTGAACGCAAAGTACGCCCCAAAGCCGATTCTGAGCACGCTTATTCTATCACAGCGTTTTGCGTCAAACGGTTAAAGATCGGTCAATAGAAGGTAAAGAATGTGTGGCGCAGTGTTCCGATCGGGCAGAACATCGTGATCGGGGGACAACGTCGGGCAAGCAGAGCCTCGAGAGGGGACATTCAGACGGAAGATCAGCGGCACTTTACCTTTCTTTCACCGGAATTTTTACCTTTGCCCCCTATAATGGAGTGAAAACCTCCGAGGAAAGCGGATATGGCCGGGGTGAACAGAGCGAGATTTGTCGAGCAACACATCGTGGATTGTCTGCGGGCGGCGATTGTCGAAGCCAACGGAGAGCCGGAACGGGCGGCGCGTCTTCGGGCACAGGCCAAGCTCCGATTGATCTGCATGAGCGATGCCGAGGTCTGGGAGCTTGCCAAACGGACTTGCTATCCCCCGACACGCTCTGCGCTCGATGCGTACAAAGATATCAAAGGAACGATCGAGGAATACAGGGCCACCGCCGATGAGTGGGTGGGGAAGGCCTTCGGTCCCTTGCCCACGGGCCCGAAGGCTTGAGGGCTACCTCCCGGGAACTTCGAGCTTCTTTCCGATCCCCTCTTTCCGTTGAGCGAAACGACCACCGGACAAAAGGGAGTTAGGGGGTATCTGGCCGGAATCTCTCCGCCGGTCGTTTCTTATTGAAAGGGCTCCCTGAGAGCAAGGATCAAATCCTGAAATCTCCTTTCATCGCCGCAGGCGATGACGCCGGGATTCCACACGGTCGCCGGAACCCCTTGCCAATCGGTCACCACCCCGCCCGCCTCCCGGACAAGGAGCATCGCGGCGGCGATATCCCAGGGGTAGATCCGCCGATGAAAATAGATATCCATCCGCCCGCAGGCCACATACGTCATCCCCAGTGCCGCGGAACCGGTCAGGCGGAAAGTCACGCCGGCGGACCAGAGATCGCGGGCCAGCGAGAGCATTTCCCGGGTCCGAGCATCATCGTACCCTAGATCGAACCCGATGATGGCCATATCCAATTCCCGCCCCTTGGCAACCGAGATCTTTCGATCATTGAGGAAAGCCCCCCTCCCCCTTTCGGCCCGAAAGGTCTCGCCCCGGATGGGATCATGAATGACGCCCACCAGAAGTTCATCCCCCTGCACGAGCGCGATCGAGACCGTGAAGAAAGGAATACCGAAGGCATAATTGGTGGTGCCATCGAGGGGGTCGATGATCCACCGGTATTCACTCCGGCTTTCCCGTGGGCCGGACTCCTCACTCAGGATGCCGTGGGAAGGGTATTCGCGTTGAATGAGATCGAGGATGCATTGCTCGGATCGAAGATCGGCCCGGGTGACCAAATTGCGGCGCCCTTTGGTGGTCACCTCTTTTTCCTCGTGGAAAAGGTCGAGGAGAATGGCCCCGGCCTCTTCGGCGGCGCGGACCGCTACGGCCACCGCTTCACTTCCGGTGCGGGATAGAGGGAAATCCGGGATAGGACTCATACGAGATGCATCTTCTCTTTGACTTCCCGGATGGTCTCTTCGGCGATGACACGGGCTCTTCGGGCGCCTTCGATGAAGATCTCTTCCACATACCCGGAACGCTGTGCAATCTCCGCCCGCCGGGAGCGGAAGGGTTCGAGGGCGGCATTGATCTCATCCGCGAGGAGTTTCTTGCACTCCACACATCCAATTTTGGCGGTCCGGCAGGATTCCGCGATCTCCCCCAATCTGGCCGATTCGTAGAGACGATGAAGCGTGTAGATGTTGCAAACCTCGGGCCGGCCCGGATCCGAGCGGGTCTTGCGTTGCGGATCGGTGAAGGCCGCCATGATCCGCTTGCGGGTCTCCTCCGGCGTGGCGGCCAACTCGATATGGTTGTTCAAGCTCTTGCTCATCTTATTGACCCCATCAAGTCCTACGATCATGGGGGCGTGAGTGAGCTTCGCCTGCGGCTCGGGGAAGACGGGGGCCACAAGGCTGTTGAAACGCCGCACGATCTCCCGGCAAAGCTCCAGATGCGGCAATTGATCCTCCCCCACAGGAACAATGGTGGCCTTGTACAGAATGATATCGGCGGTCATGAGGACCGGATACCCCACAAGTCCGTAATTCACATTCTGGGGCTGCATCCGGGCCTTTTCCTTGAACGTGGGGACCCGCAGGAGCCAGCCGAGGGGGGTGATCATGCTGAGGAGGGTATGAAGCTCCATCACCTGCGGCACGTGCGATTGAACAAAGAGGATGCTCTTCTCGGGATCGAGCCCCGCCGCCAGCCAATCGAGCATCATCTCGCGGATGTTCGCCTGCATGTTGCGGAAGTCTTCCATGGTCGTCAGGGCATGGATATCCACGATGCAGTAGATGCATTCGTACTCCTTCTGCAGATCGACATAATTCTGAATGGCACCCAAATAATTCCCGATATGCTGCCGCCCGGTGGGTCGGGCACCCGAAAAGACTCGGCCTTTCATCGCTTACGAAGTACCCTCACTCTCTTTAATACTTGATCACGCGCGCTCTGGAGAACGCTCCCTCATCGTGTGTGCGGGCGATATTCTAACGCAGTCTAACACAGAAGGAAGATGGGAGACAAGGCTATTACTGAATTGGGGGTGGGTGCGCGGCGCACCCACCCCCAATACCCCCCCAACACTCGATCTCGGGCGAAAAGGAATCCCACCCCTATCCGCCCGGCACAAACACGATATCCACCTCCCCGAACATATAATCCGCGCTCCTCAGGGTCGGAAAGCCATCTCCCGCCCGATAGCAACTCGACTTGATCGTAATCTTCCCGTACGTACGGGGGAGCGGCTCGATAGACTTGACGTACGCCGCCCCCGATCCCGCCGTGTAAACGGTCACTTTGTAATCCTCGCCTGCCCTTACCTCCACGGGCACCGGCAGATTCACATAGTTCCACTCGTTGGCCGATGAGATAACCACCGAAGCCATAAGCTCTCCCGCAGCATTCCAGAGACTCACGGTCTTGCTTCCGTTGAAATTCCCGCCCAGCCCTGTGATCGCTCCGTTCACCTGCGGACTGAATTCATATCCCAGGGTATAGTCCCACGGCCGATCCGCAAACACAGCGCCGTTCTCGTTATCCTTCCACGGCGTCTGCGGTGGTGGAGGACTAATGCTCACGGGCAAGGCCGGAGACCATTCAGAGGAAGCCCCCCGGTCATCCGTGGTCAGGGCCTTCACCGGATAGGTGCCGGCCATCGTCCATACGTGAGCAGCGCTAACGGGCGCCCCCGATGGCACCGGCCCGATCACGGTCGTTTCCCCATCACCCCAATCGAACGTGTACACAAGAGAACCGCCTTCGGGATCGGTGGTCCCGGTAACATAAGAATATTCCTCGCCCACGATGCCCTCTGTGGCGCCGGTCGGCGCTGCGGGGGCGGACGGCGGTTCATTCGGCGGCAAAGCCGCCGCTTCAGGGGGATAATTCACCAGAGGATCACCGATCAAATAGATCTGAGGGAGTTTGTTCACATTCAGCTTCGCCCCGTAGTAGGTTTCGCAGCTCTTGTACCCCAGTTGGAGCATGGTGCCGATGTCATTGCCGGCCGCCAGATATCCCGGGTACCATTTCAAGGCCGATGAATGGGTCGCCACCGTATCCACGGCGGCCAGAATGTTCACCGCTCCGGAGGCGAGCGCTCCCGAGACGAGCGAAGTGCCATAGGGATAGTACGATCCGGTATCACATCCGTTGAACCACCACAGGCTCGGGGGATAGAACCTCCGGTACTTGATGTCCTGCCCCCGCGTTGCCGGATTGGTAGCGGCCAGATAATTCGGATTGCCGTGCCCCGTCAGGATCACCACTTCGGCGGCCTTCGCTTCGGTGAGCACTTCGGTCAGAGGCGGATTGTTGGTCAATGAATTGCTGAATTCGATATCCCCCCGCGCGTAGACGTTCGCGGCACCGTACATCGTTTCCAAGGCGGAGATCGTTTCGGTCTCCCGGTCGACCAGCCAATCGCTGGCCAGAACGGCCCGTTCGGCCCGCCGCATGGCCCCGGAATCGAAGAGGAAACCCGCATTCATCAGAAGGACGGCATTGCCGATATCGTAGGCAGTGATCCTCCCGAAGGGGATATCCGGGACATAATCCCCATCGTTATCCCGATCGGCATAGCGGGCATCGGCGGAGAGCATGTAGGGGAAGCGCGGGTCCGCGAACCGATACGGGAACACCGCCCAATGGCCGATAACCACCAAATGACCCGGCTCCCGACCCCCGTTGTTGGGAACGATGAGAGCATTCAGCTTTTGATCGAGGCCGGCATCAACATCCGCCGCGGAGGCACCGCTCACCGTGAGGAGCATAGCATTGCGCAGCGCAGCATAGATCGGGGCGATCTTCCAGTACTGTTGAGAGGCAGAAAGTGCACTCGTATCGCCACTGTGAATCAGGGTCAGCACATTTTGAGTGCCCGCAAGGTGAGCCGGCGTGAGTGATACGACCGCTTCTTCGAGGGACGCTACCCGCTGCATGGACTTCCCGCCGGCGGCGGCAAGTGCTTCGAGGCCGGCCGTTGTGACGCTGTTCGTTCCGAAATACACGATGGCGGCAACATCGGCATCGGCCGTAACGAGCCGTTCCGCTTCGGCAAGGCTATTGAAGAAGGCACCCCCCTGCCGATGAGCCCACACCGCGGCATAGGGCATGAAGCTTTCTTGATCGGCTACGACCACATATCGCGGGGCACCCCGTTTCCCCTCCCAACATTGAATCGCATATTCGTCAATCGGTTGGGTCCGAACGGTGCTTACACCCGTCTGGGCAACGATCAGCCCCAGAAAGGCCGCCGGCACGTTCCCGGCCGCCGTCTCCACCACCCGCACTTCGGCGGCCGACGGATCGAGCCGGGAGATGAAATTGACGATCTCTTGTTCCGCTGAGGCATCATAGACCAAAAGGGGCGACTGAATGGACCCATCTCGCGTAAGCGGAAGGGCTTCGAGGATGGTATTGGCGTCCTGATCGGAAAGCCAGACGATCACTCCCGCAGCATCCGCCTCCGCAGTACCCCCTCGCGGAGAACCCGCAATCCCCCCCAAAATCATAAGGCAAAGGAGCAAACTCCCGGCGATCCGAAACGGCGCTGGCATCCGGAGATGACTCTTTTTCCTCATGGCTCAACCCCCTCCTCCCGATGGCTATCCCTCATTCTACACTGAGGTAGACAATTCCAAAATAAGGCGCTCCCCCATGTCCAAACGGGTGCCTGCCCCCAAAAACCCCCGGGGTACCTTGGGGGGATTGACTTTTGCGGCGTTATGGGTAAAATTCAAAGACCACACTTCTTCCGCGGAGGGAAAATATGGGCACCCGTCGGAGGATCAAAGGTCAGGGGCCGCCCGAGAAGGCCGAGGCCGGCCGATCCCTAGAGTGGGCGGAGGTACGTCAGTGGATCGATGAATTACAGCGGGAATGGGAGGAGCGAAGAAAAACGACGCAATCTCAGACGGAGAGCAAGCCCTATCGGTTGCCGGAGGATTCCGTTGCCGAATGAGATGAGCTTCCTCCCCCCGGACCGTTAAGACCTCTTTTCCTCCGAGAACATCGGAGGGCTGCGATCTCACGTTGCCGGTGCACCCAGCCCTTCCCCCTTCAAACCCGTACCTTCTATCCCCCGGGTTCACATGATCACAGAGGTGAGCTTGTGATGACCTTTGCGCGTCCTTGCAGAGGAACCGGCAAAGAAGAACGGCGCCCCGGCGCCTTCCCGCCCGATGGAGATCACCGGCACATGCCGTGAGAGAAGGGCTTCATGGAGATGGGGTGGGTGGAGGGAATCGAACCCTCGATCTTCAGGGCCACAACCTGACGCCTTAACCGCTGGGCTACACCCACCACGAAAGGGGAAAACCGAAGTTCCAATGACTCATTCTACTGGCCCGAATGCCAACCGTCAAGGCGAGCGATCGCCCGACGCTTCTCGCTTCCCTCGATTCGCGATCGGCCGACCGCCTTGCGAAGGAGTTCGATGCTCTGATCGTACGTGCGCCGATCCACGGGATACGGAATGCCATCCTTCCCCCCGTGGGCAAAGCTGAACCGCGCCGGATCGGAGAAACTCGGCGGGGCGCCGTACACGAGTTCCGAAAGGAGCGAGAGAGCCCGGATCGTCTTGGGTCCCACGCCCGGCAAGCTCAGGAGTTCTTCGAAACCCCCGGGAGCCCGCTCATAGGCGGCAAGGAGGGTCTTGCCGAGCCGCTCGGGATGAATATCTTCGACTTTCAGGTAGTGGCGGGCCGGAAGATTCAGTGACTTGATGCGCGCAATCTCAGTCAGAGTCTTCTCGGGCTTCTCTTCAGCGGCAATGCCGGCGATGGTCTTGCGGGCCGGAGCGCTTTCTTCGGCAACCAAATTGAGGCACGCGCCGGTTTTTTCAGAGCAAATGGCGGCATGCGGCTCGCAAACGAAGTCCGTAACCTTCTCTCCCAGCCAGTGGTACCGTCGGGCATAGCGGGTCGTCTCGTTCATGCCCTGCTGAATCACAGCCCAGTGTCCGTTCCGAGTAAAGACAAACGTATGATGATAAAGGGAATAACCATCCTGAAGGGCGGCGGTATCCACCTTGGCCACCATTCTACTGGCGTAAACGAGCTCGGCCGGGTCGGCCGTGATGAGGTGACCGCAAGATTCGATCTCCGCCGGCGTTTGCCGCGATGTTCCGCCCTTGCCCCCGGCAACAAAGAACCCGAGATCGTTCTCGATCCCCCGAAGGCCTTCCTTGAGGGCACCGCACGTGGTGGTGGTAAGACCGCTGGAATGCCAATCGAATCCGAGAGCACACCCGAAGGCCTGAAACCAGTAAGGATCCGAAAGCCTGCGGAGCATCTCCTCCGGCCCGAACTCCTCCACGATCACGATGCATACCTCCCGCGCCAGCTTGCTCATCCGCTGGAAGAGCCACGCGGGGGCTTTGCCGCCGTGCAGCGGAAGGTTGGCGATGCCGGTTCTAGTGAAAGCGGGCATGGATGCGCTCCGTATAGGCGCGGAAGTTCCGAAGGGTTTCCTCGATGTGGTCCCCCCCGAACTTCTCGAGGGCGGCTTCGGCCAGAACGAGGGCCAGCATTGCCTCTCCGATCACACCCGCGGCGGGCACAACGCAAGTATCGGCGCGCTCGAAGTGGCCGAGAACCTTCTCGCCGGTCCTGAGATCGATCGAAGGGAGGGGATGGGCAATGGTGGAGATGGGCTTCAGGGCCGCTTGCACCACGATCGGTTGGCCGTTGGTCATCCCGCCTTCGATTCCCCCCGCCCAATTC
>DAOTYO010000010.1:0-9435 GCA_034434815.1 Dehalococcoidia bacterium
AAATATTGATGCGCCCGACTCACCCTTCCGCCCAAATACGGGTTTTGCTCGACAATGACGGCATCATACCCGGCTTCCGCAGCTTCGATCGCTGCGGTGATGCCGCTAATCCCCCCCCCAATGACCAGAATAGTCTTTTCCGAACCCATGTTTCCTCCCTGAAGTGAACTACTAGGTTTCTCGCCCCGGAACTCGCCGGGTCAACAAAACGCCGATCTATTTTACCGCAAATCATCCAAAAAGCGCAGCGGGTGAGGCTCTCAGTTCCGGCCGCCCCCGATATTTTCCATCTCACAGGGGGCTTTCGTTAATCATTCGACTTGTTTCGAGCCCCTCACTCCACCCTGTAACCCATCGCTCTGGCCTGCCGCTCCAATTCCTCATCCCGGATGACGAGGGTATTTTCATGAAAGAGCGCAAATCGCAGGAATTTGATGGCGAATTCCAGTAAGTCCTCATCATCCGTTTTCAACGCTTCTCGAAGGTCTTGACGCACCTCGAAACGATCGAGAAACGTGCTGCCGAAAATCATTTCACGGAAGCCGTCAAGGTCGTAAAGGGCCTTGTACAGCATTTGGACTTTGGGCCCATCCAGGGCTTTCTTCTCCACAAAATGCGGGTGAAGCGTAAAGCGCATGTACGATTCCGATTTTGCATCGTACGTTCGGACGTCTTGATCCTCCAGCCAAGCGGCCACCGTCCACTCTTTGTCTTCTTTGAATCCCTGGCACAGGGAATCTTCACCGACAATGAAACAAAACTCCTCTCCGCTTCCCGATGAGCCTCTCGAAGAAGCCAGACCCAACGGATACATCCGGCATGCCCATGGACGATCCGCATAAATCGTGCATCCTTCCTCCGAAACAAAGGGGCATTTCCTATCCCCCTCTTCATGCATCTTGAGCATCACGAGAGGAATTTGATTCTCGCCCATAACGAGCGTAGATGTGTACCGATCCAAAAACTCCCCGGACAAAATGCCCAGAGCCCTTTTCATCCGGAGGACATCATAGGGGGTGAGGAAGATATTCACATCCGCACAGCACTTCCCGAAGCACGGCACCTCCTTGTGACAGGCGAATCTGAAAGTGCTCTCGGGGGAAAGCCTCGGATACTCCCGGAGAATCTTCTCTTTGAAGGCCTCGAAGTTTTCCATTTTCTCATGAAGAGACTCCAAGCACCGGCGGTGCTTGGAGTCTCTTCCATTTATCACTCGGTCAACGTTTGTCGGGGGTTTCTCAATGCGCGCCCACTAACTAGCAAATCTTGTGGATCTTCCGCTCGATAATCTCGAACTTGCCGTCCTTCGTCAATTTGATATTGACGAACTTCAGCCAGTTCGCATTGTCCATCTTGGGCGCATCCGCTCGGAAGTAATACCCCGGCCAGCGCGTTTCCTTCCGGTGGAGCATCGTCCGGATATGGGTTTCAGCTTGCATCGTGCGATGCATGCACTCCCATGCCCGCATGAGCTCATGATGATCCCGAGCCGCGAGTTTCGCGGAATCCTCCTTGAGCATCTGGAGGAGGTCCAATCCCGTCTTCATGAGCGGCTCGTTCGTGGTGAACATCGTCACTACACCGCCCGCGTACTCGTCCATGATCTTCTGGAGCCGATACATGTACTGTTCAGGGACGATGTAGTTCTCATTGACGTTCGGATCGGTGGTCAGCCCGCAGTACTGAGCGAACTGATCCAACGGGGCAAGGGTCTTCTTCCGGAGCGCCTCGACCTGCGCGGGATCGACCTTGGGCTGGGTATTGTTATCCTTGATGAAGGCCAGCGCACTCTTGGCGGCGATCCGGCCTTCGGTATGGGAGCCATCGGAGAATTTGTGGCTGGAAGCGCCGGAGGCATCGCCCGCGCCGAACAGGCCCTTCACCGTGGACATCCGGTTATAGCCCCAGAAATAGTCTTTCTTCGATTCGGCCGTCTGCAGATCCTCAGGCCCCGAGAGCCATGCACCGGAAGCGCCGGAGTGTGAACCGATGAAATACGGCTCGCACGCTTGAATCTCGGAGGGTTTCTCCTCAGGGGCGGTGTTCGTGCCGGCCCACAGGATGGCCTGCGAGATCGTCATATCGAGGAAGTCTTCCCATGCCTCGGACTCGACCTCTTTCAGTCTCTTCTTCCGCTTCTTCTCATCCGGCTCGGAGTCAACGATCGCCTTGATGGCCTCCTCCGTCCGCATGTAGGCAGGTCCCTTGCCTTCCTTTTGATCGAGCATCATGAGCCAGTTGCGGAGGTTGGCGGGAATCGGTTTCACCAAGCCATAAGGAGCCCACTTCTGAAGCTCTTCCTTGCGGGTCACCATGTACTCGCCGCCCAACGCGGTGGTGGCGCGGGACTTGAACAGCAGGAACCATGCGCCGACCGGGCCGTACGCATCCTTGAACCGCACCGGGATGAAACGGACTTCCTGGCAGGTATGCTCGGCACCGGCCTTCATCATGAAGTAGCAGCTCGAGCCGCTGTTGAACGGAGGATACCACGATCGGCCGAAGCCCTCGCCCGTGCTCCGCGGCTTGAAGACGTGCACCGCACCGCCCATCGCGCACACGACCGCCTTCGCCTTGAACACATAGAACTTGTTCTCGCGGACGCTGAACCCAACCGCACCCGCGATCCGGTCGCCATCCATGATCGGCTCGGTGATGAACACCCGCTCGAAGATCTGGCCATTAGCGCCCAGCGTAGCCATCGCATTCTTGGCGGCCTCGGAGACGATGATCTTGTAGGACTCGCCGTTGATCATGAGCTGCCAGGCACCCTCGAATACATAGTTGCCCTCGGCGTCCTTCCAGATAGGGAGACCCCACTTCTCGAACAAATGGACCGTGCCATCCACATGGCGGGCGATATCGTACACGAGGTCTTCGCGGCTCACGCCCATGAGGTCCTGCCGCACATACTCGACATAGTCCTCAGGCTTGCGGCCCTTGGCCTTCATCCCCACATACTGGTTCAAAGCGGAAAGCCCCATGGCCACGGCGCCGCTGCGGTCCATGGCCGCCTTATCGACCACGGCCACCTTCATGTTATTCTTCTTGGCCCAGTAGGCCGCCTCGACGGCTGCGCCGCAGGCCGCCATGCCGCCGCCGATGATCAACAGATCGGTGGTTACTTCAACGGTTTGGAAATCACTCGATTTTAGCGTCATCGCATTCACCTCCTATGTTACTTCTTGAGCGTCGGCAGAGCGGGCACCCGCAGGCACTCGGGCTCACCCATCAGGATCGGGCTCTTCAGATCATCCCCCTTGGGATCGGTCTTGAAGCCGCCGTCCGGCACCGCCTTACCTTCCGGGGTGGTGCGAATGGGGAACTTGAATCGCTTGAGGGTCCCATTCCGGAACTTCACCGTCCACATGATATCCTCGGAACCCCTGAGCGGCGTCGCCTGTGCCCCCATCGGCACGAAGTCCGCATAGCCTCTCACCGCCATCGCCTGTTGCGGGCAGATCTTCACGCAGCACATGCACTCCCAGCACATCTTGGGATCGCGATTGTAGGCCTTCATGCGCTGCTTATCCAGAACCATGAGGTCATTCGGGCAGATGTACATGCACGCCGTCTTATCCTGGCCTTTGCAGCCGTCGCACTTCTCTACGATGACATAACTTGGCATCCTTTACCTCCTTTACTGATTACCCCTAGAAAGCCTCTTGTTGTGCGTATGTGTTTGAACTACTTTTCCCCGAGCGCCTCACCTCCTTCTCTTGAGCAAGATCAAATTTAGATTCGTCTCGTCCTGCGCGCCTACTTTTGATTTGCGACTTCCTTCTGATAATACTCCATGAGGATCTTCGCCACTTCCGGGCGGGAGAATTCGGGCGGCGGAGCTTGACCCTTGGAGAGCATTTCCCGCACTTTGGTTCCAGAGAGATTCAGATGATCCGCGGGGGTGTGCGGGCAATTCCGCACCATGACGATCTTGTTGCACTTATAGCACCAAACGGTATTATCGCCCCGATAAATCTTGATCTTCAGGGCATCCTTAGGGATCTCATCGAAGATCTTCTGGGCATCGAACGGGCCATAGTAATCGCCAACACCGGCATGATCCCGACCGGTGATCAAGTAAGTCGCCCCCATGTTCTGGCGGAAAACGGCATGAAGCAGCGCCTCCCGCGGGCCGGCGTACAGCATATCGAAGCCGTACCCCGTGATCTCGACGGTGTTGGGTTCGAAGTACAGTTCGGCCATCTTGCGGATGCACGCATCCCGGACATTGGCGGGGATGTCCCCTTTCTTCAATCGGCCCAGAAGCATGTGGATGATGGCGCCATCCGCCTTCGTCTCCTTCATGGCCATCTTCACCAACTCTTCATGCGCCCGATGCATCGGATTCCGCGTCTGGAAAGCCACAACCGTCTTCCAGCCGTGCTTCTTGATCAGATCCCGAATCTGCATCGCGGTGCGGAAGGTCTCCGGGAACTCCGTCTCAAAATAGGAGTAGTTCAAGACCTGTATGGGCCCGGAAACAAAGAACCGCCCGGCGTCCATCCAGTTCGCCACACCGGGGTGCTTCAGATCCGTGGTGCGGAAGACTTGCTGGGCCATCTGGGTCATTTGCTCATCCGTCGCTTGCTCGATAGCCTCTACATCTTGAATGGCCAGCACCGGGTTGCCGGCCACATTCGGATCCCGCAGCGCGATCCGCTTCGCTCCTTTAATGGGGCTGGGATCCTTCACCACATTGACGATCGGCACAGGCCAGAAAAGCCCATCTTTGGTCTTCATCTTCTCAGCCACTTGCAGGGCTTCCTTCAATCCCATATACCCTTTCAAGGGATTGAAATATCCCGAGCCGAGCATGACCGCATTGGCCGCCGCCTGTGAGCACACGATGATCGAGGGGAGCTTTTCCGCCTCTTTTGCCAATTGCGCCCGTTTGGCACTATCGGCTACATACAGGGGATGAAGTTTATCTGATCCATGGGGCTTGATAAGTGTAACTGCCATATCCTCTCCCTTAACAAAAGATTTGCCATACGAAAGTAGACGACCACCTTTTGGGCTGGCTAACCCATAAGACCGCTCACATCCTAGCACCAAAAATTGGCGTGGGGCATCGGCCGGCCCGCTTACTGCCAACCGCAGAAAAGACTTAGGAAAACTCCGGCACCCATTAGGCATATATACCTATTCATTTTGTGAAGTTCCTAGGTCAACTGCACATCACACCATGGGGCAAATGACCTAACAACGGCGTCGCGCTTGCACCAATCCAATAGATTGCGCACGGGACTTGATGACGGTATAATGATGAGCGATGGGCACCGACAAGATCCGTATTGTCATCGCCGACGATCACAAGGTGGTCCGCGAAGGAACCCGAGAACTTCTCCAAAAGGAAAACGACCTGCAGGTCGTGGGGGAAGCGGGGGACGGCGAAGAAGCGGTGGCACTGGTGAGGGATCTGAAGCCGGACGTGGTGATCATGGATATTGCCATGCCCCGGCTCAACGGCATCGAGGCCACCAAACAGATCAAGGCCCTCTATCCCCGAACCGCTGTGCTCATATTGACCGGATACGAATACGATCAATACGTCTTTGCCCTCCTCGAAGCGGGGGCGGCCGGCTACTTACTGAAGGACGTTCGCGGACAGGAGCTCATCGAAGCGGTGCGGGCGGTGCACGCCGGTGAATCCGTGCTCCACCCGGTGGTGGCCCGCAAGGCTCTGGATCATTTCGTCCACGCAGAAAGCAAGGCCGAGGCTCCCAAATTCCAAGCCTTGACGGATCGAGAGATCGAGGTACTTCGGCTCGCAGCGCGGGGCCATGGGAATAAGGAAATCGCCTCCGAACTCGGCCTCAGCGTTCGAACCATTCAAGCGCATCTGGGGAATATCTTCAATAAGCTCAAGGTGGGGTCTCGCACGGAGGCGGTCATCATCGGACTGAAAAACGGGATCCTCACGCTTGACGATATCAAGGAGACCTGATTCCGCCGGCTCGTTCGCCGGGCTCATATATCCCGATCGCCGAGCGTTCGCGCCACCGGCCGAGAAATCCTTCCCAAAGCCCCCTGCGAGAAGTACGCGCCATAGATCCGGAAAAACAGACCGTTTGGAAAGCGCAATGCATCCCTTGACGATGAGTGCTCCTTTCCGGAGGAAGTTCTTATGAGCGGTGCAACAACCCGTGGACGATCCCAAGCTTCAAGTGGGAAAAGATCCGCCAAGCAAAAGGTAAGCTCAGCCTCACTCCGAGAGCGCATTGTGGCTCTCGAGAAAAGCGAACAGCGGCTGGCCGCCCTGAACATCATCTCCGGTTTGATCACCGAATCCCTTCAAAACCGCGATACGCTGGGGCTGGCTGCGGCGCGGATCATGGAGGCACTGGATTCGGACGCTATCATGGCCTACCTCCTCGAGAAGAAAACCAACACGTTGGTACTCGAAATGCACAGGGGCGTCTCCAAGGAATTCGTCGAGGGGGTGAAGCGAATCCCGGTAGGGGAAGGCTTCAACGGGCGAGTGGCGGTCACCGGAGAGCCGCTGGTCATCGACGATAGCAGCCAAGACACCCAGCTGGGCCGGCCCATCGTGACCGCCGAGGGAATCAAGTCTCAGCTCATCGTCCCACTGAAGTCCAAAGGCGAAGTCATCGGCACACTCTGTGTGGCCCGGCGACGGCCTCGCCGCTACACCGTCGAGGAAGTGGAACTTCTCAGCAGCATCGGAAATCAGATCGGGGCCACATTGGAGAACGCTCGCCTTTATCAAGAGATGCGTCAAACGCTGAAGCAACTGCGCCAATCCGAGGAACGATACCGCGACTTGTTCGAGAGCGCCAGTGATGCCATCTGGGTTCACGATCTCGATGGAAAAACCTTGGCCGCGAACGCTGCCTGCGAGAAGGTAACCGGTTACACCGCCGACGAACTGAAGTCCATGCGAGTGGATCAACTCATGGACATCTTCGGGAAATCGTGCATCGATCGAATCGAGGACCGGTTACTCGGCAACGAACGATGCGACCACCGGTGTGAAGTCAAGCTCGACAAGAAAGACGGCTCAAAAGCCATTCTTGAGGTGACCACCAGTTTGATCGCTCACGAAGGCGAAGTGATAGGCTTCCAACATGCGGCGCGGGATGTTACGGAAGAAAGGCGCATGCAGGAAAACCTCCGGTACTACCTCCAACAGGTCACCAGGGCACAGGAAGAGGAGCGGAAACGGATTGCGCGGGAGCTTCATGACGAGACCCTCCAGAATTTGATCGCCATTTCCCGGCAACTCGAGAAGATCACTTCGAGTGAAGCGCTCTGGGAAGAAAGCCTCGAAGTGGTGCGGGGGCTCAAGAAACAAATCGAAAACGCCGTCCAAGAAATGCGCCGCTTCAGCCACGACCTTCGGCCCTCCGTGCTCGATGATCTTGGACTTCTTCCCGCCCTTGAACTCCTCGCGGACGACCTCGAGAAACAGGGCATCACCACCAAATTCCGGGTGAGGGGGCAGGCCAGACGTCTCTCCCCCGAGGCGGAGGTGATGCTGTTTCGCATCGCACAAGAGGCCACCCGCAATATCTGGAGGCACTCGGAGGCGACCATGGCCGAGTTAACGATCGAATTCGTTGACTCCCTTCTGAGGATGACCATATCCGACAACGGTAAAGGATTCCTTTTGCCGCAACGGCTCGGCGATCAGGCCAGCATGGGCAAACTGGGATTGGCCGGCATGCAGGAGCGCGCAAGGCTGCTCGGGGCAACCCTCAAGATAGATTCCGCTCCGCGCAAAGGCACCACCATTGTGGTGGAAGCACGCATCTGACCGGGTAAAGCCCACTTTCACTTCGAGAAAGCTGTGCCTTTTAAGCCCAGATGCCTAGAAAAGATAGGTTTTTAGGCTTATGGTTTCAGGAGAGATATAGGCATTTATGCTTAACTCGGAAGGAAGCGGTATAGGCTTTTTGTTCGGTTAGCGGATACGCCGGGATGCCGATGCCCCTCCAACAGGGCCGGTGTTAGCATTAACAGGGAAACAAGGGACGGTGATCAATTGAGCGGCAGTTCATGAAAAGGAGACCTCTTGGCTTTGGTTCATTTGCCAAGAGGTCTTTATGTGTGTTAGTGAATCTGTATATTAAAACAAGGAGGAAAGTGGATGGCTAGTGAAACCCCCATGATGGATGAACTGGAAAAGGGCCCGTGGCCGAGCTTTGTGACCCAGCTCAAAAGAGCGGCCAAATCCAAAGCGAAGTTGAGCGCAGCGGCGGCGGATCTCCTTCGATCTCAGGAGCAATGTTTCAAGGAGAAACAAGGTCTCTGGAAACATGGAGGCATCGTGGGAGTGAAGGGATACGGCGGCGGCGTGATCGGTCGGTACCATCAGCGTCCCCAAGATTTCCCGCATCTTGAGCACTTTCACACCATGCGCGTCAACCATCCGTGCGGGTGGTTCTACACCACGAAGAAGCTCCGCGAAATATGCGATATCTGGGATCGGCACGGATGCGGACTTACCAATTTCCATGGCTCTACCGGTGACATCATTTTCTTGGGCACTGTGACGGACGAGCTCCAGCCCACTTTCGATGACCTTTCCGATCACGGGTGGGATCTCGGTGGTTCCGGCTCGGCCCTCAGAACCCCAACGGGATGCGTCGGTCCCGCGCGATGCGAATGGGCTTGTTTCGATACGCTGGATTTCATTCACGATGTAACCAATACCTATCAAAACCAGTTGCACCGGCCTCCCTTCCCCTACAAGACGAAGATCAAGGCTTCCGGCTGCCCCAACGATTGTGTGGCCGCCATCGCCCGATCGGACGTGTCCATCATCGGGACATGGCGCGATGAACTCCGGATCAATCAGGCAGCCGTGAAAGAGAAGATCAACAGCGGTTTTGATGTGAAGCGATTTGTGGTGGATTACTGCCCCACCAACGCCCTGGAGCTGGTGAACGATCAGCTCAAACTCGCCCGGCCCGAGGATTGCGTCCGGTGCATGCACTGCATCAACATGATGCCCAAGGCCATTCGCCCGGGCGTGAAGACCGGCGCCACCATCCTTGTGGGCGCCAAGGCCCCAGTCATTCATGGAGCAGTTCTTTCCACTGTGATCATCCCCTTCATGGAAATGAAACCGCCCTACACAGAGTTCAAAGAGTTCTGGGAGAAGGCCATGGATTGGTGGGATGAGAACGGAAGGGTCCGCGAGCGGCTCTCGGAGCTCATCGATCGGGTCGGCATGGCGGAGTTCCTGAAGGCCATGGATCTTCCGGCCGTTCCCCAGATGGTCAAAGTCCCTCGGGCGAACCCTTACATCTTCTGGCGGCATGAGGATCCGCCAAAGATCGAGGATATCCGCAACTGGGATATCATGAAGAGGAAAAGTAAATAATCCCCGGGAGACAGGGTCCCCGATAATTAAAGAGAACCTAGAAGGAGGATTTAGGAACTGCAATGGCAAAGACAGATATTGGC
>DAOTYO010000011.1:0-24878 GCA_034434815.1 Dehalococcoidia bacterium
CCCCGGATTGCAGGACGATGATCCCACCGGTAATCAAGAAGAACTATGGTAAGTGGAAATACCACGAGAACATCAAACCCGGGGTTTTCAAACATGTAGCGGAATCGGGGGATGAGCTGTATACAGTCCGCTGCGGTTCACCGAAATTGGTGTGCACGGACTTCATCCGAGACCTGTGCGATATCGCGGACAAGTACTGCGATGGACACTTGCGTTTCACGAGCCGGTACAACCCCGAGTTCCTCACCACCAAAAAAGAGAACATCGAGCCCATCATCGCCGCCGTCAAGAAGCTCGGGCTGCCCGTGGGCGGCACTGGCCGCGGCATTTCGAATGTGATCCATACGCAAGGATGGATTCACTGCCATACACCGGCCACCGACGCCTCCGGCGTGGTGAAGGCCTTGATGGACGAGCTTTACCCCTACTTCACCGGCGAGAAGACGCTCCCCCATAAGCTGCGGCTTTCGCTGGCCTGCTGCTTGAACATGTGCGGGGCAATCCACGCCTCTGATCTTGCCGTGGTGGGGGTACACACCGCCATTCCAAAGGTCATCGATTCGACCTTCTCTGCCCAGTGCGAGACGCCAACCACCATGGCCGGTTGTCCCACGGGAGCCATCCGGCGCCATCCCGATAAGGATGTGAAGAGCGTGGTGGTGGATAAGGAAAAGTGCATGTACTGCGGCAACTGCTACACCATCTGCCCTTCAATGCCCATCGCCAATCCGGAACGGGATGGTGTGGCGATCTTTGCGGGCGGTAAAGTATCCAATGCCCGCAAGCCGCCCATGCTCTCACGGGTCATCGTTCCTTACATCCCGAACAACCCGCCCCGGTGGCCCGAGTTGGTGAAGATTATCCGAACGTGTGTGGAGGTCTACGGAGAGAACGCCCGGCCGTTCGAAAGATTCGGGGAATGGATCGATCGGATCGGGTGGGAGAAGTTCTTCAAACTCACAGGCCTGCCGTTCGTGCCTCAAGTCATTGATGACTTTGAACTGTCCCGGGATACCTTGCGCGCCACGACCCAATTCAAGTGGTAGGAGGTGGTCAGAATGGCTGCCAGTCAGGAGTTGAAGGACAAGGTGGTGGAGTGGTTCCAGAAGAAATCGACGGGCGAGAAGAAGAAGTTCTACCTGAAGGATGTGGTTAAAGGCCTGTCAGAGCAATACCCGAAGAAAGATGTTCAGGATGCCCTGAACGAGCTCATTGCGGAAGGGAAGGTGGTATGGTTCTCCACGGGCAGCACGAATATGCTGACCCTCCCTGAACACTTCAAGGGATAAAGGAGAGGGGGGATTCGATCCCCCCAATGAGCAGGCGGCTCGGTCGGTCATGGGTGATCATGTGAAGGGGGTCCCTGGGGTGGTGATCTCAGCACCCCAGGGACGTTCGGGGAAGACGATTGCAAGCCTCGCTTTAAGTGGTATCCTTACCACCGATGGTCTGTGTGTTCAACCCTTCAAGAAGGGCCCCGATTACATTGATCCTTCATGGCTCGGAGCAGCCGCAAAAAGGAGTTGCCGGAACCTTGACCTGTTCCTCATGCCGGAAGACGTCGTGAGGGCAGCCTATAGCAGGGCTTGTCGAGGAGCGGATGTGGCGGTCGTGGAAGGAGCAATGGGGCTCTATGACGGCCCGGAAGATAATGGTGTGGGAAGTACCGCACACCTGGCAAGACTCTTGGGATTGCCGGTCATCCTGGTGGTCAACACCACCCGAATGACCGGCAGCATAGCCGCCATGGTGGGCGGCTACCAGCGGTTTCAAACGGATATCGAGATCGCTGGAGTGATCCTTAACAATGTTGCAGGCCCCCGGCACCAGAAAAAGCTCACGGAGGCTGTCGAGAGGCACTGCGGAATACCGGTGGTGGGAAGCATCCCCCGATATGGGGAAATGGACATGGAACAGCGGCACCTAGGTCATGTGCCCTTTGGGGAAAGAGGGGGGGGCGAAGCCATCATCGCAGGGATTTGCGAGAGGCTGAAACCCCGCCTCGATGTGGAGCACATACTCAGGATCGCCGCATCCGCCCAAAGCCCAAAGCGGATGGGTGTTGAACCACAAGAACCCCATCCTCAGGCAAAAGCGGTGATCGGAGTGATTCGGGATAGCGCCTTCAACTTCTATTACATCGAGAACTTGGAAGCCCTCGAAAGGGCAGGGGCACAGCTCCGATTCATCGATTCTCTCAAGGATCGGCTGCCGGAGGTGGACGGTCTGTATATCGGGGGAGGATTTCCCGAGTTCTTCCTGAGGGAATTGGAAGCCAACCAAGGGCTGAGGGAGGATATCGCCCATGCCGTTGAAAAAGGCCTCCCTGTCTACGCGGAGTGCGCCGGACTGATGTATCTCAGCCGGGCCATCTCGTGGCGCGGCGAGAGACGGGAGATGGTGGGAGCAATCCCGGCAGAAGTGGAGTTGACCGATCGACCGCAAGGACACGGGTATGTGGAACTGCAAGTGGTCAAAGCTAATCCCCTGTTTCCCACCGGAATGCGTCTGCGGGGTCATGAGTTTCACCATTCACGATTGGTCAAGGCCGAGAAGCTGGAGTTTGCCTATCACTTGAACCGGGGCCACGGCGTGGAACACAAAGCGGACGGGATCATCTACAAGAATATGTTGGCCGCCTATACCCATTTGCATGCGCTGGGCACGCCGGAGTGGGCCCCAGCCTTCGTCTCCCTATCGGAGCGGGCCCGAACGGGTGGACGCATGATATGGGCATCATAAGCAATCCATAAGTAAAGAAAAACTAAAACGTGGAGGTATGGAAAGACCATGGCGAAGAAGATGCTGGGTGGAATCGAAATAGAAATTGACGAGGACGGTTTTATTCAAGAGCCCCAGAAGTGGAGCAAAGAGGTAGCAGAGGACCTGGCCAAAGAGGAAAGCAGTGTCACCCCGATGACGGAGGACCACTGGAAGCTGGTAAACTATATTCGCCAGTACTATCTTGATTTTGAAACCGCCCCTGCCATTCGAATGCTGTGCAAGAAGACGGGCTTCGATCTCAAAAAGATCTACGAGCTGTTCCCGAAGGGCCCGGCGGCAGGCGCCTGCAAAGTTGCCGGCCTTCCGAAACCTACGGGGTGCGTATAAGGTCAGCGAATACCGCTCATAAAAAACCCCTCTTCACAGTCAATGGCAAAGCGGATTCCCTGCGGTTGCTTGAAGACTTGTGAAGGGATCCGGAAATCCAAGACTTAGCTTTGGCCGAACGGCCAAAGCTAAGTCTTGTTATTGTTTTTCAAAAGGCTCTTGAAATTAAAGGGGGATCCTGTGGATTACCTCGCTCTGGTGGCAACATATTTCTCCTATGTGTTTGTCGTTGCGGCATATTACATCAAGGTACAAAAGTATTTCAAGATGCCGCAGAATCTGCGGTGGGAGCTCTACCCCATTCCCCACGAGAAGAATTTCAAATACGGGGGCTCCTATTTCGAGGAGATTGAGTGGTGGAAAACCCCCCGTCATAAGAACACCTTCCGAGCCGTGCTGACCGTGATAAAGAAGTACCTCTTCATGGGGTCATACTTCGAGAAGAAACGAAGTTACTGGTTCGGGCTTTACCCCTGGCATATGAGCTTCCTGCTGATCGTTCTCTTCGATGGATTGATCCTGATCGGGGCAATTTTCATCAAGGTCGGGGGCTGGGCTATCAGCGGCTCAGCGGGCGGAGGGGGCGAATTCCTCTATTATTTCACCTTGGTGATCGGCCTCACCAGCTTCGGTCTGGGCTGCTTGGGAAGCCTCGTGATGCTTCTCCAGCGTACCCTCGATCGGGACCTGAGGGAATACGCTGTGCCACAAAATTATTTCAACTATCTCTTCTTCCTGGGCATGTTTGCCACCGGATGGGTTTCATGGATCGTAGGCGATGCCACGTTCACCGGCTTCCGTGAGTTCTGGGTGGGGGTGATCTCTGCCAAAACAGTTGAAGGCGTGGGATCATGGGAATATGTTCACATCATCTTCTTCTCCGCCTTTCTCATCTATCTACCGCTTACCCGCTCGACCCACTATATTACCAAGATCCTCTATTTCTTCTGGGTTCTCTGGGGCGATAGGCCCAATCTGGGCACGGGGGAGGACGATCCAAAACTGAAGGAATACCTGAGCTATGAACCATCATGGTCTGCGGCCCACTATCAAACGGGCAGAACATGGGCCGAACGGGCCACTCGTCTCCCTGAGAAAGAATCCGCCAAGAAAGAAGCGAACAAGGGCAAATAGATGGCACGAAAAAGAGTGAAACTCCGCGATATCAGCAAGAAGCCAGACAAAGTTCTACTACCGATCAACATTGATGAGCTTGAACCTCTACCCGCCGGTTGCGGGGGAGTAGAGAAGATCACCCCCCTGACCGACGAACAAAAGTCGAGATGGGAACATTCCCTTGACGGCATCTCCGCCCTGAATTTGCCTAAGCCACAGAGCAAAGAGGAAGAGGAACAGCTTGTGAAAAAGTTCCTCGAGGGGCTGGAAAAACTCCTCTCAAAAGAAGATAACTGGACCTTCCTCCTGCCCCTGAAGATGTCTCTCGAATACTGCGGCAAATGCTTGGCCTGCAATGAAGCCTGTCCCATCTTCGTCTCCAGCGGACGCCAAGATATCTACCGGCCGACGTACCGCTCGGAAGTACTGCGCCGCATCGTGAAGAAATACTCTCGGCACGGCAAGGCAATGCTCCCCGGATTCACCGATGGCGATATCGAGTTGAATTGGACGACCATCGCCAGGCTCGCCGAACTCGCCTATCGGTGCACCCTCTGCCGCCGCTGTGCCCAAGCCTGCGTACGAGGGGTGGATAACGCCCTCATCAACCATGAGCTGAGGAAACTCCTCAGTGCCGAGATGGGGATCGCCGCCGAGGCCCTCCATACCAAGGGCACCGTTCAGCAATTGAACGTGGGGGCCAGCACCGGCATCAATCCCCGCGCCTTTGCCGATATCGTGGAGTTCATGGAAGACGACATCGAGGAGAAGCTCGGCAGACGCATCAAAATCCCGGTCGATAAGAAAGGGGCGGAGATCCTGCTCGTCCATAATTCCGGTGAGTACGTTTCTTGGATGCAGAATCCGGAAGCCTTTGCGATCATCTTCGAGGTTGCCGGAATCGACTATACCCTTTCCAGCGAGATCGGCGGTTACGAGGGCACCAATTACGGAATATGGTACGACGATCTTCAAGCCGCCCGGATCTTCCTCAAGCACATCCAGGCCGCCAAGGAACTGGGGGTGAAGAAGATCGTGACCGGCGAGTGCGGTCATGAGCATAAGGCGATGCTCGTCATCGGCGATAGGCTCCTGAGCAAAGACATGTACGTGCCCCGCGAGAGTTGCTTCCCGCTTCTGGAACAGATCGTCTTCAGCGGCAAACTGAAGCTGGACCCCAAACGGAACGATTTCCCGGTCACGCTCCATGATCCCTGCAACTTCGTTCGGGCTATGGGAATCGTGGAGCCGCAGCGGAGGATCCTCCGGCATATCGCCCCTCAGTTTCGGGAAATGACCCCCCACGGCGTCAACAATTACTGTTGCGGCGGCGGGAGCGGCTTCGCTGTCATGTCGCCCTCCAAAGGATTCGTGGATTGGAAGATGAGCATCTCCGGGCGGATGAAGGTCAAGCAAATCCTCGAGGCCTTCAAGGATAATCTGGGCCCGGATAAGCACAATTACGTTTGCGCGCCGTGCTCCAACTGCAAGGGGCAAATCCGTGACCTGATTGCCTATTATCACCTCAGAGAGAAATACGGAATTTACTATGATGGTTTGGTGGAGCTCATCGTCAATGCCATGACCGAAATGAAGAAGCCTTACATCGAGTGGGAATAGGAAGGGCTCACCTCACGGCCGGGGGCCGGCGCGGAGCTTCTTCCGAGAACACTGCCGAAAGCAAGGAAATATACGTGCGGAGATAGCCGATGCCGCGCATCCTCCAGAGCAAAAACCTCGCCACACGTTTTCAAATACTGGTGGAGATTGCGGCCAATCAGCCCACGGTGCATCAAAAGGTCATCGCCGAGAAAATCGGCGTAACCCCCCAGGCCGTCTCCGATTATGTGGCCCAGCTCCTCAAGGATGGACTCATCGTATCCAACGGCCGCTCCCGATATACCATCACCAAAGAGGGAGTGGACTGGGTCCTCTCGATGACCCGGGAGATCAAAGAGTACTGCGCCTTCGTGGAAAAGGCCATCACCAGCATGTCCGTTTGCACGGCGATCGCCGAGGAAAGGCTCTCACAAGGACAGACCATCGGCCTCCGGATGCATGATGGGCTCCTCTGGGCAGGAAAGCCGGAGGGCGGCAACGCGCACGGCGTAGCGATCGCCAACGCCGAACCCGGCGAAGATGTGGGGGTTTCCAATATCGAAGGCATCGTCGCGCTGGAACCCGGACGGGTTACGATAGCCCGCGTGCCCCCGATCGATAAAGGAGGTTCCGCCGGCATCGATCTCTCCAGACTCAAAAAAATAATTTCCCAGCCGGGGATGATCATCGGCGCCATCGGACTGGAGGCCCTGAGCGCCCTCCGGAGGATCAACGAGAAACCCCAGTATTTCTACGGCGTCGAAGAGGCGGTCATCGAGGCGGCGTTCTCCGGCCTCTCCTCGATCGTTGTTTGTGTGGATAGTGAGGTGCCCGGATTGATCCGGCGGCTCGAAAGTGCAAACCTCGAATACCTGATCACCGACCTCAGCCCGGGCCAGAAATAGCCATCTCCCCCGAGTACACCCCCAACCCTCCAGAATACGTTTGACATCCTTCGGGGAATTGGACTAGCATCTATATGGTTTCCAATGGAAACCCACTTCTTCGCATCATCGAAAAGGAGTTAGAGATGGCTGAGGCCAAGATCGGGGTGATCGGCGGAACAGGCCTTTACGAGATCGAGGGGATGAAGCATGTGCAGGAAATAAAGGTGCAGACCCCTTTCGGTGATCCGAGCGATGCGATCATCGTGGGCACACTGGAGGGGACGAACATCGCCTTTCTCCCCCGGCACGGGCGGGGGCACCGCATCAATCCTTCCGAGTTGCCCTCCCTGGCGAACATCTATGCGCTCAAATCGCTCGGTGTGGAGTGGATCATCGCCATCAACTCGTGCGGCAGCTTCAAAGAAGAACTCAAACCGCGCGATCTAGTGATCCCCGATCAGATCATCGACCGAACGCGGGGAAGGATCAGCACCTTCTTCGGGAAGGGAATCGTGGTTCACATCCCGTTCGCCGAACCCTTCTGTCCCGTCCTGAGCACGGTGCTCTACGATGCGGCCCGCGCCGTGGGGGCCAGGGTTCACAAAGGGGGCACCTTCATCGCGATGGAAGGGCCGCAGTTCTCCACCAAAGCCGAATCCCGCCTCTACAAATCGTGGGGCGCGGATATCATCGGCATGACCGTTCTCCCGGAGGCCAAACTCGCCCGTGAGGCAGAGATCTGTTATGCCACACTGGCCTGCGTGACCGATTACGATTCATGGCACGAATCGCTCGATCCCGTCCGGATCGAAGAAATCTTGGCCATACTGGCCGAAAACGTGGGGCGGGCGAAAGCGATCATCCGGCTCGCCGCCGGCCGCATCCCGAAAGAGCGCAAATGCGAGTGCGCCGGCGCCCTCGCCACGGCCATCGTGACTGCGCCGGAGATGATCCCGGCGCAGGTCAAAAAGGATTTGGAACTCTTGATCGGGAAATACGTGAAATAATCAAGATCGCCATCGACCCGAGAGGGAAGAGCACGCACGCCCTGAGCCTTCTTTAGAAGGGATCGGAGTACAAAACCAATCAAGGTGAAATGTTGAAACCAAAACCTTTTGCGCCCCGAGGCCTGGCCACCGCCATCGGCAGCATGCCCCATACCGATCCCGCAGAAGCGGGATCGGTGATCCGAAGATTCCTGCCGGATATCCCCGTATGGCCGCAGTTGCCCCGGCGCTCCTTCCGCGAGAATATGTACGCCCAGTACAGCGAGACCCTGCCGGGCATCGTGATCGAAGACGAGCACATCTCCATCGACCGTTCCAAGGACCTTTCAGAGGGGCTGGAAAGGCTCTATACTGCCTATTTGGAAGGGAACCTCGATGCATCCGCCATCAGCCCGGACTACGCGGCCGGCCTTCACTGGTTCTTGCATCAGAAGTTCGATTCGGCAACGGCTGTGAAAGGGCAGGTGACCGGCCCGGTAAGCTTCGGACTGGTGGTCACCGATGCGCACCGCCGACCGATCCTTTACGATGAGACGCTCGCGGATGCCATCGCCAAGCACCTCCGGCTCAAGGCCGCATGGCAGCAAAGAGAGCTCCGCAAGCTCTCGCCGAATACGATTATCTTCATCGATGAGCCATATCTGGCTTCCCTCGGATCGGCCTTTGTGGCCCTCTCCAACGACACGGTCATCCGCCTTCTCAACGAGGTACTAGGGGGATTGGAAGGGCTCAGGGGCATCCATTGCTGCGGCAACACCGATTGGTCCGTGCTCATGAGCACCCAAATCGACATTCTGAACTTCGATGCCTATACCTACGGTGAATCGCTGGCCCTTTACCCCGCCGAACTCGACGGCTTCCTCCGGCGGGGCGGGATCATTGCTTGGGGAATCGTGCCGAGCGATGAAGCGGCGCTGGCAAACGAGTCGGTGCCGGCCCTGCTCGACCGCCTCGAAAGGCTCATGAGGGCTCTCGTGCAGAAAGGCATCAGCTTCGATCTGCTCCTCGAGCAGAGTCTCGTCACCCCGTCGTGCGGGCTGGCATCGCTCTCGAGCGCCGGTGCCGAAAGAGCGCTCGAGACGGTCTACAGACTGTCCAGCGAGTTTCGCAAGAGACTCCGATAGACGCATATTCAAAAGGAGGAAAGGATGAACAAAAAACAAAAGAACGCATGGCGGAAGCATCGGATCAAGAAGAAGAAATTTGAGGAGCGCCTCAAAGCGGCCAAGGCGGGAAAAGCGCCTTCCACTTCCAAATGAAAAGGTTCCCCCTCAGAGGGAGCCCACAGGTATGGATTTTGAGATCATCGGCATCGGCTCGGCCCTTGTGGACATCACCGTCCATGTGAGCGAATCGTTCCTCGAGGCCGAAGGATTGCCCAAAGGGGGAATGACCCTCATCGATGCCGGTCGCGCCCGGGAATTCCTGAACAAGTTGCCGGCAGACGAGAGGGAACTTTCCCCCGGTGGAACCACCGCGAACGTGATGGCGGCATTTGCCCATTGCGGCGGCAAACCGGCATTCGTCGGAAAGGTGGGGAGGGATTGGCTGGGGGAATACTTCAAACGGGAAACAGAGCGCACGGGAGTGGCTTTCGTCGAACTTCGTTCGGAGAAGACGCCCACCGGCTCCGCTTTCACCTTCATCACGCCCGATGGCGAGCGCACGTTCGCCACCTATCTGGGAGCCGCCGCCGAACTCTCTCCGGCCGATCTACCTCCGGATCTCTTTCGTCGCGCTCCCCTTCTTCACATCGAAGCCTATCTCGTGGTCAACCGCGAGCTAATGGATTATCTCTTGATAACAGGCAAGGCAAACGGTCAGAAGATTTCCATGGACCTATCCTCCTTCGGGGTGGTTCGAGAGAATCTGGACTACTTCGAGAAGATCTCCAGAACCTATCTCAGCATCATCTTCGCCAATGAAGACGAGAGCCTTGCTTTCACCGGCCTTGCGCCCCGCGATTCTCTGGACGTGTTCTCCCGCCTCTGCGAGATCACTGTGGTCAAAGAGGGCGCCAACGGCTCGTACCTTGCCCGACGGAATCATAAGGTGTACCTCCCCGCAAAAAAAGTGTGGGTTGAAGATACCAATGGCGCCGGCGATGCCTATGCCGGCGCCGTGCTGTACGGACTCAGCCGGGGGATGAGCATCTCCGCCTGTGGCCGACTCGGCACCCAGGCGGGAGCCTTGATCGTCAGCCAGAAAGGCGCCCGCGTGACCGAGGATCGTGCCCGAATCCTGCGGGATTTTGCCTGCGCCATGGATACACTCATGATCCGGCGTTTGGAGGCGGGGAGCCTCACCCCCGAGATGGTCGCCGCCGCCGGAAGAGAAGTGGCCGATTTCCATGCCGCCGCCGAAAGATGCCCCAACGGCGATACGATCCTCGAATCCCTCCGTTCCCACATCCGCAAGAATTTCACCCAGATGGAAGCCTGCGTGGGCATTACCCTCTCGGGGGAACAGCAACAGGCCATCCGGGATTATGTGAACACTTTCCTTCGAACCTATGAAAGGTTCTTCGAAAGCCGGGCCCGCGAAGGCAGGCTCATCGCATGCCACGGGGATCTTCACATGGAACATATCGCCCTCGGCGACCGCATTACCATCCTCGAGTGCCTCGAGTTCGAGCGAAGCTTCCCCTATAGCGACGCCGCAATGGACGTGGCCTTCTTGGCCATGGATCTCGATTACCACGGGCGTTCGGATCTGGCGACGGCCTTCCTCGATGCCTATGCGGAACGCTCGGGGGACGACCTGATCTACGACATGGTCCCCTTCTACAAGGTGCTCCGCGCTTGCCAGAGAGCGGCCCTGATCAGTGTCCGTCTGGAGAACCCGCACCTCAGCGAAGACGAGCGAAAATCCGTGATTGCCACGGCAAGGAAATATTTCTCCCTTGCCGAGTCATACACCCGCACGAAGAAGAACCCAGCCCGTTAAGATCACGGCCCCTCAGGGCCGAGACCAAGAGCTTCGAACAAGGAGGGGTGATGCCGGAGCTTCCCCCGATCATACGCGCCTTAATGGATGGCGAGGCCTATCCGGAAAAACCCCATCGCGTGGACCTCGTGCAAACGCAGATGTCCTTTGTGTTTCTCACGGGCTCGTTCGCCTACAAGATCAAGAAACCGCTCGATTTCGGATACGCCGATTTCACCACCCTTGAGAAAAGGCGTTTCTTTTGCGAACGCGAAGTGGAGTTGAATCGGCGGCTCAGCCCCACCGTTTACCTCGGAGTCGTGCCCATCACTGAAAGCAAGGGGCGGTTTGCCGTCGGCGGCCCCGGCAGTACGGTGGAATACGCCGTCAAGATGCGGCAACTTCCGATGGAACGTTGCCTGAGCCGGCTCCTCGCCCGGGGCACGGTAACCCCCGAGATGATCGAGCAAGTCGCCCGCAAGATCGCCGATTTCCACGCCCGCTCCAAAGGCGATGGGGAGATCGCCGCTTATGGCTCGGTACCCATCGTCCGCAGGAACACCGAAGAGAACTTCAACCAGACGGCGAAATACATCGGGATCACCCTCTCCCGGGAGGCCTTCGATACCATCCGAGGTTATGCGCACCAATTTTTGGAGTCGAACGCGGCGCTCTTCGAGCGCCGGGTGAAAAACGGGCGCATCAAGGATTGCCATGGAGACCTGCATTCGGAGCACGTGGTCTTCGGCGATGACATCTACATCTTCGATTGCATCGAGTTCAACGACCGCTTCCGCTATGCCGACGTGGCCGCCGAGATCGCCTTTCTAGCCATGGACATCGATTTCCACGAGCGGCCGGACCTTTCCGATCGGTTCGTCCAAGCATATATCGAAATCTCCGGAGATACCGAGATCATGGCCCTTCTCGATTTCTACAAGTGCTATCTTGCGTACGTGCGGGGCAAAGTGGAGAGCTTCGAGCTCGATGACCCGAACATCCCGGATGTGGAAAAGATGGTCGCCCTCGATGCGGCGAAGAGCTATTTCTGGCTTGCCAAGCGCTATGCACTGGGGTGAAAGGCCCTTCAACGGGTATGAACAAAACTTTCGATGAATTCATCCGAACTCAACTTATGCCGGATACCCTTCTCGTCATGTGCGGTCTGCCGGCCACGGGCAAATCCACGGCCGCCGGAGAGATCGCCCGGAGGAGGGGATTCCCGATCGTCGCCACGGACGCAGTGAGAAGGGAAATCCTCAAGGACGAGGACATCTTCGATCCGGCGGTAGCTTCGAATGCGGAGAGGCGCCAGCGGGTGTACGACGAGGTGTTCCGGCGGGCGGAGCAATCCCTCGCCCGGTCAAGGGGCGCCATCCTCGATGGCACGTTTCTCACCCAACGCCTCCGCCATCGAGCCGCCGGAATCGCCGCCTCCGGCGGCCGCCGTTTTGTTATCATGGAGACAAGGTGTTCGGAAAAGACGGCCCTCCGAAGGATTTCGGAGCGCACGCGGGAGAACACGCTATCGAACGCACTCACCGCGCAGGCCTATTTCGAAAACAAATCCCGCTTCGAGCCCGTGGACCCGGACGCGCTGAAACGCGCATATCCCGGGCTGAAGATCAGGTATGTGATCGTCGATGCTGAGAGCGATGATCCCGAGGATTGGCGGATTGTAGGAGATCTCACCCCATGAAGATTGACCTTCACGTTCACACGAAAACCGGCTCGGATGGGAACCTCCCCGTGGAGGAAGTGATCGAAGAGGCGACCCGCCGGGGCATCGGGCTCCTCTCCATCACCGATCACGATTCGATCGAGGCCCAGAACAGCGCAAGGGAACTTGCAACGAAGGCCGGCATCGCATACATCACGGGAGTCGAGTTGAACGTCACCTTCGAGTACGGCGGCAAGCCCGTCTCGCTCGATTTCCTCGGCTATCGCTTCGACCCCGGATACCATAAGTTAATCAATAAGTTGCGGGCTTTGCGCGCCCGCCGGGAAGAGCGTGCCCGGGAGATTTTGCAACGGCTCAACGCCGAGTTCGACCGCGAAGGCATCCCGCACCTTACGGAGGAGGATTTCAAGAAGATTCAGGAAAGTGTGGATAGCTCCTTCGGCCGACCGCACATCGCCGATTATCTCATCCGGAAGGGCATCGTTCGTGATCGGCAAGAGGCCTTCGAGCGGTATCTGGTCAAGTGCGATGTACCCAAGTATCCGCTGGCCCTTTCGGAGGCTTCGATGCTGATCCGCAATGCCGGGGGGGTGCTCATCTTTGCCCATCCGGCCGATCCGGCAGGCACCTCCCTTGCTCCGGTGACCGGCGATCTGAATGAACAGACCGCAATCATCGAACGGCACATGCTCGCGTACATTGACGGGATCGAGTGTTGGCACCCCAGTTACACTGAAAAAGCCACGGCCCACTATGCGGAATTCGCCCGCCGTCACGGGCTTATGATGACCGGCGGAAGCGATTGCCACCAGAAGCCGGTGATCCTCGGCACGGTGCCGGTACCGGAGTTCGTGGCCGACTATTTCCTCACGAAACGATCATGAAATGGGTTTGGATTCGTCGCTCGGGTAAAACCTCCGGCGGGAAAGAACTCCCGCTCGTCCGGGTGCGCAAGCTCACCGATACGGCGGAGATCGTCTCTTTTCTCGATCAGAGGCGAGCCTACAGCGTTCCCGCCTATGCCCGGCTCGAGCCGGGGTACCCCGAAATACCGCTCTGGTTCGAGGCCACGGCGCCGGTGGGAAAGGCACTCTGTCTCACGGCCCGAGGAGTGTTCTCCAACTACGTCTTCACCATGGGAGATACGCCCGCGCTCCATGCGCTGCTGGCCGAGATCCGTTTGCCCGGCCGGGCGCTCATCACTTGCCAACCCGAGCATCTGCCGGCGATCGAACAGCACTATGAAATCGAATGGCATCTCATGGCCAAACGCATGATCGTGCGGCGCGAAACCTTCAAGGCGATGGATGAGAAGGCCATTCGGCTGAAGCCCTCCCAGATCCACGAAGTGAACCGACTTTATGGCATCGAGGGGATCCATGGGTTCTCCGCCTCACGCGTACGCCGGGGGGTCTTTTACGGGATATGGAAGGACGACCGCCTCGTGGCCGTGGCGGGCACACATGCCATCGCCCCCACCTACCGGATCGCCCATGTCGGCAACGTGATGACACATCCGGACTTCCGCAATCAGGGATTGGCGAAAATCTGCGTCAGTTCGGTCACCGGCGAGCTACTTGAAACGTGCGAGGATGTGGTGCTCGATGTGGAAGCGGATAACGTCCCCGCCGTTCGCGCTTACACAAGCCTGGGCTACCGCGATGACTGTGCGGTCGTGGAGGCCATCGGTCACCGGAAGAGCTTTGTCGGTGCTATAATAAACACCGTGTGCAGAAGATTGGGCCTCATTCCGCCCCGATACGAAGAAGGAGTCGCTGATGGATGATTTCAAGGTGAGGGATCTCTCTCTGGCCGAGTGGGGCCGCAAGGAAATCGAGATCGCCGAACATGAGATGCCGGGCCTGATGGCCATTCGGGAGAAGTACGGCAAGGAAAAGCCGCTCGCCGGGGCGCGGATCACGGGTTCCCTTCACATGACCGTTCAAACGGCCGTGCTCATCGAAACCCTGAGGACCCTTGGCGCACAGGTTCGCTGGGCCTCCTGTAATATCTTTTCCACTCAGGATCATGCCGCCGCGGCCATCGCCAAAGCGGGGACGAGCGTCTTTGCATGGAAAGGGGAAACGCTTCAAGAGTACTGGGACTTCACCTTCCGGGCGCTCTCCTTTCCGGGCGGAAAAGGTCCGAACCTCATCGTGGACGATGGCGGCGATGCCACCCTCATGATGCATCTGGGGTACCGGGCGGAGGAGGATCCTTCGATCCTCGACCGCACCGCCGGCTCAGAGGATGAGCGGCAGCTTCTGCTGTGCCTCAAGCGCATTCTTTCGGAGAAAAAGGGCGTCTTTCACGAGTGGGTCAGGGAATGGCGCGGCGTTTCGGAGGAGACTACCACCGGCGTTCACCGCCTTTATCAAATGCTGGGGCGGGGGGAATTGCTGGTTCCCGCCTTCAACGTGAACGACTCGGTCACCAAATCGAAGTTCGATAACCTCTACGGTTGCCGCGAGTCTCTGGTGGACGGCATCAAGCGGGCCACCGGCGTGATGCTCGCCGGCAAGGTGGCCGTGGTGTGCGGGTACGGAGATGTGGGGAAAGGCTGCGCCCAATCCCTCCGCGGTTTCGGGGCGAGGGTGATCGTGACGGAAGTGGATCCCATCTGTGCCCTGCAAGCGCTCATGGAAGGCTACGAAGTGACCACCGTGGACGATGCCCTGCCCGAGGGCGATATCTACGTCACCGCCACCGGCAACCGGGACGTCATCACCGCCGAGCAAATCTCCCGGATGAAGGATCAGGCCATCGTGTGCAACATCGGGCACTTCGATAGCGAGATTCAAGTGGCCCGTCTGAACGCATGGCCCGGCATCCGGAAGGAGACCATCAAGCCACAGGTCGACCGCTACACCTTCCCCGATGGCAAGCAAGTCTACGTCCTCGCCGAAGGGCGATTGGTGAACCTCGGCTGTGCGCAGGGCCATCCTTCGTTCGTGATGTCTTGCTCCTTCTCCAATCAGGTGCTCGCTCAGATGCGCCTGTGGAAGGAGCCTCTCAAGGTCGGCGTTTACACCCTCCCCAAGGAACTCGATGAGGAAGTGGCGCGCCTCCATGTGGAGAAACTCGGCGGCAAGCTCACCCGCATGAGCCGGGCTCAGGCCGAGTACATCGGCTATCCGGTCGAAGGGCCTTACAAGGAGGACTTCTACCGGTACTAGCGGTCCCCTTCAACGAGGGCGATCGGCACCGGGGCGGCGAGGCTCTATCACGCGGGGCACACAATCTGCATTCGATTCGAGGTAGCGATGAAGCTCAGTCGTGAGGAAGTCCGGCATATCGCGCTTCTGGCCCGGGTGGACCTGAGCGAAGGGGAGATCGAGAAGCTCCGGGAGCAGCTTTCCGACATTCTGGAAAACTTCGAGATCCTCCGGGAAGTGGATACCACAGGCGTTCCGCCCACCGCTCAGGTGACCGGGCTTGAGAACGTGATGCGGGATGACGAAGCGGGGCCGTCTCTCCCGCAAGCGGAAGTCTTGGCCAATGCCCCGCGGGCGGAAGAGGGATTCTTCCGGATCAAGGCGGTGCTGGAATAAACGGAGGGCCGAGGGACCGGCCGCTCTTGAGTTATGGTAGATACGGTATTTGAGAGCCTTTTCAATCCTCGATCGGTGGCGGTGATCGGGGCTTCCAATACCTTCGGCAAATGGGGATTCAACATTTTCAATCGGGTGCTGGCCTCGGCGGACGGGCGAAGGGTGTTTCCCGTCAATGCTGAAGCTTCGGAGGTCGTGGGCATCAAAGCCTACAAGCGCGTAACCGAGATCCCCGAGCCGGTGGAACTGGCGGTGGTGACGATTCCGCCCCAGTATGTGCTCGATGCGGTGCGGGACTGTGTTGAGAAACGGGTGAAAGTCATCGAGATCATCACCGCCGGATTCGGAGAGGCGGGGGCGGAGGGGGCTGAGGCCGAACGAGAGGCGGTGGCGATCGCCCGGAGGGGCGGGGTGCGGGTGGTCGGGCCGAATTCCATGGGCCACCTGAACACCCATGCCGACTTCTATACCACCCCATGGATCACAGGTCTCCCCACCGGGGGAGTAGGGCTCATCTCCCAGAGCGGCAATTTCGGCATCAACATCGTCCGCCGGGGAACGGCGCTCGGGATCGGCTTCAGCAAATTCATTTCCAGCGGGAACGAGGCGGACCTCACATTCGAGGACTATCTGGAATACTTTGCCGCCGATCCCCAGACAAAAGTGATCGCGGCCTATGTGGAGGGACTGCGGCAAGGCCGCCGCTTTCTCACGGTCGCACGCAAGGCCACAAGGCGCAAGCCGGTGATCATCCTCAAGGCAGGCCGAACGCACGCCGGCGCCCGAGCGGCCCGTTCTCACACGGCGGCGCTCGCCGGAGAGGATCAGATTTACAATGCGGCCTTCAAGCAAACGGGCGTCATCCGCGTGAACGAAGTGGACGAGATTCTGGATGCCGCCGGCGCGCTCATCCGCCAACCGCTCCCCCGGGGCCGAAGAGTGGCCATCCTCACGGGCGGCGGGGGGCCGGGGGTGATCGCCGCCGATGCCTGCGCTCGCGCCGGACTCGAACTGGCCGATCTACAGCCGGAGACCATCGCCAAACTCGATCGCATCCTCCCCCCCCGATGGCCCAGAGGAAACCCCGTGGATATGGTGGGCGAGACCAACCTTACCTATCCGTGTCTATTGCCCTTGATCGAGGACGAGAACGTGGATGCCGTCTTCTCCCTCGCGGTGGGCTTTGCCGACGCCATTCGCACCATTATCATGGATTATGTAAAGCCCGAACTCCAAGACCAAGTGAACACCTACATCAAGTTGGAGGAACAGAAGGAGATCGAGGCGCTCAACAAACTGATCCAGCGGATGGATGCGCTCGGCAAACCGGTGTTTCTCTTCCCTCCATCGGGCATCGAGGACTTCGGCACCATGCGGCATTTGCGCGAGAACGGCATCCTCACCTATGCCAGCATCGAGAGAGGAGCGCGGGTGCTGGCGCATCTAGCCGACTATGCCGATTACTTGAGGGATTTGACCGCGGAGCAACCCCATGAACCTGAATGAACTGACCATCCATGAAGCCCACCGGCTTCTCAATAATCGAGAAATCTCCTCGGTCGAACTCACCCGGGCGGTGCTCGATCGGATCGAGAAGATCGACCCCACCGTTCGGGCCCTCGTGACGACCACCGCCGAGACGGCCCTTGCACAGGCCCGCACTGCGGACGAGCGGCTCCGCGCGGGAGAGGGCTCGCCCCTCACCGGCATTCCGGTGGTCATCAAAGATAACATGTGCACCAAAGGCATCCGGACGACTTGCTCCTCGAGGATTTTGGAAAACTTCGTCCCCCCTTACGATGCCACCGTGGTCGAAAAGCTCAACCGGGGAGGGGCGGTGACGGTCGGCAAGGCGAACATGGATGAATTCGCGATGGGGTCATCCACCGAAAACTCGGCTTTCTTTCCCACGCGCAACCCGTGGGATTTGGAGCGGGTGCCGGGGGGCTCGAGCGGCGGCTCGGCGGTCGCCGTGGCCGCCGATGAGTGCCTTTTCGCCCTCGGCTCCGATACGGGCGGAAGCATCCGTCAGCCGGCGGGATTTTGCAGCGTTGTGGGCCTCAAGCCCACCTATGGGCGGGTGAGCCGATACGGCCTCGTGGCCTTCGCTAGCTCCCTCGATCAAATCGGCCCCCTGACCAAAGATATCACCGATGCCGCCATCGTGATGAACGCCATCGCCGGTCATGATCCAAGGGACTCCACATCGGTTCCCGCCCCCATCCCCGATTACACCCGGGCTCTCGTGCCGGATATCCGAGGAATGCGGTTCGGCGTACCCCGCGAATACTTCGTGGCGGGAATGGAAGAGGGGATCAAACGGGCCGTTCACGAGAGCCTCAAAAAGCTCGAGGAGATGGGCGCCTCGATCGAGGAAATGTCGTTGCCGAGCACACGGTACGCCCTTTCCGTGTACTACATCATCGCCCCATCCGAGTGTTCGGCAAATCTGGCCCGATACAACGGCGTGAAATACGGCTTTTCCTTCGAGGACACCCAAAGCATGTGGGAAGCCATGGAAAAAACCCGGGGGCTCGGCTTCGGGCCGGAGGTCAAGCGCCGGATCATGCTGGGCACATACGCCCTCTCGGCGGGATACTACGATGCATATTATGTCAAGGCGCAGAGGGTGCGCACCCTGATCCGGCGGGAGTTCGAGGAGGCGTTTCAGCGCTTCGATGCGCTCATCACGCCCACATCGCCCACGGTCCCATTCAAGCTCGGTGAACGCGTGGACGATCCGTTACGAATGTATCTTGCGGATGTGTGCACGCTCCCCACGAACATCGCCGGCATCCCCGGGATTTCCATTCCCGCCGGATTCGTGAACGGGCTCCCGGTGGGACTGCAAATCCTTTCCAAACCCTTCGCGGAAGAGACCCTTCTGCGTGTTGCCTTCGCCTTCGAACAGGCCACTGAATGGCACAAGCGGAAACCAAACCTGTAAGGGGCGCGGGGTTCTTCGGCATTCAACGATCAAGGGCGGAGATCGGGGTATCTCTCCGATGATCGCTCATAACAAGGAGGTTCCCGTGGAAGAGTTCCTCAAGATTCTGGAAAACGATGCCCGGACCACGCCTGAGCAAATCGCCACCATGACCGGCAAGAGCATTGAAGAGGTCAGGGAAGCGATCCGTCGGGCGGAAAAGGACCGAACGATCGTCAAGTACAAGACGGTGATCAATTGGGAAAAGATGGGGCGGGAGGAGGTATGGGCGCTCATCGAGGTCCGGCTTCAGCCGCAACGCGAGTTCGGCTTCGATGCGGTCGCCGAACGGATCTACCGCTTCCCTGAAGTCCGCTCGGCATATCTCGTCTCCGGCACCTATGATTTGGCCGTCTTTGTGACCGGGAAGACGATGCAAGAAGTGGCGGGGTTCGTATCGCGGAAACTATCCACTCTTGAATCGGTGCAAGGGACGGTGACCCACTTTCTTCTGAAACGATACAAGGAAGACGGGGAAATCCTCGAAGGGGAGGAAAAGCCCAAACGGGAACCGCTCACGCTCTAGTGGGGGAGGAGGCCATCGAAGGGTCCTCAATCCAAAAACTCTTGCGGGAGCGAGGGGAGTCGAACCACCATGAGCATCGTAAGATACCCACCGACGGTTTTGAAGGCGGGTGGGAATCACCGAAAAGTACCATATCCATCGGACGTTTATCACAAATTTGTAGGGCCTACCACGTCGAATAACATGATCAGTGACTATATAAATAATCTGAGTGTCCTGCGAGGGAGGCATCGTCTTGGAAACACTCAGATTAGATTCGAAAAATATGTGGCACGAATACGAAAAATCGAAACTTGCCGAGGGCATCAAGCCCAAAACGCTCAAGGATTACAAATCGATCCTCGTTGCGTTCGGCCAGTGGATGGCCAGGACTTACGGCACTCCCTTCCGGGTGCAACCGGAGCACATCGAGCGCTACTTCGTCTATCTTCGGTCCCTCCCCGCTAATCGCAATCACCCCTATACCCCACCGAAGAAAACCCCGATATCCGCCTATCGCCTCCGCAACATCTACATCGCCCTGCGATCCTACTACTCATGGATGGAGGAGAGAGGGATCCGGGAGTCACCGATGAGGCATATCCGCTCCCCCAAATTGCCCCAGAATGTGATCGAGATATACACCAAAGAGGAGATTGCCCGGGTAATCGAATATATCAACTCCCGGCAGTCACCGAACAATCTCCGGGACACCACGATCATTCAATTGTTTCTGGCGACCGGACTCCGGGCCTCTGAATTACTGCAAATCACCCATCGCGATGTGAACCTCAGTGAGCGCCGCATTAGGGTCAGCCGCGGCAAGGGATCGAAGCAACGGATCGTGCCATTCAACGGTGCCTCTCTCCAGTTGCTCACGCAATACCTTGCTGAATTGCCGAATATCCGCCCCCAAGATCGCATCTTCCCGATCTCTCATGATCGGTGCCGCGATATGTTCACTCGCGCATGCAAGACCTGTGGGGTCAAGCCGCGCGGACTCCATGCCCTGAGACACACCTTCGCGTGCCGGTTCCTTCTGGCGGGGGGCTCTCCGCTCGATCTGAAATATATCCTGGGGCATTCGTCTCTCGCGATGGTGGATCGCTACAGCCAGTGGGTTCGCCAGCAGACGGCATTGCAGAGCTATGAATTGGTGGCGGACCGGCTGTGAGGATGCTTTACATCCCGCCTACCGATGGGGGATAATAGATCACAACCAGCCGAGGAAGAAGGCCATGCCGAAGACGAAACCGCAGTCGGCCGAACTCAAAGTGACGATGGATCCATCCGTGATCGAGATGCTCACCGAGCCCATGCGGGATCTCGTGCAAAAGGCCATCGATGTCATGCGTCACGAGAAACGAGGGGGAATGCCCATCCAACGGGTGCACCTGAGCAAATTCGTCGATCCGGAGACGGAGAACTGGGAAGAGGTTGTCTTCGAAGTGAAGCTGTCATGTGGTGAAAAAGAGGCTATCGCTCACTGGGGCAGGCTTTCCGAAAAGGTGCACCGCTTAACGGAAGGATTCAGCGAGAGCGATCGGGCACAACTCGAGAACAGAATCGCCGTCGGTGCGGATTGGGAGTAGGAACGAGCGATGTTCGATCCGAAAGCGTTCTACGATGTCGCATCCGAGTTCTGCAATCCCCGTTCCACCGAAGCCCAGTTGAGAACCTCCATCAGCCGATCTTATTACGCTTCTTTCCTCATGGCCAGAGAGACGCTATCCCGCAACGGCCTCTATGCTCCAACCCGTACGCACCAAAAGAGGGCAATCCCCGTACCGGTCAGCCCCACCAACCATCCCTGAATATCTTGGTAGGCATGATCCTTAATATCATCGTATTCGATCCACTCGTAGAAGGCGAAACCGGCCGCAATAAGCACACCGAGGGGGACGGATAGCCAGAGGGCGAATGCATTGGGGATTCCGACGAGGAAAAGATGGATCCAGAATGTCTTGCGGTTGTGGATCAATCCCATCATCTCAGCCAGTAGCCGATGATCATGCCGATGATCCCCGCTCCCCATGAGCGCAAATCGGGGCATGACGCACAGAGATAGATTCCGCCGGCAAGCACTATCGCGCTAAGGGTGATTTGCCCGATGATCTTGATCTTTTTCAGGGTCTGGTTGCTCGTCGTCATCATGGTTCCTGCTCAGCTCTCGTATCACTTCCTGAATGTGCATTCCAAAAAGCGGATCCGGTACAAATCCGTTGTTGAAGCTCTTTAGATTCTCTATGAGTCGCCGCACATGGTACCCGATCATCTTCCCCCTCCTCACACGGTGACCGTCACCTTATTGCTCATTTGGGAGCGATAGGTATCTACAATCCAAACGGTGTAAGTCCCTTGTGGGAATTTGGACGGAATACTCGTCAGATCGAAAACGAGCTCCGGTACGCCGGTTGTGGAATTAAAGGCATTTCTTTCGAGAATCTTGGTTCCGTTGCTGTCAACGAACGTCCAGATCGGCCGAGGGACCTCCGGAGATTCAGTCCGCATGACTTTAGTCCCGGATACTGTCAGTCGAATCGGATACCCGCTGCCGTTTCCCTGCGCTTACCCCAGAGCCAGAGGCCGCCCAGGATCATCATCCCAATCGCCAAGGCTTTATTATCATCGCCTCTTGATCCGGCTCTTTTCGCCATGATTACCTCCCTGCAAGAGAATCAACCCGCCGACCGCGATAAGCCCGATCGGGATGAGCGCCTCTCCCCAAGCTGCAGGATCGAAGAAGCTCGGCGATCGGACGGCCACGACAATCGCCCCGATCACCCCGATTCCCAGCACGCCCAGGGCCAGAGCGATCAGGATGGGGACCACCGGGCTTCCCTCGACCCGGAACTTGATGTACCCCTTGCCGCCCTCTTCGTAGCAGTCGAGGATTTCGCAGTGCGCGGGGGCAAGGTAATTCCCGATGGTTTGCTCCGCGCCGGCCAAGTCGAAGGCCTTGGCCCCAAGGCCCCCGCCCGCATACCACGGGATGGACACCTTGACCAGGCCGATCGTGCCGGCGGGGAGATCGGCCCTAGAGGGCGTGACTTGCTTGAGAGCGTCGGGAGAATCCGCCTCGGCGATCACTTCCCACTCTTCGCCATCGTAGTTGATCGTAGCCATCCCGCCACCTATGTGCACGGCTCCGCCCGCCGCGCCTACAGCGGGCGGAGCGCATCGCTCAGGGGTTCATGGTCATTTGTTCCAGGGCTGGAGCTGATCCCAGAAGATGATCGTATCGTCCCCGGAGGCATAGTTCTCGATGGTCAACCCCAGTTTGACGTCCCCCGTCTGCATGTTGGTCAGGTTCAGGCCGAAGAGCGGGTGATCATACGGGCGGAGGTCGATCACCGCGCATCCGGCGTGCACCACGGTCCTCGTGGTGAACGTATCCGCTGTGTGGAAATCCTGCACTGCGCCGCCCCCTGCGTACAGTTGGCCGGCGAGTTGCGTCGCCTGCCAGCGCTGCTTCAGGATAGTCGTCGAGGCCTTGGGGAGCTCGAGGCTCACGCCGGTGACCTTGGTGTCGCTCCGCACCGGTCGTGTGGCGGTGGCGTCCTGCACCAGCATGACGATCCGCCGCAGATATGCGCCGGTGGGAACGTCGATCTTCTTCTGATAATCGGAGTAGTTGGCGTCATGGGGAAGCTTCAACCCGCTCGAAAGGGGCGTCATGATCCCCTTCGGCGTGGGAACGCCCGTGACCTTGCAGATATCGATGTATCCCGTCGCCGAAGAGATGGTGGCCGTATCATCGCACACGCTGTTGGCGGTGGTTTGCCACTCCGCGGTGAGGGTGCTCAAGTCCTGGGCGGGGATCACCGCGGACATGTCGAACGGGTCGCGCGGGTTGGATCCCGGATGGAACACCCAGAAAATGTGCATCGTGGCCGTGCCGGAATTGAGGCCGTCCTCGTTGACGAAGGCCGCCCCCGGGTAATCGTACTTGTTGACGAGGTTCCAAAGTCTCCCCATCTGCTCCCCGGACATACCGAAGAAGGAACGCCCGCCGTCGCCTTCGATCTTGAAGGACTCGATGATCCGGTAGGGGCCGTCCGGCTGGATGACCGCGGCGGCGCTCAAAGTGAGCGCCACGTGAAAGGTCATTTCGGTGATGAGCCCGTCACGGGGCAGGTTCACCTTGACCGAGGAGCTTGCCGCCCAGGTGAGCGTGTCGGTCAATCGTTCGCGTACTTTCAACTTTCCCATCGTTTCCTCCTAATTGAAGAGGCCCATCCTCTGATAGTATTCCAGCCCGCCGCCGGCTCCGGAGCCGATCGATTCCTCCTTGGTGGCCGTATCTTTCGTGTCGGATACGACCTTCTTCCACGATTCCGTTCTACCCGGCGGAGTGGTGACACCCGAAGGCGCGGGAAGCAGATTTTGCACCTTGGTGACCAGCTCCGGCACCAGGCTTTCGAAGGCCTCCCACGTCAGGATAATAGTGGCCGCACGTTTGCCATCCTCTCCGAGGAATTTCTCTCCCCATCGGTTCACCGCATAGGCACACAGTGCCTTGAGCGCTGTATCGCCCAGGCGCGTGCCGAGCTTCGTGCGAACGGGCTTCATGGCCAGATCGACCACTCCGGAAATCACCATCGCGGTCAGGCCGCCGGCGGCGGCGGATCCGACGGGGATCCCGAAGACCTCGAAACCGGTCAGTTGGCTGAGCACTCCGGCCTTCTCCTTCTCCATCTCCACCGTCTCGGTCTTTGATTTGGCGAGGATTTCCTCGACCTGGCCTTTGACCAGGGCGGAAATGTCCTCTTTACTCAAGAGCGTCAATGCTTGTTCGTTCATCTCGTCACCTCACTTTCGATAGAGTCTCTCCTTTGCGTTGATGTGTGAGCATCGAGTCTAGCTTTTCGTGCAGCGCTTGCGAATCTCGACGGCGCGGCACCGCTTGAACTCAGCCCCTTTCTTGCCCTTGCAGGCTTTGGCGGCTAGAGCGACGCAGTTACCCTTTGCCATGCGCTCACCTCCTTTTCGAGGCGGCGTAACAACTCCGATCGCAAGGGAAAAGGGGCGTAACCTTCAACCCCCGCGGTCGAAGTCGTTACGCCCCTTTTCGATTTCCGAGTTACTTAGAAGCCTATTCCGTTGTGCGGCTTAGGGGATCCGGGTCAGAGCCGGATCCCCTTTAGGCCAAACAGCAAAAGATCGGTTATCTCAGTCAAATCAGTTCCGGCGCTCGACCTCATAGCAGCGCATCGTCTTGCCGTCCGTGACGCACCCGATGCGAAGGTTGGCTTTGCAAAGGCTCTCCACATCCTTCCCGGAAAGCCTCACCGGACCGCCCGGGTGGGTATGCACCGTGCCTACCGGCTCGCATCCGCTCCGGCACCTCTTGGGAACTCTGACGCTATCCGGGGTGCCCATCACCATCGGGCCGAGCTCGTAGCCGGTATCGCACCGGCAGATGGCCGCGCCGATCTCGTTCTTGGGGATATTCGCCTCGGCATCGGTGCGCGCCGTCTCCACCGCCGATCTCTCCAGAGTGCTCGCCG
>DAOTYO010000012.1:0-16487 GCA_034434815.1 Dehalococcoidia bacterium
GGCTTCCAATGAACCCGCCGGCACCGATCACGAGGACCGACTTCCCTGACCAATTCACCCCTCCAACCTCCCCTCCCTCAGATCCACCTGAGCCTGTTCATAGTCAGCTTGTCGCCCGATATCAAGCCAGTATTCGATGATCGGGAAACTCACCACGAGTCGGCCCTCGTGGATAAGTCGAGCAATAAGATCCGTCATATCGAATCTTTCCCCCTTCGGCACGAACCCCATGACGGCCGGACTCACGAGGTAGATGCCCGCATTGATGAAAAAACGAATCACGGGCTTCTCGGCAATCTTCACCACCCGCATCTCTTCCGTTTCCACCACTCCGTAGGGGACTTCGATCTCGTATTTCCGGACACCGACGGTCAGATCCGCCCGTTGCTCCTGATGAAAAGCAAACATCGCTCGGAGATTGACGCGTGAAAGCACATCGCCGTTGACCACCAAGATCGGTTGACCGGAAGGTTCCACAAGCCCCAGTGCCCCCGCCGTTCCGAGTGGCCGTTCCTCCGTTACATATTCGATCGAGACCCCAAACTTACTGCCATCGCCAAAATAATCCCTGATCTTCTCCGCCATGAAATGCGTGGAGATATTCACTTGCTTAATGCCCGCTTCCCGAAGCTGCCCGATGATATGCTCCATAAGAGGTTGATCGCCCACAGGCAACATGGGCTTAGGGGTTTCCCGCGTCAACGGCCACAGCCGTTTGCCGAACCCTCCCGCCATGATCATCGCCACTGGCACGTGGGGCGATTGAGCCACCAAATCGTTGAGGGTTACAAGGTCCACCACCCGGTTCTCCTCATCTACAAGGGGTATCTGAAAGATCTTCAGCCGCTTCATGGTCAAGAGGAGCTCGGAAGGCGGAGTGCCCCGGGGCAACACAGTCGGTTGTGCATAGGGCGAGCCGGACTTTTGCTCGATCACCATCCCTACCGCATCATCGAGACTCGCACCGCGGAGGATAGCGCGGCGGATATCGCCATCGGTCACCGTACCGACCAGATGCCGATTTTCATCCACCACCACGACAATGCCTCGCATGTTGGCATCAATACGACGCATCGCCTCCCGAAGGGTGACACCGGACACCACACAAACAAGATCAAGATCCTCCACATACCGGCCCGACCGGCCGACAGGGGCAAGTTCATCAAGCATCACCAGATCCACAACTGCCCCTCCTTCATCAAGGAGCGGCAACTGTCGGATACCCTTCTCCCCCATCAGATGAAGCCATTCGGAGGGATCAGCCCCCACAGGGGCTGAAATGGGCCCCGCAGGAGAAGAAGGCGACTTTTCGTGAAGAAGCACCGATGCGGGGGTATTCAACGAATGCCCTTTGAGAAGTCCGCGGCGGATATCGCCATCCGTGAGTGTGCCTACCAGTCGGCAAGCATCGTCCACCACCAAAGCGATCCCGCACTGCCCCCGATCAATGACTTCCATCGCCTCCTTTACCGAGGTCCCGGGGGAGATGAACAGCGATTTGACATTCGGCCGATAGCGATGGCCCGACATACCCCCTTTACCCCTAATAAGTCATCTTTTTCTGAATTAGGTCTCGATTGATCGGAATCGTTGCCAGAACTTCGGCAATGCGATTTCCGGCCTGCCCGGTACCGTAAGGGTTCTCACAGTTGCGGATTTGCTCTCGAAAGTCGCGATCATGAAGGCACTTCTCGATGGCTCGCAGGACTTCTTCAGTATCGTAACCCGTATCAATGACATTCGCTGCCCGAAGTCTCCCTCTCTGTCGGCTCCCGATATTTACACAGGGGCAATTGAACGCCTTGGTCTCCTTGATCCCGCTCGAGGAATTGCCCACACAGGCGGCCGCCACGTTCAGTATGCCATGATAATACCACCGGCCAAGACTGGGGTGCAATTGAAAGAGGGGATTGCCCTTGTCCGAGAGCTTCTTTAACTCATGAAGGATATCCCGCCCGCCCGTATCATCGTTAGGATAAGTAGCGATCACCTGGCAATGCCAGCGGTTCATGGCTTCTTCAAGAGCCCGAAGGACAGGTCTCACCTGCTCGGCGGCAAGATCGTGCTCCGTCGCCACCGCATGCTGCGTGAAGATGATGATCGGCTTGGTCGGGTCCAATCGAAACCGCGCATAGACTTCCTCTGGCCGGGCATACAGCCCCCGGGCGATCAGATCAAGTGAAGGAAGGCCCACGTTGAAGACCCTCCACGGTTCCTCTCCCATGCGTTTGATCCGCTCGGCGGCCTTCTCATTGGTGGTGAAATGAAGATGCGCCAGTTTGGTCATGGCATGGCGCACGGAGTCATCCAGCGCTCCCCCTTCAGTGTAATCGCCCCCCTCGACGTGGGCCGTTAGAATAGTCTGTTGAGTCCCCGCCACAAGTGCCGCAAAGCTTTCAAACCGATCCCCATAGACCAGCAGAAAATCCGGGGCAAGATCGGCCAGAACCCGGCCCACCCGGAGGATGCCCGAACCGATGGCCTCGACTGTGCCGAGCAGCCCTTCCGATCGGGTATCGAGTTCCACTTTGGCATAGATATGAAACCCATCCGCCTCGATCTCCGCGATCGTCTTGCCAAAGTCCTCCTTGAGGTGAGCCCCCGAGACGATGAGATCATATTCCAGAGCCGGATGCTCGGCGATCGCTTTGAGGATCGGATACTGAAGCCCATACTCGGCCCGGTTCCCGGTGAACACGGCAATTCGACGCCTGGATTTACCCATGGAACCCCTCTCCTTCGGCAAGTCGGCCCCGCAAAGAACGCTCCAATCCGGCACGGTAGCCTTGGACTGCCATCTCTCCGGCCAATTTGCTCGCAGCATAGATGGAAAGGGGTGCGAGGGGGTGATCTTCCCGAATGAGCGATCCCTGCGGAACCCCGTACACATGGACAGTGGATGTATACAGAACCCCTCGAATCCCGCCAATTCGGCATGCTTCCAGAACGTTTGCCGTGCCCATGGTATTCACACGGAAGCACTCGAGGGGCTCTGATAGAGACCGACCCACATGTGTCTGGGCCGCAAGATGAAAGATAAAATCACAGCCATCAAACGCCTTCCCAAGATCATCTAGGCAAAGAATATCACCCGTTTTGATCGAGAGATCCAGAGGGAATTCCGGACGCTCGGGAGAGGATGAAGGGGCCTTTTTGCCGAACAGCACGATCTTCTCCACCCCTTGGCGGGCCAGCACCTCGATGAGATAATGCGCAAGTGCTCCCCCTCCCCCCGTAATCCCCACAGCCCGGCATGGACGCTTGGACACAAGCAGGGCATCAACACCGTAACTCATTGGATATCCGACCAACGCACCTGATAATCGCCGGGAAGATCTCGAAGCGCCACACGACCCAGCAGGCTCTCGTAATGGACCGCCTTGATCTCGCCCGTGCCCGGGCGCTTGACCCACAGATTATCCCGTGAGAAAACCTCCCCCTTCCGAATGGGCTGGAGCGTTACAACACACGCATAGGCAAAATCAATCGTCGGCTGTTCCTCCGGCAGGATTCCCTTTCTCCCGCCGAGGGCTTGATAGATGGCCCAGCTTCCTCTGATAAGCTCGGCTAGCTCGGGAGGATCAATGGAGAGGGGGATATCCGGACCGGGCCACGATTTATCCGAGGTGAAATGTTTCTCCAGAATCCGCGCTCCGAGGGCTACGGCGGCGAAACAGGTATAGTTCCCGATCGAATGATCGCTCAGACCGATGACGGCATCGGGGAAGGCCTGAGCCATCTCTTGAAGGGCCCCGAGGCGCACCTTCTCATATGGCGTCGGGTACATGGATGTGCAATGGAGAAGCGCAAAGGGCACACGGGCGGCACGTAGGATATCCACTGCAGGGCGGATGGAAGCCATGTCATTCATGCCCGTGCTCAGGATGACCGGTTTCCCGTAGCCAGCGATATGAGTTATGAGGGGATAGTTGTTACACTCTCCTGAACCGATCTTGTAGGCCAGAACGCCCATCCCTTCGAGCCGAACGGCAGCGGCACGAGAAAAGGGGGTGCAAAGGTAAATCATTCCCTTGGACTCCACATACCGCTTAAGGTAGCTTTCCTCCTCCGCCGTGAGGGCACACCGTTTCATAATTTCCCAAATGCTCTCGCGGGCATTGGCGGGCACTACCTTGTTGGGAATCATCTCATCTTCGACGATATGGCACTGGAACTTCACGCATTCGCATCCCGCGGCATGGGCATCATCCACCATACGGATGGCTTTCGAAAGATCCCCTTCGTGATTGATGCCGATCTCCGCAATCACTAGAGGGGGATACCCTTCCCCGATCTTCCGCCCCCCGATCTCAATCACTTTCATACCGACTCCCGTCCGGGCTAATAAGACCCGGCTACTTGATCAGGCCAACCCCAACCTCAAACTTCTCATGCCACACACCATCCCGATCTTGTTCGAAGAGCTCCCGATTATACCACTTGTCCATGATCTTCCAGAACTCACGGGGAGACATGTGAGTGAATTCACAGAACTTCTCCACAATTCCCTGATCGAGATTCCGATCATATTGCTTTACGAACGGAATCATTTCCTCACGCGTTTTGAGCCCTGCCCGAATCCATCGGGAGGCCATCTCAGTCGCAGAGGCATGCCCGTATTTGGGGTATTTGAGATACTGGTTCAGGAGATAGCCTAGTGAATCAATCTGATTGTATTGTTCCAGCGTCCCTTCGCGAACGTATTCGTGTCCCAAGTGACGGAAGCCCCATCGTTTGGCCACCTCATAGTTGTGGTGGGAATCCCACGGCACAAAATAGCTGAGATAGATCGGCTCCAGTCCAAACGCCTCGCATTCTTCAAGGGAAGGCTGTCGGGCGGACTCAAGGTCTTTGGGCGTCAACTGGCCATCGGCAAGCCACAAATCCCAGTTCACCTGTTTCACCACATCGTTCAAAGGTTGGAGTTTGGCGGAAGGAGTCTCTTCATTGTACTTGCCCCCATACTGGTAATTAACGTTCTCGCCATAGACGAGCAGCTTGATCCCCAGCTGCATACACATACGATAAGGGAACGCATAAATGAGGGCATCAATATACCATGTAGGAGAACCCAATTCAATGAAGGCCTTCCTAGCCATAATCCGGGCCACATGCCTATTGGGATTGAGCGAGATCACATCACAGTTGAACGTATCCGAGAGATTCTCAAGGTTCTTGCGCCCCGTTTCCGTCCAATCCACATTGCCCACAGCAAGTAAAACGGGATTCATTCCCAGGCGCTCCTTCATAATATAGACCTGGAAGTGAGAGTCCTTCCCTCCGGAGACGGCAACGGCACAATCATAGCCATTTCCATTACATCCACGATACCTATCACAAAGCGCCTCCAACTCTTTCCATCGGCGTTCCCAATCCGTGTATTTCTGCTTTTGGTAGTTGACACATGCGGCGCACACGCCATCCTCGGTGAAAGTGATCCCCGGGCGGGTATCCGGCATGAGACACTTCCGACAGTATTTCATTATCTCCCCTCCTTGGTTCGTGATGCTTCCACTCTAGATTCCCCTTGTTACGGGGAGATTTCAAGGATCTCAATATGACAAAGGAGCGAGAGCCCGTTGGTGAACAGGCGACGGCCACAGCTATCGCGAAAAGTCCAGGTTCTCACGGGATCCCCGGCGTGGGGGTCCAGATCGAACGGCAGCTCGAAGGGGGTAAACAAATAACGTCCTGCCCCTACACGTGAATCAAGATAGCGGGAGACTGAGGCGATGGAGAACATATTCCATCCCGGCTCCCGGTGATTCGGGTCCGCATCATCGCTCAAGCGATACTTGACCCAAACGTCGATTGGATAGGGATTGAACAGGCCAGCAACATAGATACGCCCGCCGGGGCGTGCCCAATGCAAGAGATTGTCCAGGCAGGGCTCAAACTCATCGAAGATCTGCATAACACCGCTCAAGAATGCCACATCTACACTTGCGGGGGCAAGCGCTTTCCGATCTAGGACGGATCCAAGATGAAAGGCCACTCCGGGCACCTTGCGCTCAGCTTTTTCCAAGAGCTCAGGGACCACATCATACCCATGATACTCCGCCTCGGAGAAGCACGAGCGCAAATAGTAGAGGAACTCCCCGGTTGCACAGCCGATGTCGGCTACCACAGATCCTTTTTTGAGAGCCCCGCTTGCGACGGCCCGAGCCGCCAGCACTTTAAACATCTCTTTGGGGTTCTCGTACCGATCCTCCTTGAGATAGATCGCTTTATCATGAGTGCGCTTTACATGAACATCCATTGCGATCCCCCCCCTCTGGCCCCTAGGCGCCCTCTGCGAGCATTAAAGCCGCAAGCTTAAGATCCCACAGTGTGTCCACATCAACGGAACGTTCCTGCGGCATCACATGGGCATAAGTGTGCTCCGAATACCACGAACGGTCCCGAAGAAGCACGTCCCGCCTCACCAGATATATAGCCCCATTCTCCACATACACCGGCGGCAGCGTCTGCCGCCGAATGTAACCGGACGGTCGGGGCATAAACTCTGTGAGTCTGCCGTCACCCTCGATCCGCCGCATAAGATAAGGATGAGCCGGGGAGAGGCAGACGCTGACCACCGCATCTGCATCCTTCTCGATAGCCAGAGCTACGGCGGCATCGATGTCTTCGGGAATCCGCAAAGGCGATGTGGGCTGAAGTAAGAGAACATAGTCCGGCAGATAGCTCTGATGCTCTTCCAGCCATTTCACCGCGTGAATGACAACATCCACGTGGGGCGAATCGTCCCGGGCAAGCTCATCCGGCCGGAGAAACGGAACCTCCGCCCCCCAATTCCGGGAGACCTCGGCGATTTCCGGATCGTCCGTGGAAACGACAATCCGATCGATGACCTTGCTTGCACATGCCGCCTCAATCGTCCAAGCGATCAAAGGTTTCCCGGCAAGGAGCACAATGTTCTTGTGTGGAATTCCCTTCGATCCTCCCCTAGCCGTGATCAGCCCGAGTACCCGGGGTTTTGCTCCCTCTCTCCCCATGCTTCGCACTCCCCTGCCAGAGCTTCAATGAACCGTTCTCTCCCCCCACCATCTCGAAAAGAGTCAAACTCAGCAAGGAGCCCGCTGTCAATCTCTCCCAGCGGATCGTACCCCTCATCAATGACCCGATCCACAATCTTCAGAAGGGGAGGAACGCTATCGAAAACGAGCTTTCCTCGGTACAAACGGGCAAAGGGATGCCCCTCGTTTCCCGTTGTGTCATAGTATATCCCGGCCTTGCCATGGAGTAAAGCCAGTGTGGAAGGGGTGCATACTCCCATCGTGATATTCAGGGTTGAAACGGCGATCACATCGGCAAGCCCTATCCGCTGACCGCCGGAACGGGAAGGATCAACGAGATAAAGCCTTCGGGTTTCAAGGCAGCGCCGCCGCACCTCATCGAACGCAGCCCTTTTTCGTTTGAAGGCATGTTCGTACCATTCCTCCCCCACTTTAAGCTTCAGGATACCAATGGCATCCTTCCGCCGGAGCAACACCTTCTCGATCATCTCCCAGAACTCAACACAGACCTCTTCGGTAAAAGGAAGATCATCGTTGAAATCACCATCATAAAAAACGATCACCGGACGACGCCCCAACTCCGAGAGGCCCAGTTCCCCAGCGATCTTCGCCGCAGCGCGTTCAGAAATAGCCTTTTCGAGCCAGCACCCCGTTTCAACCGTCCGATCCACAAAATAGTGAGGCGCGGTGAAGAACTTCCAGTGAACAGGCCCCCAGACAAGATTGATATTGAAGGCCTTATAGTGATCGGAAACATAATCGGCTTGCGCCAGATCCGACCAGTGAAATATCGCATTCTTGGCACCGTGCCGATTGAGCACAATGGTCTCGGGGATATGTCGAAGGGTCTCCTCCTTCTTGCTGAGCTCAAGACAGACTTTATAGTGAGCAAGGAGCACCTCATATTCCAGCGCCGGCCCGTGAAATGCCATCAGCCACTGACCCACGAGATAGCTTTCCCCGCGCCTGAGCCCCTCCCCCAGAACCTGCATCGGCCAGAGAACATACTCGCGGAAGAGGCGCCCGCACAACAAACCCACGGGCACCGGCAAGCGGTTGATCACTACACCGGCATATCCGGCTCGTACCCCTTCCCGAAAGGCTTGCCTCCACCGTTCATCGATAAGGTACAGAAGTAGATCATCTCGGTGCAACCGCCTTCCATCGATGAAGAAGTCATCCCGAAAGCTCGGGTTGCCCCCTACCCCCCAGACCGCCTCCTTCATGATCCGGAATCGCTTCGGCCGGGTGCGCAGGCACGGCCAGCGGAGCCCCAGTTTGAGAAAATTCACCATCAGCAATCCGCAGACGGCTTCCAAAAACCGAACGGGTTCCGGCGTCCGATGCCACCGCACCGTGATCTCGTGCGCCCATCTTCGACTCCACCAATCCCAGATCAGGCGGTTGAGACGCGTATCCTCGAGATGCAAAACCTTTGGGGCGGACGCATGCAAGCGAACCTTGTGGAGAGCGCACATCAGATCGAGCACATAGAAGGAGGTCCACTTCAGCACGAAGGGCACGAGTTTCCCGGTGCCGAAACGGCGGTTATACGTCCGCACAAACGGGTGCCCCGCGAGCCCAAGCTCGGGGGCAAGGAAATCTGTACATTCAAGCGCTTCACGCTGAACTCTGTAGAACAGTCCCCGCTCGGTTCCCACCGTTACCGGAGGCTCGGACAAGGCGTTTCTGATCTGCCCCCCGAAAAACGGGAGGCGCTCAGCTATCAAGAAACCCACCGAATTCGCGTATGGAGCGCTGAAAAACCAGGTCGGATTCCCCCTCCACTTCAACATCAGGCGGCGGATGGAAAGGCCAAATACATAATGCGGCATGAGAGTACCTCGGCCTCCGGCTCCTTTACACCGAGTCCTTCCGCACGATTCTGGGAATGAGTTTGCCCAGCTCTTCCCGAGCATCCACCTGTTCACCGCCGATACCGAAGGCCATCAGGAACGAATCATCCGGATCGGCGATCTCCGGCCACGCCGGGAGAGCACAGTACTCCCGGAAGGCCGCCTCAAACTCATTCTCTTGCGTACACACCCTTGCCCGCCGGCTCAGGAGTTCGTGTGCCTTCGGCCAGAACCTCAGATACCCGGGATGGTAATAGACGATCATCGGCTTGCGCGTGCAAAGCATCTTGAGCAGGCTTGTGCTGGGATAATCGATGAGAAGGAGATCGGCGTTTCCCATGAATTCCGCCATATCAACGAACGCCGGGAGAAACCTCACATTGGTGATTCCCTGATCCCGAAGGAAGGTCCGCAGCGGGTTCTCGATGGGCTCCACGGGATATGGTTTGATGTACAGTTCCACCTCCGGGAAATCCTTGACCGCACGCACGATCCTCCTTTGAAGTCGACTGTACCACAGCGGCGGATACGAGACCAATCCGTGGCAATAGAAATCAGGCACCAGATGCGTGGGAATATAAAGGACCTTCTTTCTCTGACCCTTCTCAGGGGCTTTCTTCTTTCTGAACTTGCGGTAAAGTCTCTGGAGGGTCGGATTACCGATGGCGACGGGTTCGGCAACGCGACCGGTATCCCTCGCTGAAAGGTCCTTCTTGAAGAACTCCACCGACCCGGAGCCAAACGTGAGGGCGTAGTTCACTCCCATATGGTCCCCATACTCCACAATGGGGTTGGTATAGAATCCCATTCCGCCATGCTGAACCGAACATGCCGGAATACCCAGTCTTCGGCACGCAAGGAGCGATTCGCTGACCCCCGGCGTGCCCTTCGAGGGAGTAAGAAACACCGAGACCCGGCGTTTGCGGAGCTTCGTTTCGATCACTCGACTCACCGCGATCCGCTTCGGAATGCCATCGCGAATGAAACTCTCCAGCCACGGTTCCATCACCTTGAACAAGTTAAACCCTTCATGATCGAACCACGCCTTGAAAGTTGGCTTCTGACGGAGTTCCTCCCAGAAGTGCATGAAGCGCTCCCCCTCCATCCCTGTTTCATAAGCAACCGGCGCCACGGCCACCTGCCGCAAAAAGGGGCTTAGATCGACAACCGCCCCCCCCGCCCGCCGCCACCCCTGCACAAGATCCGGAAGCTGGGCCAGCGTATTGCTCCGGCCGATGCCCACCACCGGTAGGTTCCGATCCAGCGGAAAAAAGCGGCACATTCCCATGCTTCCGATAGACCGGTATACCCGGTTCAGGCCCCCACGGAGGATTCTCTTGAGGGCGAGAACCGGGTGCCCACGGTGAAGTGAAGGTGCCGGCAAGCCCTCCACCAGAAGCTCGAATCCCGCAGACGGCCGCAGGCATTCGAGTACCCGGTAGACAATATCTCCCGTCTGATAACATACCCCGGAATTGTCATCCTCTGCGGGTTCGGTCATGCACGCCACAGTGTGCGGGCGGAATTGCTTCACCACGGAGGAAAGCGCCACAACCATCCTCTCCGCCGAATCGAAGAGCTGTTTAAGCTCGATCACGTAGAACAGGGCGGAGAACTCTCCCCTGGAGCACATTCCATCGAAGGCCCGGTCCAGTTCCACATCGAGAAAGCGCGCAAACTCCTCGCACCGACGCCACCGATCGAGATCCCTTCGGGCCAGATCGGCCGGGTCCCAGCAATCCTCAGCACTCACCGCCGGCAGTCCCGATTTGCCGGCGGCATACTCACAGGCCGGGGAAAGACAAACATACCTTATCTCCCCCAATCGAGTGCCCCACGCGTGCACCGCGTATTCGAGTTGCCGGAGATTCAAAACGAAGACCAGAGCCTCCGCATTCATGCCCCCCGCCTTTCGTCTCCCTCCATACTGCTCAAAAACGTAAGTAGATTGAGCGGAACCGTCGTGCCGGTACGGCTCATGCCCGATTCGATCATCCCTCTGAGGGCACCCATGTTGAACCGGGAAGGATCGAAGAAGCGGTCGAGCGCACCCCCCCGCCTCACCCTTTTCCACGTACTTGCGGTCAAAGTCGAGTTGGCGATCACCTCGGCCCGCCAATCGATGCCGTGCCCCGCTTCCAACTCATCGATATACGAGTGAACGCCGGATTCCACGATCTCGCACGGGATACGCAGCTTTTCCCGGGCATACACCTTGAGCGGATACTTGGTGGGCCGCCATTCCAACCCCCGGCCCCAATCTTCCGGCATGGACTCCAAGAACCGCACCAACCGGAGATCACAGAACGGCCAGCAAGGCCTCAACCCCACCTCACCAAGACTCGTCTCGACCGCCGCCTTTTCCGATCCCTGCAGATGGAAGTGCTCGTACAGCCAGATCAACCAGAAGTACATCGTCTCCGGCGTGATATGCTCCACCGCTTCCTTGAAGTAATGCCCATAAAGCCATTCCCGAAGCTCACCCCGGGCCGCCGGCGTGAGAAGGTCATCTTCCGGCAAGGCCGCAAACGGCAACCGGGGAATCCCCATGACGAAGGGGAGAAGATACTCAAACACACGCTCCTCTCTCGGCTTGCAAGCGCTCCGAGCAAAAACCACCGAGCCATGATGCCATCGAAAGAGCCGGTAGGCGAAATCCTCTTCGAAGGTGCCATCGAGAACCTTCCGGAGGAACGAAGGCGAATAAAGATAGCACATGAGCTTATCGCTATAGGCCCGGAAATCGTAACTCAGGTACGGAAGCGAAGCGAACTGAGAGAAACCGAAGTTATGGACCGCGTCGGAGAAGCTCCCCACAAAAACAGCGGCATCGGGCCGGGCCTTCTCCCGGAGCCGATCGGCCATGAGGTGAAAAGCCGGGAGCCAGAAATAGGCAAAGCCCAAACCCTGAACTCTACCGGCCCGCTCCCACCGTTGAGGAAGCGCCCCATCGCCGAAATCGGTCGATACGATCTCGATGGGAACCCCGTAATGCCGGGCGATCTCAACGGACTTGTCCACTTCATAGGGATTGTATCGCCGTCCGCCCCGAAAATCGAAGGCATTCACGATCGCCCGAACCTTGCCGGCATCGTAATGCTTCCTCAGAATCCCGAGCAAAACGGTGGAATCCCACCCCCCCGATACCTCCACCCAGTTCTCGGCGGCGCTCGCCCGCGAGAGAACGGCATTCTCGATCAATTCCGCATACTCGTCGATCTGAGGCTCACCCATGACGCGGGTGGAGCGGAGGAGCAACGGCCCCCGTTCCACCCTGATCTTTCCTTCGCTCGCCCGCAGTCGTTCGCCCACGGCCAAGCGCCTCAGCCCGCGATAGGGCGTGTGTTTGGCCGGCGCATAGCTCAGCACCAAAACACAGTAGAGGGCAAAGGGATCATAAGCAATGTTTCCCAGATAGGGGATCAAATCACGGAAATCCGTAGATGCGGGGGGAATGCCCTTCTCGAGATAGAATACCGGCCGGCGGCAGAGCGCATCGGCGAAGACCTCCACCTGATCCTGATCCTTACGTACCACTGCTGAAACATAGTTTCCTTCCACCCGGTCGCGAAACCCCTCTTTGCCCACTTCTCCGTAGATGCGTTCCAACCGTGCGGAAACCTCCGAGGATTTGTTGGAGAAAGGGGACGGCTTGCCCATATCGTTCAAGGTATAGAATAGATCCCCCTCAACGACCACCTCCGTCCCCTCCCGACCCTGAAAAACGAAGGCCCCTTCCTCATATTCCACCCGCCAGCTCGGGGTAGTCAGTGCTCGCCCCGTTCCTCCCCCCTCCAACGGCACATTCGGCATGATCTTCATACGCACAAGCCCCTTTCAAAACGTTCTCGCATCACTATCTCTTGCCCGTTCGCCGATAGTACCCCTCAAAGAAGCGCTTGTACATCCACTGATCCACCGGCCAGCGGTAGAAGCCGGTTCGGTTCCGGAGCTTGGCCAGAGCCACGAAACCGGCGTATTGGAACCGATCCCATGCCCGATCCATCTGATGCGCGCCGAGGCTCGTGCCCGATTCCATGGTGAGATACTCGGCGGCGGCAGCGGAGAATTTCCCGTTCACTTGCCATGGGGCAATGTATCGCGCCGCGACATAGAGCTTGATCACCTCCGGGTCTGTCCATTCCTCAAAGCTCTTTGGTTCCCGGAGAAGCCCCCTTTCGATAAGCCCCTGCGTCAGCTCGCACCTCGGATAGGGACGGAAGGTCTGTACCCCGCAGGTGAAGCGGCGGTACCTTCGGAGCCGATTGACGAAAGCGATCGTCTTCTTGATATCCGCCATCGTCTCGCCGGGGATCTCGATGATGAGCGATGACCGCGCGATGATCCCATGCCGATCGCACTGGGAAACGGCAAATTCCGCTTGCTCGGGGGTGATCCCCTTCTTCATGAGCCCCAGCGTATGCAGCGAACCCGATTCGATCCCGAGGGTGAACTGCACCAATCCCGAACGCTTCAGGAGGGAGAGCGTCTCATCGTTCAACATCCGATCGTTGAAATAATCGCAACGGCACTCGGCATCCCAAGTGATCTTCACCCCCTTTTCGAGCAATCCCTCGGCGATGCGCCGCGCCCGGTGGATATCCACAAAGAAGTTATCGTCAATGATCTTAAGATGGGTAAGGCGGTGCTTGCGGACGATTTCTGCGATCTCGGAAATGACCTTCTCGGCGCTCTTCTTGCGGTAGCGGGTGTTGCCGGTGACCACATTGATGCAGAAGGTGCAAAGGGAGGGACACCCGCGGCTCGATTGATAGGGGAGCCACCGCATCGGCTGAGGAACAACTTCCGAGAGTTTGTCGGTCAAATAGTTCCCGATGAAGTATTCGATGTTGGGATCGGCATCATAACCGGGCAAAGGTAGGGCATCCATATCGAGGATTTGCTGAGGAAAAATCTTCTGGGAAGGGGGCTCGCCGCCCGCGATCCGTTCGGCGATCTTCACGATGTGCGCTTCCCCCTCTCCGGCGACGGCATAGTTGATATCCTCTGAGGCGGCCATCTGATCGGGGAAAAGCGTCGTGTGCCCCCCCCCCACCACGATAGGCACCTTCGATTCGGACCGAATGAATTTGATGATCCGATAGGCATCGGGCACCTCGGAAGTCAGAAGGGTGATCCCCACGAAGAGCGTCCCATCCAACTCCCGCCCGATGGCCGCAAGCACATCCTTTTCGAGAAACGAGTTGAGGATCCTGACCTCATACCCTGCCGCCCTGAGCGCGGAGGCAATGCTGATGAGACCGAGAGAGGGATAGTTATTGTAATTGAAGATATTGGCCGGCCGGATGAGGAGGATTTTCGGCTTCATGGATCTCTCACGTCAGGCGCCGGAAGCCGGCGTGAGCCACCGGCCCCTTGAGACGCTTCTCGATTTCGCCGCTCCGGAGGGCTTCAGCGATAAAGCGGAAGCTTTCCTCCGCCGCGGCAAGGTACCGTTCCACATGTTCATCCCGATGCGCGTAGGAAGCATAGAAGGCGTTGGTCGCAAGGATGCCGCGTTCCAACATGAGCTGGGTAAAGAGGGTCCGCACGGCCAGCCCGTTCTCGTACGAGAATTCGAAATGACCGAGGGGAGCGATCCCGCTCACCTCGATGCGAAGACCGGCTCTCTCGGCCGCCCTCTGCCATCCCGTTCGAATCCGCTCGCCGATGCGGATCAGATGCTCCGGAACGCGGCAGCGGCGGTGTTTGCGGATCGTCGCCAGCGCCGCCGCCGGCCCGATGCGGTCCGTCCAGTAGGTGCTGCTGATGAAGCTATCCTGCGCCGCGTTCATCACCGTCCCCACCCCGATCACCGCCGCCATGGGATAGCCGTTGCTCATCGCTTTGGAGAAGACCGCCAGATCGGGATTTACGCCGTAGACGAGATGCGCTCCGCCGGTGGTCAAGCGCCATGCCGCAGAGACTTCATCGAAAATCAGCACCGCGCCGATGGAATGCGCGATCTCCCGAACGTTTTCAAGGAAGCCCGGCGAGGGCTCATAATTGCGGACCGGCTCCATGACCACCGCCGCGATCTCATCGCGGTGACAAGAGACGAGCGATTTCAACTCTTCGATATGATTGTACCGAAAGGGAAAGGCGGTGCCCCGCAGGGCCCGGGGCACGCCGGCAGGCTGAAGTCCGGGCAGAAGATGCCCATCGAGGGCATTCCCCTCGCCGAGGTTGGCCGCGAGATACCAATCGTGCCAGCCGTGATAGCCGCAGAACACGATCTTATCGCGGCGGGTATGGGCCCGGGCGATCCTTACCGCCATGGCCATCGCCTCCCCGCCGGTGCGGGCGTATCGCACCATCCCGGCCCATGGGTGCAGCTCACAGAGAAGCTCAGCCAGTGCCACTTCCTCCGGGCAGTTCAGGGTCGAGAGCGAGCCGGCATGGATGGCTTCCTCCACTGCCGCGTTCACATCGGGATCGGCATATCCCAGCACACAGGCCCCGATCCCCATATAGCTCATATCGAGATAGCAACGCCCGTCAAGATCCCATATTTCGGCGCCGGAGGACCGCGAATAGTAAACGGGCCACAGTTCCGGCAAGATCACCTCAGCACGCTTGGAGAAGAGCTGCGTGCCGCCGGGGATCATTCGTTTGGCCTTGCGGTAAAGCGCCTGACCTGAATTGCCGCTTTCCATCCTTACTACTCCCAGAGCCGACCCCGGCCCCAATCGATGCCGATGGCCTCGACCTCCTTGCGGACTTCCGGGTGCGAATCCCAGTAGGCGATGATCTCCTCAAGAGGGATCAACCGCTCGTGCCCCCGGAGATCATGATACACCCGCCGGCAGAAGGTAAGGTCCTCCGGGTAATCCACGGTGATCCTCACCTCGGGTCGCTGCAGAGGCTTCGGGGGCTCCTTGATCAGGAGTTTGAACATGGTCTGATTCTCGAAGATAAAACGGGACACCGCCTCCGCCCGATACCGCTCCCCCCCGAGATCCCATGATCGGGCCAGCGCCTCCACCGATATGATCTCAAATCCCGCCCCCTCCGGCAACCGCTTGAACTCGGCGAAATCATACCCTCCCTCGGCATGCTCCCGAAAGAGCGCATCGGCGCCCGCCGTAACCATGAACGGACACTCCGAGGTGATACGGAGGACATCCGTGGAACCGATCGCGCGCGCCGCGGCAAGCACCCTTCCCAGCACATCGTGGGGGTGGCCGAAGGTATATTTCCAATCATGCTTTTCGGCTAATTCCGCAAAAGCCACATTGGGCTTCTCACTGGAGATCGCCAGACAAATATCGCTTACCGATTCGAGCGTTCGGATGTACCGCACCAGATGCTCAAGGATGGTCACCCGCCGTTCAATATCGATGTACTGAAGCGGCTTCCCGTAGAGCCGCGTTCCCTCCACACGGCAGGCGAGGATGGCATCGAGCTTGCGGTCCTTCATGGTTCCCTTAAACTTCCACGATTCTGCCGGTCTCCGCCGCCCGTCTGGCGGCAAGCGCGATCTCGAGCACACGCCTCCCGGAAAACCCATCGACCAGCGGCGATTCCTTGCCCTCGACGCAGGCGAGGAAGTGCCGCATCTCGGCGATGTAGGGGGCATCATCGAGCACCTCCCCCCCCACCCCCTCCCCCACCC
>DAOTYO010000013.1:0-115260 GCA_034434815.1 Dehalococcoidia bacterium
GGAGGGAATGAGCGCCACCATCGAGATTGTCGCAGTTCAGGCGGAAAACGCCCTGCTCGTGCCGGCAAAGGCCATCACCCGGAAGGGCCCCCTCCAGATTGTTCAGGTGGTCACCGCCGATGGCTCCACCGAGGACCGAACCGTGGAAACCGGCGCCACGAACGGTACCCTCACCGAGATCACGAGCGGCCTTGCCGAGGGAGAGAAAGTGGTCGTTCATCTTTCCGGCGCCGGCACCACGAGCACCTCAACGACGCAGGGCTTTCCCCGGGGCGGATTCGCAATCCCCCTTGAGGGGGGCGGCGGCATGCGTCCTCCAATGTAAGGGGGAAATCGGCATGATCACGATGAGAAACATCACCAAGATATACAAAGTGGGCGCCATCCGGGTGGAAGCCCTGAGGGGCGTGAACCTCGAGATCGAGCAAGGCGAGATGGTGGCCATCATGGGGCCCTCGGGATCGGGGAAATCCACGCTCATGAACATCATGGGGTGCCTCGACCAACCGACTTCCGGCACCTACGAAATCGACGGCCTCAGCGTGGGTAAACTCAACGATAATCAACTGGCCGAGATCCGTAACAAAAAGATCGGCTTTGTGTTCCAAACTTACAACCTTCTGCCGCGGACGAGCGCTCTGGCCAATGTGGAACTTCCCCTCATCTACGGGGGGGCACGCGACCGCCGGCAGCGGGCGCTCAGGGCGCTCGAACGGGTGGGCTTGGCCGATCGGGTGCATCACAAGCCGAACGAGCTTTCGGGAGGGCAACAGCAGCGGGTGGGGATCGCCCGGGCGTTGATCAATACCCCTTCCATCATCTTGGCCGATGAGCCCACGGGCAACCTCGATAGCCGCACCGGCCGCGAGATCATGGAGATCTTCACCGAACTCCACAGGGAAGGGATCACCATCGTGCTGGTCACCCACGAGCGGGAGATCGCGGAGTACTGCCGCCGCATCATCTTCATCCGCGATGGAACGGTCGCCGGCGAGGAGGTGCTGCGATGATCGCGCAACTCTCCACTCTGGGAACAGCCCTCCGGGGCATCTTCGCCCACAAGCTCCGCTCCACCCTCACCATTCTGGGAGTGATCATCGGGATCGGGGCGGTGATCGCGCTCACCTCGGTGGGGGAGGGTTCCAAAAAGATCATCACCGATCGGATCGGGCAGATGGGATCGAACTTGCTCACGGTTCAGGCGGGCTCCTCCTCTTCGGGGCTCGTCCGGGGGGAGATCGGGAGCGGCCAGACCCTCACCTACGAAGATGCCCTCGCCATCGCCGCATCGGATGACATCACCGCCGTGAAAGCGGTAGCCCCGCAGGCTTCCACGAGCGCTCAGGTGATCGCCGGGGGCAACAACATGTTCGCCCGAATCTACGGCGTGACTCCCGAATACAAAGAGGTGCGCAACAAGACGATGGCCTCAGGGCAGTTCATCGGCTCATCGGATGTGGAAGGCAAGGCCTCCGTATGCGTGCTCGGGAGCGGCATCGCTGAGGAACTCTTCGGGGAAGGGGCCGATCCCGTGGGCAATACAGTGAAGATCGGCGGACGCCTCTTCACCGTGATCGGTGTACTGAAGAGTGAAGGGGGTATGATGGGATCGGACTACTCGATCTTCGTTCCCATCACCACCGTGATGTATCGGCTGAACCCGCAGCGCACCTCGAGCGGCGATCATGTGGTGAGCGCCATTTATCTGGAGGCCGTATCGGCCGGGAAGAACGACCTGGCCATCGAGGAGGTGAGCGCGCTTCTGCGGGAACGGCACGGGATCGCCCTTGGCGACGAGGACGATTTCAGCATCACCAGTCAGAAGGATCTCGAAGAAACCCTCACCGAAACGAGCGATACCCTGACCCTTCTCCTCTCCATCACGGCGGCCATCGCGCTTCTGGTGGCGGGGATCGGGATCATGAACATCATGTTGGTATCGGTCACCGAACGCACCCGGGAGATCGGCATCCGCAAGGCGGTCGGGGCCAAGCGGCGGCACATCCTCTTTCAGTTCCTTCTGGAGGCCTCGGCGATCAGCATGATCGGGGGGCTGATCGGGATCGGGGTGGGGGTGGGGGCATCGAAGCTTCTTTCGGGCTCGATCACTCTGAACATGTCCACCATCGAGACGGTCATCACCCCCGATACGATTGTCATCGCCTTCATCGTGGCGGTGGCGGTGGGGATCGCCGCCGGCGTCTATCCGGCCATGCGCGCGGCGCGACTCAACCCCATTGACGCCCTGAGATACGAATGATAAGACAGGTTATGGAGGTCTCTTATGTTCAAAGGCATCAAACGTCCTCTGAGTTGGCTCATCGCCCTGATCATCCTCGTCGGTTTGATCGCCGGCTGCGTGGGGTCTTCGGGGAATTCGGGGGCGAATGCAAGCCCTTCCCTCCCACCCACCCCCACACCCCTTTCCAATGTCACCCCTCTCGCCCTCGGCGATTCCTCCGGCGCACCCGTCTACAGCGCGCTCCCACCCATCGCCGAGGTTGTAGCTCGGGTGAAGCCCTCGGTAGCGGCGATCAACGTAGAAGCGATCACCTACGATATCTTCAACCGGGCATACCGTTCTCAGGGAGCGGGATCGGGATGGATCATCGCCGAGAACGGATGGATCGTCACCAACAACCATGTAGTGCAGGGGGCGAGCACCGTGAGCGTGACCCTCGATGACGGACGGGTCTTCGCCGCCAAAGAGGTGCACACGGATCCCCTGACCGACCTTGCGGTCATTCGGATAGATGCGAGCGGCTTGCCCGCCCTCGATGTGGGGGATGCCAATGCACTACAGGTGGGGGATTGGGTGGTGGCATTGGGCAACTCCCTCGGCCGGGGGATCAGCGCCACCGTGGGGATCGTCAGTTCCAACCATGTCTCCCTCGCCATCTCCGAAGGGCAGACACTCGATGATCTCGTCCAAACCGACGCGGCCATCAATCCCGGAAACAGCGGCGGGCCGCTGGTGAACCTTGCCGGAGAGGTGGTGGGCATCACCAGTGTGAAGGTGGCCGAGGTCGGGGTGGAAGGGATGGGCTACGCCATCAGCACGAACGAAGCCATGCCGATCCTCTCTCAACTCATCGAGAAGGGATATGTCGCCCGCCCCAGCATGGGGGTGAGCATCGCCACCGTCAACCGGCGGGTGGCCACGATCTACCGGCTCGCGGTGGAGGAAGGGGCCCTCATCACCGAAGTGGTCAAGAACGGGCCCGCCGCCAAGGCCGGGCTCAAGGCGGGGGACGTGATCACCGTCTTCGATGGGGAAAAGATCACCACCGCGGGGGAGCTTTCCAAAGCCATCCGCTCGAAGCAAATCGGGGAAACGATCACCGTCACCTACTGGCGGGGCACGAGTCAGCGCACGGCGAACGTAACGCTCGGCTGAGACGCGGAGGCTTCCTCAAGAGGCATCGGCGATCCGGTAATAGAGGGTACCGCTGAACGTGGCATTCGGAACGCCGGACGAACCGACCCGAAGCCAAACGGTATTGCTCGTATCCGTGACCCCCTCCTCGCCGGTGGGAAGGCCCGTATCGAACGTGGCATAGTCGGCGGTCACGAGAACCGCCGTATCGAGCGAAGCGGTCCGGCGGACTTCATAAAGGTCCACATACATCGTGCCGGTATCGCCGGATAGCGCATTGAGGAAGCTGAACGGGGAGAGGTCGGTATCGGCGTTCACCTGAGCGTTATCGGTGATCCACCCCTTATCCGCCCCATTGATGTACACCCGGTAGCGGTCATCGGGAAGATCCACATACACCTTGCACTCGTACCACGTATCCGCCGAGTAGGTCGTATCGGTGGGGAGATTGCTATAGGGCCATGTGCCGGAGAAATATCCGAAGTGCCCATCGCTCTTGGCCACGAGGAGATAATCGCTGTTATAGAAAGGATAGTGGTATTTATTCGTCTCCCCAAACTCGGCCCGGGCCGTGATCCATCCGCGCGTGAGCGTGGAAAGGGTTTTAGAGACCGTGGCCGGGTCGCCGAAGGCATAGGCCGAATAAGAGCCTTCGTAGGCCTCGGTATTGGTGAGACCCCACGGGGAAGGGGCTGAATCCCATCGGCTGAAGTCACCGGTTTCGAAATCATCGTAGAAGACGAGGGCATCGTTATCGGCTTTAAGAGAGATATGGCCGGCGGGGGGAGTTCCGGAAGAGGCCAGAGATACGCTTCCCGAAGGGGATCCGCTCCATGAGCTCGAGGCCTTGATCTGCCGGGCATACCTTCCGTTGGAAACATAAGAGACGGAGATGCCATTCTGTTCGTTTCCCGCGAATCCGGAGCCGAGGGCCACTTCTCCCCAATCGAAACTCGCCGTCCCCACAACGATCTCCCCGTACCAATTCATCTCATAGTCCCGGGCATAGGTCTCGACGGTGAAGCTCTCCGAGTCGGTGACCTTCACGTGGATATCCCAATCACCGCTCCCCGCCGATTCGGTGGCCACCTTGCCCGGTTTGAAATGGGCCCACCACGAGCCGGTGGTCAGGGTAAGGGAAGGTGCGCTCGAGGCGGCCGTAACGAACACCCAACTCGTGTCGGAGGAAGGCTCCATGCCCCATCCCCCACCCGGAGTCCACGTAATGATGGCACACCTTCGGGTGTCGGCGGTGACGGGCGCGGAGGTATCTTGACCCGCCGGATCGAAGAAAAGGGTGATCCGCACCTCCGAGATATCCGCTAGAGTATCGGGATCGCTCAACGTGACCTTAACGGCGTACTCCGTTTGAGGGGTCATGGCGTCTCCGGCATCGAGGAGGGTGCTTTCGTTGCTCTCGTACAGGCCCACGGAATCAATGGTGGTATCGGTGAAGGTGATCGTGAACTGGGGCCTCTTCGAGGTATCGGAGTATTCAGCGGAACTAAAGACGATCACCTTGTTGGCCAACTCGTCGATGTTGCTCATCAACAGAAAGCCGTACCGGTGGCCCGGGTGTTCTTTCTGGTACTGAAGCACATCGAGCCCGAGGGAATTGAACTCCCACTCATAGTAACGGGCGTCCTCCTCACAGATGGTGGTGGCCAGAGCCGAGTATCCCCGGTCATAGCTTCCATCGTAATCGGAGGCCTCGTCGCCGTTCACACCGTATGCACAGGCCTGCGCCCCGGCGGTGTTCCATGCCACTGTATTATAATGGCGGTAGTCCCAGCAGACCTCTCCGGCGCCGGCGGTGGCTTCGTTCTTCGTTCCCTCTTCCACATCCCAATCCCCTGAGGGATTCCCGTAATCGTTGAGAAGGGGATAAAGGCTCACCGTATGGATTTCAGTCCCCACACGGCCCTTAGCATACAGGCTCAGAGTGGCCCCCGTGATCCGCGCCGTCGGGTAAGCATCGTGGAAGGCATCCAGATCAAAAGCCAGATACGGATAATATAGGACCTTGTCTCCGAACCAGTTGTAGCATCCGACGGGGTATTCGACCGTGGCACCGTAGTTTCGCACGTTCCATGGGCTCCCGGGCCCCTGAAGCCTTCCATCTTGCGTGCCCGAATAATCCTCACCGCCGCGGTCTCCGAAATAGACGGTATCGTTGAAGATCATCCGGCGGGCGGGGACGGCCAGGGCTTCCGCCGGAACGGCATCATAGTAATGATCGCCTTCGATGATCTTGTCCCGCCAGAATTTCTCCTCGGCGAACCCGAGGTCATCGGGATGCTCATACCCGATCGGATGCGAGCGCCGCCAGTGAAGCGGTGCCCCTGTGCCCTGATCCCGGTAGACGAGGGCTCCCGGCCGGCTCTCGGCGATAGCGGCAGTGATGGATCCGGGGGAACACGTGTATCGGACGGCGATCTGGGCTTCCTTCCCCGCCCACGCCGCCGGGATAGAGGCCCAAAGCGCACCCTTGACCGATTCCGGCAAGGTAAGCCGATCGATCAACTGATCGTTCACATACCGGATCGAATACGAGAGGCCCGTAGCGGGGTCATCCCAAGTGATGGTATCACCCGAGACGGTCGGTGCGAGGGAGGACAGATCAATGGGAAAAGATAGCTCCTCCCTTCCGGAAGCCTTATGCCGGACCGCAATCCCTTCGAGTTTGAAAACCCGCTCGTCTCCGGCATGGCGGAAGGCGAAAGCCCCATCGCGGCCGACCCAGAGGGAGTAAATTCCGGCGGTCACTTCCCAATCGAATCCTTCCCTTGCCGAAGGCCGGAAGGTAGGATCCACGGGCATGTACTGACCGAATTCATTTCGATAGTACTTGGGATAGCTGAAGATGCGCCAAGTGTTGCCTTGCTGTTCGATGTGGGAATTGATGGGGAAGGGGAACAATAGACAGGCCGCCGCTCGAGGGGGAAGGGAACCGGGGGTAAAAGAAGACGCGAGAATCATTCCCGCCGTGAGGAGCATCCCCATCCGCAGGAGATTGGGATAGATCACCCGGCTCAGGATCGAAGTCTGAGGCCCCGGCATTCCACCCCCCGAATTACCCAGGCCCAAATGGAAAAGCGATCCGCTGAGATTATCAATCTTGGGCTGACACTATCACAATCCCTACCTTTATGTCAAGGGTTCCCGAACCCCTAAAGACAGCGGTTCAGCTTTGTAACCTTCACTTTCAAGGTGATAACCATCGCCCTCTTATCGGGATCTTGTACCGGAATTCCCCCGCACCCCATGAACGATCCGGCTTCTCCAATCCCACCCGCCCAAAGGGTTTTCTGGGGGAGACACTCGCAACCCCCCGGCCGCGATGGCCGAGCCACCATCACATTCACCACGAGCCCGAAAGTCAAAAACGGATAAAAATTTCCACGCTAGATTCCGCCCGCCCCCCACCCCCCTTGACCCCTCTTCTCCGCCATGGTATCTTCTCTATGTCTTGACCCCTCCACGAGAGTAATCTCCCGCAAGGATCGTTCCTAAATACCGTTTATTTATTGTTCGCAATCTTTCGAGCTCCGATGACGAAACAACCGAATCAAATCTGGGAAGCGGCCCTCGGGGCGCTCGAGCTTCAGGTCAGCAAGGCGAACTATCAAACGTGGCTCAAAGGCACGGTGGGTGTTTCTTTCGAGAACGATGTCTTCGTGATCGGGACGCCCAATGCCTTCATCATGGAATGGCTGGAGAAGCGGCTCCGCCATTTGATCAAGAAGACCCTGGCGGGGATCATCGGGCACCCGGTGGAGATCCAATTCGAAATCCGCGGCGATCTCGCCCGAACCCCTCCCGCCGATCGCGGAACCGAAGCGCCTCGGAGCAATGGGGCATGTGCCGGGTCACCCTTCAATCCCAAGTACACCTTCCCTAACTTTGTGGTGGGGAGCTGCAACCGCTTGGCCCATGCGGCGGCCTTGGGCGTGGTCGAGAACCCGGGAACGGTCTATAACCCCCTCTTCATCTACGGGGGAGTGGGCCTCGGCAAGACGCACCTTCTGCATGCCATCGGGCAGGCGGTGCTACAAACGACGCGGCAGGTGATCTACGTTACGGCGGAACAGTTCACGAACGATTTCATCGCCGGCATCCGAGAGAAGAGCACCGAGAGCTTCCGCAACAAGTATCGCTCCGCGGATGTGCTGCTCATAGACGATATCCAGTTCATCGCCGGCAAAGAGCAAACGCAGGAAGGCCTTTTCCACACCTTCAACGATCTTCACACGGCCCGGCGCCAGATCATCCTCAGCAGCGATCGGCCGCCAAAGGCGCTTTCGCTCCTCGAAGATCGCCTTCGCTCCCGGTTCGAGTGGGGCCTGATCGTGGATATCCAGCCGCCCGACTTCGAAACTCGGGTAGCCATCCTCGAGGGCAAGGCCGCCGAGATGAAAGTGAGCGTTCCCTCGCACGTGCTTCAGCTCATCGCCCGCAAGGTTCAACAGAACATTCGGGAGCTCGAGGGTGCCCTCAACCGGGTCGTCGCCTATGCCCGGCTGACCAATGCCCCCATCACACCGGAAGTCGCCGCCGCAGCCCTCACCGAGATCGGGGCCAGCGGGGATACCAAACATACCCTCACCACGGAGATGGTGATCAAAGCAACCGCCGCCCACTTCGCCCTCTCTCCGGATTCACTTATGGGAAAGAGGCGGGATAAATCCACCGCGCTTGCCCGGCAAGTGGCCATGTATCTCCTGCGGGAAGAATTGAATGCCTCTTGGACCGAGATCGGCCGCGCCCTAGGCGGGCGGGACCACAGCACCGTGGTCCACGGCCATGAAAAGATCGCCCTCGAGATCGAGGCGAGCTCTGCGCTCCGCCGGGAGATCCTCGATATCAAGGAGTCCCTCTATTCCTCAGCGCCTAAGTAATCCGGCCGATCACCCCCCCGAAGTGTGGATAAGTCCCGATTTTTTGTGGATAACTGCCCTGGACTGTGGATAACTTTCCCCATCTACGTGTTTTCCCCCATATGAGCCTAGGCATTTTCACGTACATGAATTCCCTACCCAACTGTCCACGGTTTCCCCAATCCCCCTCCCCATTATCCGCACGGACTCTCCCGGCCGCGCAATCGTATTTCCCGCGGTTATCCCCGATCCGATTGCTTTCCACACCGTTATTGGTATTGTTTCCCTCTGATATCCAATTATGATAAGGTAACGGTACAGGGAAAATACCGGGGCACTACTCGCGATGATCGATCGAACGGAGATATATGTAATGGGTGGGAAGGGGGGGAATGGGGCCGTTAGCTTCCGTCGGGAGAAGTATGTTCCGTTCGGGGGACCCGACGGGGGGGATGGAGGGAATGGGGGGGATGTCGTTCTGATGGGGGATGAGAGCGTGGCGACGCTGCGGGATCTGGGCCACCGCCGTCGGTATCGGGCGCAAGATGGGGAAAATGGGCGGGGGAAGAATCAGCACGGAAGGAACGGCGATTCCCTTATCCTCAAGGTTCCTCTGGGGACCGTGGTCTCCTCTCTGGATGAGCATGGGGAGAGGGTCCTCCTCGGTGAGGTGGTCGTCCATGGGCAACGCCTTGTGGTGGCCAAGGGGGGGAGGGGTGGAAAGGGAAACAAGCGCTTCGCCACTCCCTCGAATCAAGCGCCGAGGGTCGCGCAGCCCGGCAGTGAGGGCGAACGGAGACATCTCATCCTCGATCTCAAGCTCCTGGCCGATGTCGGACTCATCGGGCGGCCGAATGTGGGCAAATCCACGCTCCTGAACGCCGTCTCGGAGGCTGGGGCGAAGGTCGGGGATTACCCGTTCACCACTATCGAACCGAAGCTGGGAATGGTGAGGCTTGGCTTCCGTAGCTTTGTCGTCGCGGACATCCCCGGCTTGATCGAGGGGGCGCATGCGGGGCGGGGATTGGGCCATGAATTCCTCCGGCATATCGAGCGCACGCGGGTTCTCATTCATGTTCTGGACGGTACGGCAGAGGATCCACTGGCCCATGTGCAGGAGATCAATCGAGAACTGGAGCTTTTCGCCCCTGCCCTGCGAGAGAAGCCCCAGATCATTGCGGTGAACAAGCTGGACCGCGAAGAGGTCCGCTCCCGGGCCGGTGAAATCCGCTCGCAGCTCGCCGCTTTGCCTTATCCGATTCTCTTCATCTCGGCGCTGACCCGAGAGGGCGTACAGGAGCTTATGCTGAAGGCCGCGGAGGTGCTGGGGAGTATCCCCCCGCCGAGCACAGCCCCGGCCGGTGGCGAGATCAAGGTGTTCCGGCCTAAACCGGTTGATTAGGGGGTGAGGAGCATGAGGATCGGCCTTTTCGGTGGAACGTTCGACCCTATTCACATGGCACACCTCATCGTGGCAGAGGAAGTACGGCTGGCGGCAGGGCTGGACCGGATCACCTTCATCCCGGCACATCGCCCTTGGCTCAAGGCGGACCGGGAGATCACCGATGCAGAGCATCGTCTGAGGATGGTCCGGTTGGCGATTGCCTCGAACCCCTTCTTCGATGTGTCCACAGCGGAGCTTGATCGACCGGGTCCCTCTTACACGGTGGATACGGTGGAAGCCATGCGGCGGAGGGCCGACCCGGACGATGAGCTGTACTTCATCGCCGGCGCCGATGCGCTCGCCGATATGCCCCGGTGGAAGGATCCCTCGCGTTTGATGACGCTCTGCCATATCATCGGGGTGAGGAGACCCGGGGCTCCTGAGGTGGACATGGAAGCGCTGGGCGCGTTCATTCCCGGTGTCTGTGGGTGCATCCGCATGGTCGAGGTTCCTCAGCTCGATATCAGCTCTACCATGATCCGCGCGCGGCTCAGGAAGGGCCTTCCCGTTCGATATTTGGTCCCGTCCGAGGTCGAGCGCTACATTGCGGAGCACCGGTTGTATTCGATCTGACCAGAGGAGGATGGCATGGGGCCCGATCAAGTGCTCGAGAGACTGCGGGAACTGGTGATAGAGAAATCGGTCCGGTACGGATACTTTGTGCTTGCCTCCGGCAGCGAGAGCTCCTACTACTTCGATGGACGGCTGACCACGCTCTGGCCGGAGGGGGCGCTTCTCGTGGGGCGGAAGGTGTTCGAGGTGATCAGTCGGCGGGGGGGAGTGGATGCCATCGGGGGGCCTACCCTGGGGGCGGACCCCATCGTGGCGGCGGTGGTGCTCACGAGTCAACTGGAGGGTAAGCCCATTCCGGGATTCATCGTGCGCAAGGAGCCCAAGCGGCACGGGACCCAGAGGCATGTCGAGGGGCATCTGCCGGAGAAGGGAACCGTCGCCTTGGTGGATGATGTCATCACCACGGGAGGGTCCCTCATTCGGGCGATCGAGGTTGTGGAAAGCGCCGGTTGCAGGGTGGGCAAGGTGGTGGTGCTCCTCGACCGTAATCAGGGCGGAAGCATCGAGCTTCGCAAGCGGGGGTATGACTTCACCGCCCTCTTGAGCGCCGATGCCCACGGCATGGTGACGATCGGGGATGAGGGATGAGCGGAGGGCCTTCGGCCTCCGCCCGCCGCTTCAAAAGATCAATAGTCCCCTCGTGGAGAGATAGATCCAGTATCCTTTGCCCATCTCGACCACCGGCAGATTGTCGGAATCCTGCGAGAACGGTTTGCCGGTAAGGGTGGGGAAGGAATCGGTGGCCCACACATAGGGCGATGTCGAGGTTGGGCGGGCCTCCGCGCCGGTAGCGGTCCGCACGATCGCCCATTTGTTCTTGAGGTTTTGCCCCAGATAGTAGGTGAGCGGCATCATCGGCTCCATGCCCGAAGAAGCATACCCGATGAGGTTCCATCCGGGCTCGAGGATCAACGGCTCGGGCACGGAAGAGGGATCCGGGGGAGCTAGAAACACCGTCAGCGTAGCGTCCGCGGCCATCTTCACGAGATATCCCCGGCCCGGCTCGATCACGGTTGCTTCCGTTCGTTCCCCTCCGATAACCGTTTGCACCCACTCTACGGGCATGCCCGCAAAGACGTCACCGACCGCCGGCGCGGTGAGCGGGCGGGGCACGGAGATCAGGTTCCACCCTTTCTTCAAGGGGATCGAGAGCTCGTGGATATCTTCGGCGACGGTGAGATTGAGCGTTGTCCGGGATTCGTTTCCGGCCCGATCGGCGGCGAGGATATCGAGGGTGTAGGTGCCCGGGGGCACATCCGGAGCGATCGTGTTCCCGACCGACCAGCGGCCGGTGCGAGGGTCTTGGGCAAGAGAAAGATTCGCATCCGGCCCGAAGAGCATCTCGGCCCCCTCCTTCATTAAAGCGGTGGAGAATACGCCGCTCTCCCCATCCGAAATCTGGGCGATGATGGTGACTCTATCGCCGCATCGGACCGAGGGGCCGTTGATGCTGAACACGGCCTCGGCGGTGATGAGGGGAGGGGCTTCATCATTTACGATGTGAAGGGGAATGGTGGTGGTACCCACCCGCCCAAACTGATTGATCGCTGTGATGCTCACGTTCCATGCCGACGTGGTCTGCCCGACATCCGGCAGTTCCACTTGCCATCTGGCAGTGGCTGAGGCCGTTTCCTTCACCCGCTCATGGGTGTATGCCATGCGGTATTCGTTATCCGAGTACTTGGCCCCCGCTTTCACGAGATAGGCCTCTTTGCCCTGGATTTTATAAACGCGGTATAAAGGGGTGCTGGTTCCCGGACTCTGAAACGCGTCCGTCACGGGATCGTAGTATCTGGCGCCGGCCAGATCGCTCAGGTCGGCGGTAACCGTTGCGATCTCGCCTCCGAATCGAATCTCCACCGAGAGGATGAGAGGATTGCCCGGGGGTTGAGATCCCCGGTGGACGATCGGTGGAGACGCCTTGGCCGAACGAAGCTCCGGCGCCGCCTCTCTGGCCCGCGAGGAATCCGCGAGGCCCAGCGCTACGAGCAAAAGGACCACCGACATGATTATCACAGTTACCTTCCTCATGATCACACCTCATCTCACGAAGAGCCCCCGAAAAAATCCCCGCTTTTGGGGGCGGGGATTTTTCCTTCAGAGAAAGCTACTTCAGCTTCATCAGATTGTCGCTGCCCCTATTGGCCACCCACACACCGTACTCGTCATAGACGACCGCTGCGGGCGTCAGCCCGACTCGGTACGTTGCCACTGTTTGGTTGTAGAGGGTATCGAATTTGGTCACCGTGTGCTCCCCGCTATTGGCTACCCAAAGGTATCTCCCGTCGAAGGTGAGGGCTGCGGGGGCATCGCCGACGGGATAGGTGCCGATGATCTCGCCGGTGGCGGAACGAAGCTTGGTCACGCTATCGCCTCCGGCATTGGCCACCCAGAGATCGCTCCCGACGAGGAGGAGGGCGGTAGGGTTCTGCCCGACGGCTCGCGTATCCACGATATCGCCCGTGGAGGTTTTGATTTTGATCAGACGGTTATTTTCGGAATCGGCAACCCACAAGAAGCCCTCGTTCAGGGCGAGGGCTGAGGGGGCACCGCCGACCGTATCGGTGCGGGCGATTCGGCCGGTGCCGATCTCGATCATCATGACGGTGCCGTTGCCGGCGTTGGCTACCCAGAGCCACGTGCCGTCCGTGGCCAGCGCCTGAGGATGTGTTCCCACGGTATCGGTGCGGATGGTTTCGCCCGTGCCGGCCCACATCATGGTCACGGTGTTGTCTCCCGCATTGGCAACCCATGTGAAGTTCCCATGCCGGGCGATTGCGGAGGGGTTTTTGCCCACCGCATACGTGGCGACCCGCTCGCCGGCGATGGGCTTGAGCACCATGACCTCGCTACTGCCGGAGTTCACGACCCACACGAAGGTGCCGTCGAAGGTCAGCGCGCACGGCCCGTCCCCTACCGGCACGATGATGTCCGTGTCGGGTGAGGGAAGAGGGGTGGGTGAAGGGCTGGGCTCCTCGGTGGGAGAGGGGGTGGGCATTGGAGAAGCCGTGGGTTCCGGCTCAGTGGGCGAGGGGGTCGGTTCAGTCGAAGGGCTGGGTGAAGGGCTGGGCTCCTCGGTGGGAGAGGGGGTGGGTGTTGGAGAAGCCGTGGGTTCCGACGGGGTTGGTGAAAGGGTCGGTTCAGCCGAAGGGCTGGGTGAAGGACTCGGCTCCTCGCTTACCGGAGGCAAAACGGTCTCCGCGGGCTCGGACGGGGTGATCGTTGCGGTTGGCTCCCCCGTGGGAGAAGGGGTCTTGCTTTTGTCTCCACATCCCCCGCACCAGAAGGCGGATATGCCGACAATGGCGATTACAAGGAGAATGGCCCATCTGTGAATTCTCATGAGATCGCTCCTCTCGTTGTTCAAATTCTAGGGCGGCGGAACGCGAAAGTCAATCGGGCGGATGATCCGTGGGTGGGTATCGGGTCGAAGCTTTACAATAACCATCGCTTCTGTTACAATGCAACCGTTGAACGCCGGTCCGTGCCGCTCAATCTTTGAGGGGGGGCTTCCATGAACCCGACAGTCGAGAGCTTCTTGAGCTATCTTTCGGTGGAGAGGGGCTTTTCCTCCAACACCACGGCTGCCTATCGGAATGATCTCGGCCAGTTCGTGGAATTCTTGGAGAAGCGGCTGGCCCCTGTGGGTGGGGTGGGGGGGGTGGGGTGGGGGGCCGTGGATCGCGATGCCCTTCTCGGCTTTCTTCTATCGCTCAAGGAACGAGGTTATGCGCCCGCCACCGTGGCCCGCAAAGTGGCGGCGGTGAAGTCTTTCTTCGCCTTTCTGGTCAGTGAGCGGATGATCGAGAAGGACCCCACCGAAAATCTGGCCGGCACCAAACTGGGTCAATCGCTGCCCAGAACCCTCACGGTAGAACAGGTGGAGGAATTTCTGGCCCTCCCTGCCCGGAGCTCGACCCCCGAGGCGCGGCGCGATAAGGCGATGCTGGAGCTTCTCTATGCCAGCGGGATGCGGGTCAGCGAACTCGTCTCGCTCGATGTGGAGGATGTGAATCTCGAGGATGGCTTTGTGCGTTGTTTCGGCAAGGGATCGAAGGAGCGGGTGATCCCCATCCATGAGCAGGCGGTGCGGGATGTCAAAGTCTATTTGGAGGAGGCCCGGCCTCTGCTCACCACCGAGGATGAACGGGCCCTCTTCGTCAATCAACGGGGCAAACGCCTCACCCGTCAGGGCTTCTGGCTCATCCTCAAGAATTACGCCAAGTGTCTGGGGATCGAAGATGAGATCACGCCGCACACCCTTCGCCACAGCGTGGCCACCCACCTTCTGCACAGCGGAAAGATGAATCTGCGGGAGCTTCAGGAATTCCTGGGCCATGCCAATATCTCCACCACTCAAATCTACACCCATCTTACGGATGAGCACGTACGAAGGGTGTATGAAGCCTCACATCCCCGGGCCAAATAGCCCGGTGCCCGTGCGCACAATGGAACTGGAAAGCAAGTGGATCGAAGTGAAGGGGGTCAATACCCACTATGTGGTCGGTGGGGAAGGCCTGCCGCTCGTGCTGGTTCATGGGGGCGGGGCCACGGGGGGGTGGGGTGAGTGGGGACCCTTCCTCGAGCGGTTCGCACGCGATTTTCGGGTTTACGCCCCGGACCTTGTGGGTTTTGGACGGAGCGATAAGCCCCCGGCAAACTACACGACGCGTTTCTTTGCCGAGTTCTTTGATGCCTACATGGAAGCCATGGCACTGGGGCGGGTCAACCTCATCGGCCATTCCCTCGGCGGCGGGGTTTCTCTGGCCTATGCCCTCAACCATCCGGAACGGGTGGAGAAGTTGATCCTCGTGGATAGCTCCGGCCTGAGCAACGAGTTGGGACTGATGGGAAGGGTGCTCATCCCGCTCTTCACACGGATCGCCCGGATCCGACGCGATCATGTGTACGTTTCCCTTATGACCGGCGGGAAGGAGCGGGAGCCGGGGGAGATCTACTGGGATCGCCTCCCCGAGCTTCAGGTGCCGACCTTGCTCGTATGGGGGGAGTGGGATGGATATCTGCCGGTCAGATGGGCGCGTATGGCGCATGAACGGATCCCCAACTCCGAGCTTTGTGTTTTCGAGCGCTGTTGGCATGCGCCTCAAAAGCAACGCCCGGAGGCTTTCGCCCGGGTGGTTCTGGATTTTCTCAAGCGGCGGGAGGGGCGATGCTGTTCATCGGTGTGATCGGCGGCGGCCGGTGTTCTCCTGAGATTGCACAGATCGCGGAAGCGGTAGGCCGCGAGATTGCCCGGCGCGGAGCGGTGCTCGTGTGCGGGGGCTTGGGAGGGGTGATGGAGGCGGCCTGCCGCGGGGCCCGCGAGGCCGGAGGACTGACGGTGGGCATACTCCCCGGCAACGATCCGGCGGAGGCGAATCCCTATGTCCAGATCCCCATCGTCACCGGCATGGGCGAGATGCGCAATGTGATCATCATCAAGTCCGTACAGGCCGTGATCGCGGTTGATGGCGAATACGGTACCCTTTCCGAGATCGGCCATGCCCTCAAACGGGGCCTTCCGGTGGTCGGGATTCATACATGGGAACTCTCCATCGCCGGTAGGAAGGATGGGGCCATCATGATCGCCCGAAGTGCCCCTGAGGCCGTGGACATGGCGCTCTCGGCGGCGGAGAGAGGCATCCGGTAGGCGCTTCGAGAAGCGCCTTTTAAAAAAGGAGACGAGATGAAAATCGAAAAGATCAAAGCACGCGAGATCCTCGATTCCCGCGGCAACCCGACCGTAGAGGTGGATGTCGTTCTCAGCGATGGCGCTTTCGGCCGGGCGGCCGTGCCCTCCGGCGCGAGCACCGGAAGCCATGAAGCGCTCGAACTGCGCGATGGCGATAAGAAGCGGTTCGGGGGGAAGGGGGTGCTGAGGGCGGTGGCCAATGTCAACGAACGGATCGCCCCCGCCCTCCGGGGCATGGATGCCTCGAATCAGGATGAGTTGGATCGGGCCATGCTCGTCCTCGATAGCACTCCCGCCAAGTCGAATCTGGGGGCCAATGCCATCCTCGGCGTTTCGCTCGCTGCGGCCCATGCCGCCGCCGCTTCCCGCCGGATGCCGTTCTATCGGTATCTGGGTGGGGATGGGGCCCATCTCCTGCCCGTGCCTCTCATGAACATCTTGAACGGGGGCAAACACGCCGAGGACTCCGTGGATCTTCAGGAATTCATGATCGTGCCCGCGGGGGCCAATCGCTTTTCCGAAGCGCTCCGCATGGGTGCGGAGATCTATCATGCCCTCAAGAAGCTCCTCAAGTCGAAGGGCTTGGCGACGGCGGTGGGGGATGAGGGGGGCTTCGCTCCGAAGCTGCCCTCGAACCGCGATGCCGTTCAACTGTTGGTGGATGCGATCGAGGCCGCGGGCTACAAGCCGGGTCGGGATTGCTTTGTGGCCCTCGATCCGGCGGCCAGCGAGTTCTATAAAGATGGACGGTATGTGCTGGCCAAGGAGAGGCGCGCCCTCACCAGCGCCGAGATGGTGGACTACTATGTGGGGCTGGTTTCCGCCTTCCCCATCATCAGCATCGAGGATGGGCTGGCGGAGGATGATTGGGCGGGATGGAAGCTCCTCACGGAAAAGCTTGGCGGGAAGATTCAACTAGTGGGGGATGATATTTACGTAACCAACATCGAGCGGATCTCCCGGGGCATCGCCGAGAAGGCCAGCAACTCCGTGCTCATCAAGCTCAATCAGATCGGCACGCTCACCGAGACCCGTGCCGCCATCGAGATGGCCCGCAAGGCCGGTTGGACCGCTGTGGTGAGCCATCGCTCCGGAGAGACCGAAGATACTACCATCGCCGATCTCTGCGTGGGTTTGAACACCGGTCAGATCAAGACCGGTGCCCCCTGCCGTTCCGAGCGCGTGGCGAAGTATAATCAGCTCCTTCGGATCGAGGAGGAGTTGGGTGGGAGGGCCGAATATGCCGGCCTTTCTGTGTATCGGCATAAGAGCCGGTGAGGGACCCCTTCTTTGTGGGGGGCTCCCGGTTTGGTGAAAGGAGGGCCCGTTGTCCCACCGTTTTGTTCGTGTTCGATTCGATCGAAAGGGAGGGCGCTCCCTCAAGCCCGGCCCCATTATCAGCGTGCTTGTGCTCATCGGGCTCGTGATCGGTGGGCTGGAAGGGTACGCTTATCTTCACCGGCATGAGATGCTCCCCGGCTGGCTCGGCGGTCCGGTGGAGAAATCCATCTCGTATGAACAGCTCGGGCCGACTCCGACGGCCTCTGCCGTTCCAACGTCGGAGGGGGCTCCTTTGGCAACGCTCCCGGGATGGGATACGGTCATCGATGCGACCGCCCTCGAATCTCGGATTCATGAGCTCGTGAACGCGGAGCGGGGCAAAGAGGGGCTTGCGGAACTCGGGTGGGATGCGGATCTGGCGGTGGTGGCCCGCGCTCACAGTCAGGATATGGCGCAGCGCGGCTATTTTGCCCACCTCAGCCCGGAAGGGAAAGGTCCTCTGGACCGTTGCAAGGCGGCGGGATTCAGCGTTCGCAAGATTCCCACCGGCGATTTTCAATATCGGCTGGGGTGCGCGGAGAACCTCTTTCAGGGCTCGATCGAGAAGACCCGGTGGTACTCGGGCGGAACGTACACCCGTTCGGATTACTACACTCTGGAGGAGCTGGCCGCCCAGTGTGTGGCCGGTTGGATGGAGAGCCCGGGTCATCGGGAGAACATTCTGACCCCTTACTGGCTTACGGAAGGCATCGGCATCGTGATCGCGCCGGATGGCAAGGTGTACGTGACCCAGAATTTCAATTGAGCGGGCGGGCCGTCTTTCCTTCCCCATCGTCAAAGTGAAGAGGCTCCCCTACGGGAGGGGAGCCTCTTCCTTTTTTCCGGTAGCCGGGTGTTTGAGGTGAAGCTTACGCTTTGGGAGCGGGCGCGCTTTTGGAGCGCATCCCGAGCACGATGGCGAGGATGACCGCGATCACCGCGATGATCAGCGCCACAATGCCCAGGACGGAACTGCCCGAATCGCCCTTCTCACCTTTGGGACCCTCAGGTCCTTGAGGTCCTGCGGGACCTGCAGGTCCAGGATCGCCCTTATCACCCTTCTCGCCCTTCTCGCCCACCGCTGCTGAGGCGGTGAAGGTGGCCTCTGCAGACCGGTTCAGGATATCCGTTGCCTTGATGGTGTACGTACCGGCGGCATCGGATGTGAGCAGGACCACATCTTGGAATTTGCCCGCCGCATCGGCGGTGACCGTCTTGTAGCTCACGCCGTTGATGGCGATATAGACGGCATTGTTCGGGGCGAATCCCTCGCCGTAGATGTTGGTCCCGGCCACGCCCTTTTCGGGCTTGAGGGTGATCTTCGCCTCACCGCCGACCTGCGGGATGGTGGCCGCCGTCAGGTTCAAGGCCTTGTTGGCGCCCTTCTCGAAGGTCGCTGACTCGGCCGCAATCCCTCCCCCGACGGTGAAGGTCACCGTCTTGCCGGCATAGTCCTTGCCGGTGCTGTCAATCTTCAGCACGTAGCTCGAATTGGTAGTGGTCGTGCTGGCTACTGCTACCCCATCGATCTTGGCTGTGACCGTGGTACCATCGGCTACATTGGCTCCGTCAAGCTTGACTGAGCCGTAGAAACCGCATACATCCGGCTGGGCCAAGGCGATTGTGGGGAGGAGGAACATCAGCACCACTGCCATGGTTGCAACGAGCGCTTTCAATCTGGACATTCAACCCTCCTTCCTTTGTTCCTATCTGTTTTCGGGAACGCTTCCCGCCCGCGGGGGCGGGAAGCGTTCCGCAAGTGTTCTATCGCCTTATCCCTGCCAGCCGATGAGGTTCCAACCCGCGTAGAGGTTGTAGGTCTTGTTGCCGTAAACGAGCGAGCAATTCTCGCTCACCTTGACCCAGTAGCCCTGACCGGCGGTCATCGCGCTGATATCGCTGGTGGCGCCGGGGGTAGGATCGTACACCTGCCAGGTCTGAGTGGCCCCATCAAAGGTCCACATGATCTGGAGCTGGCTGGCGATGTTCGCGGTGGCTACCGCCGGTGTGACCGGAGCTGTGCCGCCTGCGGTGATGATGAAAGCGGTGCTAGCCGTGGTGGTGCCCACCGTGGCCGAGATCGCCTGTCCGCCGACCGCCAGGCCGGGGACCGTGGCCGTTACCGTGAACCGGCCCTGGGAATCCGTCACCACCGCCTGACCCGGGATGAGGGTCACCCCACCCATGGTCACTGACGTGACGCCGGTGGAGGGCAGGAAGCCCGCGCCCTTGACCGTGATCGAGGAGCCGACTGGAGCGGAGGTGGGGCTCACTTCCACTCTGGCGGCCGGGATGGTCAGCGCGCCGGGTATCGAAGTGTTGCCCTTCGTGTCCTGAGCCCTGTAGTAAACGATGGTGTCGGGCGTCACGTTCGAAGGCACGGTGAACTGCTTGTAGATCTTGCCTTCGGCATCGGGGGTGGCGAACGCTACGAGCTCGCTGGAGCCGTACGAGCCATCACCGTTGATATCCAGATAGATGGATACCAGGCCGACTTCCGTCGGGAGCCAACCGCTGCCGGTGACCGTGATGAGGTCGCCCCGCACCGCGCTGGTGGGTTCGAACGTGCAGGTGGGAACGGTGATCTCGAACGTGCCGGTGGCCACGAGGCCGGCGGCATCCGTCACGTAGATGGTGCTCTTGCCGGTGGAGAAGTTGCCCACCTCTAGGGTGACCGGCGTGAGGTTGCCCTGCGAATCGAGGCTGATCGCGGTGCCGCCGCCGTAACTACTGGTGTTCCAGTTGTTGGTGCCGAACTTGATGCCGGTGTTGGCCGCAACCGTGCTATTGGCCGTGAGGTTGCCGCCGCTGATCGTCACCTTGGTCCCCTTCGGGCCGCTGGTGGGATTGATGGTCACCGTCCGCCCGGTTACCGTGAAGAGGCCGGTGCCCTTGGCGCCTGTTGCGTTGGGCACAAAGACGATGATGCCGTAGGAGCCGGCCGCCAGGTTTGTGGTAACGGTGCACGGGATGGTGAAGGCGCCCGAAGAATCGGTGTCGATCGCTGTGGGCTCGCTGGTAGAGGTCAATTCCACCGCCGAGGTTTCATCGGAGGTGATTTCACCATCGTCGGCCAGATCCACAGCGAACTGAGCCGCGTCCTTGATCAGATACACGGCCCAGACATGCTGGTTCGGCGGGAAGCCGGTGCCGCTCACCGTTATCTGGGAGCCCGGAGCGCCGCTGGCGGGGCTGACGCTCAGCGCGTTGCCGAGTACTTCGAAGCTCGCCTGTGCGATGGGGCTGCCACTCCCTACCTGAGCGGTGATGGTCTTCACCCCGGCATCCATGCTGGTCGGCACCTGCGCGTTCACATAGGTGAAGTCATCAACGATGCCATCGCCGTCCACATCCTTGACGGTGAAGGTGCCCGCTGAGAACGCCGTGCCGCCGATTTTGACGTCGCTTGAAGTAAGGTTCGGGGTATCGCCGAAGTCATAGCCGGTGATATTGATGAGCGACCCGGCCAGACCGCTCGTGGGGGTCACGGTGATCCTGGGCAGTACCGTCGTGGAGGTGGCGGTGGAGGCCTGTCGGCCCGTGCCGTCCTGCACGGTGATGGGTGCGGAGAACCCCGTCCCGAACGCGGTGAAGGTGGCCGTGCCGTCCGAGCCGACCGTGCCGGACCCGACCGCGCCGCTGGTGGCGGTGGTGAAGATGCTCGAGCCGGGCTTGAAGCCGTAGGCCTTCACGGTGGTGGCGCCCATGTAAGCCAGTTGCATGGGGCTGGCGGTCACCCAGTCATTGATGGTGATCGCGCTCGATGTCACCTGCGTGGGTTCCCTGCTCGTGCTTACCTTCACATAATAGGCCGTGCCGTCACCGCTGTGGCTCGAAACGCTGGGGTTCTTGATCCCCGCGACCTGCGAGATGGTGATGGTCATCGTTTGCGTTGAATTTACCCTATACCCATCGGTGGGATTGGTGACCGTCACCTGCTGGCCGCTCACACTCACGCCGGCCTGAGCCGCGTTGATCTTCGTGGGGGTGCCGGACGTGTGGATCCACACATTCCGGTAGTCAATGGAGGTCGGCACCGTTACCGACGAGGGGAACTCGATGGTCACGGTGTCTCCTGCGGTGAGCGTGCCGCTGGCGCCTGGGGAGAACGAGATTGCCCACTGGGCCGTTGATCCGGCCGTATCCGGTGATACCGACACGGACGGCGTATCCACATTAGCGCCGGCCGGTGAAGGCATCGTCATGATGATGCACAGGCTGGATACCAGCGCCAGGATCATCATTACACTGAACGTTTTGTACTTCAACTTCTTTCCTCCTTTCTACTTGGTCGCTTCTCCGTGATTTTCTTTTGCCGGAGACCCCTTCCGGGGAATTTGGGATGGTTTGTTTTCCGATGTGGTTTCTCTTCCTTCGGTTCCACCTCCTTTGGTCAGTTTTTCACGTATGAGTGCTCGCTCGCTCTTCCGAGGGAGATTCCGCGGGATCAAAGTAACATACCCTTGACTTCAAGGGAACGGAACAAATGGGAATGAATCGAGAAGAATCCATCGGGCCGCTTCTGCCGAGCATCATTTGCCCTGTTGCTTTTGTAGCACTTCCCGTTGCCACTGTCAATCCCCAAAGAGCACACCACGCGGAAACCCTTTCCGCGTTTCCTATCATGAGAGACGGAATTTCAGCTCAAAAAGTTCCATGGTCTCATGGAGAAGGAGGACCCCAAAGCCGCGATCATCGGGAGAAGCGTGTGCGGAGGCCCCTCTCTCGGGGTTTCCTCCACGAAAGGGGATCGTGCTCACCCACCGTGAGGGTGAGGGCGGCAAAGCGAAATCCGCTTTTGGGGTGGACCCAAAAATGGCGATTGAAGAAGAGAGTGCAGAGACGCTTCTCTGCCGGGGGATTGGGGGTGTCCCCCAAGAAAACCCTTTGGGCGGGTGGGTGGGATCGGAGAAGCACGATCGTTTATGGGATGGGGGGATTCCCCGGACGAAGTGGGAAAAGTGAAGGCTCTAGAGCAGAATCGTTGTTTTGGGGCAGATGTTGAAAATGACACGGAGGGGCTTCTCTGATAAAATTGAATGCGCCATGCCGCTCGAAGCGATCTTCATCAAGGGTGCCCGCGAGCATAACCTCAAGAACATCGACGTCACCATCCCGCGCGATAAGCTGGTGGTGATCACGGGGGTATCGGGCTCGGGGAAGAGCTCGCTGGCCTTCGATACCATCTATGCGGAGGGCCAGCGCCGATATGTGGAATCGCTCTCGGCGTATGCCCGGCAGTTCCTCGGGCGCATGGAGAAGCCGGATGTGGACTATATCCAGGGCTTGAGTCCGGCGATCTCCATTGATCAGAAAGGCACGAGCCGCAATCCTCGCTCCATTGTGGGCACGGTCACCGAGATCTACGATTATCTGAGGCTCCTTTTCGCCCGGGTGGGGCATCCGCACTGCCCACAGTGCGGACGGGAGATCGTCCGCCAGACCGTTCAGCAGATCACCGATGCGGTGCTCGGCCTTCCCGCCGGGGAACGGTTCATGGTGATGGCGCCGGTCGTTAAGGATCGCAAGGGCGAGTACCAATCGCTCTTCGATGATTTGCGCAAGAGCGGATATGTTCGGGTGCGGGTGGACGGCCAGATCCGGGGGCTCGATGAAGAGATCGTGCTCGAGAAGTACAAGCGGCACACCATCGAAGTGGTGGTGGATCGGTTGGTGGCCGGGGAGCCCGATCAGGCGGGGCGGATCGCGGATTCGGTGGAGACGGCGCTCAAGCTCGGGGCCGGGGTGGTGCTCATCGCCGGCGATCGCCGGGAACTTCTCTTCAGCGAACATTTCGCTTGTCCCGTGTGCGGGATCAGCATCGAGGAGATCGAGCCGCGCACGTTCAGCTTCAACTCCCCCCACGGGGCTTGCCCCGAATGCACGGGCTTGGGGGTCAAGACGGAGATCGATCCCGATCTGGTCGTTCCCGATCGGAACCTCTCCCTCGAGGAGGGCGCCATTGTGCCCTGGGCCAAGGCCGGCGCCATGAGCAATTGGTATGCCTATCAGCTCCGCGATTTGGCCCGGGATCATGGCTTCTCGGTGCACACGCCCGTGAAGGATTTGACGGAAGAGCAACTCCACCTCGTTCTCTACGGGGAGGGAGGTGAATCGTACAAATACCGGGACCGGTTCGGGCACATTCGGGAGCATTTCGCCGGATTCGAGGGGGTGATCCCGAATCTCATGCGCCGGCATCGGGAAACGGAGAGCGAGTATGTGCGCGCCGAGATCGAACGGTACATGAGCTCCCGGCCCTGCCCGGCGTGCCGGGGCAAGCGGCTCAGGCCCGAGGCGCTGGCGGTGACCGTGGCCGGGAAGAATATCTCCGAAGTGACGGCCCTCTCCATCGCCGGGGCGCTTCAATGGTTGGATATTCTGGAGGGGAACGGCCGGGATGAGGCGGTCCTCACCCCGCGCGAAAAAACCATCGCCCATCAGATCCTCAAGGAGATCCGCTCCCGCCTTTCCTTTCTGGTGAACGTGGGGCTCGATTATTTGACCCTCGATCGGCCGGCGGGGTCGCTTTCCGGCGGGGAAGCCGAGCGCATTCGGTTGGCCACGCAGATCGGGAGCGGGCTCATGGGAGTGCTCTATATCTGCGATGAGCCTACCGTAGGACTGCATCCGGCCGATGGGACGCGGCTCATCGAGACGCTCAAACGGCTGCGGGATCTAGGGAATACGCTTCTGATCGTGGAGCACGATGAAGCGATGATGCGCGCCGCGGATTGGATCATCGATCTCGGGCCCGGGGCGGGGGAGCATGGGGGAAGGGTGGTGGCCAGCGGCCCGATCGAAACGATCATGGCGTGTCCCGAGTCCATCACCGGGCAATATCTCTCCGGCGTCCGCAAGATCGCGGTGCCGCCGAAACGGCGTCCGGGGTCGGGCAAGGCGATTGTGATCAGGGGTGCGCGGGAGAACAATCTGCAGAACATCGAGGTGCGCATTCCCTTGGGCATGCTCGTGTGTGTGACGGGTGTCTCCGGCAGTGGGAAGAGCACGCTCATCAATGAGATCCTTTATAAATATCTGGCTCAGGCGCTTTACCGCTCCCGGGAGAAGCCGGGGGCCTGTGACGGGGTGGAGGGGATCGAACATATCGATAAGGTGATCGCCATTGATCAATCGCCCATCGGGCGAACGCCCCGATCCAATCCCACCACATACACGGGCGCTTTCGCACCGATTCGGGAGCTCTTCGCCACCGTGCCGGAAGCCCGCATGCGGGGATATAAGCCGGGGCGTTTTTCCTTCAACGTGAAGGGGGGTCGGTGCGAGGCGTGCCGCGGGGAGGGATACGTTCAGATCGAGATGCAGTTCCTCCCCGATGTGACCGTGCCGTGCGAGATATGCCGGGGGAAGCGGTACAATCGGGAGGCTCTGGAGATTCGGTTCAAAGGGAAGAACATCGCCGAGGTGCTGGAGATGACCGTGGATGAGGCGTGCGCGTTCTTCGAGCACTTCCCCGCCGTCCGATCGAAGCTGAGCACGCTGCGGGATGTGGGGCTTGGGTATATTCGTCTCGGGCAACCGGCCACCACGCTTTCCGGCGGAGAGGCGCAGCGGGTCAAGCTGGCCGCGGAGCTCTCCCGGCGGGCCACGGGGCGGACGCTCTATATTCTCGATGAACCCACCACCGGCCTTTCGTTTCACGATGTGGCGGCGCTCCTGAGCGTCCTTCAGCGCTTGGTGGATGCGGGGAACACGGTGGTGCTCATCGAGCATCATTTGGATCTGATCAAATGCGCCGATTGGATCGTTGATCTGGGGCCGGGGGGTGGGGATCGGGGGGGGAAGATCGTGGCCACAGGCACACCGGAGCAAGTGGCAGCGGTGCCCGGGTCCCTCACGGGTCGTTACCTTGCAAAAGTGTTGCAAGTAAACCCGTAGGCTGGAAATCTCATTGACACCTCTTCAGCCGTCCGGTATCCTGAAAGCGATTGTTCGGGAGGAGAGGATTCGGTGAATCGGAAGGTTCTGGGGCTGGTTTCGGTGGTTGCCGCAGGGGCGACTGTGGGGTATGTATTCGTGTTGAGCTGGGTTTTGGGTCATCTTGCGGGCAAGTTCGGTGGGGGGAAGGCGGAGGGAGTTCCCGGGCGGGTGAAGTCCATCATCCTCCCGATCGGGAGATGGAAGCTTCATCTGCATCACTGGATTTGTTCGCTGGGACTGATGGGGATCGTTTCTTCGATGGGGATTTATCTGTTCGGGCCCCAGGTCACGTATGGATTCCTTGGGGGGCTTGCATTTCAAGGGATCTATTGTTACAGCGATTGGTACCGGATCATCAAACGGGAATAAGCGGAAGAGCCGCGGATTGATCTTGAGGCGTGAACCGGCGGGGAGGAACCCTCCCCGCCGGTTTCTTTTGCAGCACCGGCTTCGGCCTACTTGAGCGCCTTGACCTTCCGGCTGAACTCCTGAGCCTTGGCATCGTCCATGAGGAGTTTCCCGGAGGTATAGCACCACTTGGCCAACTCCTCCATGTGCGCGGCGGTCAGCTGGGTCTTATCGACCGAGAGGTGCCCCGAGATCTGCCGGTCCACGAACTTCTGCGCCGCCGGTCCCAGATACTGTTTGGCCACATTCACTACATCATCGTAAAGCGCCATATCCTTACTCCTTCTTCTCGTCACTGTCATCCGCCGAGAGGAACCGGATGGCCGTGACCATACGCTCAAAGCTCTGGGCCAAGTCTCCGATCTCGTCATCGGATTCCACCCTGACGGTCACGTCCATATCCCCAAGGCTCACTTTCTCCGCCGTATCCCTGAGTTGCGCCAGCGGCCGGGTGATGCCCCGGCTCAGATAGAACGCCACCCCGGGGACCACAGCGGCAACCACCAAGATGAGCACCACGAGAATGATAACGGTCGTATTCGTGTTGTTCGAGAGATCGTCCTTGAGGTCCTCTAGGCTGTTCAGAGCCACGAATGCCGTTTGCGTGGGTTCCTCGATCATCACCATCCAGCCCAGTCCGTCAAAGCCCGGGAATTGCATTGAAACGGATGTATTTGCGGCCCTGGCATAGCCTGCGACTGCCTTATCGGTGATTACATAGGCGGGCTCTACGATGGTGGTGTTCTTGGGCATCTTGGCCCGTACTTTCTGTTCAGACTCGCTCCATGTGGGTTTCTCTTGGAGGTACCGCTCCAGATCGCCGGAGTCCACGAGCAATCTCCCCGTATAGTCCCAGATCACCAAGCGATCGTCGGGGAATTTCGAACCGTACTCTTGGCTCAGCGTGATGGGATTCAGGCTGATCTGTGCTGTCACGATGCCCATGGCCTCGCCGGTGCTGAAATCGTCAATCCGGTACGCGATTTCGAAATCGAAGGTGGGCTGGATTTTGGAAGCATCCAGTTGAATCGTGCCCACGGCTAGCCCGCTGTTCTTGGCCTTTTGCCAGACGGGGTTCTCCGATTCGTTGCTTGAGTTAAAACCGGTGGCCTGAACGAGACGGTTCCCCAGAAGATCGGTGACATACGCGTTGCTGAGAAACGGCGAATTGCCGACCTTCTCTGCCAGGAAACCCCATGCCTTCCGTTCTTTGTCCGCTCCTTTAGCCAGCATCTGCCGGATATCGGAGTTCCCGCTCCAAGATTTGACTTCCGCAACGCGTTCTGCGGCCCACGTTTCGAGTTCGAGCGAGAGCACCCACGCCATTCTTGCTTTGGTCTTTCCAATGGTATCGTTTGCCAGAACGGCGCGGCTATCATCCACGCTGTCGCTGGCCTTGTTTTCCGCCCGGAGCATGCTCGTATATACCACAGCTCCGATGATCAAGATCGGTAGCAAGCTGACGAGGAGCATCTGAATGCTGATCTTTCCCCGCAAGCTCTTGAAAAAACTGCGTTGTGTTGCCATTTAGGTAGTCCTCCTTCGTTTGCGCTCAGGGCCTTTTTATCTTCGGTTGATCTTGATCTTCCCGGCTTCGGCGCGGATCTTCTCGATGTCCTTTTCGGAGAAGAGACGCCATCCGTTTCGATCCTTTCGGCCCACATCCTTGAGAATGCCCGCCTTGATCCATCGGAACAACGTGGCCTTGCTGATACCGGCCTTCTGGCAAGCTTCCGTGGTTCGGTAATAGGTTTGTCCTTTGATCTGCTTAACCATCCATCAATTCTCCTTTAGGCTCACAGATTGGTGAAGGGTATCCTTTCATGTTTTTCGACTTGCTCCGCTGGAGCCCTCCTTTCACGGCCCTCCGGCCGATGGCTTCCCATTGCCATGAATCCCTTGAGGCCTCGAAATGAAATCTATTGAGGCGTCTCAACACGTATAGTTTGCCTCTTGTGGAGCGGAAAAGATACCATGCCGGCACGCGTTTTCACTGGGGGTTATCACGCAATTCGGGGCGGTGATCGGGGGAGAACCGGAACGATCGGGGAGGCCCTCTGTGCCCGCGTTTTCCGCAGACGGGGCGTGATGGAATGCTATTTTTGTTTGGCGCGTTCCTCGTCTCTTTGCCGGAGAAGATCGGCGATCTCATGGCATTCCCGGAGCAAGTCGTTGATATCCACTTCGGGAAGGAGTTTGGCCAAGGAGTTGCCCTCGTCCCCCGAGGTTTCCTGAGTGAAGATATCGAGGTTTGCGATGCCGCCGCTCTCTCCGATCCCTTTATCCCCGCCTGCGGGGGTGCCTCCACCGGAGGGTGCGGGGCCCAGCGTGCTCTGCGGCGAGGAGGTGGCATTTCCGGCAAGCCCGCTCGTGCCGTATGCCGCCTGGTTTTCGGTGACCAGGCCTCCGATGTCTTCGGACTTCTTCTCCTCGGAACCCTTCTTGAAACGATCTTTCAGCCCCATCGTTTTCCTCCCTTCGGAGTGCTTATCCTCCCTTGCCGACTGTACCGAAGATGATCTCCGCAAACTTGGGAACCACGATCAGCGCGATGCCCGAGATGGACATGGTGATCGAGAGGTTATAGAAGAGTTTGCATTTATGCCCGCCGGACACGACCTTCGGCGTCAGGGCGTTCACAAAGGTGAGCACCAGAATCACCGGCATGACAAGGGTGTTGAGGAGTTGGAGCCCTGCGAAGTTGAAGGAGAAATATCCCCCGATGGCGGAGGATGTGGAGGCACCGGGGATTTCTTGCTCGACGTTGCTGATCATCGTTCCGAACTTGGTCATGACTTCGGTGACGAACACGATCAAGGTGATCACCGCGGCATGCATCACGAAGGTGAGGCCGCCGAAGGGGCGCGCGATCAACCGCCGCCGGGCCCGGAGCAAATCGATCTTGACGGCGAAGGCGGAGGCGCGGTTTCCGGCGTCCTCGGCATTCGCGCCGAGGGCCATGGCATCGCGGAACATGCTCACGGCCCGGTTGACCACCGTGCTTCCGCATTCGAGCACGAATCGTTTCCAACAGAGCGAGGGCAGGATGCCGGTTTGGAGCCGGATCTTGAGTTTGGCGGATTCTTTCCGCAGCGCGGGCATGGCCCGCAGATCCATCCGGGCGATGCCCTCCGTAACCGTGGCGCCGATGGCCGTGGTTACACCCCCGAGGGAGCGCATGAAGGCGCCGATATCCCGATCGCGCCCCGCGATCTTCCGATCGTCCGCGACGGCAATGTATCCGATCGGGAAGATGACGATGGCGCACAGAAGGAGAACCCACCCCAGATCCGCTCCGCTGGCCTTCAGGAGAAGCCCCACGACCATCGCTGCCGGGAACAGCGTGAAGAGGAGCGTGCGGACCAGTTTCTGTTCCGGGGAGCTCGGTTGCTGCAGAGGCACGATCTCCTTGGGGGACATAAGCGAGATCAGCCATGAACCGGCGCACAGGATGCCGATGGTGATGCCCACCAGTGCCAGAATGAACTTGGTATCCGTTTTCCAGACCATCGTCGAGATCACGCCGATGATCACCACCAGCACGGCGGAGATGATGAGCGCGCTGTACGCGTCCGTCCACTGTTTGAGCCCCTCGAGCTTGCGTTCGTATTCGTCCCCGTAGGTCGTCCCGAACACATCGGCTTCGTGGCCCAGAAATTCCGCTTCCGATTCGCCCGAACTCATCGAGCCCGCCATGCGCAGCAAGATGTTCCGCACGCGCTCGTCCTCCACTGATTCCCCTTCGATCCGGCATGCCTCGGCGTAATCGTAGCCGAGCTGTTTGGTCATGATCTCGATCTCTTTGAAGAACACCGCCGCCCGGCCGGAGAGTTGCGAGGCGAACTCGAACACCCGGTCGCGGTTGATGCCGGACATCGAGATGGCGGCCATGTACGAGAGCTGGTAAAAGAGGTCGAAATACAGCAGCTCTTGGTTCTTCGAGCTCGTGGTCTTCTTCTTCTGGACGACCGGCTTGCCCGAAGCCAGCGTGACGAGATTTTCGCCGCCGGATTTCCCCTTAGAAGATGCCTTCTTTCCGCGCCGCCGTAAGAACCCCGAGAAGTTCATAGAAATCCGTAATTCCTTTCTCTTTGTGCAATCGTTCGAGAATTCTGGCCCGCCGGTTCAACTCGTTGTAGATGTTCCGCTTTTTCTCGGGCGGAATGCCCCGCCGGGGGGCGATCTTTTCCTCCAGAAGATAGCTGTTCATGTGGCCGGGGAATTCGAAGGTATCCTTGGCCTGATTCCACACGAACGCGTGGATAAAAGAGCATGATTGCGATACCGGATCGTACCCGATGATCTCGCTGATGCTCATCACCCGCCGGGCCATCTTCCCGTTGGGAAGCTTCACGGCGCACTGGATGAGCACCACGTTCAGGTTATCCAGATAGTTCCGGGGCACGTTGATCGGATCGCCGGTGAGTCGTTGGATCAACTTCTCCACCGAGGCGGCGTGGAAGGTGGCCATCACGCCGTGGCCGGTTTGCATGGCTTGAAATGCGATGAGTCCTTCCTGACCTCGGATCTCACCGATGATGATCATGTTGGGGCGTTGCCGCAAGGCCGCCTTCAAGAGGTCGAACATGCCCACTTTGGCGCCCTTGCCGTCTTTCGAATCGCGGGCCACTTCCCGGAGCCAGTTGGCATGGGGCACCATGAGTTCCGGCGTATCCTCGATGCTCACGATCTTGCATTCGGGCCGCAGGAACACGGTGAGGGCGTTGATGGTGGTCGTTTTACCGGAGGCGGTCTCGCCGGCGACGAACACGTTCATGTTCTCTTCGAGCACGAGGGACATGTACGCCGCCATTTGATAGGTCATGGTGCCGAAGCCGCAGATCTCGAGGATGCTCGTGGGGGTACCCATGGCCCGCCGGATGGTGAAATTGGTGCCCCTTCGGGAGACATCCTCCCCATACACGATGTTGATACGGGAACCATCGGGGAGCGTGGCATCTTGGATCGGGCTGTGCAAGGTCACCGGCCGTTTCATCCGCTCGGAGATGCGTTTGGCAAAGTCGTCCAACTCCTCCATGGTGGGGATGGAGACGGCGGTGAGCACGCTTTTGAAGATCTTGTGTTCGATGAAGATCTGGCCGACCCCGCTGCAACTGATATCCTCCACATAGATATCATGAAGCAGAGGGTCCAGAAGCCCGACCCCGACCTTTTCGCGCACCACAAGGTATTTCACCGCCTCGAATTCCTCCGGCGTGAGCTCGATCTTGGGGCCTTTGGCCCCGATGCGAAGCTTTCCCAGTATCGAGGAGAACTTTCCGCCCGAGCCTTTCCCGTTCTTGCTGTTGCTTGCCTTATCCGGTGCGGGGGGCGCTTTCTCTTCCTCCGGCGCCGGCTTTCGGACTTCCTCCCGCTTGATGGGTTTCCCATCGTGGCGTACGGTGCAGATCTTATCGAGAGCCTTCAAGAAGGCCGCTTTCTTCTCCTCCTCCGTAGTCAGTGCGGCGAACACATCCGTGTATTCGAGGAGCGCCTCTTCGATCTGCGGCATGATGGCATCCATGTTGATCGTGAGGTTCGGCTCGATCGGGATGTAAAGGTGCCGATCGGACATCGGTTGCGGGTATATGTGCACGAAGATGCCCCCTTCCGTCGGGTAGATGAGGTTGGGGCTCTTCTCGTCGCCGAGGTTTCGGCTCAGCTTGGAATAGTACTTCGGCACCCCGATCTCCTCGAGCGGGAGCATGTGGAGATACTGGAGGAGGAAAGGCTTCTCTCTCGCTGCCTTCTTCATATCGTCCGGCAGCACGGCGTAGAGCCCGCCGTTGAAGAGCTCCTCCACATTGCTCGTTTCGACTTTCAGCGGTTCGAATGGTAATACGAGCTCAGGCATTGGTACCTCACCCCTTGAGTGGATATCATCCTGAGAAACGGTTTCGATCGGGTCATCGGAGTAAACAGAACTTCACCGCACCCCGCCCTTCCGGCGAAAACCAATGTGCGGTGAACGTATTCCGGACTCATGTTAGCACCCCTTCTTGTAGGCCAAAATGGGGGCAACCCCAATTTTGTTGATGGGGATAACGAGCAACCAAAGCTGAGAGAGCGGGTGAGGGGACTAAAATACTACCCGTGAGTAGTTCGTTTGTGGGGGCGTTTCTAATACAGGCCCAATCCACAGATGGAGACGAGGGACCCGTTCTCCGGATCGGCGGGGCAGTGCATGTAGTCGATCACTTCACCTTGGGCTTGCCCCAATACTTGCAGCGTCATGTAAATGGGCGCCATTCCACAGATACGGCGGCTATCCCGCTCTTGCTTGATCAGGGCGAAGAAGCGATCCGCATCGGCGGAGCACATGGCTCCCATGAGTTCCCGGTCTTTGCCGGTGATGTGGGCACGTTGCAGGGGGTCGAGGGGGGAGGGGTCACCGAAGGCCGGCCCCATGTGGGCCAGATCCGCCGCCGCAATCACGAGGGCCCGGCGTGAACGTGTGGCCTCCCGGAGGCATCGGACTACGGCCGTGATCTGGTCTGATTCGCGGGGGTGCGCCTCATCGCTGAGCACGAACGACTCGAACGATCCGCAGAGAATGGGCACGATCTCGCAGCGGCGTTCCCCGAGAAAGTAGTGGAGCCAGACGAGGGCCAGTTCGATGGAGTGTTCGTTGCGATGACAGAGTTCGTCCTCGAATCCGATCCCCTTGCCCAGCGCTTCGTCGAGCCGGTTCACGATCTCTCGATCGGTGGGAAGGATTCCCCATGGGGTGGCGTAGTTCTGGCGGGTGAGGGCGAAGAGGTTGTTGCCCCCGAGATGATTGGTCCCGAAGATGATGGCCAGGTCGATCTCGGCTATAGATTGAGCGGCGCGGGCCCATACTTGAGCGTAAACCTTGCCCCCGCGCTGATAATCGATGTGGGGGCTGATCACCCCGCGCAACGCCGGGGCGGAAGCGGCGTCTCTTTCGATGCCGTTCAAGTGTTGTTCCAAGAGGGCCTTGAGTTCATCGGGATCGGAGGGGTAACTGCGCCCGGCAAGGGCGGGGGGGCGGGCGGGGGCCGATTGGAACTCACGAAGGAGCGCCTCGCGGGCTTGCCGGAAAGCCTCGCTCTCGAGCAGCAGTGCCCGGTCGAGCTGGGCCACAAGATCTTCCACCAGCGCGGGGCTCAGCCGGATGCCTGTCCGTAATTCAAAGGCGATGCGGAGTGCGGCGAGATCTCGGGTGCCATCGCAAAGCTGCAGAAAAGGAATGAGCGGCTGAGGCACGGCCATGGTCTCTTCGCTAAGGCGCAGTGGATCGCCCAGCACGAGATAGGGCTTTCCTTCGTGCTCGATCATGTTCGCTTGCAAGGGCCTGAGCTTCGGTTTCATCGTCATGCCAGATATACCTTTTGTGCCAAGCGGTGGAAGAATATGGGCAGAGGCCAGAGGAGATGCATCAACCCGAAGGTGAAGAGCGCGATCCCCGCGCCGATGGCCGCGCCGCCAACGATATCCAGCGGATAGTGGATGCCGGCATAGACCCGTGAGAAGCAGAAGAGGACGGCGATGGCAAATAGGGGTATCGATGCCTTGCGATGATAGAGGAACAGCCCGAACGCCGCTCCGAAGGTGCATGCCGCGGCGTTGGATGGAAACGATGGGTCATGCGGGAAATAGAAAAGCGCCTCCGCTGCCCGGTGGGCACTCTCGTGCACCTCGAAGGGCCGGGGCCACGGGTCGAATTCGATGACCCGGTTCAGGATGTGCACGGCAAGATTGGCAAAGCCGAGAGAGCCGGAAGCACACATGATGCCCCAATGCAGTTTCTTCCGCCGATCGGGGTCGCCGGTTCCAAACCAGAGGAAAAGCATGTACATGGCCATGCTGACCGGCATGAAGAAGTCATTGGCGATGAAGCCCAGCAAATCATCGCAAGCCGAGCAGTGGCCGACGAGACTCGTCACCCATTCGGATATGCCGCTATCGGGGGCCGTCATTCATCTTCTCCCGCAACCGCCGCCGGCGGGAAAATGCCCTGAGGACACTCTGGCTCTTCAGATCCTCCATCCCCTTTCCGAGCACGGGGTCCTTTTCTGGGTTTGCCCTTCGCTTCATATTGAGCAGAGAGGAAAGCGAATAATTGATCACCAGCGCAAGGAAGGATCCCGCAAGGAAAAGATAGAGTTGCTCGAACCCCTCCACTTCCCCATGATTGGGGTTGGCGTTCATCTTGAGATCGGCGCAGGTGAAGAACCAGATGTAGGTGGCTGCGAAGATGACCAGGCCGCCAACATATGTCAATCCTCGGCTGGGGAAGAACCACGTTCCTTTGAATCCGCCGAAGGCCGCCCCGATTTGGTAGATGCCCAAGCAACTCCCGAACATGAGCAAGAAATACTGAAGCGTCGGTGTCATGATTCCCCAGTGTTTCCGGGCGGAAAAGCCTTAGGTGAGTATACCAAGGCCCGAAGGGTATGGCAAGCCGCCTTTTATCCCAAAACAGCGATCGAAGAAGAGCGTGCAAAAGATACCTTTCTGCCGGGGGATTGGGGATGTCCCCCAAGGAAACCCTTTGGGCGGGTGGGATCGGAGAAGCCGGATCGTTCGTCGGGTATGAGGGACTGGGGGCAAGGTCCGGAGTGAGATGATCATGATCGTTCACCCCGAGCGTGAAGGCCGCCAAGCGGACTGCGCTTTTCGGGTTATGGCAGAGGGGAAAGAGGCCTCTAGCGTCCCTGCCGAGACTTGAACTCGGAACCTACTGCTTAGAAGGCAGTTGCTCTATCCCATTGAGCTACAGGGACATCTATTCGGTGATTTACAGATTAAATCATACCGCATGGGTTTCGAAAAAGTCCACCGGCGGCTGTTGCCCGATGGGCTTTGGAGTCCATTATACAAACACGTGTGATATAATCTAAGGCAACTATGAATCGCCCGTTCAATTCCATCTACTCGCATGGATTTATCCGGGCTGCGGTGTGCGTTCCTTTCGTGAGGGTGGCCGATCCGGTCTTCAACGTGGAGCGTACCCTGGGCCTGGCCCGGCGGGCTTCTGCGGAAGCCGCCGCGGTGGCCCTCTTTCCCGAATTGGGCCTGAGCGCTTATTCGAATGAAGACCTTTTTCAACAGGATGCCCTGTTGAGCGGCACCGAAGCTGCACTGGCGCGGCTCGTGGAGGAGAGCGGAGATCTCTCCCCGATCCTTTTGGTGGGGGCGCCCCTCCGGTTCGAGAACCGGCTTTTCAATTGTGCCATCGTCATCTATCGGGGAAGGGTGTTGGGGGTGGTGCCGAAGAGCTTCCTTCCCAATTACCGGGAGTTCTATGAGAAGCGTCATTTCGCCGCGGCGCGGGAGGCGGTGGGCCGGGAGGTGACGCTTTTGGGAAGGCGTGTTCCCTTCGGCAATGACCTGATCTTCACGGCGCAGAATGTGCCGGGATTGGCTTTGCACGTGGAGCTTTGCGAGGACCTCTGGGTGCCCGTGCCCCCGAGCACTTATGCCGCCATGGGCGGAGCCACGGTGTTGGCCAATCTTTCCGCGAGCAATATCACGGTGGGCAAGGCCGAGTATCGGCGGAGTCTGTGTGCTTCCCAATCCGCCAAGTGCCTTGCGGCGTATCTGTACTCGGCGGCCGGGCCCGGCGAATCCACCACGGATCTTGCGTGGGATGGATACGGGCTGATCTATGAGAACGGGGAACTGCTGGCCGAATCGGAGCGTTTCTCGCGGGAGGAACAAGTCATTTTGGCGGATATCGATCTCGAACGGCTTGGCCAAGACCGGATGCGCATGACCAGCTTCAACGATGCGGTCGCCGATCATCTCGAACGGGTACGCGATCTGCGCCGCATTCCCTTCGAGTTCGAGATCCCGGAAGGGGAAGTCCCGCTCAGGCGCCGGGTCGAGCGCTTCCCCTATGTCCCGGCCCGTCTCATGGCGCGGGACGAACGGTGCTATGAGGTTTACCATATTCAGGTCCATGCCCTCATGAAGCGCCTCGCCGCGGCGGGGGTCAATCGGGTGGTGATCGGGGTATCGGGCGGGCTTGATTCCACCCATGCCCTCATCGTCTGTGCTAAAACGATGGATCGGCTCGGGCTGGGGCGCGAAAACGTTCTGGCCTATACCATGCCCGGGTTTGCCACCAGCAAGCTCACCTATCAGAATGCGCGGCGTCTCATGGAAGCGCTCGGGGTTACCGCAGGGGAGATCGATATCCGGCCCGCGTGTATGCAGATGTTCCGCGATATCGGACACCCGTACGCCGAGGGAAAGCCGGTGTACGATATCACGTTTGAAAATGTTCAGGCGGGAGAACGCACATCGCACCTCTTCCGATTGGCCAATCTCCATGGTGCGATCGTGGTGGGAACGGGCGATTTGAGCGAGCTGGCGCTGGGTTGGGCCACTTACGGCGTGGGCGATCACATGTCGCACTACAATGTGAACGCCTCCGTCCCGAAAACCCTCATCCAGCATCTGATCCGCTGGATCATCAAGAGCGGCGAGTTCGATCCCGGGACGGGCGCGGTGTTGGAATCCATCCTCAATACCGAGATATCGCCCGAGCTTATCCCCAATTCAAGCCCCGATGCCGAACATCCGGGACAGCGCACCGAGGAAGTGATCGGACCGTACGAGTTGCAGGATTTCAATCTTTACTACATCACCCGTTTCGGGTTCCGCCCGAGCAAAGTCGCCTTCCTCGCATATCATGCATGGGGCGATAAGACCCGGGGGGTATGGCCGGAATTGATCCCGCCGGAGAAACGGCATGAATACGATCTGCCCGCCATCAAGAAGTGGCTCGAGGTTTTTCTGCTGCGCTTCTTCAAGATGAGTCAGTTCAAGCGTTCCGTGGCCCCGAATGCGCCGAAGGTTGGGTCGGGCGGTTCGCTTTCCCCTCGCGGGGATTGGCGGGCCCCCAGCGATTCCGAGGCTTCCGTTTGGTTGGAAGAGCTCCGGCGGAACGTTCCGGGATAAATCTCTCAGGGCTTTTCCCACACATCTGTGAAAGGAGCTTATCCATGTACATGATCGATCGTGGAGTGGCGATCATCCGTCCCCGGCAGCCCTTTGTGGATTGGATCAACGGCCTTCCCGATGCGGATATGAAGGTGAACCTCGAAGATGTGAGGTCCGATTGTTTGGTGGTTCTTATTTCCCCCTTCGTTTCGGAAGCGGACGCCATGGAGGAGATCGCCGAGCTCTATGAGGATATCTTCAAAACGGAGTTGACCGATTGGTGCCCGGAACAGAAGTGGTGGCCCGCAAAGCGCGATCTCGAGACCTTCCGGCAGTGGTTCGATATCGAAGTGCACGCCCTCGTTGCCGATCCGTTCGATGAGGAGATCCGCAAGGAACCCTATTGAACGAGCACTAAATTTGGGGGGTGCGGTGAAGATTCTCAAGGTTGTGGATTACTTCAAGCCTTTCTGGGAGAGGGGGGGCACTGTCCGCGTGCCCTATGAGATCGCTCTCAATCTCATCCAGAGAGGGCATGTGGTCACCGTCTACGCCAACGGGGAACGGGCCGACTCGCCGGCAAGGGTTATCCAGAACCGCCCCGTCTTCGTGGACGGCATGACCGTTTACTATTTCAAGACGCTTTCGAAGAGGTTCACCGCCAGAACCAACATCGATTTGCCCTACTTTGCCCCTTTCGTCGTTCGGAAGCACCTCCGCGAGTTCGATATCGTCCATATCCACACGTATCGACGGGTGCTGGCGGTTCCCGTATGGCACTATGCCCGGCGATTCCGGATCCCCTACGTCGTACAGGCCCACGGTTCGCTTTCCACGTACTTTCTCAAGGGAGGGCAGAAGCGGCTCTTCGATCAGTTGTGGGGGCTCAAGATTCTGCGGGAGGCCTCAAAGGTGATTGCCCTCACCCCCGAGGAGGCCGGGCAATACCGGACCATGGGTGTGGCGGCGGACCGGATCGAGGTGATCCCGGCGGGCGTGGATCTCGGGGCGTTCGAGGAGCTTCCCCCGAAGGGCACCTTCCGGAGCGCCTATGGGATCGGGGGGAACGAGCGGATGGTGCTGTATTTGGGAAGGATCCACCGGATCAAGGGTCTGGATCTCCTCGTTTCGGCTTTTGCCGGCCTTTGCAATGAGCTGAAAGAGGTGCGGCTGGTCATCGTCGGTGGAGATGATGGGTATCTTCGGACCCTTGAGCAAATGGTGAAGGATCTCGGCATCGGGGATCGGGTGATCTTCACGGGATTTCTGGATGGCGAGATCAAGCTTGCGGCCTATGTGGATGCCGATGTGTACGTTCTGCCTTCGCTGTATGAATGTTTCCCCACCACCGTGATGGAAGCCTGCGCGGCGGGCACGCCCGTGATCGTTACCGATGCTTGCCAGATGGCCCCTCAGATCGAGAATCGGGTGGGGTTGGTGGTTCCCGGTCAGGCCGAGCGCTTGCAACATGCCATGAAAGCCATTCTTACCGATGGTGAGATGCGGGCCCGCATGGCACGGAATGCCAGAGCCGCCGTGGAGGAGCTCTGGAGCATGTCCCGCTATGTGGACCGGATCGAATCGGTCTACCGGCAAGTGCTGGAGGCAAGAGATCTCCCGCGGTAGCAAGGGGTCAGGGACGGATCGCGGTCGGGTTTCCCCCTTCACCTCTGCGTTTTGACCCAGAGCTTTTTCCCATCGGTGGTGAACTCCACGGTGCCGTCTTGCGAGGTGAGGTAAAGCCCGTTTTCCCCCACGGCTTCTTTCAACCGGGCGACCGTTGCTTCCGAGGGGTGACCGAAGGGATTCTCTCTGCCCACGGAGATGACGGCGATCGAGGGACGCACTTCGTTCAAGAACTCGGCGGAGGTGGCGGTGGCGGATCCGTGGTGGGCCACCTTGAGCACGGTGCTCTGGAGATCCTGATCTCCGCGGAGGAGGTCCCTCTCCGTTTCAGTGCCGATATCGCCCGGGAGGAGAAGCCGGAAATTGTCGTATTCGAGCCGGAGCACCACTGAGCTTTCGTTGGGGTCCTCGGGCTTCGATTCATCCGAACCCGGGGGGTGCAGAACCGTGATGTGGATGCCGTCGCTCAGAACGATCCGCATTCCCTTCTCTGCGGTCACGGTCTCGATGTTCTTCTCCGCAAGAAGTCTGCGCCACGTGGCGAAGGTCTCCGAATTGCTCTCGATCCCGGAGGTCAGCACCCGCTGGACATGATAGCGCCGCAGGATTTCGACAAGGCCGGTGAGATGGTCGTTATCGGGATGGGTGAGGACCACCAATTCGATGGTCCGGTCCCAGAAGGGAAGTGCCTTCCCCACTCCTTGGCACACCTTTGCCCCGTCGGGGCCGCCGTCGATGAGGATTTCCTGATTGCCCTTTCGGATGAGAATCGAATCGCCCTGGCCCACATCCAGAATGTATGCATGGAGCTTCGAATCAGAGGCGGTGAGGGCTGCCGTCCATACGAGGGCCGCGATGATGAGGAGCAACACGACGAGCGCTTTGAACGGGATGCGGGAAACAAGCCCCGGCGTTTTTTTGAAGACGGTCTCTATCCGGTTGAGGTGATCCCGCACATGTAGGAGGTGCGTGGGACGAAGCCAGAGTAATGCCCCCAGGATTCCGTAATAGGCTCCTATTGCCGGGGCGCTCACGTGGACCTCGATGGAAGCCAGCGGAAGCGCGGCAAAGAGGTCCGCAACTTCGATCACATAGCTTGCGAAAAGCCATGCAATCCAGCCCAGGATATCGGCGGCGGCTGGGGAGAAGATTCCCGCCAGTCCCACGGCGGCGGATGAAGCGATGACTCCCGGTACCGCCGGAAGCGCGACCAGAGTGGCGGGTAAGCTCATCAGTGAAACCGCGTGGAAGTGATAGGCGATCAGGGGCAGTGTGGCAACGACTGCCCCCGCGCTCATCGAGAAACCGGCGAGGATGAAGTTCGCTATCCCGGATGTGGCTCCTTCGTCCCCTCTCCGGATCCGCCGCCCCCACTTCTGGAAAATGGGCGTGAGGAGGATGATCCCTCCCATGGCGGCAAAGCTCAGTTGGAATCCGACGTCGTTCAGGATGCGGGGGTCCAAGGCCGTCATGACTGCGGCGGCGAATACGAGGGCTGTGAATGCGCTCTTGGGCCGGCCGATCCACTCGCCCCAGAGCCAGAGGCTCGCCATGATCGCCGCTCGAACGGCTGCCGCGCCCATGCCGCTGAGGAGCACATACAGCCAGAGCACTCCCAAACCCGCAAGAAGATATGTGGGCCGCCTGCGGCCGAAGATCCATGCCCCCGCCGCAAGGGCGATGCCCGCTACGATGGTCACGTGAAGTCCGGAGATCGCCAAGATATGTGAAAGGCCCGATTGGGAGAAGTCCGTCTTCACTTCGCTCGGGAGTGTCCCCCGCTTCCCCAGAAGCATGGCTTCGGCCAGAGGACATTGAGGATCGGGGAGGGCCTTCTCGAGCGAATCGGCCATTTTCCCCCGGAGACGGTAGATATGCTCCATGATCGCCGGCTTCTGCCCCGTTTGAAGAAGGGTGAGTTCGCGGGGGGAATCCATGACCGAGTAGATCCCTTGTCGGAAGAGGTATTCTCTGAGATCGAACCGGCCTTCTTCCCCCGCCGGTTGGGGGGATTCGAGCATGCCCTTTATCTGAAGGAGGTCGCCGTACCGGTAATAGGGGAAATCGCGCGGCTTGCCCAGTTCGGGATAGAGCGGGGCATAGACGAGCGCTGTGCCCGATACGTGTTGCCATTCCCCGTTCATCCCCCGGATTTCCTTAGCCTCGATGCGCAGGGCCGTGGATTGTGCCCGAACATCGGGGTCGGCGGCCACCACTCCCCTGAGCTCATAGAACCCCCGATATGCCATGAGGGCATCGCCTTCAGAAACGGTTTGGGCCCGGAGGAACCCGCCGAAGAGAAGCGCAAGGCAGAGGGCGGCCCATGCAAGGGCTTTCCGGTGGCGGAAGGCAATGGCGAGGAGCACCGAGCCCGCGCTGAGAAGGGCGGGAACCGGCCATGGCAAAAGGTACGTGGTGCCAAGGAAGATCCCGAGAACCCACGCAAGTCCGAGATAGACGAGCCGCATCAGCGCACCGTGATCTTATCTTTGATCTTTTCGAAGGTGGTCTGACTTATGATCTTTGCTTGCACAAGCTCTTCGATGGATTCGAAGGGGCCGTGAGCCGTCCGATATTCGATGATTTTCTGGGCCGTCTTCTCTCCGATCCCGGGGAGGGCTTCGAGAAGCCAGAGATCGGCGGTGTTGATGTTCACCCGCTGGGAGGATTCATCCCGGGAGTAAATGTGAACGTGAGACCCGTTGCGAAGGGTGGCGGCTAGATTGATCGCCGCCGGGTCGGCATCGGGGGTGAAGCCGCCGGCCGCCTGAACGGCGTCGGCGGCGGTGGCGCCGGAGCCCAGCGTGTACAGCCCCGGCATTTGCACCGCGCCGGTAACGTAAACTTCGATCTCTTTGGAAGGGGTAGGGAGCACGAGGGTGATGGAGCCGCCCGAGGTATTCTTCTTGAAGATCAAGAGGATTCCGCCGGCGATGATCGCGGCCACGAGGGCAAGGATGATCAGCGCTCGCAACTTTCGCATGGAAGGCCCCCTTACCCTCTGATAGTATGAAGCAAAGCGGAGCTTCAGTCAATCTAAATCACATTTCGGGCGGAAAAGTGATCTTGGTTCGGTGTATCTTGTGGCTTGGAGGCTGAGCGGCTATACTTATCCCACCAGAGGGCTCTCGTGTATCAAGATACCATCGCGGCGATTTCCACCCCCTTGGGCGAGGGGGGCATCGGCATTGTGCGCCTGAGCGGGGAGAAGGCGCGGGAGATCGCGGAAAAGCTTTTCACGGGACGGGTCCGCAACCGCCGATTGGTGTATGGACACATCGTGGACCCGGAGAACGGTGAGACGGTGGATGAGGTTTTGGTGGCCTATATGGCCGCTCCTCACACTTACACGAGAGAAGATATTGTGGAGATCGATTGCCACGGCGGCCCGTTGGCGCTTCAGCGGATTCTCGCGCTGGCCCTGCGGTGCGGGGCGCGGGCGGCGGAGCCCGGCGAGTTCACGCTTCGAGCGTTTCTCAACGGGCGGATCGATCTAGCCCAAGCGGAGTCGGTTCTGGATATCGTCCAAGCGAAGACCGAAGCGAGTCTGCGCCTTGCGGTCGAAGGACTGAAAGGCCGTCTTTCGGGCCGGATCCGGGCGATCCGGAACGAACTCCTTTCCGTTCTGGCGTATCTTACCGCCCGAATCGATTTCCCGGAGGATGAGATCGAGGAGCAAGATGCGCTCGGCCCGATCCGCGCGGCGCGCGAAGCCCTCCGGAAGCTCATCGCCACCGCCGATTCCGGGATGGTTTACCGTAGCGGCATCCGCACCGCCATCGTGGGGCGCCCGAACGTAGGGAAATCGAGCCTCTTGAACCGGCTCCTTCGGGAGAACCGTGCCATCGTCACCCCGATCCCCGGCACCACCCGTGATACCCTCGAGGAGACCCTGAATTTGCGAGGAGTGCCGTTCGTCCTCGTGGATACCGCCGGTATCACCCGGAGCGCCGATCCCGTGGAAGTCCTCGGCATCGAGCGGAGCTTCCGGGCGATTCAGCGCGCGGCGCTGATCCTGTGGGTTCTCGATCTCAGCGAACCGCTCACCGAAGCGGATGGGGAGATCGGGGATCTTCTGGAGGGGCGGACTGTCCTTGCGGTGGCGAACAAGTCCGATCTCCCCGCTCAGGCGGACTTGGGGGGCGTTCGGTTCCCCATCGTTCGGACTTCGGCGCTCACCGGTGAAGGCCTCGATGAATTGGAGAGGGCGATGGTGGATCTCGCGCTGGGCGGACGGGCATCGGCCTCGGATGCGTACCTCGTGATCAATGTCCGCCACAAGGAAGCGCTGGAGAGGGCCGAACGGCATCTAGCGGAGGCGGAGAGGAGCCTTGAAACGGGGATGCCGGAGGACTTCGTGACGATTGATCTTTCGGCTGCGTTGACGGCTCTGGGCGAGATCACGGGTGAGACCGTCACAGAGGATTTGCTTCAGACGATCTTCAGCCGGTTCTGTGTGGGAAAGTAGGATATGGCATGGCAAGCAAGGTATTGATCGTAGAAGACGAAGAGACCCTTCGCGAGGCGCTGAAGTATAACTTGGGGCGCGAGGGCTATACGGTGCTTGCCGCCGCGGATGGGCCCCGGGCGGTGGAACTAGCCCGCGCCGAGCAACCTCATCTGATCATCCTCGATATCATGTTACCCGGCCTGGACGGTTTCGAGGTCTGCCGGATCCTTCGCAAGGATATGACCGTGCCCATCCTCATTCTCACCGCCAAGGATGAGGAAGTGGACAAGGTTCTGGGCCTCGAGCTCGGTGCGGATGACTACATGACCAAACCCTTCAGCATGCGGGAACTCAAGGCGCGCGTGAAAGCCCTTCTCCGCCGTTCTGGGATCGTGGAAGCCGAACGGGCGGAAGATCACGAGCCGGTGATCGTTCTGGGCGATCTTTGCATTGATGCGGCGCGGCGGCGGGTGACCGTCGCCGCCAGAGAGGTCTTGTTGGCGCCCAAGGAATTCGAACTTCTGCTGTATCTTGCCCGGAGTCCCGGCCGCGTCTTCACGCGTGAGGAGCTCCTCGATCGGGTATGGGGATATGAGTGGGCCGGCGGCACCCGAACGGTGGACGTTCATATTCGGTGGCTCCGGGAGAAGATCGAGTCCGATCCCTCCCGCCCGGCGCGGATCGTGACGGTTCGGGGGGTGGGGTACAAGATTGAGGGATAGCATGTTCCGCAGCATGCAATGGCGGATCGCCATACCCTACATCCTTCTCATCATCGTTTGCATGGGGGGACTCGGCTTCTACGTTGCGGATTTCGTTCGGGATGCCCGTCTGGATGATCTTCGCGATCAACTGAAAGCGGAGGCGCTCTTGGTTCGGGAGGCGAGCCTTCCGCTCTTTGAGCCTCTTTCCGAATCGGCTTTTGACGAGTTGGCCAAAACGCTCGGACAAGAAATCGGAGCGCGGGTGACCCTCATCGCCGCCGATGGCACGGTGCTCGGCGATTCCGAGCAAGATCCCCGCACGATGGAGAATCATCTCACCCGCCCCGAGGTGCGGGCGGCCATCGAGTCCGGCTTCGGGCGCAGCACCCGCTTCAGCACCACGCTTTCGGAGAAGATGATGTATGTGGCTGTGCCCATCGAGGGCGGCGAGGGACTTTTGGGGGTAGCCCGGGTTGCCCTTCCGGTGACGGAGATCGAACGATCCGCGGACCGTTTGGTGCGGATCGTGGCCCTGGCGACGGGGCTGGCGGCGCTTGTGGCTGTGCTGGTGGCGCTGGTGATCGCGCGGGTGAGCGTCCGACCCCTCAAGGCGGTGACCCGGGCGGCAAGGCGCATGGCCGCCGGGGAGCTTGATCAGAGCATCTATTCGGGCACGCGGGATGAAGTTGGGGAACTGGCCCGGGCGTTCACCGAGATGAGTCACAGCCTCAAGAAGGTGATCGGCGATCTTTCGTCCGAAAGGAATAAACTGGCGGCTGTGCTTTCGGCGATGGCCGATGGGGTGATCATGGTGGATGAGGCGGGGCGTATCAGCATGGTGAATCCGGCGGCGGAGAGGCTTTTCTCATTTTCCGGGGAGGGGGCGATCGGGCGCACGCTCATGGAAACGGTTCGTGACCATGAAGTGAACGAGTTCTATGAGGCCTGCCGGAGGACCGACGCTCAGCAGGCCGGTCAGATCGAGGAGGCCTCTCAGAAGCGGTTGCTTCGGGTTATTGCCACTCCCTTCCCTCCCGATGGGCCGACGGGTGTGCTACTGATTTTTCAGGATCTCACGGAAGTGCGCCGTCTGCAATCCGTGCGCCAGACATTCATCGGGAATATCTCTCACGAGCTTCGGACGCCGCTGGCTTCGATCAAAGCGGCGGTGGAGACCCTTCGCGAAGGGGCGCTGGAGGAGCCGGAGGCGGCGCGGAACTTTCTGGAGCGGATCGAAGGGGAGGTTGACCGGATGACCCAGATGGTCCGGGAGCTCACCGAGCTCTCCCGCATCGAGTCGGGCCTGACGCAGCCCAAATTTGCCCCCATCAGGATAGAAGAAGTTGTTGAAGACTGTTTGGCCGCTCTTCGGCCGCAAGCCGAGCGGAAGGGCATCGTCCTTGAAACGGCGCTGACGCAGGGGCTTCCGCCCGCCCGGGCAGATGCGGATCGCATCCGGCAGGTGCTGATGAACATCGTCCACAATGCGATCAAATTCACTCCGGCCGGCGGCCGGGTGATCATCTCTGCCGGTCTCGATGGCAAACACCTGAAGGTATCGGTGGCGGATAACGGGGTGGGGATTTCACCCGCCGATCTGCCCCATGTGTTCGAGCGCTTTTACAAGGCCGATAAGTCCCGTTCCAGCGAGGGCACGGGTTTGGGATTGGCCATCGCCAAGCACATTGTTCAGGCCCATGGCGGCCGCATCTGGGCCGAAAGCGAGCCGGGCAAAGGATCGGTCTTCGCCTTCACACTGCCGTTGGCTAGTGATTTTAGGGTTTGAGCCGCTCTCTCTGATCCCCTCTTTTTCTGACCTTATCTTTAACATTCCCTTAACAATGCCTTAAAGGGGCCTTAAAGTCCCCGTGTTATGCTCGAACCAAAAGAACAAAAAGGAGAGAGCATGTTCAAACGGAGCGTGATCATCGGGATGGTGTTGATCCTCGGAGCGCTGCTTCTCGGGGCCTGTGGGGGAGATGGGGGGGAAGAGGGTTCGCCATCCCCAACGGTACTGCCGATGGCCAAATCCCTCACGGGGGCGGGAGCCACCTTCCCCGCGCCGCTGTATTCGAAATGGTTCGACGAATACCACAAGGTGACCAGCGTGCAAGTCAACTATCAGCCGATCGGATCGGGCGGAGGGATCAAGTCCATCACCGATGGGACGGTGGATTTTGGAGCCAGCGACGGCATCATGAGCGAAGGGGAGGAAGCCGCGGCCGAAGCCGCCCATGGGCCCATTCTCCATATTCCCATGACCATCGGGTCGGTAGCCATCGTGTACAACCTCAGCGTCGGGGCGGGTGAGCTCAATCTCACGCCGGAAATTCTGGGGGATATTTTCCTCGGGAAGATAAAGAAATGGAACGATCCCCGCGTGGCCGAGGTCAATCCCAATCTTCATCTCCCCGGCACGGATATTGCGGTGGTGCATCGTTCGGATGGTTCGGGGACCACTTATATCTTCACCGATTACCTTTCCAAGGTGAGCCCCGAATGGGCGCAGCGGGTGGGGGTGGGGAAGTCGGTGGATTGGCCGGTGGGCCTTGGCGGGAAGGGCAATGATGGAGTGGCGGCCCAGGTACAACAGCTTCCCGGGAGCATCGGGTATGTGGAGTTGGCCTATGCCGAGCAGAACCATATCCCATGGGCCAAGCTTCGGAACAAGGCGGGCAATTTCATTGCGCCGAGCCTCGAGGCGACCACACTGGCCGCTGCGGGCGTGGCACTCCCGGATGATCTCAAGGTGATGATCACGGATTCGGTGCATCCGGAGGCTTACCCCATCGCCGGGTTCACTTGGCTTCTGGTATATCAGAACCAGCCCGATGAGGCTAAAGGACGGGCTCTGGCTTCTATGCTCTGGTGGGCGCTTCATGATGGGCAGCGATACTGTGAAGCCCTTCTCTATGCCCCGCTCCCGGCTGAAGCGGTGACCAAGGCGGAGAGTCAGGTTCGCTCCATAAACTATCAAGGAAAAACGCTCATCGTGCCCTGAGAATAAGGGGAAGGGATTCTTCGAGGGGAGGGGGTCTGGCCCTCTCCCCTTGAAGCATTTTGGCGGACTCAGTGCAAACCGAACGGACGCTCAAATTCATTGGAAACCTCCGGCCTCTCGATTGGATCAAAGGGGGTGAGAGGCGGTTGGGGGATGTGCTCTTCTCGCGGCTGACGCTCGTCTTTGCCATTGTGGTGGTGGGAATCCTCTTGGGGATGATCGTCTTCCTCAATTTGGATGCGTGGCCCGCCATACAGGAGTTCGGCGTGAAAAGCCTTGGCAGTTCCGAGTGGGATCCGGTGCGAGAGAAGTTCGGGGCGCTTCCGGCCATTTACGGCACGCTGTTCACCACGGCGATCGCCCTTTTGCTTGCCGTGCCCGTGAGCCTTGGGGCGGCGATCTTTCTGGCCCGGATTGCACCGGCATGGATCCGCGGGCCGGCTTCCTTCATCATCGAAATGTTGGCGGCCATCCCCAGCGTGATTCTGGGGCTCTGGGGCATTTTTGTCCTTGTCCCCTTCGTGCGGTCACCCATCGAGACAACCCTCGGTGACCGGCTGGGCTTTCTGCCCTTTTTCCATGGTCCGCCCTTCGGGATCGGGTTTCTGGCCGCGGGGATGATCCTTGCTATCATGATCATCCCGATCATCACCGCCACGGCGCGCGAGGTCATTCGGGCAGTGCCGGCGCATCAGTACGAAGCGATGCTGGCGCTTGGTGGCACGCGGTGGGAGGCGATCCGCCGGGCGGTGCTGCCCTATTGCCGTTCCGGACTTGTGGCGGCGGTCATTCTGGGGATGGGCCGGGCGCTCGGTGAGACCATGGCAGTGACCATGGTGATCGGGGAAGCCTATCGGATCAGCCCTTCGCTTTTCTCGCCCGGGAGCACCATCGCGAGCAAAATCGCCAGCGAGTTCAACGAAGCTTCGGGTGATGTATATATCGGCATGCTGGTGAAGCTCGCGCTGATCCTGCTCGTCATCAGCCTTGCGGTGAACATTCTGGCCCGGCTTCTGATCCGGCGCTATGCCGGCGGGGCGAAGGTTTAGGAAACGGTTATGCGATCCACTGCTTATGCCCGCCGCCGATGGACCAACCGAATAATGATCGGGCTCTGCACCGCCTTCACGCTGCTGGCTGTGGCCGTTCTTCTGCTGATCTTGGGTTATACACTTTTCCATGGCTTTCGCCATCTGGATTGGGGATTCATCACGGAAGCGGCCCGGCCGATGGGAGAGGCGGGGGGAGGCATGCGCAATGAGATCATCGGTACTCTCATTCTGGTGGCGCTTGCCGGTGCCATCGGTGTGCCGGTGGGCCTCATGTGCGGCATCTTCCTTGCGGAGTTCGGCGGTCCGAAAGTGGCCGGGGGGGTGCGCTTCATCGCCGATGTGCTGACGGGCCTTCCTTCCATTGTGGTGGGGGTATTCGCCTATGCCATTTTGGTGCGGCCGTTGGGCTCTTTCTCCGTGCTTGCGGGTGGGGTGGCGCTGGCGATCATCATGATTCCCATTATCGCCCGCACGGCGGAGGAATCCCTGCGCCTCGTGTCTCCGGCCGTAAGAGAGGGGGCGCTGGCTCTGGGGATTCCCCGGTGGCGGGCGGTAATGAGCGTGATCATTCCGGGGGCTTCTACCGGCATCATCACCGGTGTGCTCCTCGCCATGGCCCGGGCGGCGGGTGAAACGGCCCCACTCCTTTTCACGAGCTTGGGCAACTACTTTGGCTTTCAGGGATTGTTCGAACCCTCGAGCGCCCTTCCGCTGGCGATCTATCAGAATGCCACTTCGCCGTATCGAGTGGATCAGGAGCAGGCGTGGGCGGCTGCGGTGGTTCTGGTGTTGATGATCCTTGCCATCAGCATGGCGGTTCGCTGGCTGACGGCTCGGGGGCGTCCGTCCAGGGGGTGATCCGGTGTTCGGAGCGAGGATAAAGGGATTCTTCAGACAATCCGTGGATGATGCGCCGCCCGAAAGATCGGCGGGGGTGTCCCCGGTGGTGGGGGGCGGGCTCAGCGTGCAGGACCTCCGGGCATGGTACGGCTCGTTTCTGGCGGTCAAGGGGATTACCATGGAGATTCCTCCCAAAGCCATCACGGCGCTCATCGGGCCTTCGGGGTGCGGAAAATCAACGTTCATCCGGTGTCTCAACCGGATGCACGAGGTCACCCCGGGCGCCCGGGTGGAAGGGCACGTCTGTTTGAACGGAGAAGACATCTATGATCCGGCGGTGGATCCGGTCACCGTGCGCGCCCGGGTGGGGATGGTCTTTCAGACCCCGAACCCCTTCCCCTCGATGTCGATCTTCGATAATGTGGCCGCCGGTTTGAAGCTCACTCGATGGCGGCGCAGCCGGGCGGAGCTCGAAGAGGCTGTGGAGCGAAGCCTCAAACAAGCCGCGCTCTGGGATGAGGTCAAGGATAAACTTCACCGTTCCGGCGCATCCCTCTCTGGGGGACAGCAACAGCGTCTGTGCATTGCCAGGGCCATCGCTGTCCAGCCCGAGGTGATCCTGATGGATGAGCCGTGCTCCGCGCTCGATCCGGTGGCCACCCTCAAGATCGAGGAGCTGATGCAAGAGCTGAAGCGCAACTACACGATCGTCATCGTTACGCATAACATGCAGCAAGCGGCGCGGGTCTCGGATCGGACGGGGTTCTTTCTGATGGGCGAACTGATCGAGTACGGCCCGACGGACGAGATTTTCTCCCGTCCCCACGATCGGCGAACCGAGGATTACATCACAGGCCGTTTCGGCTAAAAGGAGAAAGAAATGACGCGAGAAACCTTCGGCCGTCACCTGCGGGACCTTCAGAACGAGATGCTGGTACTGGGAAGCATGGTGCAGAAGGCCATTCTGCGCGCCGTGGAGACGCTGGTGAGCCGGGATTTCGAGGCGGCCGAACAGGTGATCCGGGACGATGTCAGAATCAACGAGCGGCGCTTCCAGATCGAAGAATCATGCGTTACCCTGATCGCCACTCAGCAACCCATGGCGGGGGACCTTCGCACGATCCTGAGCGCGCTTTCCATCGTGACAGACCTCGAGCGGATGGGAGACTATGCTTCTGGCATTGCCGAGATCACCCTGTTGCTCCGAAACGAGTTGCCGATCGAGGTGCCTTCGGAGATCTCGCGGATGGCCGATATCGGGACCGAAATGCTCTCTCAGAGCCTCAAGGCTTTCGCAGACCGCGATGCCGAAGCGGCCCGGGCCGTAGCGGAGCGGGATGATGAGATCGACGCTCTCTACCACAAGCTGTTGCAGGGGTGTCTTGCCTCGATGTCGAGGGATGCCAAAACCGCTCCCATCGTCACGCGACTCATCTGGGTGGGGCACAATCTCGAGCGGATCGGCGACCGGGCCACGAACATCTGCGAGCGGGTGATCTTCGCCGTGACCGGCCGGATGGTGGAGATCAACGGACCCTAGCCCCGAACAAGCGGCGATACCCTTGGGTTCGACCCGAAAAAAGCGGTTCCGCTTTGCAGCCTTCACCCTCAGGGGTGAAGGAGCTTGATCACGTCACTGCGGACCTTGCCCCGGAATTCCCCCGCGCACCCCATGAACAATCCGGCTTCTCCGATCCCACCCACCCGCCCAAAGGGTTTTCTTGGGGGACACCCCCAATTCCCCCGAGAGGAGTGTCTTTTGTACTCTCCTATTCAATCGCTGTTTTTGGGTTCGAGGTGCCCCGTTGCCTTTCCCAAGGGATTTGTGCGAGATGCATCCCTCGCCTTTGGCTCTGCGCCGTGAACTCAGGAACCGAAGGGGGAAGTCAAGATGCCGCTGACTCGGGCACAGGGGCATTGAAGAGGGCTTCGAGCGCTGGCCCTTCGATGGTTTCCTCAACGATCAAGCGCTCGGCGATTTGCGTGAGCTTGGCTTTGTTCCGGGTCAGGAGTTCGTGCGCCCGGTCATGGGCCTTCTCGATGATGGCATGCACCTCGGCGTCGATCTCCTCGGCCACTTTCTCGCTGTAGTCCCGCTGCTCGGAAATCTCCTTCCCGAGGAAAACGAGCTCCTCCCGTTTGCCGAAGCTGCGGGGACCGAGCTTCTCGCTCATGCCCCATTGGGTCACCATCATGCGTGCGATCTTGGTCACTTGCTCGATATCGCTCTGGGGGCCGGTGGTGATATCGCCGAAGATGATTTCCTCGGCCACATGCCCGCCGAGCGTGGTGGCCAGCATGTCTTCGAACTGAGAACGGCTCACGAGATACCGGTCCTCGGTCGGCAGTTGTTTGGTGTATCCGCCGGCCCGGCCGCGGGCCACGATGGAAATCTTGTGGACGGGATCGGCGTTGGGCAAGAGGCGGGCCACCAGAGCATGGCCGGATTCATGATAGGCGATGATCCGCTTCTCTTTCTCGCTGATAACCCGGCTCTTGCGCTCCGGACCGAGTTGAACCCGATCGATGGATTCCTCCAGTTCCGCCATCGTGATCTGCTTTTTATCGCGCCGGGCGGCAAGAATGGCTGCCTCATTGACCAGATTGGCAAGGTCCGCCCCGCTGAAGAAGGGGGTCTCTTTGGCGATCACGTCGAGATTCACGTCCGGCGCCAGCGGTTTCCCCTTGACGTGAACTTGGAGGATGGCCTTCCGCCCGTTGATATCGGGTTGATCGAGGATAACGCGCCGGTCGAATCGGCCGGGGCGCAGGAGGGCCGGATCGAGGATATCCGGGCGGTTGGTGGCGGCGATGACGATGACGTTGGTGTTGGTATCGAAGCCATCCATCTCGGTCAGGATCTGATTGAGGGTCTGTTCGCGCTCATCGTGTCCTCCGCCGAGCCCCGCCCCCCGGTGCCGCCCCACCGCGTCGATCTCGTCCACGAACACGATGCAAGGCGCATTCCGTTTGGCTTGATCGAAGAGGTCTCGCACGCGCGCTGCGCCCACCCCGACGAACATCTCCACGAACTCGCTCCCGCTGATGGAGAAGAAGGGCACCCCCGCCTCGCCGGCGATAGCGCGCGCCAGAAGCGTCTTCCCCGTTCCCGGCGGCCCCACGAGGAGTGCCCCTCGCGGAATGCGCGCCCCGATCGCGAGGAATTTCTCCGAGTGCTTGAGAAACTCGACGATCTCCTTGACCTCTTCCTTGGCTTCATCCACGCCGGCCACATCGGAGAAGGTCACTGTGGGCCGGTCTCCGGAGAACATCTTGGCCCGGCTTTTGGCAAACCCCATGGCTTGATTCGGGCCCCCTTGGGCGCGGCGCATGAGGAAGATGAGAAGGCCTGCGAAGAGGATCAGGGGGAGAAAGTTGATGAGAACGAGCGTCCATCCCGTCCCGAAGCCGTCTTCTTTCTTTTCCTCGATATCGAGCGCCTTGTTCTCTCCGGTCAGCGCGATGCCCTCGCCCCTCAATAGCGCATAAAGATCGGTATCGTTGCCCTTGCGCGATTTCAGCTTTTCGCCGGAGACGGTGAGCACCGTCAGCGAATCGCCCTTCACCTCGATCTTCTGGATCTCGCCGCTCTTGGCCTTTTCGAGGAGTTCACTGATGGATATGGTCTTGGGCCCCTCTTCCTTGGAAGAAAACATGGTGAAGAGAACGGCCACAAGCGCCACAATGGCGATGAGGAGGATGAATTTGCTTTTGAACACTTTCACTCCGCTGCACCCACTCTCGAGAACGGGGCAAGTGCCTCAACGTTGCATTTACCCGTCTCAATTATAGCAGAAAACGACTCGGGTCGGTTCGCCTCGGATATCCCCCGAAAAGAGCGATTCCGCTTTGTGCGGCCTTCGCCCTCAGGGTGAATACCATGATCACCTCACTCCGGACCTTGCCCCCTCAGTCCCCCATACCCGACGAACGGTCCGGTTTCTTCGATCCCACCCATCCGCCCTAAGGGTTTTCTTGGGGGACATCCCCAATCCCCCCGGCTTAAGAGGTATCTTTGGCACTCTCCTCTTCGATCGCTGTTTTTGGGTATCCCGTGCGGAAACCTGCGGCATTCGCTCGAGGACGCCGCTACTTGCGGCGGCACATGTAGAAGTCAGCCTCGATCATTTTGTTCGCCGTATCATCCCAGTAGTGATGGACGAAATAAAGGTTCCCTTCTCTATCGAGGGTGGGTTCCCCGGCGAGCGGTGAAAGCACTTTCTCCGGGGCTTGCCATTTGCCCTCAATTCGCGCCGATCGCCAGATTTCCGGTGCCCCTCTGATCCGGGTGAACCACAGCTCATTGCCGTCCTCGGATATGAAGGGCCACCCCTCCGAATCTTTCGTGTTCACCGCATCGATGGGCTCCGGCGCTTGCCACTCACCGTTCACCTTCCGGGTGACCCAGATGTCCTTCCCGCCTTTGCCGCCGGCCCGTGAGGAATCGAAGTAGATTTCGGTGCCATCGGCGGTGATATGCAGTTCGCCGATCTCGATCTCCCGGTTCAGCCGTTCTCCCGCGTTGACCCAATTGCTCCAGTGGCCGTCCGTGAGCTTGGCGATCCATATATCGAGGTCGCGATAGTTGCCCGCGCGCGCCGATCCGAACCATAGCTCGCTATCCCAGACGGTATGGGCGCCATCGAGCGAGGGCTCATCGTAATAGGTGAGGAATACTCTCTCCGGTTCCGTCCACTGTCCGTTCGCTCTCTTTGACCGGTAGATGCCCGTCACCCGGTCGTACACTTGATTCTGCGGCGGGATGTTCACATCAGGGGTGAACCAGAAATAGAAGTCTTGGCCATCGGGGGTGATGAAGGGCGAATCCTCCCCCCCTGCGGTGTTGATCGGCGGACCCAGCGGCACGGGATCTTCCCAGAATCTGCGGAAAGCCGGTTCGAGTTGGGGAGGATGTGGATCGAGAGCGGGAGTCATCTTGATGGCTTTGGAGGGTATGGCTTCCGCCCGCGAGACGTTGGCGATGTTCACCCGGACTGAGTCCTGAGCAGTCTGCCCATCCCCGTTTGTGGCGACGGCGTAGAGGGTGTGCTCTCCGTTCGGAAGATCTTGAGTATAAAGGTTCGCGGTGTATTTGGAGTTGCTTTGGGGTACGGCGGCGATCAGATGGGCGCTCTCCACGGAATCCCAGTAGAACTTCACCCCAGAGATGTCATTGCCGTTTACCCGGGCGGTGAGCTTGACGATTCCCCAGATTTCCTCCCCATGGTCGAGTTGGGTGAGGGAGATGTGTGGGGAGTTCCCGGGGGATGAAGACCCGCATCCGATCGCCAGAGGTATCAGAGGGCAAAGCACGAATATCGGCAGAAGCTTGCGAGCCCCCTTGGCAAGCCATGCAGCGATTCGGGCGTATTCATTTGCCGATGCGGAGAGCTCGAGCGGTTCCCTGATGAGGCTTCCGGGTTCAGAGGAGTCTGAGCATGATGCCAGAGGCGCTGGTTTTCCCCTCGCGCTGATGGCCAAAAACGCTCGTTTGGATCCGGTCATCTCTTTGGCTTTCGTCCTCGAGACCGTTGTCTCAGACAGACGGCGCACCGGTCGTCACTGCACTGCTGGCAATACACGCAATCCCGGCAGCGGTGTTTCTTGAAGCTTCCGGCGATTCCTTCAGGAACGTATATCTGTCCTTTGATGCCGGGCCATCTGACGAACGGCATGACCATTACTGGGGAATGGCACTTTCCCCGAAACTTCGGATGGATTGGTCTATGAATTCACAGAAGAGGGGTGCGATCTCCTTGTTGGCCCGTTCGTTGGGGTGGGCATCCTCTTCTGCCGCCCGATATTCCGGCCGGAGCATATGGTCCGCAGGATCGGCGAGAAGATCGAAGAAATCGAATGTGAAGACATTTTTGCGCCCTTCAAGATATTCCTCCGAGGCAAGCCAGCGGGCCAGGGCCCGTGCCCGGGCCGCCTCGGCCGGATCGGTATTGGCGGGAACCTGCGGCGGTTGGGTGACCACAATGAAGAGCTTGTTCGGGTACTCATCCATCCGGTCCCGCATGGAGAGGTAGTAACCCTTGTATTCATCGAGTTGCTCATCGCTTCCGATGTTGCTCACGGGGAAACATGACTTGAAAACGATGACATCGTATTTGAGAAGATAGCTCAGGGTGTTATCGGGCGGGGAATGCACGGGTTGTCTGAAGATTTGGGCAAGGCCGTCGGGATCGGTGTTATCATCGGGCACGGCGAAGTTGTATCCGGCGGAAGAGCCATCGGGGAGAATGAGGCCATCGGCGTTGTAGCCGTGATCGTAGAAGGCGTAGCCCATATCCGCAAGCCGCTGCCGTACTCCCCCTTGTTCGATGAGATTGGCACCGGTGGAATGATGAAGAAAGATGATTGTCAAAGCCCCTTCCATGAGCGGATTGGGGAATTCTTGGGGCTCGATCGTCTCGTTTGTTCCGGATGATTTGCCGCCGCAGGTGAGCAAAATGGGGGTGATCAACAGCAAAACGATCGTAATCCAGAATGGCGATCGCCCTGAAGAGCCTTTCATCGGATCTTTCTCCTGACGATATGATGGTAAAAGGTGGTGTTCTCATACTACCTGTTCAGGGTGATCCCGTCAAGCGGTGAGGGTAGGGTCGGAGGGGGCAGAGGGTTATTGGGGGGACCCTGTTTTGGGCTTCCGATCGGCGCAGCGGCCTCTTGCTGATTTTCAGGGGTGGGTAGGGGTGGGCAGGGCTTCCCATTCTGTTGACAAGGCAGGTGTCCAGGGTTAAGCTGAGTGGCAAGGGGGTGTTATGGCGTACACCATTCGTGAGACGGCCAAGGCTTTGGGTATCAGTGAAAAGACAGTTCGACGGAAGATTCAGAGCGGTGAGATTGTTGCCCGGGTATTCATGGGGAAGTTCGGACGCCAGTATCTGATTGATGCGATTCCCGATCATCTTACGGCGATACCCGTAGACAGGGTGGACAGATCGGCCCCGCCGTGCACAAGCGCGAATCCACCTGAGCAGGCGGAGGTGTCCACCGGTCAGTCCACTGGTGCCGGGGTAGCCAAAGCTGTGCCCAGCCTAGAGATGCAGGACCTTATCCGCTTGGTGGACCGCCTTCAGCAGGAGAATGCCATGCTCCACAATCGGATCGGCTATTTGCAGGCCAAGTTGCAAGACCTTGAGGAAGCAAGAGCGAGGGCATTGCCGCCTCCGAAGCAAGCATGGTGGAAATTCTGGAAACGAGGATCTCAGGGGCGTTGTTGATGCGGGTACAAGAGGAGAGCGGCGATGTGCTTGGCGCCGAGGATGAAATCTGCAAGGCGGATATTCTCGTCCGGGGCGTGGGGGCGTGAGTCGGGATTGGACACGCCGCAGGAGGCGGCCGGCACGCCCAGGGTTTCGGTGAAGGCATGCATGGGACCGCTGCCCGTCATGTTGGGTTTGACGATAGGTTCGGTGCCATATGACGCACGAGCGGTCTCGATGACTGCTTTGACGAATGGATGACCGAGGGGGGTACGGGTGGGGGGCTCTCCTTCGGCGGCGGTGAGCGTGATGTCGCTGAATCCATGGCGATCCAAATGCTGCCGAAGCTTACGAATGATGTCGGAAGGCCTCTGATCGGGCACAAGGCGGATATCGAGCTTTGCGCGGGCTGTGGCGGGCAGGATCGTTTTGGAGCCCGGCCCGGTGTACCCCGAAATGAGGCCGTTGATGTTGATGGCGGGTTCGAAGATGCTGCGCATGTTGAGCGCTGGGCCGCTCAGCCCCTTCACGAACCGATCGATTCCAAGGGTGTTTTTAAGTTCTGCCTCATCGGATGGGAGCGATTGAACGGCCGAGATTTCTTCGGGGCGAAGGGGTTGGACATCCTCGTAGAATCCCTCGATGAGGATGTTTTCGTCCATATCCTTGAGTGAGGCGAGCGCCCATACGAGACGCCATGCAGGGTTCGGCACGATGGTGCCGAGGGATGAGTGGAGATCTCGAACGGGCCCCCGGGCTTCGAGTTCCACGCCCACGATTCCTTTTACTCCAAGGATGATCTCCGGCCGATCTTCCCATCCTACCCGCCCTCCCTCCCAGAAGCACGCATCGGCCCGAAATAGAGCCCGGTTTTGCTCGAGGAATTGCGGAAGGTGAGGGCTCCCGATCTCCTCTTCCCCCTCGATTAGGAATTTGGCGGAAATGGGCAAGCGGCCCTTGGTCTGTAAAAGGGCCTTGACGGCCAGAAGACGGGCGATGATATCCCCTTTGTCATCAGAGGTGCCGCGCCCGCGCACCTTTCCCTCGGTGACCAGGGGTTGGAAGGGAGGGGTTGTCCAGAGGTCTAACGGTTCGGGGGGTTGGACATCATAATGGTTGTAGAAGAGAATGGTGTAAGGGGAGTCCCCTTTGAGCTCACCGAAGACCACCGGGTTGCCCCCCTCCACTGGAAGCACCTGTGCTTCCATCCCGTACTCGCGGAGCAATTGGGCGGTGAGAGCGGCACATTCGGCAATACCTATATCTTGGGCGCTGATGCTGGGTTGAGCACAGTAGCGCTTGAGGTCTTCAATCGCTTCAGACCAGTGGGCGTGGATGTATTCGTATACTTCCTCGATTCCGTCCATGGAGGGTGCGTCCTTTTAGGGGATGGTCAGGTTGGCAAGGGCTGTTCGATAGGCTTCGAAGGTCCGGTGATCGTACAAGACGAAGATCACTTCTTTCAAACGATTGTCTTTGGAGAGAAAATCGGCCACGGTGGAGATGGCGACGGCGGCGGCTTCAGGAAGCGGGTATCCGTAGGCGCCGGTACTGATCGATGGGAAGGAAATAGTCCGGATTCCGTGGCTCACGGCGAGCTTGAGACTCTCACGGTAGGCGCTTGCCAGCGTTTCCGGTTCGCCGGCCTTGCCGCCCCGCCATATCGGGCCGACTGTGTGGATAACATATTTGGCCTTGAGATATCCTCCGGTGGTGATCACTGCCTGACCAGGGGGTAGTTTTCCGCGTTCGGCGACGATTCGTTTGCATTCTTCCAAGATCGCTGGTCCGCCGGCGCGATGGATGGCACCGTCCACCCCTCCCCCACCCATGAGGCTCGAGTTGGCCGCATTGACGATCGCGTCGGTCTCTTGGTCGGTGATATCCCCTTGCTTGAGCAGAAGCTTCGTTTTGCCGATCATCCTTTCCATCTTTTGATCCTCAGCTTGTCGCCACGGAAGCATTATAGCATGGAGATGGGAGCGATGCGATCGCTTCGTGGGAACGGAGGGTCGGGATCATGCCGTTCCGGATTTCATTACAGAGTCAGTCCCAAAAACGGCGATTCAGCTTTGTAACCTTTGCTCTCCGGGTGAATGACCACGATCCGGCTTCTCCCATCCCACCCACCCGCCCAAAGGGTTTTCGTGGGGGACACCCCAAATCCCCCCGCTCGAGGGATATCTTGGGCACGCTCTTCTTCAATCGCTCCTTTTGGGGCATCAGCCGCCTTTTTTTGAGAAAACAGCGCGAATGCTTTATAATAGTAGCGAATTCTTGAAGGGGAAAGACATCGTTGCAAACGCTGGGGAAACATTTTCTGCTTGATTTGAAGGACTGCGATGCGGCGATCCTCAATGATATGGAGGCGGTGAAGTCCACCCTGTGCTACGTGGTCAGGCAATCGGATGAGACCCCTCTGGGGGAGTCGTTCCATCAGTTTACCCCGCAGGGGGTCAGCGGGCTTGTGCTGGGGAATGGTTCGCATGTGTGTATCCACACATGGCCTGAGTATGGCTATGCGGCGGTAGATATCTTCACCCATAGTGACGCGTTCGATCTTGAGTCGGCGTCAAGGTTCATCATCGAGAAGTTCGGCTCCCGCAATCCCTCCGTTGTGGAACTCAAGAGAGGAGCGTGATTTCATGCTCAATGCCCCTTCGAACTGGTTCATGGAATTTGTGACCCCCGATAACATCCAGCAATTCTCCATCAAGAACATCTTGTACTGTGGCCAGTCGAAGTATCAGCGCGTGGAGCTCCTTGAAAGCACGCTTTACGGGAGGTGCCTGATCCTTGACGGCAAGGTGCAATCCTGTGAGGCGGACGAATTCATCTATCACGAAGCGCTGATACATCCCCCCATGATCCTTCATCCCGAGCCGGAGACCGTATTCATCGCTGGCGGGGGGGAAGGGGCTACCCTTCGGGAAATCCTTGCCCATCGAACCGTGAAGAAGGTGGTGATGGTGGATATCGACCGGGAGGTCATCGAGCTTTGCAAGAAATACTTGCCCAATCATCATCAAGGTTCTTTTGAGGACCCCCGCTTGACCCTTCTTCACATGGATGCGAGGAAATATCTCGAGGAAACCGAAGAGAAGTTCGATGTCATCATCATGGATCTCCCCGAACCGATTGAAGGTGGGCCGGCGTATCTCCTCTATACCCGGCGGTTTTACGAAATGGTTTATTCCAAGTTGAGCGAAAGCGGCACGTTTGTCACCCAATCCGGGGCGGCGATTTCGGGGATTACGCGGGTATTTACCGCAGTGATCAACACGCTTAAACAGGTTTTTCCCATTGTTGCCCCTTATGAAGCGACCGTTCCTTCGTTTGGTGGGCCATGGGCGTTTTCGCTGGCTTCAAAGAAGGTCGATCCGCGAGATCTCTCCGTTGAGGAGATCGATCGGCGCATTGCGAGCCGGATAGGAGCGCCACTCCGTTTCTACGATGGGACAACACACCGGGGACTTTTTTTTGTTCCCAAGTATCTTCGAGATGCCGTTGTGAGAGAGACGCACGTCATCACCGAGGACCATCCGGTATTCATCCCGGGCTATTGAGGTCCGGTGGAGCGATCTCCGTAAGGCGCCGATCTCCGGCATTAGGCCTGCGTGTATGATGAGGGCCGATGAAAGAACGTGATCTTTTGGCCAATCTCAATCCTGCCCAGCGGATCGCTGTGGAATCCATCCAGGGTCCGCAGTTGGTGATCGCCGGCCCCGGGAGCGGGAAGACGCGGGTGATCACCCATCGCATTGCCTATCTGATCAAGGTTGCGGGCATCGGGCCTCAGCATATCCTTGCCGTTACCTTTACAAACAAGGCGGCTCGTGAGATGAAGGACCGCGTGCAAGCGATGCTGGGTGAAGCAGCGGATGGTCTTACTCTGGGCACCTTCCATGCGATCTGTGCCCGCTTCCTCCGGCAGGAGGGCTCCCGCATCGGGCTGAACCCCCGCTTTGTGATCTACGATGAAGACGATGCGCTGAGCCTGATATCCCGGGAAATGAAGGCTCTGAATCTGGATCCCAAGCAATATCCCCCGAAAGCCATCAGGGCTATGATCTCCGCAGCCAAGGCGCGTCTGGAAGGGCCTGCGGAGTTTGCCTCTCATAGCTATCTGGAAGAGGTGGCCAAGCGCGTCTATGAGCGCTATCAGAAGGCGTTGGATGATAGCAATGCGCTTGATTTCGATGATCTTCTCATGCGGGCGGTGAGGCTTTTCCGTGAACACAAAGGAATCTTGGCCAGATACCAGACACGGTACGTCCATGTGATGATTGACGAGTTTCAGGATACGAATCTGGCCCAGTACACGCTCGCTCGCCAACTGGCGGGCAAGTATCGCAATATCTGTGTGGTGGGGGATCCGGACCAATCCATCTACTCCTGGCGGTTTGCCGATTTGCGCCATATCCTTGATTTTGAGCGCGACTACCCCGATGCGAGGGTGATCTTCCTCGAGCAAAACTATCGCTCGACGAAGACGATCATCGAGGCGGCAGCGAGTCTCATCTCCGCCAACGAACAACGCAAGGTGAAGCGTTTGTGGACCCAGAACGACGATGGGGTTCCCCTTCAGATTCTGGAGACCTTCAATGAGCAAGAAGAAGCCCAGTTCGTGGTGGGCGAAATCGAGCGTTTGGTACTTAAACACGGTTACAAGGTCGGCGATTGCGCCGTGATGTACCGTACCAATGCGCAGTCGCGGGCGCTCGAGGAGGCCTTTTCCCGGTACGGGTTCCCGTACAAGCTCGTGGGGGCCACCCGCTTCTATGAACGGCGGGAGATCAAGGATATTCTCTCGTATCTTCGGATTGTCAACAATCCTCAGGATAGCGTGAGCCTCTCGCGGATCATCAATGTTCCGGCCCGGGGCATCGGGCAACGCACGATGGCGGAACTCTCGGCGTGGGCCGAGGCCCATGGCACATCGCTGTATGGAGCCCTGAAGACGATTACCATCGGCGAGGGGCATCCTCAGCTTTCCTCACGGGGGGCGCAGGTCCTCACCAAATTCACCGAGATTTTGGATCTCTTGATCGCGGAGGGCGAAAAAAGAAAGCTCACGGATCTTTTTGATCTCGTGGTGGAGGCTGTGGGATACCGCGAGTATCTTCTGAGCGGGCCGGAAGGAGAGGAGCGCTGGAACAATGTAATGGAGCTCCGGGGAATGACCGAGGAGTACAATGACATGGATCCCCAAGAGGCGCTGACGGCCCTTCTGGAACGGGTTTCGCTGGTATCCAGCGTGGACAACCTTACGGAGAACAGTGATGCGGCAACCCTGATCACCCTGCATCAGGCCAAGGGCCTCGAGTTTCCGGTTGTCTTCATCGTGGGTATGGAGGAAGGTATTTTGCCTCATATCCGGGCTTTCGGCGATCCGGATCAAATGGAGGAGGAACGGCGGCTGTGCTATGTCGGGATGACCCGGGCCAAGGAGCGGCTGTACCTCCTCTGGGCATTCCGGCGCAGTTTGCACGGCGGGAACCGCCCGAATCTTCCTTCCCGTTTCTTGCAGGATATCCCATCCCATTTGGTGGCATGCAAGCCCAAGGGGCAGGTGATCGGCTTCACATCCTGCGAAAGCGCAGGGGCTCCCCAGACGCTCTCCCCCGATCTCAAAGCCGGGGATACGGTGCTTCATGCCAAATTCGGCGAAGGGATCGTGATGGAATGCTTTCCTACGAAGGGCGATCACGAAGTGACCGTGTCCTTCCGGGGTGGGATCGGGGTGAAGAAGCTTCTGCTGAGTCTGGCGCGATTGGAGAAGGTGGTATGAAGCGGGCGCGTTTCGATGGGCGTGCCGATGATGAGATGCGCCCGGTGAAGATCACGCCGGGGTTTCAGCGGTTTGCGGAAGGTTCTGCCTTCATCGAACTGGGGCAAACGCGCGTGCTCTGTGCCGTGAGTGTGGAGGATAAGGTGCCCCCTTTCCTGAAGGGGAGCGGAAAGGGATGGATCACCGCCGAATACGGCATGTTGCCGCGGTCTACGCATACGAGAACGCCGCGGGAATCCGCCGGTGGGAAGCCGAACGGAAGAGCCCTTGAGATCCAACGCCTTATCGGGCGTTCGCTTCGGGCCGTTGCCAATCTCGAAGCCCTCGGCGAGCGGACGTTCACGGTGGATTGCGATGTGCTTCAGGCGGACGGCGGAACCCGAACCGCCTCCATCACCGCAGCCTATGTTGCTCTGGCTCAAGCCTTTCAAACCCTCCGCGAACGGGGGGAAACACTGAAGGCCCCGTTGAAAGGGGCGGTCGCTGCCACGAGTGTGGGCATCGTGGATGGCCATCCGCTCCTCGATCTCTGCTATGACGAGGATTCCCATGCGGAGGTGGACTTCAATATCGTCATGAACGATGCCGGCGAGTTCATTGAAGTTCAAGGTACGGCGGAGGGCAGGGCATTTTCCAAAGATACGATGGATTCGCTCCTTGCTCTGGCCGCGAAGGGAATCCGGGAGCTTCTTCAAGTCCAAAGAGCGGTTCTGACTGAGATCGGATATAAGTAATCATGGCGGATGTGCGACCTTTCCGGGGCCTGCGGTATGACTTGGGGCAAATCGAAGACCTCTCTCTCGTGATTACTCCCCCCTATGATGTGATCAGCCCGGAGCAACAAGAGGCCTATTACGGGCGTCATCCGTTCAACATCATCCGGTTGGAGTTCGGTCAGGATACCCCCCACGATGACGCTTCGAACAACAAGTATTCCCGCGCCGCTCAGGTGTTCGCGGATTGGATGCAAAAGGGGATCCTTCTTCGGGAATCGCGGCCGGCCTTCTATCTTACGGAGCATCGGTTTCCTTTTCTCGACGGTCACCGGAGCTACTGGGGGCTGATCGCGGCGGTGCGGCTCGAGCCCTTCGAGACGGGCCGCATTCGGCCCACCGAGGTCATCATGAAAGGTCCGGCGGCGGACCGGATGAATCTTCTGCGAGCGTGCCGCGCCAATTTCAGTCCCATCATGGGCATCTTCAACGGGATGGATGGAAGCCTCCGTGAACTCGTTCCCGAAATCGATCCGCATCGGCCGAGCTTCACCGCCTCCGATGATGCGGGGGTGACGTTCAATGTGTGGGTGGTGAGTGAAGAAGCTCCTGTGGATCGTATCTGCCGCTTCTTCTCTGACCGAACGCTCTACATCGCCGATGGTCATCATCGCTATACGACAGCGCTGGCCTTCAGGGAAGAGGTGCGTGCCGAGCGGCCTTCCTTGGATGATTCGAGCGGTTTCCTGATGATGACGCTCATCAGTTCGGGCGATCCCGGACTGACCTTGCTGCCCACGCATCGGGTGCTGAAGGGCTTGAGTTCGGAACAAGTGTCCCGGCTGAAGGAAGGGCTGAGGCGATATTTCGAAGTGCAGGAGTTGCCGGCGGCCGCGAGTCTTGAGCGGCTCAAGGCGGCGCTGAGCCGATCCGGAAAGGCGGCCCCGATGTTCGGAATGTACGGGCCCCGGCCGGGGGGTTATCGCCTTCTCGTGCCGCGGGATCTCTCCTTATTGCGGGCCATGCTCCCCCCCGAGAAGCCCCCCGCGTGGAAGGATCTTGACGTGAGCCTTTTGCACGGGGTTGTCTTCCGTTATCTTTTAGACATTTCCGGCCCTGAGGAAGAGAAGGAGCACATCGAGTATTCCCCGAACGAAGCGGAGATCGTCTCGCGAGTGGACTCGGGGAAAGCGGAGGTGGCCTTCTTTCTGAAACCGGTGGCGGTTGCATCCGTCATCGCCGTAGCCGATGCGGGGGAACGCATGCCGCCCAAATCCACTTACTTCTATCCCAAAACCCCGGCGGGGCTTGTGATCAATCCCCTCTTTTGAGCGCTGCCAGTGGTCTGAATGGGCTGCGGTGAGCGATCTTTCCCCTAGGAGGAGGGTGGAAAAGACCTCAAGCCAGCGTAGAGAGATGCTGAATCCGCTTGAGCATGTTGGGGTGGGTGCTCAGCGCTTCCATTATCCTATCGGATGCGCCGATCCTCACGGATTTGGAGCGAAGGACTTGAAGCTCTTGGGCATCGATCGTTCCGCTCATGTCAAGATCCACTTGGGAGAGTTCCCGCACTTCGTTCCATGCCCGGGAAGGGTCATTGACGAAAAAGGCCTTCACGCCTTCCACTTGTTTGAGGTCTTGCTTCCCCTTGAAGCGGGCGTTCCCATAGGCAAGCTTGTAAAGGGCTGTTGCCAGATGATGGGGGCGGTTGCCCAATTGCACGGAACCTCGATCGGCATAGTATTCCCGAATGCGCGAACCATACAGCACGAGCAAATTGGTGATGAAGTACATGATGAGTGAACCCAGCCCGATAAGTACGAGCCATCCGGCTCCTCCTTCGCGCCGGTTTCCCCCGAACATGCCGCTGAACATGAAGCTCATTGCGATCCAATAGAGGATCAGTGGGATGGCCGAAAGAAGGGTGATAACGGCCATATCCCGGTGTTTGATATGGGAGATCTCATGCCCGAGGACGGCCCGAAGCTCGTCCTCGTTCAGGAGATTCATGATGCCGCGGGTCACGCAAACCCGTCCGTCTCTTTGCGTTCGTCCAAAGGCAAATGCATTGGGGATATTGATCTCGGAAATGCCCACTTTGGGTTTGGGGATTCCGGCTTGCCGGGCGAGATCGGCCACCATGCGGTGTAGTGCGGGGGCCTCACTTTCCGAAACCCATCTGACCCGCATGGAGAGAGCGACAAGGGATGGCCCGATCAAATATTGGAGGGCCAGCATGGCGAGGGCGATGCCGATGTAGAATATCACTCCCCCTGCGCCAAGGATCGTGCCCACGACGGTGACCACGCCATAGAGGATACCGAAGAGAAGGGCCACCAAGAGGAACATTCTCGTGTGCAGCCACATTTTTTGTCCCTCCTAAAACAAAAATTGGAGGCGACGGCCGGAATCGAACCGGCGAATAGAGGTTTTGCAGACCTCCGCCTTAGCCTCTTGGCCACGTCGCCCCGAATTTCCACCCGCCGTTGCGGGGATATCTTCTATGGAGCGGGAGACGAGGCTCGAACTCGCGACCTCCTCCTTGGGAGGGAGGCGCTCTACCACTGAGCTACTCCCGCATCATGGTGCCGAGGGCGAGATTTGAACTCGCACAGGCTTACGCCCACCACCCCCTCAAGATGGCGTGTCTACCAATTCCACCACCTCGGCCTGTTTGTGCACTGGCAGGGGTGGCAGGACTCGAACCCACGGCCTGCGGTTTTGGAGACCGCTGCTCTACCAAACTGAGCTACACCCCTTCGCGTTCAAGATTATACCTTATCGCCCCTCGAAAGTCCACAGGCCCCGATGGTCTCATTCTCCGGCGCCTCCCGGACGGAAAACCCATGGGCTCTGATGGCCCGAGGGTAGGGAGGTTCTCTGAGATCTGGAAATGTACCGATTGTTACTCGGGTTGCGTTTCGGCGATCGGGAGGGTGAAGTAGAAGGTGGATCCCTTGCCCGGTTCTGAGTTCACCCAGATGGTCCCCCCGTGGGCTTCCACGAGCCTCTGGCATACCAGCAGGCCGAGTCCCGTGCCTGCCTTTCCCTGGGCCATGGATTCGTGCAATCTCGAGAACGGTTGAAAGAGGCGGGCGCGGTCCTCGGGAGAGATGCCCGGCCCTTCGTCGCTCACGCCGATGACACCCATTTCCCCTTCCACTTTTGCGCGGACCGAAATGCGGCTCTCCGGCGGGGAATATTTCAGGGCGTTTTCAAGGAGATTATAGAGAATGCGTTCCACACGAAGCGGATCCGCTTTGAGCCGCGGGAAGTCCGCTGGAAAGTCCACTTTGATCTGGTGGGTGGGGAAAGAGCTTTTCAGCCGCTCGATGACTTGCTCCGTAAGGTGCCGCGCATCCACGGGCTCGGGATACAACAGGAGGCGATGGGCCTGAGCGCGTGAAAGCTCAACGAGGTTGCCCAGAAGGTGCGAAAGCGACTCCGCTTCGATGGCGGCGTCTTCCAGAAGGCGGCGGAGTTCCTCCGGCGAGAGATGGTCGCTTTCGCTCAGGGCGGTGTTGATCGCTCCGATGATCACGGTGAGGGGGCTGCGGAGCTCGTGGGAAACCAATCCAATGAATTCGTCCTTCAATTGATCAATTCGTTTGCGCTCGGTGATGTCCCGAAGGTACATCACGAATTGGAACCATGCCCCCGAAGGGTCGAATACCGGAATGATCTTGGCCCACACCGGGATTAGGTCGCCGCTCTTGTGGACGAGTTCGAACTCCTTTTCCACAGGGCCGGAAATGGGTGGCCGGGCGCCCAGTTCCGGCGGCAGCACATCCGTGATGATCTCGGCGAGATTCATGCTCTTGAGCTCCTCCCGGTTGTACCCCAAAAGCTTGCATACGCTCTCGTTGCAATCGCTGATGTATCCCCGGCTATCGAGGGCGATGATCCCGTCGGGGGAGGCCTCGACCAGCGTTCGGTAGTTCGCTTCAGACTCGGCTAGGGCCTCTTCCATTTCCTTGCGCTCGGTGATATCGGCCACTGCCGCAATGGCGCCGTTCATGCGGTTCTCCTCATCGAGGATCGGGGAGACCACGATCGCCGCCCGGATCGGCTTGCCGTCTTTACGGACAAGGTCGAGATCGAGCGATTCTTTGATGCCTCTGGCCCGCCGTTCTAGATACTTTTGAGCGGCCTCCTTGTATTCCGGCGGAACGAAGCTGAAGAGGGGCTTTCCGATCATCTCTTCAACGGTGTAGCCCATCATCTCTGCCATCCGAGGATTCACGAAAGTTGTGAGGGTATCGCCATCGATTGCCCAGATTCCTTCTTGGAGGCTTTCCACCAATTGACGGTATTTCTTTTCGCTCCGGCTCAGCGATTCGAGGGCCCGGCTGTTCAAGAGAGCGATCACTGCCAGTTCACTGAACGCGGAGGCCAATCTTGCGTCGTTTTCGGTGAAGCCTTTTTCCTTATTGGCGAGCCCAAGGAGGCCAATGACCTCATCCTCTACGATCATAGGAGCAAACAAGACGTTTTCAATGGCCATGTGCCCTTCCGGGAGATAAGTCGCCCACTGGCTTCGGGGAAAATCGTTTTGGAAGACGGCCCTTTTCTCGCGGCGGGCTTTTTCGCGGAGGCCCCGGAGCGGCATTGGAAGGGAAGGATCCGCGGCACAGGGAGCTCCCCCGGAGTCGAGGAAGAGGACATCGTTCTTTGCTCCGTCCTTGCTTAGGAGCGCGATGTATCCGGCGCCGGCGCCGGTGACCCGGCGGCAAGCGTCGAAGATGGCGCGGGCGGTCTCCTCGAATCGCCGGTATCGGAGGATGGACTGAGAGCCTTCGAGAAGAGCCTCGATCTCCGCTTGCCGCTGCCGGGATGTGTGCAGCGCCGTTTCCAGCGATTCCTTGCTTTTTTGCAGATTCCGAAAGAGGAGGGCGTATGGCCGTTTGAGTCCGGTCTCCACGAAGGCCATGTAAATGAGGAGCGAGGACACGATCTTAAATAAGTGCCCGATCAGATTGGCAGTCGCGAAAGGATCGGTGTAGAGGGTAAATGCCGCTTCCGAGCCCACAATGAAGACGATCGAAGCCCCCAAGAGCCGGGCCACGAGGGGGTCGAACTTCGAGCGGTGGATGTAGAGTGAAGCCAGGCTTCCTATGAGGATGGCGGAGATGATATACTCGCTGATCTTCTTGAAGGGTGTGAGGCCGGTTTCCGGTTCCCAACACGTGGGGAAGATGTCCCAGTAGAAAATAGCGGCTATCAGGATGCCCGCCGCTGCGGAAAAGCCGAGCAGCAGAGGCGCCGCTCGAATCGGCTTTCGGAATCCATTGATCGCCAGCCCCAGCGCCAGGGCCTGAAGATATCGGGCGGCGATCCAGAGTTGCGTGGGAAGATCGGCGTCGTGCCCCGGGAAAATGTTCATGCCCGCATACGCCATCGTGTGAAGCAAATCGAGGAGCGCTACGGCAAGATAGGCGATACCGAGAAAGAGGAGGTATCCGCTCTCCATAAACGAACGGGCGTTCCATGCCACCATGAAGACCCCGCAGCCGATCACGATGCTGAATATCTCGGCGAAGTTGTGGAAGAGGAGATAGCTGTGGAGGCGGGTGAGGGCGATCCCGGTCAGCATCGCCAGCGCAAGTCCTGCGGGGATGATGTGGTATCGGTGGATCAGGGCATTCAAGGCTGTGCTCCATCGACCGGGAGGGTGTGGCACGATGATAGCTTGTTGTTCTCCTCTCGTCAATACCGTTTCCGCATTGTTCCGATGGCCTCTTTATTCGGATCACAATCGTGTATTGACAAAGTCCGATGACAATGCTATAACCGTCTCAACGCAAGAGGCATCCGTGTGGGATGAGAGTGGGTGCTGTGCCCGCCCCAATCCTTTTGTTCGCTCCTCGCTTTAGAATCTCACAGCCAAGACGGACGGCGATTTGATCGAGATCTCATGAGTATCCGGCGCAAAAATGGGATTGGTGCAGTGGGATTTGCTTCTGTCACCATTCCCTCACCCTGTGGAGGCTTCTTGCTCCTGATTGAGTTCCCCATCGCGCATCTGCCCGGGTGAGGCGATCAATCGGGGGGTGATGATCATGAGGGGCTTCGAGAACAGCATGGCCCATCTCATGGCCGAAATCGAGCGCATGGACCTCCGCATCCGGATGCAGATACTGCGGTGGCGGGAGCGCATCGGGCAGGCGGCCGATGATGAGTTCCGAGGTCTCTATATCTCGGAACAGGAGATGGATTCCCTTCTGGCCACGGGGCCGGTTCCTTCGGCTCCGGAAACCTCCTCCCTCGCATCCCCTCTGAGCCGGTCGTTGCAACGGATCGAAGCGGAGATCGCCGCGCGCAAAGCCGAAAGCCTCCGCGAGGGGACGGCGTTGCGACTTGTAAATCTCGCTGTGGCATTTGGCTTGAGCGATTTCGAGGTGGATGCCCTGCTCCTGTGCCTCTTGCCCGAGCTCTCCGTGAGGTATGAGCGGCTCTACGGGTATCTTCACGATGATGTGACCCGCAAACGGCCGAGTGTTCACCTCATCCTCGAGTGTACCACCGAGCGATTCGAGGATCGTCTCAAACGCCGGGAAGCCTTTCTTCCTCATGCGCCCCTCTTCGCTTATCATCTCCTTTGCATCGAGGATGAGAATCGTTCCATGCCGTCCCCTCTCCTTGCCAGAGCCTTGAAGATCGATGATCGCATTGCGAGCTATCTCCTCGGTTCGGATGCGCCCGATTCCCGCCTTATCGGTGCCCGATTGATTCAGCCTGTGGCATCTCTGGAAACCATGATGCTCGATGAAGATGCCCGAAGCGATCTTACGCGCATCTGCCGGAGCCTCAAAGATGAGCCGGGGCTCGTGCTCCACTTGCAGGGGCCGCCGGGAGCGGGGAAGAAGACCGCGGCGGAGGCCATCTGCCGTAGCCTCGGCTTGCCCCTCTTCATGGTGGATGCCCCGTTGCTTTCCGCCAGTGATCTTTCCCTTGAAACGCTGGTGACCCTCGCTTTCCGCGAGGCCAGACTTCAGGGGGCTGCCATTTGTTGGGATCATTTCGATAGTCTCCTCAACAACGATCGCGCCGTGCGGGTGTTGACGGCCCAGACGCTCGCTTTTCCCTTCCCTGTTTTCTTCATCGGTCAGGTTTCATGGCAAGCGGGTGATGCGTTTGCCGATAAGGGCCCCCTTCGGCTTGAACTTGATACTCCCCCTTATACGGTTCGGCGGAAATTGTGGGAAACGCATCTCGACGGAGATGGGAGCGGGGTCTCCGCCGCGGATATCGATGAGATCGCCGATAAGTTCCACTTTACTCCCGGGGCGATTCGGGATGCCGCTGCCGCCGCGCGGAATATCGCCCGCGGCTGGGGGGAGGGTATGGTTACCGCCTCGGATCTCTATGCCGCTTGCCGAATGACCTCCAACCATAAGCTTGCTCAACTTGCCCGCAAGATCATCCCCAAGCATCGGTGGGAAGACATCGTGCTCCCCAGAGAGCAGACGGCTCAGCTCCACGAGATTTCGAATTACGTTCGATTCCGGCACCTTGTCTTTGATACTTGGCGCTTCGGGGACAAGCTCTCTTCCGGCAAAGGGCTCAACATCCTCTTCGCCGGGCCCTCGGGAACGGGGAAGACGATGGCGGCGGAGATCCTCGCCGGTGAGCTCGGCCTCGATCTCTACAAGATTGACCTCTCCACCGTTGTGAGCAAATATATCGGCGAGACCGAGAAGAATCTCGACCGCATCTTCACCGAGGCCCAGAATTCCAATGCCATCCTTTTCTTCGATGAGGCGGATGCGATCTTCGGCAAGCGGTCGGAGGTACGGGATTCCCATGATCGGTATGCCAACATCGAGATCGCCTATCTCCTCCAGAAGACGGAGGAGTACGAAGGCATCGTCATCTTGGCCACGAATCTCCGCAAGAACATTGACGAAGCGTTCTCGCGCCGCATGCGCTTCGCCGTGGAGTTTCCGCAGCCCGAGGAAGCGGACCGGCTCCGTATCTGGAAGAAGATTTTCCCGCCGCAGGCCCCGCTGGCACAGGATGTGGACCTCATTTTCATGGCGCGCCAGTTCAAGATCACCGGCGGGAACATCAAGAACATCGCCCTCGGGGCGGCTTTCTTAGCCGCCGGCGATGGCGGCACGATCAAAATGGAACACCTGATCCGTGCCGCAAAGCGCGAGTTCCAGAAGATCGGGCGGCTGTGCACCGATGCGGATTTCGCTCAATACTCCGAACTGGTGAGAGGATAACCGGTGGGTGAATCACGAGATTGGAGGTGCCCGAATGGCAGAGCATCAGTGGTCTTCGAAGGATCACGCCGAGGATGCGATCCATAGAAAAAGGGAGAAGGCGGCCGCCGAAAGCCTCGCCATGGAACCCGGCGGGTCCATTCATGCCGCAGGCTTCGAGGGGCGTTTGAGCCGCGATCCTCTTTCACATCCCGGAAATCCCCGCCGTCAAGCGGAGATTCTCTTGAGTTTCCAGAGAAGCCATGGCAATGCCTATGTTCAGCGGCTCCTGCGCTCCAGGGGTATTCAGGCCAAGCTCACGGTCAATTCTCCGGATGACGAGTTCGAGAAAGAGGCCGATGCGATGGGTGAGGAAGTGGCCCGGCTTCCGTTCGCTCAAGTTCAGCGGCAAGCGGGTCCGGAGGAAGAGGAAGAGATCCAGGCCAAGCGGCTTCAACGCCAGGGCGAAGAGGAGGAGGAACTCCTTCAAGCCAAGCGCCTTGATCGGCAGAGCCTGCCCGAAGAAGAGGAGGAGCCGGTACAGGCTGAATCCACAGCCAAAGATGTGCCGGAGGTCACGGAGGCCATCGAGAGGCGGATTGACTCGAAGCGTGGTGGGGGGCAGCCTCTCCCCGATTCCCTCCGCGGGCCGCTGGAATCCCATTTCGGCCATGATCTCAGCGGCGTGCGCCTTCATACCGATGCCGAGGCGGGAGCGCTTTCGGAGCGGCTAAAGGCAAGGGCTTTCACGACCGGCACCGATATCTTTTTCCGCGGCGGGGATTATCAACCCGGTTCCACCGAAGGGCGAAAGCTCCTTGGTCATGAGGTGGCCCATGTCATTCAGCAAGGCGGTGCCCCGCAGCGATCCCCTCTGGAGGAGAAGCCGATTCACCTCAAGCCGATTTCCGCCGGTACGGAGCCGGCCCGTGAGAAGATCGAATGAATTTTAAACATGCAGGGTAAGGCCATGGCTGAAAGACGTATTCACCATCTCCCGAAAGCCGAAAGTGAAAGTGAGAAGAAGCGGTTGAGGGTCCGGGGACTTTTCCCCGCCGGAAGCCCGGAGCATTCTTCTAGCGTTCATCTGACGTGGGAAAGCTCGGATAGGGGGGCGGTGCGCGGTGCGGCGCTCCTCTTCGATCCTCGTCTCTCTCATCCCACGGGTGTTTCCACCCGTCAGCGCATCGTGCAGGCGCTCCAGCGAGCCTACGGCAACCAGTATTTCCAGAGGTTGGTGAGTGGGGTGCAAGCCGATGCGGCGGCCCGCGGCGCCGAGCAAGGGATAGCCTCCGCCCGGGCGATCGAAGAAGAAAGAACGGTTCGAGCGGATGTCGAGGTGCCCGTCGAGAGAGTTCAAATCGAGAAGGAGCAAACGGAACGCCCCCCGATCGGTGGAGCCCTTGCTGAGGTGTATTGGGGCCGGCCGTCCGAGCGCCCCTCCCCTTGGGCGGCCGCGGCGGCGGCGCCTCGGGCGGAGGCCTCTCCATGGGCGGCCAGGGCTATCGCAAATCCCGCCCCCGCGTGGGGTCGGGATCGGGATGCGGCGGCTTCCGATAAGGGGATGGAAGCCGCTCCAAGGGCGATTGCCAACCCGACCGTCAACACGTTGAAATTCCTCGAAACGACCTATGGCCAGAACACGTTTGGCGTTGCTCCCTGGCCCGCGAACTTCACCGCCCCCCGATATGTGGTTGTCCCCGTTCCTCACCAAACTCCCGAGATGATTGCCAAGAAAGTCCCCCCTCAGTGGTATGGGGTGCCGGCTCTCGTTTCGAAGGCGTATGCGGGCGATAGTCAGCCTTACTACCTCGGACCGGGATCGCACCTCAGCACTTTCAAGCAGAGCGGAGTGGATGTGTATTATCACGTCTCCAATGCGATGTCTCAGCGCGATCATGATGCGGAGTTGGAGCATGCCAAGGACTTCAGGCGCGCTTTCGCGATCTCTTTGAGGGAAGCCGAGAGGGTAATATTGAAGCACGTTGAGGGAAAGAAGTTCGGCCCGAAGGCTTCGATGGCCGAGGTCGAGCAAATCGTGAAGGATACGATTCGATCCAAGCTCATCCATCCTCAGCTCGGCGCCGATCAAACCATGTGGGGGGCGCAGTATGAGGCCCTCCAGAAGAAGAGCCTTATCCGGGATCAGAAGGGATGGCACACGTTCGGGCTTTCGAACCGCAAGGAGGTGAAGGACAAAAAAGGTGCGCTCACCAAGATCACCTACGATGTAACCAAAGGCACTACCAAGATCAATGTGGTGTCATCGAAAGAGATCATCAAATACTAGCTTCCGGTAAAGCCATGACAACTCAGATCATGCCCATCGTTACTTTCCCCAACACCCCCGAAGGGATCTTGGGCTATCTTGCGGAACGCACTGCCGATACGGTGGGCGCGCAGGCGGATCGGGCGGAGATCATCGTTGTGGGACATGTTCGAGAATATGAAATCCGCAGCAAGACGGTGCGGCGGCAACATATGGCCGTGCTCAAGCCCTGGTTGATCACACAAGCCGGATCGGAGCCGCATATACTGCTCCATACGGTTGTGGTGGAAGTCGAAAGATGGTTGAAGGGCGCGGAAACAACTTCCGAGCTTACGATCGTCTATCCCCACGGAGCATCGGTTGCCCCGAGTCCCTCCGAGACAATGCCGCTGTTCGATAGCCGGGATCGGGGACTGATCTTCCTGCAGCGGATTTCGCCCGATCAACCCTATGCGCCTTATCTGCCGAAGCCCGCCTATCAGCTTGCCCCCGGGGAAACCGGCGTACGAAACTTCCTCGTCACTGATTACGATGATCAGGGGAAACCCTTCACGCGGGATGAGACGGTGCGGGTCGAAGAAACGATCCTCGCCCTTGAATGGTATCTAGCGCTGCCCCGGCAGAACGCCGATGCGCTCCGAAATGCCCTCTTGAAGTCCATCGAAAGCGCCAACCCCCGGATTGCCCGCTCCGCCATTCGAGAGTTGGGGCACCGCAAAGAACCGGGAACCGATGTGGTCTTCCGGGATATGTTCCGGTCCACTCCGGATGAGGACCTCAAGGAGCGGCTCATGATAGGGCTCTGGCTTCTGGGTGAGAGGGAGGATGCCGTCCGATGCTTGGAAACCATCATGCAATCACGCGGGAAGGAAACATGGCTGGCCCGGTGGGATATTCAAGCTACTCTGACGGAGGAGGGGGCGGCGCAAACGCTCTACGGGCCGGATCCTGCAAAAATTCGAGGAGACTGATCGAAGAATGACCGAGCATGCCACTGAAGAAATCCCTCAGACGGTGCTTCCGCGGGGGGCCACTTTCATCGAGAAGGCGGAGGAAAATCCATGCCTCGATTGCTCAGCCCCATGTTGCCGGTTGCTCTTGATCCCCCATCCCACCCCGACCACTTTCATGGATATGGATTACCTGCGCTATATGGTTGCCTTTGAAGGGGTGGAGATGATCCTGACCAGCGACGGCCACTGGCAGGTGCTCGTGGACCGAACGTGCCGTCTCCTGGATTCCCGGACCAACCGGTGCACGGTGCACGGAACTCCCCGCAAGCCCAAGACGTGTGTCTTCTTCAATCCGCATCGGTGTTGGTACCGGCGGAATTTCGATAGGTCAGCAAATCCCCCCGATCTCATCCGCATCACCATGCCGGTGCTCGAGGCCATCCTTCCCCTCATCCGGTTCGATGAAGAAGGGAATATCGTCGAAATCCCGGCATGGGAGCTGATCCGGGAGATCGCCAACCGATCGGGGGATGGGATTGCCCCCGGCAGCAGTGAGAAAGAGCGGCCATGAGAGAGCGATCGGTGAGAACAAAAGCAACCGTGGAACCCCCGAAGAGCCGGAGGCGTTTGGAGAGAGGATCCCGCCTCGCGCCCCCGGCCGGAACACCGCCAATGGCGGAGATGATGAGCGAACTTCAGCGGACGCGGGGCAATGCCTATGTCCAAAGAGTGGTAAGCCATCTTCAACGAGAAGAGACGGAGGTGGAAATCTCCCCCGCGGTGGAGCGGGCCGTTCGCATGTGGCTTGAAGCCAATCCCGGCATGGCCACGGTGGTGCTCCGGCCGGAAGTCCTGTGCGAGCGCATCCGACGCAATGTTCCGGAAGCGGCCGGGCTTGCAAACGATGCAATTCTGGCGGTGGTCAACCGGTGGCGGATCTCCAGAGGGCTGGCGGTGGGGGTACTGGGGACGGCCGCGCCCACGGGCGGTGTTCCCGCCCCACCCGTTGTGCCGCCCAAGCAAGAGCCGATGGGCCCTTCGGCGTTTGCCGCCCGGCTCAAGCAAGTGACCGATGCCTTCAGCAAGATCCCTACCAAGGTCGAGATCAAGCCTTCCGATGGGCGCACCATCACCGTGGATGTGAAGGGGGTGAAGGTCTCCTCAGCGCAAGGGGGGATCAAACAGTTCATGGGGGCGGGATGGAATGGGTCATTCGAGGTGGGGGCCGAAGCCGGCGATCTCAAGTTCAGCGCCGCGGTCCAGCCGGATAGTTACTCCTTCAGTTTGCGCATCGGGCCGGAGGTGACGGCCATTGATAAACTCCCGGGAATCGTGCAGAAGGCGGAGGAGGGGTTGCGGGGATTGATCGGCGATATCGGCGCCCTCAAGTTGAGTACTCTGGACAAGGTCAAAGAGAGCATCGGGGCCATTTCCGATCACGTCAAGCCCATCAAGGAGGCGGTGGACGCATGCTCCAAACTCGAACCCAAGGGTTCCTCCGTCTCGTTCAGTCTCACCGCTGAATTCCCTCGCGGTGAGAGCGAAAAGGGCATGAAGATCATGGGGATGCTCACCGTCCGGTTCTAGCACGAAGGGAAATCGGGAGAAATTCCCCCCGGCACCCCTTTGTGAAGGGGTAGAAGGGGATTCGATATGCATGATCATGGTTGCGGTTCGCCATATCATGCGGGAACCGGTGGCCCGAACACAAGCGACGATGGCTGAGCAAACCGGATCACCGCAGTCGGGGCAAGAACGCATTGCACGTCCCGAAGGTTCGCAAGACGAGCGATGGCAACGGGAGATGACGTTCGCTCCCTTCGAGGGAGTGATCGGCCTTTCGAGCCGGAAAGAAGTGCCCGGAAGAAGCCTTGCCCGGGCCGCTCAAAGGTGGCTCGATGTGCCGAATGTGGAGGGGGGCTTGCTCGATTTGATGGCCGGAACTTCGGCGATGAAAGCGCCCGTTGAGAAGCACGCCGCCTTCATGAGCGATCCACGGTTTCTTCATCCGGCCAACGGGGAGCGATGTTCGAGGCTCGTGAGCCGGATGCACGAGACCTACGGCAACGCTCACGTTCAACGGGTGATCGATCGTATTCAGAGAGAGCGGCTTCCGGAAGCAACCGGGAGCCCCGTCGCTCAGCGGGGGGGATTACTGGAAACGGTGGGTGGGTGGTTCGGCATCGCGCCCGAACCGCGGATCATTGCCGGCCCCGAACCCGAGGAGGAGAGCGAGCGGCCCGGTCCGGAGATCCCCGCAGTAGAGGCCGGAGAGGCCCCCGCGGCCGAGCCGGAGGCGGTGCAACCATCGGGAGGCGCGGGCACGGAAGGCGGTCCCGTTGCTCAGCTCCGGGATCGGGGGTATCTTGTGAACCCGGAAAACCCGGTCACGCCGGTTACATGGAGCCGGTGGTCGGAGCGGCCGAGAACGCGTCAGCTCCGAGCCGCGGCGCCCGCCGCCGCAGCGGCGGCACAAACCGAACTCGATACTCAGACCGCCGAACAGAAAAGGATCCGCGAGGAACTGGCGGCGGCACGAGCTGAGTTTGAGCGTCTCGAGTCCCGTTTGCAAGAGATTCCCAGAGGGGAGCGCGGGAGCGCTACCACGGATACCCCGGCCGGCCCCGTGCCCCTCGGACAGCGCATTCGCGAGTTGCGGGACCGGACGATCCCGAGGCTCAGGTCCCGGGATCGCAGCCTGACCTATGAAATCAACGCTACCCGGCGTGAGCTTGAGGAAGCCCGCGGGCTTCAGCAAGAGACCCCTCCCGCATCTCTGGGCAATCCGAATGCGGTGGAGGTGAATCTGAACCATTCCGGCGTGAACGTACGGCAGAAGAACGGGAGGCAACAGGATACCTCTGAATGGCGCCTCGACCCGGCGTTCGCGCTGGCGATGGCCGACTATCTTGAGGAGATTCGATCTCTGGGGGTAACCGATCTCTACAATCAAGGTTTCTTGCGCGAACCCGAAAGCCCGGACGATACCCATCCTCAGGGGCTCGCGGTGGATATCTGCGGATTCATGGTCCATGGGCATCGGCTCGAACTGAGCCACGATGATGCGGAATCGGCATGGTTCAACACCAGCGATACCGTTCCCCAGCTCGGGAAAACCTATCGGGAAGTGATGGTTGATCTGGCCAACCGCATGACACGTCATTTCGGGCAGATTCTCGGGCCCGGGTTCAACGCGATGCACATGAATCATTTCCATGTGCAACTCCATGCCGCTCGGCGGGGGGATGAAACCCTCCGGGCTCCGGGCACGCCGGAAAACCCCCGTCCGTTCGAGCGAAGGCGATAGAGGCGAGCATGTCAGAGGCGCAGCCGGGAAATCGCGTTCAGAGGCACGATAGCAAGAAGGCTCGAGAGCGGAAACGGCTCCCCGAACCCGCGCCCCGGCAGATGCCGGGCACGGCCGGGGCGATGGAGCCTTTCATTCCGCTCGCGGGCGACTCGGTGATGGAACTGCCGGAGGAGCGGCATGCCGCCCTCCTCGGCGATCCGCGCCTTCAGAATCGCGCCAACGCCGTTCAACGGGCGCTCCTCGTGAGCGGGATCCAAAGCAGCTACGGGAACCGGCACCTTCAACGGGTCTTGAATCGTACCCATGCCTCACGAGAAGGGGGCCGATCGCTCATCCAGCGCACGCCCCGGCGCATCGGGGGTGCGGATGTGGGGGTCTACGAGTTTCTCCTGCAGACGAGGGACCGGTTCCCCCGCTTCCGCGGAGTGGAGACGGGCCAGATTCAGGCGGACAGCCTGCAGTTCGGCGCACGAAACTATATCCTCCATCCCAGCCCGGAGCTTGGGGAAGGTCAGACGGTCAGTTTGCGGCTCGGGGAGGGCGTGTTCTTCTTGAGGCCCGCTTCTGCGGGTGGCATCAGAGCTTGTTCCGGAAGGTTAGTTCCCGTAGGGGCGTTTCGGCGAATCGCCCCTACCGTCAACGATAGGTAAGTCGAATATGGAAGATGTTCAATCGAACCCTTGCACGGCTTGTCCGGGACTCTGTTGCTCCCGGAACGTGATCAACGTGTGCGGGTACGATGCGTGGGCCATCGCCCGCGGATTGGATATTTCGCCGATGGATTTCCTTGCCTTCGCCCGATTGGAGGAAGAAACGCCCTATGGCTTCCGATTGGATGGAACGGGAACTGCATATCATCTGGCGCTCAATATGAACTTGCATCCCGATGGAGCACGCCGGTGCATCTTCGGGATCATCTTGCCGGGGGGGCGATTCCGGTGCGGTATCTATCCGCTACGGCCCCTCGGTTGCCGGAGCTATCCCTTCGCCTTTGGAGAAGATGGCCCCATGGTGAAGCCGTGGGCCCTCTGCCCGGGGGAAGGATGGAATTTGGATCGTCTTAGCCTTGACTCCGTGAGGGAACGACTCGCCGAATCCGATATGGAGTTCTGCATTTACGCTCTGGCGGTCGCCGTTTGGAATGAAAACGTATCCGACCGGCCCCCGCTGAAAAAAGTTGACTTCCGGCCCTTCGTGCGCTATGTGATGGAAACGTATGACCGGCTCGCCGGGGTGAGGGAGGAGATTCCCGCCGAATTATGGCCGGAAATATGGAATCGGTGGCGGGGCTATACCGCAAAAGGGATGAATCCGCTAGAATTGAATCCAATACGGTCGGACGCGACTTCCGTGTGGAAGCAATGGATCGATAGTATCCATCAAGCCGTGAAGCCCGCCTCGGAGCTTCACCCGATTTGACGGGGAGAGGAGCAATCTATGGTGGAAAGTCAGCCGAGAGCTTCACAGATGTATACGGATGCCGAGAAAACCCGGAGGAGAAGCGAGCCCGTCAATCCGGCGCCGGAACATGCCGCCTCCGCCGAGTCCACCCAGATCGTGGAGAGTTCGGCGGTGGAACGGCACGCGGCGGCGCTCGGGGATTCCCGCCTTGACCACTCCGCCAATGCGGTGAGAAGGGCGGGCATCGCGGAATACGTGCAGCAAACCTACGGCAACGAGCATATGCACCGGGTTATCCGGCAAGTTCGAGCGCAGCGGGTGTCGGGGAAGGGGGCCGCTCTGGGTCGGGTTCCTCTGCGTCCGAATCCCTTCGGCCCGGGGGTGGAGCAAGAAGCGGGAGCGCAGACACCCGCAACAAGGGAGGGCGGATTTGCCCCGGAGGCCGCCGCCCGGATCCGCCATGAGATCATGACGCCCATCGAGCAAACCGCCGAAGACGCGCTGGGTGCTTCCCCGCCGGATACCGTGCGAGCGATGCGGCTCATCTCACAGGCGATCTATGCTACGGCGCATGCGCCACGAAGTAATGACCCCTCTCGAAGAGGCCGGGGAATTGCTCGCGTCCAGGGGATCGGCCGAGCAAGCGATAGCGCTTCTCGCTCGTGCTATTGTGGCTACGAGTTTGCTCCGGCTTGAGCGGAGAACGGGCTAGTCACGGGAGGTTGAGGTCGTGATCAGCGATGTTGACGAGGTCATCAAGAGACTCTTGATCAAGAAGGGCGGGCTCGATCCGGCGGAGGTGGATATCGTCTTCGATATGCCGGATCGTCAGTGGTCCAGTACCATCTCCAAGCCAACCGTCAATCTCTACCTTTACGATATTCACGAGAATCGAGACCTCCGTGAATATGAGTGGAGCACCGCTCACAATGGAGGCCGGGCCACCATGAGCAAGCTGCCCATCCGGGTGGACCTTTCGTATCTGGTCACCGTTTGGACCAACGATACCGCCGATCAACACCGCCTTCTGGGGCACATTCTCTCCACGCTCTACCGCTATCCGGAGATACCGGAGGATCTCCTTGAAGGCGGCCTTGCCGGTTTGCCCTATCCCATTCGCACTCAGACCGCTCAGCCGGATGGCGTCTTCCGGAACTCGGCCGATTTCTGGAGTGCGCTCGATAACCAATTGAAGCCTTCGATCAACTATGTGGTCACCATTCCGGTAGACCTCACCATCGCGCTGACGGCGCCGGAGGTCAGGACGAAGGTCTTCCGTTTCAGCGATATCAAGGGTAAGGAGATGGGGGATGTGGTGCAGATCGACGGCACCATCCGGCGCAAGGGGAAAGCGAATCAACCCATCCCCGACGCGACGGTGCTCATCAAGGAATTGAATCTGGCGGCGAAGACCAATGAAGAAGGAAGGTACGCCTTTTTCAATCTGAATCTGGGGTCTTACACATTCGAGGTGCTGATGCCGGGGGAGAAAGAGGGCCCCCGGGTCAAGGTCACTATCCCGAGCAGCGATTATGATATTGAGGTCTAGTTTCTTCCCTTCGCTGCGGATTGCATCCGGCCGGTGGTCTATGTTATGACCGAGCAATAAGGCGTATCAAAAGAACGAAAGGGGTGAAAGCGTATGTGAACACATCAGCACAGAGACGGCCGTCTGGGCGGGGGTGGGGCCGCAAGACGGGCCTGATGAGGTAACTCGCCCCGCAACTCACTGGAAAAGAATTTTCGAAAAGGAGGCACGAGTGTAATGTCACCTCAGTATCTTTCCCCGGGCGTATATGTCGAAGAGGTGGACAAAGGGGCAAAGCCCATTGAAGGGGTGGGCACTTCGGTGGCGGCCTTCGTAGGTTTTGCCAAGAAAGGCCCTGTGAACTATCCGACTTTCATTGCCAACTGGGGGCAATTTGTTCGTACCTTCGGGGATTTCATCCCCGGCGGATACCTTGCTCATGCCGTCTATGGCTATTTCCACAATGGCGGCGGGAGTTGCTACGTTACCCGGCTTCCGGGTGGTGATGGAGCCGAGGAAGCGGGCAAGGCTCAGGCGGCATTGCCGAGCGGGGCTCAACCTTCCATAGCGACCCTCACGTTCACTGCCCTTGAAGAGGGCGAGATCACTGTGGAGGTTTCCAAGCCGGAAGGGGGCCCGGAGGATGTGTTCAACATCAAGATCACCCGCGGCTCGACGGTGGAAAACTTCGAGAACCTGAGCTTCAAGAAGGGGCGGGGGGCGCGAAATGTGGTGGACGTGATCAACAGGGAATCGAAGCTCGTCAAGGTGGCGGAGAAGGAATCCACTCTGAGCGCGGTGGAGAAGATCCCCGCTCCGGGGTCTTACCCGCTCACGGCGGTGACCGGCACCACCGCACTCACCACTCAGGAGATCACCCCCGATCTCATCATCGGCGATGCCGCTCAACGATCCGGCGTGAACGGACTCCAACTCTGTGACGATGTGACCATGGTCATCTGCCCGGATATTATGGCCCTCTATCAGGCGGGGAAGATCAGTCGCGAGGGCGTCAAGATCATTCAAACCGCGATGATCGATCACTGCCGCAACATGAAGGATCGGGTGGCCATCCTCGATCCGTTGCCGGGCATGACCCCTCAGGAGATCAAGGACTGGCGGATGAATGAGGCCGGATACGATTCCTCGTTCGCGACCCTCTATTACCCGTGGATCAAGGTGGCCAGTCCCTTCCCCGGCGGAGAGTCCATGTACGTGCCGCCCTCCGGCCATATCGCGGGTATTTGGGCCCGTACGGATGCAACGCGCGGGGTGCACAAAGCGCCGGCCAATGAGATCGTTCAGGGGGCGATCGGGTTGGAGAAGGCGATCACCAAGAGCGAGCAAGATGCGCTCAATCCCATCGGGATCAATTGCATCCGCGCCTTCCCGGGGCGGGGCATCCGGGTGTGGGGGGCTCGAACCCTCTCCTCCGATGCCTCGTGGCGATACATCAATGTGCGGCGGCTCTTCAACTTCATCGAGAAGTCCATCGAGAATGGTACCCAGTGGGTGGTGTTCGAGCCCAACAACCGGGACCTCTGGTCCAAGATCCGGCGCGATGTCACCGCCTTTCTGAAGCGGGTGTGGATGGATGGGGCCCTCTTCGGGGCTACCCCCGATGAGGCCTTCTATGTGAAGTGCGATGAAGAACTCAATCCCGTGGAAGTACGGGATGCCGGTCAGGTGATCACCGAGATCGGCATCTGCCCGGTCAAACCGGCAGAGTTCGTGGTCTTCCGCATCAGTCAGTGGGCCGGCCCGGCCGGAAAGTAGGGAGAAGGATATTCACGTGCAAAGGAGGTAATACGATATGGCTACTTGGAGACCCGGAAGACATAAGGATCCGGTCACCGCAGCGAGTTTCTATCTGGAGATTCAGGGGCACTGCTCCGGCACGTTCAAGGAGTGCAGCGGCCTCGGCTCCGAGAGCGAGATCATCACCCATGTGACCGCCGATAAGGACGGCAAAGTGGTGATTCAGAAAATCCCCGGCAATCTGAAGTGGGATAACATCGTGATGAAGCGGGGCGTTACGGATGATATGGGCATCTGGGAATGGCGCAAGATGGTCGAGGACGGCAAGGTCGTGGATGCCCGGGCCTCAGGCACCATCACCATGTACAATCAGAACAACGAAGCGGTGGCGGAATGGACGTTTGATAATGCCTGGCCTGTCAAGGTCAGCGGACCCCAGTTGAATGCCAGCTCCAACGATATCGCTGTCGAGGAGCTCACCATCGCCCACGAAGGCATGAGACGGGTAAAGGTATAGCACACGGAGGATCGGCGATTGGCGACCGGCGATCGGTGCCGCCTCATGATGGGGGTGGGCGAACCGTTGTCTGACCGCCAATCGCCGAAAGCCGATACGAGGGCTGAAGAATGACCCTGCAAACGGAATTTGAGTTCACCCTGCCCCGCGGCTATGTGGATAAGGAGGGTAATCTTCACAAGAAAGGGGTGATGCGTCTGGCCACGGCCGCCGATGAGATCTATCCCCTTAAAGACATGCGGGTCAAGGCCAATCAGGCGTACCTCGTGATCGTTCTCCTTTCGAGAGTGATCACCCGCCTCGGCACGCTGACCGAGATCACCCCTACCGTCATCGAGGGGCTCTTCTCCGCGGATCTGGCCTATCTACAGGAGTTCTACCGGCAGATCAATGAGGAGGGGACTACTCACAAGAAAGTGACTTGCCCCCAGTGCAATCACAACTTCGAGGTGGATATCGCCAGCCCGGGGGAATAAAAGGCTACCCCCTCGATGAGCTCTTCGAGGAGGTAGCCTATCTGGCCTACTATCTCCACTGGCCGCTCAAGGATATCGTCGAAATGGAGCACGATGAGCGGCGCGAGTGGGTGGAGCAAATCGCCGAGATCAATCGCCGCCTGAGCGAGGGGGACTAGTCTTCTGGGCGGGTTTCCCTTCGGCTTGGAGAAAGACAATGACGGAACGCACGGAACAGAGGACATCTTCCGGATCAAACCCATCGCCCGCGCCGGGAGCGCCGGCCCGGGGGCAACTCCCCGCGTCTGTGGATATCGAAAAGATCGCCGATATGGTTTACCGGATGATGCTCAGGGATCTGGTTCTGGCACGGGAAAGAGGGGTCGGTAGAAGATGAGGTGCTCGGGGAATCAAAGGGGTGAACGATGGCGGAAATGATCGCTTTCTGTGGGATCCGATGCGAGAGGTGCGATACCTTCAGGGCAACGCAAGCCGACGATGACGCGAAGCGGAGGCAGATCGCCGAGCGATGGTCCAAGCAATTCAAAGCCGATTTCCGTCCCGAACAGATGAATTGCACCGGCTGCCGATCCGAGAGCGGCCCGGTGTTCTTCTATTGTGCCATGTGCGCCATCCGCCAATGCGCCCGCAAGAAAGGGGTGCTCACCTGCGCTCACTGCGATGATTACGGGTGCTCCACACTTCAGCAATTCTGGAAGATGAGCCCGGAGAACAAACACCTTCTGGAGGAAGTCCGCAAAGGGCTGAAAGGATGACGTCCGGATCGAAGGACACGAAAACACGCGTGGGGTGAACGATGGGATACGCTTCCCGAAGGATCGATCCGCTGGCCAATGCCAAATTCTGCATCGAGGTGGAGAATATCCAAGAGGCCGCCTTCACGGAGGCCTCCGGACTCGAGGCGGAAGTGGAGGTATTCGAATATCAAGAAGGCGGCAACAATTTCTTCACGCACAAGCTTCCCGGCCGGGCCAAGTTCCCGAACGTTGTGCTCAAGCGGGGAGTCACCACATCCAACGAGCTCTGGGAGTGGTTCGAGAAGAGCATGTACCGGAAGACCGAGCGGCGCAATATCTCCATCGTGCTCTACAATCAGGAGGGGGAGGAGGTAAGGCGGTGGAATCTGACCAACGCCTATCCCGTCAAATGGACCGGCCCCTCTTTCCGCGCCGGAGACAACGCCGTGACCATTGAAGCGGTCGAGTTCGCTCACGAGGGAATGAGTCCACAGTAGCGGCCGGGTGCCGATGGATAAGGGCTTGGAACGGCAATGACTCAGCGAGATTCCGCTCCCACGAATCCCGAATGGGAAAAGATTGCCGGCGGTTTCGCCGGGAGAGTGATCACGCGCTATGGTATGATGGCGCGCCGCATCATGGCGCGCACGATCGCCCCCATTCGGAAGGCAACCCTAGCCCCGAGGGGTTTTTTCCCCACGGTGGCCCGGGGGCTTATCCGTAGAGCCGGATGGAGCGGTGCCCTTGTGAGCCGGGTATCCGCGCTCTCGGAGCGGATCGGGCGGGCGTTTCAGCCCTCGGAGTTTGAGAACGAACCGATCGAGCGGGTGTGGCGCGAGGAGGGGCAAGCCTTCGAGTTCCCCACTGCGGGAGCGGTTGTCGCCCCCGCTCCCGAGCCACTGTCGGCGATGCCGGGTGCCGTGTCTCCTCCGCCCGTTCGGGAGCGCCCTCCCGAACCCCGTCTATCGGGGGAGCGGTGGGCCGGGGCAAGGCGGACTTCTTCCCTTTCCCCCCCGTCGGTTGCGGATCGTATCCGGCGTTCCCCGCCCGGCAAGACGATGCGCTTTGCGGCAGTGAATGTTTCAAGGTCCGAACGGGTGCCGTTCGTTGGATTAGCTCGGCCGGTCCTTGAAAGCTTGGGGATTCTCTCCCCGGTACATCCGGCGGCGGAAGAGCCTTTTCTCAGACCTCCGGGTGGAGAGACGGCGGGATCGCCGATGCCCCCCTCGATGGTTCAGAGAGTGGGCGCACCTTTCCCCGGCGATGCGGGTGATCTCCCGAAGGGACCGGAATTCCCCGGCCCCCGCCGAGCCCCTTCGCAGAGCCCCCGAACGCCCCCGGAAAGGCCGACCGAAAGGATGAGGATTCCGGAGGAAAGGGGTGGTGGGAGGCAAAAAGTTCGGGAAGTGCAACCGCAGCCGTCGGTAGCCCGGTATTTCAAGCGCATCGGAGAACCGTTCCTTCCCGCTTCTGCCCGGGGAGTGCCGGCCGCAAAATCGCCCGTCTTCGAGGGGATCGTTCGGAGGGAGCCGATATCCATTGGCTTCAGCCCTCCGCCGGAAGCCCCGGAGACCGAATCTCGCGAGGTCCATCCATTGGAGGCCTTACCGTTCAGACCCTCAGCGCCGGTCCCCTCTCCCACTTCCCCGCGCCGGCCCGAGCCTTTGGGCGAACCCCCTTCCCCTTCGCCGTTTGCGCCGCGCGCGGAAGCCTTCCCGGCGGAGCGCCCTCCGGCCCGAAAGCCGACCGAACCCATCATGCGTCCGCCCGTTTTTCCGGCTCGTGAGGGGGGCAAATCCGTGCCGTCCCATGGGAAGCTAACGGGCGTGCCGGGTGAGAAGCAAACGATATTTGAGGGGATGATTCCGCCTTCCGGAGCGGGCAAAGCCGGAGTTTTCTCATCCCGAGCCTCTCCGGTCGAGAAAGAGCCGAGGGTCGAATTTCCCCGCGGGCCGTTGATCCCTTCCGCTCCCGGCGGAACCGAGCCGAGCCCGTCCTCTGTGTCTCGGTCGGAAGCCCCATCGGCGGCACCGCCGGGCAAGGAATCGGCGACGGGAGCGCCGGCGCCGCCGGCTTTTGCCGAAACCATTGCACGGAAGTATGCGCCGCGGGAAATTCCCCCGCGGGTTTTGGAGGAGCCCGAACCTCGGGAACGGCCCGCCGCGGCCGCCGGGACCGAGGGGGAAGCAAGAGAGGTCGGGAAGGGAGAGAAAAGGGGAAGAGGGATCATTTTGCCGTCGGAAGGGGGGCCGACCTTGGCCGAGACGATTCCGGCCCGATACGAGCCGCCGCGAGGGATTCGGCGTGTTCAAAGGATTCCCTTGCCGGTAGCATCCCAGCGGGCGTTTGAAGCCTTCTTTGCTCCGATGGAGATGGGCCGCCTTGCCCTCGGCCCGTCTAAGGGCCCTAGTGTCCCCGGCGGGACCGAAAAGTCCGCCGGATCCGGGGGGGCGTTTATGCCCGGGGGCATTCCGCAGCGGTTCGTCTCGCTTCCCGGCAAAAAGGCGGGGATGGTTCAAGGGCCCGTTCCATCCCCTCGCATTTCTACTTCTTTCACCGGTAGGCCCGATATCTCTCGCAAGGAATCGGAGCCGTTGCCGGCACCGGTATCCCTTCACTATCCCGTTCCGGAAGTGCGGGGGGAAGGGGCGTATAGAATTCCCGAACGGGTGCTGGCTTCGGCGCCGCCGAAGGCAAAAGTAGCCGCGGGAACTTCTGAGGTTATCGCGCGCACGGCGGAAGAGTCTCCCGCCGCATCCGCACCCCGCCCGGGTGAGGGCGCTGCGCCGGCGGCCGGTGAGACCGGCGAAGGTGGGCCGGATATGGAGGCGATCGCCCGTGAGGTGTACGCCATCATTCGTAGGAGATTGGTAGTTGAAAGGGAGCGCTTGGGCCGGTAACAGAGGCCCGGCATAGATCATTCGGGAGGTCACCATGCCCGCAGAGACCGGACTTGAAAAAGCACTGATCGTGAATCTCGATACCGGCGAGACGGTGGAGTGCATGTTCCGTCCCAAGGAATACACCTTCACCAAGACGAATACTTGGCAGGAGGAAGTCATCACCGGCAAGAACGTTCCCAAGCTCGAGTTCAGCGGCGGCCGGGGGATGACGCTTCAGATGGAACTCTTCTTCGATACCTACGAATCCGGCATGGATGTCCGCAAGATGTACACGGATAAGATCTGGCGTCTCATGATGATCAATCCGGCCAATGCCGATAAGGGCAACAAGGGATGGCCGCCCATGTGTGAATTCCGCTGGGGACTCGCTTGGTCTTTCAAGGCGGTGATCACCAATATCAGCCAGCGTTTCACCCTGTTTCTCCCGGATGGCACGCCCGTTCGTTCGACGATGACGGTCACCTTCCTCCAGGCTGCCGAACAGGGCCAGTACCCGGGGCAGAATCCCACCACCGTGAGCAAGCCCGGCTACAAGACGCGGCGGGTCAAGGAGGGGGAGACGCTCGATCTCATTGCCTTTGAGGAGTACGGGGATGCTTCCCGATGGCGATACTTGGCCGATATCAACAATCTCGATGACCCGATGCGGCTTGAGCCGGGGAAGATGATCGCCATCGCTCCTCTGAGCTAAACGTGTGGCGGATATCGTGATGCGATGGGCATGATGTTAAGTTGAGTGAGCCGCGATGAGTTGCAACGACTGTGGTAGATAGGAAGCGAGGGGAGAACCATGCCGTCCCCAACACAACTTGCACCGAGGATCTATCTCAAATTCAACGGAAACAATGCCTCCGAACAGGTGACCGATGCCATCATCTCGGTTGAGGTGGACGATAGCCTCACGCTGCCGGATATGTTTGCCGTTCACCTTCGGGACCCCAACCTGCGTTGGATTGACGATGACACGTTTGCCGTTGGTACGACTGTGGAGATCTCTTCGCGGGATGGGAGCTCCGAGGTCACCCTTCTCAAAGGGGAAATCACCGCCATCGAGCCCCGGATGAACTCGACGCTGGGGCCGACCGTGCTTCTCCGGGGATATGATAAGGCGCACCGGCTCAACCGCGATCGGAAGACCCGATCGTTCCTGCAGATGACCGATAGCGATATCGCCAGCCGCATCGCGCAGGATGCCAGCCTGAGGATTCAATCGGATTCCACCCAACAGGTTCATGAGCATGTCATTCAAGACAATCAGACCGATTGGGAGTTTCTTGTCTCCCGGGCGCGGCGGGTCGGCTTCCGGGTCTATGTGGAGGACGATACCCTTCACTTCAAGCAGCTCCCGAGCTCGGGTTCGCAGGTGACTCTGGAGTGGGCGGTGGATCTTCTGGAGTTCAATGCGCGTCTGACCACGGCGCAGCAGGTTTCGGAAGTGGTGGTTCAGGGATGGGATCCCGCAAACCAGCAACAGATCGTGGGGCGTGCGACTCAACCCAACGATACCCCTCAGATCGGTCAGAACCAGCAGGGCCCGGCAGTGGCCCAGCAAGCGTTCGGGCAGGCCAGAGAGATCATCGTGGATCGGCCGGTAGTGACTCAGGCCGAGGCGGATGCCCTGGCCCAGGCCATCTGCGATGAGCTCGGCCAGGGGTTCGTGGAGGCGGATTGTGTGAGCCTTGGAAACCCCGCCGTTCAAGCGGGAGCACTCGTGACCCTCCAGGGGCTCGGCACGCGGTTCAGCGGAACGTATCGGGTGATGCATGCTCTGCACCGCTATGATGCCACCGGTTACAAGACGGAGTTCACCCTCGGGAGTCCGCACATCTCCACCATCGGCGAAATCCTTTCCACCATCACCGGCAAGGAGGATGGATGGGGGCCTATGCTCGGGGTGGTCACCAACAATTCCGATCCCGATGATCTGGGCAGGGTGAAGGTGAAGCTTCCATGCCTGAAGAGCGATATCGAGAGTACTTGGGCGCGCCTCGTATCTCCGGGAGCAGGGGCCACAAGAGGGATGCAGTTCATCCCCGAAGTGAACGATGAGGTGCTGGTTCTCTTTGAGCACGGGGATATCAATCGGCCGCTGGTGCTCGGAGGGCTCTGGAGCCAGAACTTGAATCCGCCGAAGCCCAACAGCCAGTGCATCTCCGGTGGCAACGTGAACGAACGGATCATCCAATCGCGCTCGGGCCATGTGATCATCCTTGGGGATGAGCAGGGGAAGGAGATGATCACCATCCGCGATAAGACGGGGAAGAACGAGGTGATCATCGATTCGGCTCAAAACACGATGACGGTCAAATGCGAGAAAGATATCACCGTGGAAGCCAAGGGCAAGGTGAACGTCAAGAGTGCCGGCGGCGATATCGCTTTTGAGGGCAACAACCTTGAAATCAAGGCCCGGCAAAATTTCAAAGTTCAAGCTACCGGCTCGTGTGAGATCAAGTCCACCCAGAGCTGTACAGTGGAAGGCACCTCGGGTCTTACCCTGAAGAACGCCGCAGCGCAAATTGCTCTGAGCGGTCCCACGGTCAATGTGAACAACGGCGCTCTGGAGGTGACGTAATGCCGGGGTATCTTCTGACGATGAGTTGTGTGGTGACATGTGCCCACGGCGGACAGGCCAAGCCCACCTCTCCCAACCCGCGGGTGAAGATCATGGGAACGCCGGTGCCGATGTCCAATGCTCCGTTCATGATCGCCGGGTGTCCCATGACCGTTCCGCCTCCCGGCGGGCCCGGCCCTACGCCCTGCATTTCGGCCACATTTCTGCCGCCGACCATGACCGTTCGGGTGAAGTCCATGGGCCAGGGGCTTCTGTGCCAATCGAGCATGACGGGTCCGGCGATCACTACCCCGCCCGCTCCGCCCCTTCCTTTGTTGCCGGTAAGCTTTGCGGGCCAGACGAGGGTCAGAGGAATGTAAAGGAAAGCATCCCAAGGAATCAAACGGTGAAGGCGCATGATGAGAGAAGATGAACAAGTGATCAGCGATGTCCTCGGGACGGGATTTCAGTTCCCCTTCGGAGTGGACGGCCGCGGCGGGATCGCCATGAGCCGCCAAGAGAAGGATATCGAGGAGTCCATTCGTATCATTCTGGGCACCTCTCAGGGGGAACGCCGCATGCGCCCGCTCTTCGGGTGCCGGATCCATGAGCTCGTGTTCGCCCCGAATAATGCCACCACATGGGGGTTGATGCAACAGTATGTCGAAGAGGCGCTGGGATGGTGGGAACCGCGCATTGAAGTCCTGAGTGTCGATGTTCAGCCCGATCCCGAAGAGCGGTCCCGGCTTCTGGTGAACATCCTTTATAAGATCAAAGCTACGAGCGATAAAAGGAGCCTTGTGTATCCCTTCTATCTTTCGGGATGAGACGGAAGGGATCGGCGCTCAGCAGAAGTGTGCCCGGAATAAAGCGGCCGATAGCTGAACGCCGAGAGCCAAGAGCGATTCGAGGAGGAACCCATGCCGTTGCCATCACCCAATCTCGATGATCGAACCTTTCAAGACCTCGTCCGCGAGGCCCGATCCATGATCCCGCGTTATTGTCCGGAATGGACCGACCACAACCTGAGCGATCCGGGGATCACGCTTATTGAGCTCTTTGCATGGATGACCGAAACCCTTCTCTATCGGCTCAATAAGGTCCCCGATAAGAATTACATCAAGTTCATGGAGCTTCTGGGGATCAAGCTTGCTCCCCCGCAACCGGCCAGAGTGGAACTGACTTTCCGGCTCTCCGCGCCTCAGCCTCATCCCGTGACCATTCCCGCCGGAACCGAGGCCGCCACGGTGCGCACCGAGACTCAGGAAGCCGTTGTCTTCACCACCGACCGGGATCTGGTGATCTCCCCGCCGACATTGGCGTTTGCTTTCGTTTCACCGGACGGGATCAGATTCGATGATTGTCTTCCCGCGCTCCGGAATCCGGATCAACTCGTCACCGTTTTCGAACCGGTTCCGAAGGAGGGGAATGCCCTCTATTTGGGCTATACCCCGAACCTGAAATCGCAAGCGCTCGCCCTGAATGTCGTGTGCCGGAGCGAGGGCATCGGCATTGATCCCCACGATCCGCCGTGGGCGTGGGAGTTCTGGGATAGCGCCGGGGAGCGGTGGAGTCCGTTGCGATTGGAAAAGGACTCGACCGGCGGTTTCAATACAACGGGGCAGATCATTCTGCATATTCCCGAAGTTGCCGAGATCACGGAGGTCAACGGGCAACGGGCCTGTTGGATCCGATGCCGGGCCGCTAAGGTTCGATCCGGTCAGAGGCCGTATGTCGCTTCGCCGAAGATCGCCGGTATCGAATCGGCGTGCATGGGTGGAACGGTTCCGGCGAGCCATGCCCGGGTGATCCGGAGCGAGTTTCTGGGGAGAAGCAGTGGCAATCCCGGCCAGCGGTTCTTTTTGCGGAATGTTCCGGTACTGGCTCGTCAGGAAGGGGAAACGGTCGAGGTGGAGGATGGTGAAGGACGATTCGAGCCGTGGCGAGAGGTGCCTGATTTCGCCGCCTCCGGTCCGAACGATCCTCATTTTACCTGCGATAGCGTCTCGGGGGAGATCGCCTTTGGGCCGCGCCTCCGTCAACCTTCCGGCGAGGAACGTCAGTTTGGGAAGGTTCCCCCCATGGGAAAACAGATCCGCTTCACCCGCTACCGTTCGGGCGGGGGGGTGATCGGCAATGTGGGCGAGCGGACGATCACGGTGCTCAAATCTTCCATTCCGTATGTTGCCTCCGTGATCAACTTTCAAGCTGCGCGGGGCGGTGCCGATGCCGAGAGCATCGAGGCGGCCAAGATGCGTGCCCCGAAGGCCGTGAGGGCCATCACGCGTGCGGTCACCGCGGAAGACTTCGAGTATCTAGCCAGAGAGGCGTCATCGCTTGTGGCGCGGGCCAAATGCATCGGGGCGGGGATGGCCGGGGGGGCGAACACGCCCGGCACAGTTCGCGTATTACTTGTACCGGTGATCCCGACCGTTCAGGAGCCTATCCCGGATATAGAGCTCGAGTTGCCCCGAAGTGTCGAGGAGGCGGTGAGGGCTTACCTCGATGAGCGGCGACTTCTGGGAACACGCCTCGAAATTGGTTCGCCCCAATATGTCCCCGTGATCATCCAAGCCAAAGTCCGCGCCATGCCCTATACCGATCCGGAGAAGGTGCGCTCGGAGATCGAGGGACGGCTCTACCGGTACCTTCATCCCGTGTATGGAGGGATAGGGGGAATGGGTTGGCCGTTCGGGCACGGGATCTTTCAATCGGAAATTTTCTCCGTGATTCAGGGGACGCCGGGGGTGGGGTATGTGGAAGAGGCCACCGTGATCCCGGTGGATCCGGCGACCGGTCGAAGACAGCCGGCAACGACTCGCATGGAGATACCGCCGGATGGATTACCGCGTTCCTTCGCACACGAGATAACGGTGATCTGAGAGGCCGATCGGGCCGTTCGCTTCCTCCGGCACGAGGGGATTTGAAAAGGCCGGAGGAGTGCCGGGACTTGAGAGAGGGGTATGCAGAGATTGCTCTCCAGTGCCTCCGCAGGGGGAGGAGTATCGTGGATGAGATCACCATCATACCCGTGGTGGGTGGGAACTGTCTCCTTGCGCCGAACATGATTGAGATAACGCCATATCAATTCGGGGAGGGGATCACGGTGGATCCGGCCCGGCAAGAGATTACGATTCGCTTGGTGCTCTTCGGTCGCCCTGTCCTCATGCTGAGAAGGATCCCATTCTCGCATGTGGCTCGCATCGCGCCCCTTCGCATGGATCGGGAACTGCATTCCACTGCCGCGGCCTTCACAGGTCTAGGGAGCATCTTCTCGTTCGTCCTCGGGCTCCCAAGTTTGGCGCGGTTGCTTTTCATCATGAATAGGCGGACGGACGCTAGAGAAGGGTATTCCTATGATCTCAGAATCACGACGAAGGATGGCGACACCTTCTCGATCGCTCGAGTGACACAGGCTTGGGACGAAGCCGATCCGGAAGACGGGCGGCTCGGCGGAATGAGCCTTCTCGAAAAACGTCTGAGAGGTATGATCGGGCTTTCGGAGTTCTACTGATTTCGAGCGAGGATTGTGCTCCGGGGGCCGGGCGTGCCTTCCGGAGCTTACTCTCGGGGGATATTGAAGGTGTCTCCCAAGAAAACCCTTTTGGGGCGGGTGGGATCGGAGAAGCCCGATCGTTCATTGGGGAGGGGAGATCCCGGGGCAAGGTCCGGAATGATGTGGTCAAGGTTATTCATCATGAGGTGAATGGTGCAAAGCGGGATCGTTTTTTCGGGTTTTATAGGTGTGGGTACGTGGGAATCGATCTATGTTATACTAGTTTGCAAATCGGGATGGGGAGAGGGCAATCTTCTTCGATCTCCCTCTGGAAAAGGGATAGGGTAGTGAAGCTCACGGAGGGATGGGGGTTTGGTTTTGGAGCAATGCCATGAGTGAATTGGAACGGGATGCCGCTCTTGACCGCCGAAGCAAGTATCTGGACTATTTGCCGGGGATTTACCGGGATAATGATTTTCTGGGGCGTTTCCTTCTCATTTTTCAGAATATCCTTGACCCGATCGAGCGGACGGTGGACAATCTCCATTGCTATTTCGATCCCCGGATGACGCCGCCGGAGTTTCTGCCATGGCTGGCTTCGTGGGTTGATCTTGTTCTTGACCCCACATGGCCGGAGGAGCGCCGGCGGGAACTGGTGGCATCGGCGGCGGAGCTGTTTCGATGGCGGGGCACGCGGAAGGGACTGAGCGAATACCTCCGGATTTACACGGGTAAGACTCCGGAGATCATCGAATTCATCGAGGGCATGCGGCTTGGTCCCGAGGCCCGATTGGGCATGGGCACGCGGTTGGGCAGTTCCGGCGGCGGGTATCATTTCACCGTGACCATCGAATCGGAGGGGCTCGATATCGAGAAGATCAAGGCCATCATTGAATCCCAGAAGCCGGCCCATGTTCTCTATACCCTTCACGTGAAACGCCCCCAACGGGAGGATGCCGATGGAGATTAAGGAGATCACGAGGTTTCAACTGAAGCGGGAGAACCCTTTCCCCGGGATGATGATTGATGCGGATATCTGGCGCGATGCGCATCAGTATCACCGGGATGCGCAACGGCTCCATCTGCTGGCCTTTCATCGCCCGGGCATTGTGGGCGGATTAGAGGTAACCCAACATGATCCCCCGGATCATTCCGTGGTGATTCAGCCCGGCCTTGCGGCTGATCCGGAAGGAAACATCATCATTGTGGCGCAGCCGCAGCGATATCAGCTTCAGACGAAGGAAAGGGAGAGGGTATATCTGATCATTCAATTCAGGGAAATCCCCGGCCCTCCGTTTCAGCCGCCGGAAGGGGGGCAACCCACCCGCATCGTGGAGGGGTATCGGATTCAGGAAAGGGACCGCCTGCCGGATGAGCCGTATGTAGAGCTGGCGCGGATCGAGTTCGATCCGGCTGATCCGGCGATCCGGGATCCGAAGAACCCTACCGCGCCGGGGAAGAACGAGATTGATTTCCGTTTCCGTCAGGCGGTGGGAGCGCCGCCGGTGGTGGCATCGCCGCCGCCGACCGTTCCGGAGAAACCCTCTGCGCCGGTTCCTCCGGCTCCGGTCCCCACCCCGCGGGAAACCCTCATCATCGGCTATCTTTCCCTCGGCGCAAACGCCGGTGTGCATCGTGCCGGAATGGAGAACATGATTCGCGAGCTCTCATGGAGTCGGCCGGCGCTTTCGATCGAAATGAGGCCCATCACCGCTCTCAAGAAGGATCTCAAGGGATGTCGGCTGATTTATGTGGCCGGGAGCGGCCGATTTGAGATCCCCGGCGAACTCGAGGCGGCTTTGAAGGATTTTCTGAAGGCGGGGGGGACCGTGTTCGGGGAGGGGTGTTCGGAATCCGATCCGAAGGGCGCTAGGGAGTTCGGGCTGGCGTTCAACGAACTGGCCACACGTCTTCAGTGCAAACTGGAGGCTGTGCATCGGGAGCATCTTTTGCTTCGAGCGGCGTTCGTTTTTTCACAACCGCCGCCGGGGATCGAGGCGGGCATGCTCCTTGAGGGGGGGCGGATGATTTACAGCACCGCCGATTACGGGTGTGCTTGGCAGGGGGGAAGACCGGGCAGTCCTCTTCCCCGGGAGGCAATCCGGAGCGCTATCGAGATGGGAGCCAATATCATTGCTTTTGCGAAGGGATCGAGTTAAGTGGCTCGTTGTCCGGAGTGCGTTATCAATTGCGGGGGCGGGTGAGGGGGCTGGGAATCCCCTGAACCGATAACTGCGAGCAAAACAAGGAGCGGCACATGACAAAGAGAATCGAGGTGATCGTTGAGCCTGCGAGCGTTTCTCTCAAGGCAGGGGAGACCGCCGAGATCATCGCCAAGGTTCGCAACACCGGCCAAACGATTGACCAATTGGTTGTGGGAATCGAAGGCCTTGATGAAGCGTGGTACACGGTCCCTGTGACCAGTGTTGCCCTCTTCCCCAATGATCAGGATACCCTGCGCATTATGCTTCACCCGCCGCGGGAGGCGGAAGATCGAACTGGGCCCCATCCATTCCGCATTCTGGTTCGCTCTCATGAAAGCCCTGAGGTTGCCGTCGCCGAGGTGGCTTTCGAGATCAAGCGACGATTGGAAATTGTGCTGGGTATTTCCCCCGACGAGATCAAGGGTCGCAAAGGAAGTTATCAAGTCACCGTCACCAATCCCTCGAACGCTGATTCGCGGGTGAAGCTCTCGGCTTTCGATGGGGGGAATCGTCTCCGCTATCGGTTCAATCTGAGCCAACTCGCGGTGGGAGGGGGAGCCAGTGCCGGGGCCACGGTTCAAGTTCGATTGCGGTGGCGGGCATGGTTGGGGGGGGAAAAGGAGATTCCCTTTTTGGTGGCTGCGGCCCCTCCGGATGCGGGCACGGATGCGCTCTTCTGCCCGTACTGTGGGCATCGGTTCAAAGGGGGAGGTGTTCACCTTTCTTGCCCCCATTGCGGGAAGATTCTTGCGGAAAATGTCAGAACGGCCGAGGCGCGACTCGTTCGCCCGCCCCTGATCAAAGGGCTTCCCAAGATCCGGATCCCTTGGTTTTCGGCCATGCCCAGGATCGAATCCTTTACGGCTACTACGGCGAACAAGATCGAGTTCACCCTCAAGTGGTCGGTGAAGAGGACGGGGGAGGTCAGGCTCAACGGGGAGAAAGTGCCTGACCGGGGGGAGACGGCTGTTCACCCGAGGGGGCCCACAACCTACACGCTCGTGGCCACCAACCGGGGCAAGAGCGTGACGCAAACGGTGGAAGTCCGACCGCTCACGATCTCCGAACCGCGCACATGCGAGCGGCTTCGCGTATCCCTGAGCCCGGAGAAAGTGGAAGCCTATGCGGGGAATGTTCCCGCAACGGTCACGGTTCAGATACAGAACATCGGCACGATTGTGGATAAGTTCATTGTCGAAATCGAAGGCATAGATGGCTCGTGGTACAAGCGTTCCGCTTCGAGCTTGGGGCTCATGCCGCAGGCCTCCGATCAGGTGCAGATCACCTTTCAACCGCCCAAGAAGGAGGGGGTGAGATCCGGCGAATACCCCTTTGCGGTCGTCGTGCGCTCGGAGAGCAATCCCGGCGAGTCCGCTGTCGTGACGGGCCGGCTCGAGATCCTCCCGGCGCCGGAGTTCAAGCTTCAGCTTCGTCCGGTGCGGGCCACTTGCCGGAAGAAGGCCGCCTATCGCATCGGGTTGGTCAATACCGGCGTGAGTGATCTCGTCATCAAGGTGGATGCCAGCGATATGGAGGAGGGGTGCCGGTTTCAGTTCAAGGAGAAGGAGGCCGCGGTTCCGGCATGGCGGACGGTGGAGGTCCCGATGGTCGTGCGGCCGAAACGGCGTTCATTCATCGGGGAAAAGAAGCGATTTGACCTCATGGTGAACGCTACCCCGAATCAGGGGGTGCCCCTGACTGCCAGCGGTGAACTCACCCATGCGCCCCTGTTCCGATCGTGGCGGCAATTGTTCCGGGTGCTCTCCCGACTCATCCTCCTCACGATCATTATCGTGGGCATCATCAAGGCAATCCACTGGGGCGGTGGGTGGGATCAACTCACCGACGATCCCGTGCAGTGGTGGAGACACCTGAGGCATGGAACATATGTTCCATGGTGGTAAGACATCGTTCTGGGGGATTCAGATGAAAACGCTCACCGTAATTGTGGTAGGATTACTTTTCCTCGGGCTCTTCGTGATGGTTGCTCCGGCAGAGGCTCAGAATGCCTCGATCACGCTTACGCCGACCTCGGGAATCGCGGCCGTCACCATTCGGGGAACGGGTTTCTCCGTATGGTCCGGGATCACCATCTATTGGGATGGCTCGGTCGTGCCGGCGGTCATCTCCGAGACCGATGATCAGACCGCGTTTACCGCCATTATCTCCGTGCCCACGCAGACTGTGCCGGGCCTCCATACGGTCATGGCGCGTGATGGGTATGGAGAACAAGCTACGGCGTATTTCAATGTGGTGGACGTGACCGGTCCCACCGGTCCGGCCGGCGTCAATGGGCAGCATTGCTGGGATCTCGATGGCGATGGCATCGGGGATCCCGGAGAAGACACAAATGGGGATGGGCGCGTCAACGTGGATGATTGCCGGGGTACCTCGGGGGTGAATTGCTGGGATCTCGATGGCGATGGGATCAAAGACCCCTCCGAGGATACCAATGGGGATGGGGTTGTAGATGTGCTCGATTGCCAAGGCCCGCCCGGCGAGGGCATCAGCGTTCCCGGCGCCCCCGGAGCCCCGGGGATCAATTGCTGGGATTTGAATCAGAACGGCGTCAGGGATGCAGAAGAAGATATCAACGGGGATGGCACGGTAGATGTGCGCGATTGCCGCGGTGAGCCGGGGCCTGAGGGGCCTGAAGGTCCGGCGGGGAGAGGAATCATTTGGCGGGGGGTGTGGAGCGAAGAACTTAACTATGCGGCCGGGGATGCCGTCGAATACCAGGGCAGTGCCTATATTGCTCTGGCTTCTTCCGTTAATGCCCCCCCCGCAGAGTCTTCGCAGTATTGGGGACTTCTGGCTGCAAGAGGCGATACAGGGCCGGCGGGTGAGAAGGGGGAGACGGGGAAGGCCGCTGCCACCGGCACGGCCGCCTTCGTCCTTGCGCTGGCTGCCCTCATTTTGATTGTCGCCGGGAAGGTCAGGAAGTGGATTATCCCATAGAAAGGCGCAGCCGCCGACCTCGGGGCCTTTTGCGGAGAGAGTCCTGATGAGCCTTATCCGCGATATTTTCGCCGAGGTCCCCGCCACCTATGAGTTCCTGAATCATACCCTCACCCTCGGGCAGGATATCCTGTGGCGTAAAGAGACGGCCGAGGCGGTATCCGGGGGTGGGGGTGCGCTCTGGCTCGATGCATGCTCCGGGACGGGGGAGCTCAGCGCGCATCTAGTGAAACGTTCGCGCCCCAAGACCGACATTGTTGCGGTTGATTTTTCGCTCCCGATGATGCGCAAGGCCCTCTTGCGGCCGGAGATCAAAGGCGTGAATTTCATTCTCGCCGATATTACCCACCTTCCCTTCCGTGACGGGGTGTTCGATGCTGTCGCTATCGCCTTCGCCACGCGCAACATCGAGAGCGCCGGCAATCTGGCGGGGTGTCTTGCCGAGTTCAATCGAGTGCTCAAGCCCTCCGGTCGGTTGGTGATGTTGGAGACGAGCCAACCCAAGTGGAGATTGGTCCGAGCTCTGTTTCATGCATATATCCGTCTTACGGTGCAGCCCGTCGGGAAAATCGTTTCGGGATCGAGCCGAGCCTATTCGTATCTATCCGAGTCCATGCGGGCGTTTCACAGCGCGGAAGAGCTTTCCCGGATCATCGAGCAAGCAGGCTTTTCCCCCGTGACTTTCAGGCGCAGGCTCTTCGGCGCGGCCGCCATTCATCTTGCGATCAAACCCTGAGAATGGGCTTGTCCCCGTGTTCTGATAGGGTTTGTTCCCCGCTTTGTTCCTGAGACCCCGAAAAGAGCGATTCAACTTTGAAGCCTTCACTTTCAGGGTGAATGACCATTACCATCTCATCCGGACCTTGTCCCGGAATTCCCCTACACCCCATGAACGATCCGGCTTCTTCGATCCCACCCACCCGCCCAAAGGTTTTTTTGAGGGGGCGCCCCCCAATCCCCCCGAGAGAAGTGCCTTTTGCACGCTCTTCTTCAATTGCCGTTTTCGGGGCTCGTCGAGCTCTTGACAATTCCGGAATCGCATGCTATGCTTATCATCTGTTGCTCTTATGATCTGCCACGATCATCCTCATATTTATCCCTTCCAGACGGACTCGTTTTGACAGTCAAGGTATGCGATAACGCAAAACATGGGCACACGCCGTGTCCGAGGGTGGAGTACGAACGTGAACAAGAGCGCTATTCTACCGCCTTTCACTCCTCATGCCGGGCGAAAGTCCTTTGCTCGGATCCCGGAAGCTGTAGGGGTTCCTAATCTTATTCAGATCCAACACAACTCCTACAACTGGTTCATGACCGAGGGGCTCCGGGAGCTTCTTGAGGAGATCTCTCCCATCCGGGATTATACCGGCAACCGCTTGGAAATAAGCTTCGAGGGGCACAGCTTTGCTGTCCCGAAGGGAGCGGAGGAGATCCTTCCAAAGGGACTTTACGAAAAACTCAGAGACCGTGAGCTCACCTGGGAAGAACTTACCGAACTGTTGTGGGATCACCCCGAATTCGAACAGCAATGCATTGATCGGGATCTGACGTATGCCGCCCCCCTTCGGGTACAGGCTCGACTGATCGTCAAGGAAACCGGCGAGATCAAGGAACAAAGCCTGTTCATGGGCGATTTCCCCGTGATGACACCGAGGGGCACCTTTATCATCAATGGGGCGGAGAGGGTAGTGGTGAATCAGCTCATCCGCTCACCGGGTGTGTATTTCACAGTGGAGAAAGACCCCGCGACGGGCCGAAGGCTCTGCTCAGCGAAACTGATACCGGATCGGGGCACATGGGTTGAGTTCGAGACTTCGAGCCGGGGTGCCATCGCCGCGAAGATCAACCGCAAGCGGAAGATCCCCATTACCACGCTGCTTCGAGCCGTTGGGTACAGCCGGGACGAGGACCTTCTGGCTCTCTTTGAGGATGTGGATAACGATCCGGAGCATTCCTACATACGGATCACCATGGAGCGGGATCCCCTCGTCAGAAGTCAGGAAGACGCCCTTCCCGAGTTCTTCCGCAAGATGAGGCCCGGAGAACCCGCAACCAAAGAGAACGCGGAATCGCTGCTCAAAGCTTTGTTCTTCGATCCGCGGCGATACCGGCTGGGCAAGGGCGGATGCTACAAACTCAACAAGCGATTGGGACTCGACCGGCCGCTTTCCCAGCAGTGCCTCCAACCTTCGGATTTTGTCGCCATTGTGCGCCGGATGATCTTGATCAATCGAGGGCTCGACTCGGGGGACGATATCGATCACCTTGGAAACCGCCGGGTGCGGGCGGTGGGTGAGCTTCTTCAGAGCCATCTCAAGATGGGGCTCCTCCGCATGGAGAGAACGATCAAGGAGCGCATGAGTCTTCTCGATATCACATCGGCCACGCCGAGCACGCTCGTCAACAATCGCGCCGTGACCGCCACCGTCCGCGAGTTCTTCGGCAGTTCGCGCCTTTCTCAGTTCATGGATCAGACCAATCCGCTGGCAGAACTGACGCACAAGCGGCGGCTTTCGGCTCTGGGCCCGGGGGGATTTTCGCGCGATCGCGCCGGATTCGAGGTGCGCGATGTGCACCATTCACACTATGGGAGAGTGTGCCCTATCGAGACGCCGGAAGGCCGGAACATCGGACTCATCACCTCTCTGGCCACATATGCCACCGTGAATGAGTACGGCTTCATCGAGACGCCGTATCGCAAGGTCATTCGGGAGTTGGAGAACACATCCCGGGATCTGATCGGGCGGACGGTGCGCGAACCCGTATTCGATCCCGAAGGCAAACTGATCGCCGACCGGGGGACAGTGATCAACAAACGATTGGCTCGCAAACTGGCCTCTTTGCCGGCATGTCAGATCAAGATCAGGCCCTTTGTCTCATCCGAGATCGAGTATTTGCCCGCGGATGAGGAGGACAAGCACATCATCGCTCAGGCCAGCGCCCTTCTCGATGAAAACAACCATTTCGTGGATAGTCGAGTGGAAGCCCGCCATGGCGAGAAATTCATTGTGGAAAGTCCGGAGAATATCGAGTTCCGGGATATCTCCACTTCTCAGATCGTGAGTGTCAGCACCGGACTCATCCCGTTCCTTGAACATGATGACGCCAACCGCGCTCTCATGGGTTCCAACATGCAACGGCAGGCAGTGCCTCTGCTGCGGGCGGAAGCCCCCATCATCGGCACGGGCATGGAACGAGAAGTGGCCCGGGACAGCGGTCAGGTGGTCCTTGCGCCTGTGGATGGCACGGTGCTCTCCGCCACCGGCGAGAAAGTCATCTTCTTGGGGGATGACGCCAAGGAACGGGTGTATCACCTCAAGAAGTTCACCCGAAGCAATCAAGGGACCTGCATTACCCAGTATCCGAGAGTCCGCAAAGGGGATCGCGTCAGCGCAGGGCAGGTACTGGTGGATGGGTCCGCCACGGAAAACGGAGAGCTGGCGCTGGGGCAGAACGTGCTCTGTGCGTTCCTCAGCTGGGAGGGATACAACTTCGAGGATGCTATCGTCATCTCCGAACGGCTCGTGCAGGAGGATAAGTTCACCTCCATTCACATCGAAAAATATGAGGTGGAGGCCCGGAATACGAAGCTCGGGGATGAGGAAATCACCCGCGATATCCCCAATGTGGGTGAACAAAGCTTGCGCAATTTGGACGATGACGGGATCGTCCGGATCGGAGCGGAGGTCTCGTCCGGCGATATCCTCGTGGGAAAGATAACACCGAAAGGGGAAAAAACCCTCACTGCCGAGGAGAAGCTTCTGCGGGCGATCTTCGGGGAGAAGGCGCGCGATGTGAAGGATACCTCTCTCCGGATGCCGCACGGGGAATCCGGCAAGGTGATCGCGGTCAACGTCTTCTCCCGCGAGAACGGCGATCAGTTGGACGCGGGCGTGATCAAGATGGTCCGGGTATTCGTAGCCCAGAAGCGGAAGATCTCGGAGGGTGATAAGCTCGCCGGGCGCCATGGGAACAAAGGGGTGATCTCCAAGATACTCCCGGTGGAAGACATGCCTTATCTCGAAGACGGTCGGCCGGTGGATGTGGTCCTCAGTCCTCTGGGCGTTCCTTCCCGAATGAACATCGGGCAACTGTTCGAAACGCATCTCGGCTGGGCGGCTCACGAGCTCGGTTGGAAGGTTGTGACCCCCGTCTTCAATGGCGCAGATGAGACCGCCATTGCGGACGCCCTGGCTCAAGCATGGTTTGTCTATCGGGCGACATTCGACGATTTGGCGGATACGGATATTTCGGGGCGCATCGAACGGGCCAAGGCATGGCTTGCCGAACGGGGATACGATGGCGAAAGGCTCTTCGGCGGGGGGGCCAAGGGCGAAGCGCGGGATGCGTGCCTCAAAATCTGGTTGGAAGAACAAGGTTTCACAGATATTTCCCTAGAGGATAAGGAGGCGGTGGAGCAAGCGCTCAAGAAGATCTACCGGGAAAAGAAGATCGCGCCGCCCATCTCAGGCAAAATGGTCCTCTACGATGGCCGCACGGGCGAGCGGTTCGATGAGCCGGTGACGGTCGGGTACATGTATATCATGAAGCTCGTCCATCTTGTGGAGGGCAAGATCCATGCCCGTTCCACGGGCCCCTATTCTCTGGTGACCCAACAGCCGCTGGGCGGAAAGGCGCAATTCGGTGGACAACGGTTCGGCGAGATGGAGGTGTGGGCGCTGGAAGCCTATGGCGCCGCCTACAACCTGCAAGAGATGCTCACCATCAAATCCGATGATGTGGTGGGGCGCGTCAAGACCTACGGAGCCATCGTCAAGGGAGAAGAGATCCTGAGTTTGGGGGTGCCGGAATCGTTCAAAGTGCTGGTCAAGGAGTTGCAGAGCTTGTGTCTGGCGGTTGAAGTGCTGGGCAGCAATGAAGAGCAGGTGATGGGCCTGAGGGGCGGGGTGGATGAGGTGCCGAGATTGGGAATCAATCTCTCCGGGATCGAACACGAGGAGAACGAATAGTATGCTTGAACTCAATGACTTCAGCAGTATTCGTATTTCTCTGGCTTCTCCGGAACAGATCCGGAGCTGGTCCTTCGGCGAGGTAACCAAGCCGGAAACGATCAACTATCGGACTCTGAAGCCGGAAAGGGACGGGCTCTTCTGCGAACGGATATTCGGGCCCACCAAAGACTATGAATGCTATTGCGGCAAGTACAAGAAGATCCGCTACAAAGGGATCGTCTGTGATAAGTGCGGCGTGGAAGTGGCCCACTCTCAGGTGCGGCGTGAGCGGATGGGCCATATCGAGCTGGCCGCTCCGGTGGCGCACATCTGGTTCGTGAAGGTCACCACCAGCCGCTTGGGCCTTCTCCTCGATCTCTCCCCACGGAAGCTGGAGCAAGTACTGTATTTCGCCAAATTCATCATCACCCGCGTGAACGAAGAGGCCAAAGCCGAGGCCATCAATCGCCTCAAGGAGGAACTCGAGCTCGAACTGGCCGTGGCGGAAGAGGCTTCGGGAACGTCGGCTGAAGCGGCTCAGGGGGAACAGTCTGCCGCAGAAGGCCAAGAGGAAGGCCCCAAGTTGAGTCCGGAACAGATCCAGCGCCGGGAGGAGATCACCGCTGCGATCAGCGAGATCGAGAAGATTCAACCCTTGCGGCTTCTCGGGGTGAACGAATACCGCGAGATTTCGAGCCGATGGGGAGACCTGTTCGAAGCCAAAATGGGGGCGGAGGCTATCCTGGATATTCTCCGCCGACTGGACCTCGAGAAACTCCGGGATGAGCTACTTCAGGAAGCCATGGTCAGCTCGGGGCAGACCCGCAAGAAGGTGATCAAGAGGCTCCGGGTGGTAAAGGCCTTCCTGACGCAGGGGACCAAACCCGAATGGATGATCCTGACCGTGTTGCCCGTCATTCCTCCCGAGCTACGGCCTATGGTTCAACTTGACGGCGGGCGCTTCGCCACAAGCGATCTGAACGATCTCTATCGGCGGGTCATCAACCGGAACAATCGGTTGAAACGCCTCATGGAAATGGGATGCCCTCAGGTCATCATCCGCAACGAGCAGCGGATGCTGCAGGAGGCGGTGGATTCGCTCATTGACAACGGGCGCCGAGGGCGGGCGGTGACCACCAGCAATGGTCACAAGCTCAAATCCCTTTCTGATATGCTCCGCGGAAAGCAGGGGCATTTCCGCCAGAACCTCTTGGGCAAGCGTGTGGACTACAGCGGCCGATCGGTGATCGTTTGCGGCCCGGAGCTCAAACTTCATCAATGCGGCCTGCCGAAGCGGATGGCGCTGGAACTCTTCAAACCGTTCGTCATGCGGCGCTTGATCGCAAGAGGGCTGGCCTACAACGTCCGCAATGCCAAACGGGCAGTAGAAAGAGGCAAGGAAGGTGTGTGGGATATCCTTGAGGAGGTCGTTGCCGATCATCCGATCCTCCTGAACCGGGCGCCCACACTCCATCGCCTCGGCCTTCAAGCCTTCATGCCGGTCCTCGTGGATGGCAGCGCCATTCAACTCCATCCGCTGGTGTGCGGCGCCTTCAACGCCGATTTCGATGGCGACCAGATGGCGGTTCATATTCCTCTTTCGAGGGCAGCGATCGAAGAGGCTCGGAAAGTGATGCTCAGCACCTACAACATGCTCTCTCCGAGTTCGGGTGACCCGATCGTTTCCCCCACGATGGAGATGGTTCTGGGGTGCTATTACCTGACCAACATCGCTGCCGGTGCCAAGGGGGAGGGAAGGACTTTTGCCACTATCGACGATGCGCGCCTAGCGTATGATCTGGGCCTCCTTGATCTTCAGGCCGAGATCACGGTGCTGAGGATCCCCGGATCCAAGAAGCCGGTCAAGACATGTGTGGGGCGGATCATCTTCAATGAGGCCCTTCCCAAGGAGTTCGGCTTCCGCAACCAATTGATCGACAAGAAGGCGCTCAAGCAACTGACGGCGGAGTGCTACCGCCGCTTCGGGAATGAAGTTACGGCCGCCATGCTGGACGAGATCAAGTCCATCGGGTTCAAGTATTCCACCAAGTCGGGGCTGACCATGTCCGTCAGTGACCTCGAGATCCCTGCGGATAAGGGGAAGATCATCAGCCGCGCCGAGGAAGCGGTCTCCCGTATTGAGAATGATTATGCCGAGGGGCTTATGACACCGGAGGAGCGGTATCAGGCGATCGTGAAGACATGGATCGCCGCCAGCGATGAGTTGACCAAGTGTCTCGAGCAAACGCTGGATCGCCACGGGCCGGTGTACATGATGGCCTATTCCGGGGCCCGCGGTAACATGGGCCAGATCCGGCAGATGGCCGGAATGCGGGGTCTCATGAGTGATCCATCCGGTAAAATCATTGAGCTCCCGATCAAGGCCAATTTCCGGGAAGGGCTCTCCGTGCTGGAGTATTTCATTTCTACCCACGGCGCCCGCAAGGGTCTGGCCGATACCGCGCTGCGCACATCCGATAGCGGCTATCTGACGCGAAGGCTCATCGATGTGGCTCAGGGCATCATCGTGAACGAGGAGGATTGCGGCACAGAGGAAGGCATTCTGATCACCGAGCCGACCGAGAAAGGAGTTCTGCCGTCCCTTCAGGAGCGCATCGCCTATCGGTGCGCCGCACGGCCGATCCGGCACCCCAAAACAGGGAAGGTGATGGTGAACCGGAATGACGAGATTGACCCGGAGAAAGCCGCAAAGATTGTGGATGCGGGCATCACTGAGGTGTACGTACGTTCACCGATGACATGTCAGGCCCGTAAGGGCATCTGCCGCCGTTGTTACGGAACCGATCTCGGCCGAGGGGGGCTGATCGATACCGGTGTGGCCGTGGGAATCATCGCTGCCCAGAGCATCGGTGAACCCGGAACTCAGCTCACCATGCGGACCTTCCATACCGGCGGTGTAGCCGGACTCGACATCACCGGCGGTCTTCCCCGGGTCGAAGAGCTCCTTGAAGCAAGGAACCCCAAGGGGCAGGCCATCATCGCTGAGATCGATGGAACGGTGGAGATCACGGATATCGAGGAGGGATGGAAGCTCAAGGTCACCAATTCGGAGATCAGCCGCGATGAATACGAATTACCCCCGGGATACGAGCCGGCGGTCAGCCATGGTCAGATGATCGAACCGGATCAAGTGATCGCTCTACCCTCCGCAGTGGAGAAGGAAGAAGGATCAGAAGCGGAAAAGGGCGAATCCCTCATGAAGCCGATCTTGGCCCGGGTGGGCGGCATGGCCGAGATCTCCGAGGGACGGATATATATCGTCCACCGTGAAACGGAGGAGCGGGAATACCTTGCCCCGCAGGCCGCGCGCCTTTTGGTCAAGAACGGCGACAGCGTTAAGGCGGGTGATCAATTGACCGAAGGCCCCCTGAATCCACAGGATATCCTCCGGATCGAGGGAACCGCCGCGGTGCTCCGATATCTCGTGGATGCAGTGCAAAAAGTGTATCGGGCGCAGGGGGTGAACATCCATGACAAGCACATCGAGATCATCGCTGCCCAGATGGTCCGGCGCGTTCGCATCGATACCTCCGGCGATACGGGGGTTTTGCCCGGCGAGCTTATGGACAAGTTCGAGTATGAGGCCCTCAATGCCAAGATCTTGGCCGAAGGCGGCGAGCCCGCTACGGCCCATCCCGTCTTGCTGGGAATCACCCGGGCTTCGCTCAACACATCGAGCTTCCTTGCCGCCGCTTCCTTCCAAGAGACCACCCGGGTGCTCACAGAAGCCGCCATCATGGGAAGCGTAGATAGGCTTGAAGGGCTCAAGGAAAACGTGATCATCGGCAAGTTGATCCCCGCGCGGAGCAAAGTCACTCAGGAACAAATTGCTCTATCGGAAGAGCGGAGTGCTCAACTCCCGGCGCCGGTAGCGATTGAGGAAAAACCGACGCTGTAAGGTCTGGAAAAGGCGGGGGTTTCCTCTGAATGGGGGGCCGTCTCAAAACTGGGTTTTGAGACGGCCCCCTGTGTTCTCTCATAAGGCTCAGACGGGGTTCAAAGGGCAAATCCCACAGCGCCCGGTCTTGCAGAACACCTTGTAGATATGAATCAACCCCTGCTGTCCTACAGCCCCCCGAACGATCGGACATGCCCTTCCACTCCCCAGCATCTCGCCCAGCAACCGGGTGATGCGGTTTCCCCCAGACTTCGGGTAGCGGCGGTAGAGATCAAAGGCTCGCTCATTGGATGCCCCGGAGGCGTTCACCCCATCCCACGCGAAGCAAAACGGGAGGATCACGTTGATCACCATTTCCCGTGCCCGTCCCCTCCCCACAAGCCCTCGCACCATGAACGCGTCTTCAAGCAAGCCGGTACGCTCCCCGGCAGCGGCGGCGTTCACGGCGGAGACGGCCGCCGAAAGCAACCCCTTCTCGAGATGCCGCTCGATCAGTTCGGCGGCCCCCAGAAGGCGGTTGGTAGGGAAATTCCGGGGATGCATTCGAAAGAAATGCCAGTCGGCCCGGCTCATGGATGATCGGTTCCCAAGAGAACGCCATACCGCTTCCATCTCTGCGGTGAACTCCGAGTCAGCAATGAATGATTTTCCTTCGCACTGAGATGGAAGCAAACCAGCCCCACCCAACAAAAGCCCTTGAAGAATCCGCTTTCGATCCTCCGGACGGCATTCGCGGGCGAACCCTTCCAGAACGCTCAGGGGTAACCGGCGGGCGAGCTCGCGAAATGCCCCTTTATTCTTCACATATCCGAGCGCTCCCATCAGGCCTCGATATAGCACCTCAGGGGGGTCTTCCGTGAGTAGCTCCATCTCAAACGCGGCGGCCTTCACATAGAAACGCTCAGCGCCGTTCCGTTCCAGTATCTTCCCGATCTGCTCGGCCTCAAAGCGCCCCAAGACATTGTGGCAGGGCCACAGGGGCATTTCGCTTTTCCCCCTCCGAAGCTCCAGATCATCCAATGAACCATCAAGGTGCTCGTGAAGGGGCACGGTGGGGACGATTCGGCCATTCTGGAGCCGGGCCGGCGTTGTGCTATCGTGCCAGAGGACCACCTGAAGGATCACACTGTTGAAATGGGGATCGAGATGATGAGCGTGGGAACGCCAGTCACTGGATCGGAGATGAAGCTCGATATCGCCGGTGATGATCTCATCATCGAGGATGATCACAGCGTCGAGGAAATCGGGACCGCTATCGGTGTTTTCATGTCCCGGCGAACGGACCCGCACCTCCCTTCCATCATCGGTGGAGAGCGGCCCCCGCCGAAGCCACTGGCCTTCCCATACGCGGGCCAGAAGGCTTTCACGGATTCGGGTGCGGGAAGAAGTCATATGATAGCAAGGCAGAGCCTCAGGCAAAGGGCAGGGCAGTTATCGAATCCCCCGCGATGTCCTGCCCCTCCGGATCGAGGGCGATCGAGTTCTTTTTGAAGCCCTCAGCCATTTCGAGCTTCAAGAGCGCTATCGGAAGGTATCCATCGCCCCATAGGCGGCTCTCAACCTGTTGACCAGAATCTGCGCCAGCCGCTCCATCACTTTGTACCCGATCTCAGGATTGGCATCGAGCAACTCCCTCAGCGCTGCACCGGAAATGGCGATCAGGGTCGTTTGCTTCTGGCACACCGCCGAGGCGGTGACACTGCACGGATCGCAGGTGAGCGAAGCGCACCCGAACCCCCGTCCCTTGCCGAGGATCTCGATGGTGGTAGTGGCCTGCCGTTCACCGAGGTTGATCGTTCTCAGAAGAGCTACCTGCCCCTCAACGATGAGGAACAAGCGTTGGCTGAACTCGCCCTGAGCGATGACGGTATGGCCGGCATCCAGCGTCTCAATAGTGCACAGGTCTGCGATGCGTTCCAGATCGCGGGGAGCTACGGTGCTGAAGAGTTCACACCTGTGAAGGGTCTCGATGAGATCAGCGGAAGCCATACGTTCATTCCCCTTTCGGCTGCCCTATTCGTCATCCTTTTTGGAGTCCTGCGGCCCCATGGATTCCTGACGCATACGCTCCTGATATGCAGCGACTCTTCGAGCCCAAGATCTGTCCCCTCTTCCGTACATGAAGTAGACGAGAGGGCCGGTCACCACAACGGCCGCCACGACCAACCCCCAGACGAGCTTCACAAAGGCCACAGCATCCTTCCGATGGAAGATATCCAGAAGCGCCCATCCCATCAGCACCACATGAACGATCCCGATGGGGATGAGCACGGGAAGAATGTCTTTGAGGTCATCCATGAAAGCTTCCCGAATGTTTCTCTCAGCATACCGTAACCGAAGGGTCAAACTCAAGGGGGATTCTGCGGCCCCTCCCACACACGCGTCGGGGAAGGAGACATGAGGAGCACCGTAAAAGTAAAACACGGCCCTCGAAAGGGCCTTTTCTAGGGCGCGGTGGTCACGGTCACGGTGGTCCCTCGGCCGTCTTCGGACTCGATCCTCAGCGTGCCGCCGAGGAGCCGGGCCCGTTCGTGCATTCCGATCAATCCCAGTTTGCCCATCCGGGCGGACCCGCCCATGACCTCCGGCACCCGAAATCCCCGACCGTTGTCATGCACGCGCAAGGTCACTCCCTCAGGTGCGAACACAAGCGAGACCGTGGCGGCGGCGGCACCTGAGTGCTTTCTTACATTGCTCAGGGCCTCTTGGGCGATGCGGAAGAGAAGCAACTCCTTATCCGGAGACAAACGCACGGGGGTGCCGGAGGTCTCGAACGAAACGCGAAGGCTTTTTTGCTGGGCGTTGACCTCATCCACCATCCATTGAAGGGCTTCGGCAAGGCCGAGTTCATCAAGCATCGGCGGACGAAGGTCCTTGGTGAACCGCCGGATGCCGTCCATGATCGCGGAGACTCGCTCGCGGAGCTTTCCCAACGCCCGGAGGGTTTCCTCAGGAAGCCGCCCATCATCCCTTGCCAGAAGATCGAGCTCAAGCCCCAAGCTTGCCAGATCCTGAAGCGCCTCATCGTGAAGCTCGCGGGCGATGCGGCTTCGCTCCTCTTCCTGAGCCCGGAGCACCTGATTGGCATAGGCCCGGATATTCTCCCTAGCTTCCCGCTGCTCGGTCACATCTCGAACAGTAGCCAGAACACAGATCGTTCCATCTTGCCCTTCGAACAGACTCGTGATCGCCTCGCCGATCCGCTGGACCCCGTCCTTGCGGATCAGCCGGAGCTCGTAACGCTCCGTGGAGGGCCGATCACGTTCCGCCAGCAATCGTGCCTGCTTTTCATGCACCCGCTCCAGACTGGACGGCGCCAGAAGCTGGGCGATGTTCATGCCGATAAGTTCAGAAACACGATAGCCGGTGAGCTCCGCCATCGCCCTGTTCGCCATCAGGATATTCCCCTCGAGGTCCCGCACAATGATGCCATCGCTCGTATTTTCGAACAGCGCTCGATACCGGGCTTCACTTTCCTTGAGGGCACTTTCCGCTTGCTTGCGCTGGGTGATATCCCGGGCAATCACAGAGGCCCCCGTGATCTGCCCATTCTCGTCCCGGATCGGGGAAACCGTCAGGGAGACCGGCACCAGCGAGCCGTCCTTCCGCCTGCGGATCGTCTCATAGCGTTCCACCGTCTCCCCGCGACGAGTCCCCTCGAGGAGGTGATCCATCTCTCCACTCATATCCGGTGGAGCCAGAAAGGAGATATGGCGCCCGATCGCTTCTTCCGCCGAATAGCCATAGAGGATCTCCGCCCCTCTGTTCCAACTGGTGATGATCCCCTCCAGAGTCCGCCCGATGATCGCGTCCCCAGAGGAAGTGACGATGGCCGCGAGTTGAGCTCTGCCCTGTTCGGCGAGCCTGCGGCGGGCGATCTCGGCGGAAAGGCGCTGCCGGCGCTCGCGTTCGATGCCCAGCAACACCGCGGCAGTCCCTGCCAACAGCCCGAAGATCACCGAGCGCAGCACCGGATCCGGATACTCGGAAATCAGAATCGCTCGCGGCACGATGATCGCTATGGTCAATCCCGCCGCAAGGAGGGCACCTCTGGTACGGAACACAAGCGCCGCATAGATGAGAGGGCAGAGGAACAGGGCCCGGTGAAGATCGTGGACATACCCCCCGCTGAAAAAGCGCCCGTGGAACAAAGCCCAGTGCGAGATGCCGATCTGATCCCCGTAGTAGATCACGCCGAAGAGGACCATCAGGGCGAGGATAGCCCACAGATGAGGATTGCGCATCACGCCCGCGGCTCGTCTGAAAGCGGTTGTCATCGTGAGGAGATTACCCCGCCGAAGCCTCCCTAGGGCAGATCATCGGGTGAAAGCCATCCTTCCTTGAGCGCCCGGAGAACCGCCTCCGTACGGGAACCCACATTCAGCTTCCGGAAGATATTGGCCAGATGCGTTTGGACCGTGCGCTCGCTGATGAAAAGCTCCTCCCCGATGGCTTTGTTGGTCATCCCCTTGGCTGCTTTCTTGAGAACTTCGAGCTCGCGTTCGTGCAGTTCCTCGAGCGCGGGCTTGGCGGTGGGAGAATTGGAAGACACAAGCCGGGTGAGGATCCTGTAGGCCAGCGATTGATCGAGCACCGGCTCTCCTTTCTTGACGGCGCGGACTGCTTCGAGAAGCTCACTGGATCGGGCACCCTTGGAGAGAAATCCGGCGGCCCCGGCCCGAAGCGCGGAGAGGATGTACGATTCATAGCTGTAGCCGCTCAACAACAGAATGGCAGTGCCGGGCAATGCGGCCTTGATCTGCTTGGTGGCCTCGATCCCGTTGAGCTTCGGCATGATGATATCCATCAAGACCAGATCGGGCTTGAGTTCCAGAGCAAGCCGGACCGCTTGTTCTCCATCCCCCGCCTGCCCGATCACCTCCAGATCCGGTTGCTCTTCGAACAGTTTCCGCATGCCATCGCGGAATACGGGGTGATCATCCGCTATCAGGATCGTTGTCTTGTCCATGGTGTGTAGAGTATGGTACCATACCCGCTCAACTTTTGGGAATATGCTTACCGCCGCCGGAAAGAGCGATCGAAGAAGAGCGCGCGGGAGCGCCTCTCGGGGGGATGGGGGGTGTCCCCCCCAAAACCCTTTGGGCGGGTGGGATCGGAGAAGCCCGATCGTTCATCTGATATATCGGATATGGAATATTCCGGGTCGAGGTCCGGAATGAGGTGACCATGGTTCATTCACCATGAGAGTGAAGGCGGCAAAGCGGAATCGCTGTTTTGGGGCCGCCGGATGCGGTATTCAGACACAAGGAAGTTCGGCAATCCTATCGGTGAAAAACACGCCGGGCGGCGGATGAACAAGTCCCTTTGATGGCATAAAGTGAAGATGACCCGGCAGATCGGGAAAAGGGAGTTTTGCGAAGTTATTGGGGGGAATCAGGGTTGGAAGAACAAAGAGCGTTCGGGACGATATTGGTGACGCTCGATGGATCGGCAATGGGGGAGAAGGCATTGCCGTATGCAGGGATCATCGCCAAAAGATCACAGAGCCGGATCATCCTCTTCACAGTATGTGGGGAGGACCCGGTAGAACGACAGCGTTTCGAGGCTTATCTGGACAGCGTCAAAGCGCGGATGAGGCCGTGGGGAATCCCGATGACCACCCGCTGCATTCCGTATGGCAAGCCGGCCGACGAGATCGTCAATTTCTCTGAAGAAAAGGGGATCGGCCTGATCATCATGTGTACCCACGGCGGCGGCGGGATCAGCCGGTGGTACAGCGGGAGCGTGAGCCGCAAAGTGGCCGAGGAATCGTATGTGCCTCTGCTTCTAATCAAGGGCACCGGAATACAGCCGGTGCCATCCTATCCCGGGATGCGAAACATATTGGTCGCTCTGGATGGTTCCGAACTCGCCGAGGCGGTGATTCCCCTCGCCTTGGCCATGGCCGATGGCTCCGAAGGAGAGGTCATTCTCTTTGGAGTCAACGAGGCCGCCCAATTCCACGGGAGCATCAAGTCCCCTTCATCGCCGGGTTGGGCTGAGTATTATGAAAAGGTCGTAACCGATGCTCACCGGAGGCTCGTGGAGTATTTAGAGACGCTGAGCCGCAAGTACCATTCATCCAAAACGCCGGTGCGCTGCGAAGTGGCCATCGGGAGACCGGCGGAGGCCATTCTCTCCTTCTCTGAATCTCACGATATTGACGCCATCGTGATGTCCACGCACGGCAATTCGGGCTTCAGCCCCTGGGCTTTCGGGAGTGTGGCCAACAAAGTGATCTGGGGCACATCGAAGCCGATCCTCTTCCTGCGCCCCAAACCGGATATCCTCCGGGGCGTGTGCAGCGGCCGGATCGATGAGGAATCCGAGTCCTAGGGAGGTTCCGATGGCATGCATCTATTTCGTGGCTCCCTTTCGGCCGATTACCGGCCACATCGCTGAATATACAAGCTTCATCACCCGCGAGCTCTCCCCTCGAAACTGGCGGATCCTTTGCTTCGATCCCGCCACCTCCGGGGCGACGTTCATTGCGGGGCACCGCCTGATGCGACACCGGCTGTGGCATGGTTCCACCGAGCCCACCTACGACACGATCCCCTCGATCGTCCAGCAGTCCGGTGTGGACCCAAGGGAGGGCATTGTCCTCTGGTTTCAGCATGAGAACACGCCATGGCCCAACGAGTGGCAATTGATCGAGATGCTCAAATGCCTCGATCTGCCCAAGGTCATCACCTTCCATTCCCTCCATTTCGAAAGCTCCGAAACCCCTCTCGGACTCCGGAAAGCGGAATTCACACTACTCGAGCGCGTGTTGCCCCATGTAGAAGCAATCACCGTCTTCAGCGAGGGGGCCCGGGGGGCGATCGCCGCGGCATTTGCCCATCACGCAGCAAAGGTGCATCTCCTGCGCTATGGGGTAAGTATCTATCCGCATGCGCTCCGGATGACTCCCCGCGAGGCCAAGAAGACTCTCCATGAATTTCTGGTGAATTGCCCGGAACTGGGCCATGCATGCCGTAAGGCACTGGAGGAGGAACGGATATTTCTGGATCCGGATACCTTCGTGATCGGGAACGCAGGATTCGTCCCACCGAGACGACACTCCGATCGGCTGTTCATGATACGGGATATCCTCCAGCAAATGCTCCCCCGGCGAAGGATCGTCGCCTTGAGGATCGCGACGCCGCAAGACGAAGAGCAAGCTACACATATGCGGACCATGAAGCTCCAGCAAGATCAGGTGAGCAAATTCCTGATCGAGACTCAGCTTCCGGAAAGCATGATCCCCATCGCGCTTCGGGCGTTCGATGTGAACTTCTGCTGGCCGGGGGAGGGTGTTTCCGGGAATATCCTCTCCCGGATTCTGGGGAGCGGTGGGGTTATCGCCGGACAGGATCTGGAGGAAACGGGGGAAACCCTGAAGGAAGCCGGGGCGATTGCGGAAAGGGAACTCGGGCTCCTCGTGTTTTCCATCTACCGACTCGCTGTCAATCCAGAGGAGGCCGATCGAATCAGAGAGAACGCCATCGCCTACGCCACACGGTTTTCGTGGGAAAAGCAAGCGCGCATCCACAGGGCCCTGGCGGAGCGTCTGGCCCATCCATCGGAGATCACTCCACTTCCCCGCCCTTCAGATCGCTCCGAGAAGCATAAGGGCCGCAACCCTCCGCGTGTGAGATTTACCGCGGCAAGCTCTGGATCTGAGATTCAGCAAGGCTAAAGAAATTGCGCGGGAAGCGGGACCCCCCGATTTGTTCAGTCCAAAATAAAAAGGAGGGAAGCTATGGCAATCGAAGTATGGAGACCCGGCCGGGGCATCCGCCCCTGGAGTGCGTTCGAGACGATGGAGGAATTGGAAAGGCGATTCGATGAGATCTTCGGCAGACCCTCTTTGTTCCCTTCGATGTGGAGGCGGCCGCTATCCACCGAGATGACATGGGCACCCCCTGTGGACATGATCGAGAAAGAGGATAGATTCATCGTGAAGGTGGAGTTGCCCGGGATGAAAAAAGAGGACATCGATATTTCTGTGACGGGCAATACCCTCACCATCAAAGGGGAACGGAAGGCGGAAACCGAAGTGAAGGAGGAAGAATACTACTGCTGCGAACGCTCATACGGGAACTTCTTCCGCTCTCTCACCATTCCCGTTTCGGTGGACATCGAGAAGATTGAAGCGAAGTACAAGGACGGCGTGCTCGAAATTGATCTGCCCAAATCGCCCGAGGTCACGCCCAAGAAGATCGACATCAAGGTGAAGTAAGTCCGCAGGGATCCCGCTTCCCGGCTCGGCTTTGGGGACTGACGTATTCTCGAACTTACGGGAGATCAGATCTGAGAAAGAAAGGAGATCAAGGATGAAAGCGTATTTTCTGTTCACGGCGACGGGTCCGCTGGTGGTTCTGAGCACATGGGATTCGGTGACCAATCCGCGGCTTCTCGAAAGGCTCAACTCAAAAGGGATCAGCAAGTTCGTGGCGGCCGAATTGCCGGTGGAACTGGCCAAAGCGCGTTACGGGCATCACTTCGAGGTGGTTTGCCAAGACCTTCACGAGACGGACGATCTTCGGGTGCTGGATTACAACGGCCACCGCGCTTTTGCCAGCTTCAGTTTTCGGGAGATGGGCCCGCCCATCTACTATGAATCCGAAGAGAGTAAAGCACCGGCAGCGGCATGAGCGATGAACGGATAATGTACAGGGCAGGCCCCCGATTCAAAAGCCGAGGGGGGCGTCCGCAAAGCGGACGCCCCCCTTCTATCGCTTCAGCCTGCGGCTTACGTCGCGGGCGTAATTCCACTGGGCGATAGAGGGTTTGAACCTCTGGCCTCTTGCGTGTGAAGCAAGCGCTCTAGCCGCTGAGCTAATCGCCCCAAAGCAAATCTATTCTATCGCCAAAACCCGCCTTTGTAAACCGGGATTTATCTCCCGGTAACTGTCGACTTTTGGTGGGTGGGCACCTCCGAGCATCTCATGATCAAGTTAGAAAGCGATTTGAGTGAGCGAGGGCATTCAGAGCCTTGGCGAAGGGGCGATTTGCATTGGTGGGGACCGACCAAAGCCGGAAGGCCTCCGTAAAATCCAGGGCTGTGGGTTCGTCCGGCCGGTCTTATCTACGGTCATGTCCGCTACGGGCTTCCTGTGAGAAATGGCATTGCCGGGTTATTTGTTCAGGAGATATCGGCGCACCTGTGCAATAGCCCTGCCGCTCTCCGGATCCGCCTTCTCTTG
>DAOTYO010000014.1:0-58836 GCA_034434815.1 Dehalococcoidia bacterium
ATTCGGGACGGCAGGTTCCTGATTTTCTGCTTCGTCTCCTCGTCAATTCCGGCGTACATCCGGCGGACGCTGGTCTGGAAGCTCTCCTCCTCAAGGTTATCCGGGTTTTCCTGAATCTTTTCAAACAACCTGGCGGCGGTGGGTTCTTCATCCGGCTCGAATATTTTGGCGTCTTCCCCGAGGGTATTATGAATCAGGAACATTTTTTCGGTAGCAATCTGCCGGCTCTTAACGTATTCGGCGCCCTGCAAGGTCGGGAAGAAGTTATAAATATACAGGTTATCAAAGACCTTTTTGCTGATGCGGTTAATTCTGCCGACGCGCTGTACGACACGGGTGGGGTTCCAGGGGATATCAAGGTTAATTACCGCGCCGGCACGGTTCAGATTGAATCCTTCCGACATCTTATCCGTAGCAAGCAGAATTTGATATCTATTGCTCTGGTTCTTATAGGTAGTGTCAAAATTGCTGATTATCTCGGTAGCCTTGCTCTTGCTGAAGTCTCCCTTGACACTGATTAGCTGGCCGGGGAATTTCTTCTCCAGATACTCTTCAACGTATTTCACCGTGTCTATGTACTCGGAAAAGATAACTATTTTTCTGGCTGGCTCTTTGGGACTATCCTTGGTCTTCATTATCTGTGCCACATCCCTGGATAGTCTGGCCAGCTTGGGGTCATTTTCCACCAGCTTCAACCGGTCCAGCTCCTTGAGGATGTGGTCGAAGAGTTCAAGGTCGCTCTGGATATCAGCCAGAAACTTATCTTTTTCGGCAAATTCGTCAACGTTATAGACCTTGAAGTGCTTGGGGTAAACCCCCGGGACCAGTTTCGCTTCAAACTCTTCAAGCTTTTCCGCTATCTCATCTTCGTCCAGTTCGTATATCTGGTCAATCAGTTTACGGTCGAGGATGTATTTCCCGCCGCTGTTCTTGATGAACTGCTGTACCTTTTCCGTTATGGATTTGAAGTTCCTGATGCTCTGTTCAAACGCTCCGAATGAGCTTTCAAACCTCTTCACCAGAAGCCGGCGCATGAAATCATACAGGTTTTTCTGCATCAGGGCTTCGCGGTTTTCCTCTTCACCCAGCTTATCCTCTGGTAGGTCAATCTTGCCTGCTTCATATACATAAGGTCGATAAATGGCACCGGTGAACTGGCCATCTTCACCAAAGAACTCTTTAATCACCCTGTCGTAGAATGCCGATTGTTCCGGAGTCAGCTCGAAGAAAGCTTCTATTGGGTCCTTGACCTCGGACAACTCGTAGATTTCTTTTGAGTATTCGGGGTCCTTTTTCAGGTCGATTCTGTTCCTGCGGATGGTCACCTGGGAGATTACATTGCGGATATCCCTCGAAAGGTATTTGGCTCTTTCGGTCACTTTCTTCAAGTCTATCTTGTCCGACCCAAATAAGGTCTTATAGTCTACCAGAGCACTTTCCCTCTTCTTTTTGTCCGATGAGCTGTGGTTCTTTTTGATATTGGATAGCCGCTTGAATACTTGGCTGTATTGGCGGAATTTATCATCGAGGTTATTCGATAAGGTAAGATTCGACTTGCCGGGCACGATGAAAAGCTTCAGCATAGAGAAGATATCAGCCGGGGTATTGTTAAACGGGGTGGCGGTAAGCAGAATGACTATCTTGTCCCGGCAGATATTGCTGAGGATTTCGTAGGCTTCTGTGTCCTGGTTGCGGAAGCGGTGGGCTTCATCAACGATGATTACCTCGTAGTCCTTTTCATTTTGCACCAGGTTCAGCGTGGCTCTGAGGCTCTCAAGACCCAGCGAGCGGATTTCCCAGAAGTTCAACTCAAAATCATGCCGGTACTTCTCCCAGCCCGTTCTTTCACCTTTGTCATCAATGCCGCCCATAAGAGCTGGCGGGCAGATAATAATGCCCCGCTTGTTAAGGCATTTCGCCACCATGCCGGCAATGATACTCTTACCCAGGCCAACAACGTCGGAGATAATCACGCCGCCGTTCTGCTCGATGATGCTGAGGGCTTGAGCCACAGCGTCTATTTGGTATTTATATTTCCGATACCCCTTCGCCTCAAGCAGTTGGAAAACGTATTCTTTCAGGCTCACCGACTTGTGCAGTTCAAGATATGTTTTTAGAACGAAGGCAAAAGCCTCATACGGCGTGACTTCAGCCAGCAAGGTGGCTCTGATTAACACCTCTATCAATTCACGTTTGAAGACGGCATCTTCTGTAATCTTTACCGAGTTTTCAGGTTTCCAGAGCTCATCGAAATATTGCTCGGCTTCGTTCGTTCCGTAATCGCTGATTTCAACGTTAAATTCGTTTTGCCGGGATAAACCAGCCCTGGTGAGATTGCTGCTCCCGGTGATGAAGCAGCACTTTTTCAAAGCTTGCAGCTCATCCTTGATTTTGAAGAAATACAACTTGGAGTGATTAGGCTCTCTGGTTTTCCTGATGACCAGCCTGTCGTCGAGGATGGCTTGAATGAAGAATTTGGCTTGCTCGTAAAATTCGGGGTTGTCAAATTCATCCGAGTTGATGGACTTGATAATTGAATCTTTGAACTGAGCCTGATGCTTTTTACCGTCCAGCTTGCCCGTATGACCATACTCAATGATACTGTAGTTAACTTTGTCTACGTTCAGCCCAACGAGGACATACATTTTGAGACCCGGGTTGTTCTTAATGGCTTCATAGAGCCCGCGAATCCCGGAAAAGTAAAAGAAACCAATCAGGAACTTCAGGGCCTTGCTGAACCCTATCAGTTCCGAGATTCTCTCTTTGAGGACTTTATTCGGGTCGTTAGTAATAAATATTGATTGCATAGCCATGTATTTGTTCGTTCCAATAGATTAACCCAGGCTAATAATACTCAACCTCCATCAACATAGGCAATACAGTAGATTAATCAAATAAGCTCCGGGTGATTTTTCTTTAGCCATGCTCTTACCGTTTCACGTAACGACTTTGCCAAAGCCAGCATTTCTCTGGCTTCCTGCTCAGATACCGCACCGGCACGCTCATAGTCGCTGATATTGCGCTTCTTGCGGAAGCTATCCAGCTGGTCAACCAGGTCAGTGCTGGCGCCGATGGTAAAGGACAGGGACTGGATGGCACGGTAGTGGTGAGCTTCACGCCCGGCACGGTAACCAGTAGCCGCCAGAGCGGCAATAGCCAGTTGCAAAGCGGCATTGTGGGCGATGCTGCGTCGTGCGTCAGGGCTGATTTCTTTGACCTCGGCGTCGGCAATAGCCCGGTCGGCAATGCCCAATAACTCCCTGACTTCCCGGCGGTCAGGTCGGTGCTGGACCAGCCAGCCCTTATCCAGCCAGTCGTTCAAGCTCATCTTCATCTCCAATCACGAATATCTTGGGACCGTTGAGGACATTCTGGATGAAATAATGCCCTTCCGCAACCTTGGAACGAAATTCCTCCACGGGATAGACGGTCGGGTTGATTTCCCTTCCCAGCGTCTCCTGTGCACTGCGAAGCAGCTTAACCACTTCGGCAAAAGAGGCACTGCCAATCACAAGCAGGTCTATATCACTCCGGTGATTCTCCTCCCCCCGGGCAAAAGAGCCATAGACTAGGGCTATGCTGATGCGGTCTGAAATCGGTCCAAGGGCACTCTGCAGGGTTTCAGCAATGCCAGCGGTCTTGGTGATCAAACTCTTAAGCTCCTTGAATATCGGTGAATCCGGGTTGGCTTGAAAATATACCTGACGTCCCTGCGCGGTGCGTCGGATGAGGCCAACATCGGCGAGCTGTTTCAATTCTCGTTGCACTGGACCCAGCCCCATGCCGGTTCTTCGGACAATCTGGCGCAGGTAAAAAGATTCGTCGGGGTGGCCATACAAGAGAGAAAGGACTGCCCGCCGGGTTTTGCCAAAAAGTATCGCGGAGAGATTCTTGTTCCCTTTGGTCGTGCTCATGTTGGTTACTATTGTAACCCTGAGAGTTACGGGGGGTCAACGGATAAGGTAATATATTTTCCCACTGGCCGTGGTCGCTCCTCAATCATTAAATTAAATTAGTCCCGGTGACCAGTAGAGTTCTCAGGCAGAAAAGGAGGACTCCAAAGCATGAAGCGATCAAGGTTCAGCGAACATCAGATTGTGCGCATCCTGAAGGAAGTCGGAGGGGCGCACGGTCGTTGATGGCTTCAATCGAGAAGGAATCGCAATAGAGTTGAGTTTACCCGCGAAGAGGATCATCCCGGTGCTGGACCGAGTCGCATCTGAGGGGGAACTCAAGTTCATTCGGTCGCCGCCTGAATGTCAGCTTAAGTCTAGACTAATACACCTAATCGGTCGAGATGCCCAACGCCGAGGCTCACACCTGGAGCCGGGTTCATAGGCGATCTGGAGGAGCCGCTTATTCGGAGATTTCATTTCAGAAGCTCTTCAATTTTCCCCCATTCCTCTTTGCAGTGAGCTATATCATCAACGGCAATTCCGGCTCCTTCGTATGTTTTTCCGCCTTTGACTTGATCCTTCCAGACGGGGACATACTCGCGATTGCGCTCGATGCGCTCGCCAGAGCGCTTGGCGATAAGGTTATCGACGAAATTGCGCCAATCATCAAGGGTGAGAACATAGAAATCCGGACGCTCTTTATCGTTCTTGCCGGCAAAGTCCACAAGCACCATGACCGAATTGCTGTCTGATATACCTTTGCAGTTGGGCCATTGCTTTCCCTGCTTGCCTTTGACTTCGATTTTCAAAAGCTTGCCTTCCTTTCCCATAATTAGTAGGTCTGTCTTTTTGAGATGTCCGAAAGTCGGCTGAGCGTAAATATTCCTCCGTGCCAGTTCACTTGCCACGGCAAACTCCGAAGCCATACTCAGCATGTCCCTTTCGATCTTTACCCCTTTCTTTTCTTTCTTTGCCATATTTCCTCCTTCCCGAACGCTGCGGCTCACAGGCCGCGAGTTTACGCGTGGTTTTCGTACAGCCCTCCTGGTTCGGCGTCCTTGCCGCTCCGGTCTTGAAACCAATCAACGGCGTTTAAACCATACCTGTCCATTCTGTTTGTCTAGGCGAACCTTATCAACTTGAAATCCTGCGCTGATCCAAGCCCTAGCCTGGGGCCTTTTCGATACATCAGTCTGATTTGACCACCACGCGCGATGTTTGAACGCGGATTCAGGAAGGGGGGCCTTGATTAGTTTTTCGATCTCCGTGAATGTCAGCGTGAGTTCCTTCTGGGAAGGATGGGAATTCTGCAAGTGGTTCGCCAACGCCTTGTATTTCTCTTTCTCCTGTCCTGTTTGCGTATGTGACTTACCGGATCTGGTGCCCCTATCCGCGACTCTCCTCTGATCAGCTGACGGTTGCTCAAGTTGCTGACTCTTGTAACCAAGTTGGGCGAGAGCATCCGCTAAAAGAGATGTGTCGTGATCGAGAAGACTCGGCTTATCTCCACTACCACGGAGCAACACAACCCGGAAGTTGCTACGGGGAAGAAAGCGGGCCAGAATGTTCTCGGATTGCTTTACGGCTACTTCGGGATTCGACATGTGAACCGGCAGAAGGATTAGAAGCTTCTTCGGGTACGGGTGCCAAATCAAATCAAGTATAGCACCTCGAATCTGCTTGGAAGTCCGCGACTCCATCTCGATGGCTATTTCCCCGCCAAGGACACCATCAATTCTGCCGGGCTGACCGGCCCCAAAATCTACTTGGACCGAAGGGCCATTCTCTTTCACGGCGCCATTAGTGACTCGAGATAAGACACGTTTCCCATACTCGGCATGGGAACCCATGGTTCCTCCTTTCAGGGCGTCTAACAATGATTGGACGGACTGTATCACCCAGCGAAGGCAACTTGTCCACCTTCGCCTAAGCCGGAGGGCACATGCCTTTCCTTTGCCTTATTGAATGGGCTAGCAGTGGTTTGCGCCCAATGCGCGATGTGGAGGAAGGCCATCTTCTTACAGAATGCATCAGCAGAACTACAGGCCATCGATCGAACTCCTCACCCCATGGTCCCCTTATTAATTGAGGACGTGCATGTAGATCATGGTCGTGCGGACGTCCTTGTGTTCCAGCAGTTCTTGAACTGTTCGGACATCGTAACCGCTCTCGAGCAGCGGGGTGGCAAGGAATGCCGAAAGGTGCGGCACGTCGCGCGCTTGGCCAAACCAGCTTTTCTGACCGCGCCGTCGGCCGCCTTTTGGGTAATTGATTTGTGAACGTAATGCCGCCCTTCCCCATCCGTATTCATCATCTGCGCTTCTTATGAGAAGCCGGCTTCCCGGACTTGATCCACCGGTCGAGTTCCTTCGCATCGAACCGCCATTGCCACCCGATCTTGTGCGCGGGTAGTTTCCCTTCCTGGGCTAGCTTGTAGACGGTCGATCTGCCCATCTTCAGGTACTGCGCCGCTTCAACGACCCTCAGCCATTCGGTGGCCATCGTCCCCTCGTTTCGAGCATGTTCACTCACCCGTCCGGTAACACGAGCAGCGCCATAGCAATTTTAGGTAAACTACTCCACGCAGGCCGGATTTGTCAAGGCCTGTCTTTTAACGTCCTTCCGGGGCGATGTCTCCTCTCCTTTCAATCCAGAGGGGTCTAGCGTTCTTTGAGCCCATGCACCTTGACGGAGGGCGGGGAGAGAGGTATCTCCCTACCCCCCGCCCTCTTTTTGCTGAAGACGCTCGTTCAATAGATGATTGGAGGTTTCTTTTTACAGCTACCTTTTTATAATAATCATTTACGTTGCTAAACCGATGCCGAACATGTTCGCCCGATGAGTCCCGTGCTGCAGCAGGGTGCTTTTTCGGGGCAGAGAAAGTCCCTTGACCGCAAATCATCATCCCCTTTGGTTCCCACACGGTCACCGGTCAACGGTGGGCATCACCAAGCAGTGAGCACCGGTGGTTCAGGAGTCCCATTCCATAAGGAATGGCAGGGGAAAGGATCCTGCGGATGAGTTTTCGGCTTCAGGGGGCGGATTTCGATTGAATTGGTAGAGCACATCGTACCACGGTATGAATCCTGCGAAATGTCTGAATCCGATCTTGTAAGGTTTAGCCTGAGTAAACCGCTCATGTAGCTCATCCACCGTCTTTTGGGTTACTGCTTCGGGATTATCGGTGCGCAAACGCCCTAATTGGTGCTCGATAGCGGAAAGTTCGGCCAAGGTGTTGCCGAGTTCGGTCCGGACATGAACTGAACTGGAGTGGTTTACGAGTATCCCCAGAACAACGAGCTGAAACAAGAGAACCACGATCATCAAAGGCCAATCGGCGCTTGAGTACCAAATGGCACGGGTGTCATAGAGCGCCCAAATCGGCAATCCGAACAAAAGGAAGAGGAAAAGCAAGCAGATAAGCCGCACCCTTCCACTCTGGCTTCCCCTTCCATCTCCAAGAAGAGCGATTGGTAGCGGAGATGCGGCGGATAAGTGGAAACTTGAGCATACCCGAGCCGCACAAGGTCGGCATTGACGAAGGTTCCATCCGGAAGGAAAACATAGCGGAGCAAGCGTCCATAGCGGTCTGTTGTTTCTGAGGCATCCTTTTTCAGGTATACGGTTTGACCGCTCACGAGGTGTCGATTTACTTCAGCGGCCTCCGGTCCCATCCACTCGATGGGACGATTCGGATCTCGGGTTTCGGGACAGTCGCTGCCGATGTAGCGAACTACGGGCCTCCTTTTGACTGTACCAAGTAAAATCAGAGGGGGGAACGATGGCCGCCACGAACTATCGCCCTCATCACTTGGATCGGCTTGTCCGAGCTTTCAGTTGTCCGCGACGGCCCTACACTTTTTAAGGGGTCGAAAGGGCTTCTCTCTTGAACAGCCCCGCAGCTGGCCTTCAGGTGTTAAGAATTCCCCGAGGTATTTTATTTCATTATAGAGCGGGCCTGTTGACGGTCGAGATTCTCTCACGAGCAGTAGCTCAGCGAAAAGGAGATATAAGCACCCCATTCATCGATGAAGAGATGCATATGGTAGATGAAAGGGCTGTTTCCCTTTGGGAGGAGGGGGGCGGTTTCTGGTGGTGGACAAATTCATCCGGGAATGCCTGGCGATCGAAGCACGCAGAGCCCCCAGAGGAATTTGCCGATCCCTTGACCGGCCCGCCCGGTCACCGGCGCTGGCGGCTTGACGAGCGGTGGCAAGAGCTCTCCTTCGGGGCCGTTTTCAGGGCGATCGGCTGATGGGCAGGGCTAGAGGAGAGCCAAAGCGTCGCTTCCGACCGATAGGCCGTTGCGCATGATGTGAATCCCCGGCCCGTGCTTTGGGGGGAAGGACATCCCCAGCTACCAGCCCGGAGACCGCATCAACGACTATCATCTGACTCTGGCGGAGAAGCGCAAAGCGAGGGAAGCCATGGCCTCTTCGAGGGCAGAAGGGGCTTGACAAGGAGCCAATACGATTTTAGAATTAGGCCACAAAAATAAAGTCTATAGATATAGTAGCAGGAATCATGTTTGACCGCTGGTATGCCGGCCCGCTGCGGGAGAAGCTGAAGCGCCCCTTCGTCCATCTGATGTTCGGGGCGCGTCAGACGGGGAAGTCCACGCTCTTGAATTCGTTGCTCCCGCCCGAGGCGCTGCGGATCGATCTCTCAAACCCCGAGGAGCGGTCCCGCCATCTATCCCAGCCGGGTGAGTTCATCAAGCTGTGCCGGGCGTTGCCCTCCGACAAACGCGGGCAGTTCGTGTTTGTGGACGAGGTGCAGTCCGTGCCGGCCATCTTCGACGCCGTACAGCACCTGTACGACAGCGACAAGGAGCGGTGGCGGTTCGTGCTGTGCGGCAGCTCGGCGCGCAAACTGCGCCGCACCGGCGCCAATCTGCTACCGGGCCGCAGCTTCATGCATCGGCTCTATCCGCTCACGCTGGCCGAACACCCGGCGACATCGCCGCGGATCCCGTATGCGGTTTCACCGCTGGACCTGCCCTGGCGGGATGGAGACGCGCCGCCGCGGCCCTTCCCCGCCTGGGACCTGCAAACAAGGTTAGCCTATGGATCTCTCCCCGGGATCGTGGCCGCCGAGGAGAAGGACCGGCCGGAATTGCTCCGGGCCTTCTCCATCGTGCATCTGGAGGAGGAGATTCGTCGGGAAGCCCTGGTCAAGGACTGGGGGGCCTTCCTGCGTTTCCTGCAGTTTGCCGCCGCCGAATCGGGCCAGATTCTGAACTATGCGGCGATCTCCCAGGAGACGGGCATCTCCCAGCCGACGGTCAAGGCATACTATCAACTGCTGGAGGACATGTTCGTGGGCTTCCGTGTGCCGGTATATACCAAGAGTCCGCGCAAGAACCTCCTCTCCACCCCCAAGTTCTTCTTCTTTGACCTTGGGGTGCGTCATGCGGCCGCCGGGCTCACGCCCTCGCCGGAAGTGGTGAAGGTGAATCCGGGGGCTTTCTTTGAGCAGTGGGTGGGCATAGAGCTGTGGAAACGCCTGCAATATCTGGGCGATGGCCGGCTCCATTACCAGCGCACGCGTGATGGGGCGGAGGTGGATTTCATCATCGAGCGGGGCGACACCTTGACGCCCATCGAAGTGAAGGCAACCGAGCATCCCGACCTGCGGGACGCGCGCCATCTACTCTCCTTCATCAAGCTGCACCCCAAGCAGGTGGAGCGGGGCTATATCATCTGCTGGTGTCGGGAGCCAATGGAGATTCACGAAAAAGTGATGGCACTGCCCTGGTTCTGTCTATGAGAAAACGGAAGACGAGCAGCGCGGTGATACAAAGGGAGGCAAGGGCCACCCAAAGAGGTGGTGCTGCCGAGACGGTGGCCGGTGCCCTGTGCCATGCCGTCCGCAGTGCCGGCTCCTTCACCAAGGGGGATCAGGTTCCAACCCTGCGCGATCCTGTGGACCGATCCCGAAAGGCTATGGGAGGGGGCGCTGGCGGATCTGAAGGCGCTGTTGCCGGAGCTTTTCGTACTGAGAACCTATGCGCCGGCAGAACGTACCGGCCCGCCTATCTGGCTGCGCTGCGTCGAAGCACGTACCAGGGGATGGAAGCCCCTGCGGGCGGGGCAGAGGGCATGGCTTCTGGCTGCGGTGGGCTCGCGGTAGATGCGCACGGGTTCCCAGCCGCGGTTCTTACAGAGCTCCAGGAAGAGGCGTTCTGGGCGTCGAGGGAATACCCCTCGATCTGGGAAGGTGAAGAGACCCGAAGGTAGGCCACGGCCCGCATGGGATCAGCGCTCCTCCTTTTTCAGGGAGCGGGAGGCGACGGACAGGGCGACCTCGGCCAGGGTGTTCAAGAAGTTCCGGATCGCCAATCGGTCCGCCTCGCTCCCGTGCTCCGGTGTGTCGGCCAGTGTATACGGATCGCGTATACCTGTCAAGCGCCCCGGGGGAGCTTCCGGTGGATTCCCTTTCCCGCAAGTCATGTCCACCGGCGGCCCCGGGGTCGTCGTCTCATCCAGTTTCGAGTTCACCTTGATCCTCGCGCGCCAAACTCAAGAAGCGGTTGATAGAGCCGTATGCTTCCGATGCCCGAGGCTCCGCGGATGATGGGCCCTCTTGGGATCCTTCCGAGGGGAAGGATCCCTGAGGTGAACGCCGGGCGGCTTTTGAGATTCACAAGACCGGCTGCGCGGGCTTTTGGTCGAGGGGCGGGTGTGAATTGGCCCCCTGACGAATCCCGCCCCGCCCGATCCGGCATCCGGGGCACCGCCCCCCTCTACAGGCGGAGCGGGGATCATGATATGCTCATAACGATAGATATCGTTGACCGGGCGGTATTCCCCGGGTAGAGGCTGGGGTTTGGAGTTTGCAGCCCCAGCCACAAGATGGCCTTGGTGCTGACCATCGGGCAGGTGAGGGAAGATAACCTTTGAAATGAGGTCACGTAGATGATGAGGCTCAGACTCAACTGGCGCCAGGGGGGCTATATGGGGCTCTACATCATTTCACTGGCGATCGCCGTGGTTTTTATCCATGAGGCGGCACATATTCTGACGGCGGTCATCAGGGGAGTCCCCTTCGGCGAGCTCGAGGTGGGTTTCTGGGGCATCAATCCATCGATAACGCTTCCGCCGGGAGTGAACGAGGGCACGAAGGCCGTCATCTTCTATGCCGGAGGTCTGACCACGGGTGTGGTGTTTTTACTGGTCTATTTGTTCTATTGGGTCCGAAAGTATCGCCGTGACCCTTCGCTCCTGTGTTGGGCAATGGGGTTGATGACCATCCTGTTTGCTGCCAATCAGTTTGCTACAGGCTATCTCGAGGGACACTACCATGGGGCCTATATCCAGAGCGCCACAAATTTTCTCTCACCCGCTGATATCCTGACCTACATATGGATGGTAGCAGCGGTTTTCCCCCACTTTTCGCTGTGCCCAAGGAAAAGGATGCAGGCAAAGGAAGGGCGGACTTCTTCATGAACGGTGCGCTGGGGCATTGTCCGGATCGTGCCTCTGAGAGAGCCTCAGACTCAAAGGCAGTTCATTCAGCCTCTTCAGCCCGTACTCCATGGCGCGGACATAGTTCTGCACTTCCCTTACGTCTCGCTGCTTCTCTGCCCTGGTTGCCTCAAACAATAGGAGCTCCGAAAGCGATGATTGCGTACCCTCAATGTGCGAGGAAAGGACCGCTTCCTTCCTGATGAAGGGATAGATGAGCAGATGGGGATTGGGTAGATTCTCACCGAGACCGGCAAGCGTTCCCAGCGCCAGGTCGGCTCCGGAAGTCAAGGATACCAGGGCATTATCCCAGTCAAGCTTCGGCGGCAAGGGATGGGGCACAAAAGCCCGATAGCCGTTGACAGCCCGGATCCGCCTGCCCGCAGGGCTATTTTGAAATAGAGCAATAACCCTATTAAACGCCCGTTTAGCAACCCTCCGCCTTATTGGATTCCCCGCCTTTCTGAGTCGCCCTGTAACCCTCTCATCACCGCGCCGTCAGCGCGAACACACCCCAGCCCAAGTATCCGCGCGTGTAAGTGGCGTAGCGCACGGGTTCCGAGGCTAGTCGGGCTCGAACTTCTTTGGCTGACTCGTCCGCGGGATTGGCTTCAAGCCATCGGCGCATGGTGAGCCATTTGGCCGCCTCGTATCTGTCCCAGCTGTCTTGGTCTGCCAGAATCATTTCCACGACATCGTAGCCAAGGCGGCCGAAAGACGCGAGAAGTTCCGGGAGCATGAGAAAGTCGGAGATCGAGTGGGCAAGGCACCCTTTGGCAACGTCTTCCGTCGGCGGTAACTGCCGCCAGTAGGGCTCGCCGATGAGGATGATCCCTCTGGGGCGCAGGCTTCGTGACAGAAGCTCGATCGTGCCGGCGACTCCCCCGCCGATCCACGTGGCACCGACACAGGCCGCCACATCGACCTTCACGTCAGAGACATAGCCGGTAGCATCGCCATGGATGAACTTGACACGATCGGTGACGCCGATGACTCCGTAATCGCGTGCCCATGTGCACAGCATCTCCCCCGAGCCGCTGCCGAGGTCGAGCACTCGGGCCCCCCTTTCCAGACGCAGCGCCGCACCGAGAGTGGCGAGCTTTTCGGGTGTGAACGGGTTGTGGATGCGGTGAGCGCTTTCGGTGATGTTGAAGATCCGGGGAATGTCCATTCGGGGAATCTCCTCATGCTGCGAACCGATTCGATCACGGCCTAACGCGTCAGTCCAGCAGCAGCGAAACGCCCTCCGCTGCAACCGTTTGTGTCAGGCGACTTGCGCTGCATAATCCGGCCTTGTGTTCGATCATAGGATGTGATTACCCTCACTCAAATCTTACGCGAATCGTAGGCCCAATGGAGGAGCGCCTGTCGCTGCTTGCGGCGACAGTTTAAATCACGCGGTCGGCAGCTCTTGGCCAGTTGAACCACGTGCCGTCGCATGGCCTGCCACCGTCGAATCTGCCGCTCATCATCGGGACAGCGCCTCCCCAAGAAGTAACGGCAATACCATTGAAACCAGCCTCGCGGGTCTTCATGGTAAATCCACCCCCTGGCCCTCCACACTGAAAGGGGCTGTGACGCGTTCACGCCGAAGAAGTTCAGCTCGGGATTGTGTCTCTCATGGCACAGCTTGGCGTTCGTGAACCAGTCTTCAGGGTACTCCGCGGCACAGTCAGTCATGTATTTGCCGCCGAAGACGCCAAGCTCTAACATCTCCTTGGGCGTGAGTTCGGGGCGGAAGTCCGGGTGGAAATTCCGACCCATAGGCTCCGTCAACCAATATACGTAGCCCCGTTGCATCAGGTCATTGACCTCAATTCGCCTTGGTTTCACCTTCACCTCGCTAGCGCCCGCCTAACGACCAAGCCCAGCCTGCCCTTGGGCCGGTACTTACTCATTCATATTAAGGCCCGGCCCCAAGGTCGGTTGGCAGTGAATGGTTGGGGCTCTGTGTCGGCTATGTCCTTTTTGAACCAACCAGCGAAGGGATTTCTCTTTCTAGACTGTCGCCGAGGCGGTCTTTCTCCACTTCGATGTCATAGCGAGTTTGGAGGTTGAGCCAGAATCGCTCCGAAGTGCCAAAGTATCGGGAGAGCCGGAGAGCTGTGTCGGCAGTAACAGATCGTGTACCATGGATGATCTCGTTGATGCGGCGTGGAGGCACATTAATGTCCTTGGCAAGACGATACTGGCTGATGCCCATAGGCTTCAGGAACTCCTCCAACAGAATTTCGCCAGGATGTACTGGTGGTAGCTTTTGCTCAGACATATTGCCCCCTAATGATAGTCCACTATCTCAACGTCATAAGCGTCGCCGTTGCTCCAACGGAAGCAGATTCTCCATTGATCATTGATCCTAATGCTGTGCTGACCAGCGCGATCACCACTCAACTGCTCCAGCCGATTACCTGGAGGAAGTACAAGGTCCTTGAGTGAATCTGCTGCATCGAGCAGGGCAAGCTTACGCAGAGCGATCCGCTGGACAGCCTTTGGCAGCTTTCGTGAGCCTTGTCGCGAAAAGATCCTTTCGGTTTCTTTGTCGCCGAAGCTCTGGATCATGTGGTTATGATAACTCGTTGCGATAATAACGTCAAGCGTTATGAACACCAGGTAAGCGTTGCACCCAAATACTTTGGAGAGCCCCAACGACCAAGCTCTGTTTTGCCTGAGAACTCCTCTTTCCGCCGGGACTCTATTTAGGGAATGAGTACAGGCACACCCCACAATCCTTTCCCCCCTTCCACGCTCTTCACTATCCCCACGATCTGTTCCTCTGTGTGCCGTCTCTGCTTCACGAAAGGATCCCTCCTTCTCTCCTACATCTTAACTTCCGGATCCTCTCATTGAAAGTGGTTCAGTTTACGGGAGGTAGGTCAAGCTCATCAAGGAGTCCTCGTATTTGGGTTTCTTCATAGTCAGCTAAATATTGTTGGGGCATATTTTCACCTCCATTCAATCGCCACTATGCTACGCTACGGCTATAATAACAAGTTTGTAATATAGGTCAGCTTAAAAGTTGTGACCAAAACAGCGATTGGGGTGGGAGTAAGGGATTGTGGCGATGTCCGACACAGGTTTTTCCCCGCAAATTCCAAGGCAAAACTGCCTTGCCCTGTGGGATATCGGCGCTCCATAGTCATCTCAATCTTGCAGCCCCGGAATGGGGAGCGGTATTTTCAATCTAATCCCCCAACTGAAATCCCCGCTCCGTGCTGAAGGCTTGGAGCGGGGCCTCCCCCGTCTCCACCACAAACACCGAGCCTCCGGGTCGGAAAGATGGTTCCAAGGGGATGGAACGCGAAACCCCTTTTGCGTTCGATGGTGCCCGATCCGGAGCTTCTTCCAAAATATCCCCTTCCGATGCTAAAATAGGCGCCGGGTAGACTTCGGAGGAACCGGCCTTGAGCGGAGGTGCATCGATGAGATCGAGATGGAGTTGGAGCGCGATTCTATTGATGGTTGCTATAGGGGTTGTGACCATCTTACCGGCGATCGGCTGTGGGTCTTCCGGAGAGGGCGGCACCACTCCGGAGCCGACAAAGACCACATCTATGACGACGCCGGCGGGAACGATCGCTTCCCCGACGGGAGAGGCGAAAAGTGTGACCCCCTCCCCCACCGAATCCCCTTCCCCCTCTGCCGAGGCGGAGACGCTCGACCTCGAAAGTGCAAGGGCTGTGCTTGCCACGTTCCTCTCGGCGGCGGAGCTCCACTTGAAAGGGGAATACTCGAGCGTCTATGCGGATGGGACGAAGGATGGGCCCACGCCGTTCGAGATCTGGCGGAAGGGCAACCGAATGCGGATCGACTACTACCGAGGGGGAAGCCTCTACCGGACCCTGATCGTCTCGGAGGGGAAGGCGCTCTTCTATATGTATGGAACGAGGAATACCGTTCCATCCATCATGCCGGCTGAATATTACGAGAACCTTTTCGGTGGTCAGGACGCCGGCAAAGCGAGCGGCCGCATCTCCGAGGACGGGAAATCCGCCGTTTTCTCCCTCGATATCGATGCCTTCTACAAGAACCCGAACGCAGAGAAGGGGTACTATGTGACCAAGATCGAGTACCGGGTCGACGGCCGTTCCGTGATGGATCAGGTGGTGTACGGGCGGGAATCGTACGGCGAGAAGCCGACCGCCGTGAGCCGGGTGACTCAGACTTTCTCGGTGGTCGAGATCGCTCCGGGCATCAGCGAGAGCACCTTCAATCCACCGTTCTAGCGAGTTCGGGCTTTCGAGGTCTTCTGAGGGGGGTCTCTCGGCCGCATGCGGCCGAGAGACCCCCCTCTCGTTACTCCCTGAACGATCGGGCTTCTCCAACTGCGAATCCTCAGCGAACCATTCTTGCTTCGGATCGTGGACCCGCGGGGGAGTCATTCCTTCCCGAGGGCGGATTGGACCCGTTCCCACACCGTGTCGGCGATGATCTGAGGGGAGGCAGAAGCATCGAGGATCAACCAGCGTTTCGGCTCGGAGCGGGCCATCTCAAGATATCCTTGCCGCACCCGGTGATGGAAATCGAGGGCTTCCCTTTCAAACCGGTCGTTCCCATACCCCGACCCCTTTCGAAGGAGCCCCTTTTCCGGATCGAGATCCAGAAGAATGATCAGATCGGCCTGTAGCCCTCCGGTGGCGATCGTGTTGATCGTTCGCACTACCTCGAGATCAATCCCCCGTCCGTACCCCTGATATGCGAGCGTCGACTCGGCATACCGATCCCCGATCACGATGGTCCCTCTTTCAAGGGCGGGACGGATCGCCTGAGAGACGAGTTGGGCGCGTGCCGCAGCGAAGAGGAGAAGCTCAGTGAGGGGGCTTAACTCGATCTCGAGCCTGTGTTTGAGGATCCGCCGGATGGCATTCCCTACCGCCGTCCCCCCCGGCTCCCGAACGAGAAGCACCTCTTGCCCCCGGTGAGAAAGGCGGCGGTAGAGCCGCCGCGCCTGAGTCGTTTTCCCGCTGCCTTCCACACCTTCGAAGAGGATGAACAAAGCCGGTTCTCCTTACGCCTCGTCGTATTGGACGAGGGTGAACACCTCTACTTCGGGGTAAGTGGACTTGATCTTTTCCACGCCTTTCAGGAAGCGGAGTTCGACCACGGCCAGAGCTCCGATCACTTCTCCCTGAAGCTTGCGCACGAGCTCGATGGAACTGGCCAGTGAGCCGCCGGTGGCCACGAGATCATCCACGATGATCACTCGCTGACCCGGGCGGATATCCTCTGCGTGAATCTCGAATTGCTCCACGGCATACTCGTTGGGCGCCTGAGCTCGAACGGTCTTACGGGGAAGCTTCCCTTTCTTGCGGACGGGCACGAATCCGGCATTGACGAGGAACGCGATGGGCGCACCGAAGATAAATCCGCGGCTTTCGATCCCCACAATGACATCGGCATTCTTGGTGGATGCCCATGAGGCCATGAGCAGAAGTGCGTGGCGGAACGTCCCCGGGTCTTGAAGGACCGGGGTGATATCCTTGAAGCCGATCCCCGGCTTGGGGAAATCCTTGACTTCACAAATCTTTGTCTTGATGCGAGAGGACATGATCCGTCAAACCCTCCTTCCGGCGCCCTCCGATAAGGACCTTTGGCCGGGGGCGAATACCGGGCCTCAAGCTTCCGATTGTAACAAGGCAAGTGGCCGAAGTCAATGTGAACTTGCTTGCCAACCGTGATCAACTTTGTTAGTCTAGGTACGCAAACACTTCGGGGCGAGGGGGCCCGTGGCTTATCCGCAGGTGCTCATCAATCGGGCGGAAATTGCCCGAACCGTGAACGCGCTCGCGGCTCGGATACAGGCGGATTACGAGGGCAGGGACCCGGTGCTCATCGGCGCGCTCAAGGGGTGCTTTATCTTCATGTCCGATCTCGTGCGGGCCCTAAATATGCCGCTCAGTGTGGATTTCCTCGGAGTGGCAAGCTATGGCGGGGGAACCCAAAGCTCAGGGGAAGTCCGGCTCCTCCATGATTTCAAAGGCCCCATCCAAGGGCGGCATGTCCTCGTGGTGGAGGATATCGTGGATACCGGCCTTACCCTCTCGTTCATCATCGAACATGTGAGACGCAAGGGGCCGGCTTCGATCAAGGTCTGTGCCCTCCTCGATAAGCCTTCGCGCCGAAGCGTACCGGTGACCATCGACTATCTCGGATTCACCGTGCCGAACAAATTCATCGTCGGCTACGGCTTGGACTTCAACGAGCATTACCGAAATCTGCCGGATATATGTGTTCTGGAGGATGGTGCGTGATGGATGCGCAGAAAATGGCCGCTGTCGCCCGCGGGGATGCGCCCGCCGATCTCTTGTTGACCAACGCCCGGATCATCAATACCTTCACCGCCGCTATCGAGGAAGGCAATGTGGCCATCTCACAGGGGCGGATCGCCGGGGTGGGGGATTATCGCGAGGGCCAACAAGTGATTGATCTCGAAGGTAAGTATCTCAGTCCCGGACTCATTGACGGGCACGTTCACATTGAAAGCTCTTTTCTGAATCCGATGGAGTATGCCCGGGCCGTGGTGCCCCGAGGGGTTCTGGGGGTGATCACCGATTGCCATGAAATGGCCAACGTGTGCGGGGTTGCCGGCATCAAGTATATCCTCAATTTCGGGGAGCGGCTTCCTCTGGATATCTTCGGCATGGCTCCCTCATGTGTGCCGTCTTCTCATCTCGAATCCGCCGGCGCCCGCATCGAACCCGATGACTTCCGCAAACTCATGGCTATGGATATGATCATCGGGCTCGGGGAGATGATGAATTTCCCGGGCATCGTGTTCGGGGAACCTTCGCTCTGGGCAACGATCGACCTTTTCCGCGGCCGGATTCTGGACGGCCATGCCCCCGGACTTGGCGGCAAGAAATTGAATGCATATCTGGCCGCCGGGATTTCTTCCGACCACGAGTGCACCTCTCTCGAAGAGGCGCGGGAAAAACTTGCCCGCGGGATGTACATCATGATTCGGGAGGGGTCTTCGGAGAAGAACCTCGAAGCCCTTCTCCCGCTGGTCACCGATCAAACCTACCGGCGGTGTTTCTTCGTGGTGGACGAACGGGATTGTGCGGACCTCCTCAAGAACGGCGATGTGGACGATGTGGTTCGCAAAGCCGTCTCCCTCGGCCTCGATCCGGTGAGGGCGATTCAGATGGCCACAATCATCCCCGCGGAGCACTATCGGCTGAACGGACTCGGCGCGGTGGCGCCGGGTTACCGCGCCAATCTTGTGGTCTTCAACGATTTGAAGAAGTTCGAAGCCGATCGGGTGTTCTACAACGGCGTGATGGTGGCTCAGGAGGGAAGAATCGCCGTTCCCTTGAATCCCTATTCCGATCCCAAGCTCTCCCGAACGGTGAACATCAAGCCGTTCGATCCGCTTGCCCTCCGGATGCCGGCAAAGGGGGCGACGGCTTTCGCCATCCAAATCGTGCCGGGGCAGATCATCACCCGAAAGATCGAGGTTGAAGTCACCGTCCGCGGCGGATTCGTTCAACCGGACGTGGAAAAGGACCTCCTCAAGCTCGTGGTGGTGGAAAGACATCAGGCCACGGGCAATATCGGAAGGGGACTCGTCCGGGGATTCGGTTTGAAGAAGGGGGCCATCGCTTCATCGGTGGCTCACGATGCGCACAATGTAATCGCCATCGGCGCCGATGATGATGAGATCTTCGCGGCCATCAAGGAAGTGGAACGTTTGCAAGGGGGCATTGCGGTGGCCGCCGAGGGGAGGATACTGGGATCTCTGGCTCTGCCGATCGCGGGTCTCCTCTCGGATGAACCCTTGAGCGCTGTGGTCATGAAACTTGAGGGCCTCAAAGGCATCGTGGCCAATCTGGGATGCCCACTTGAATCCCCCTTTACTTTGCTTTCTTTTCTCTCCCTTCCGGTGATTCCGGAACTGCGGCTCACGGATAAGGGCCTCGTGGATGTGGGAAGATTTCAGCTATCCGATGAAGGAGGAGCGTGATGGCGGTCACTCCCGAGTTTCTGGCCAAACATACTACGGCAGTGGTCCTTCGAGACGGATCCACCCTGCACCTTCGACCGGTCATTCCGGAGGATGAAGAGCGGTTGATGGGTCTATTTTCGCGCCTCAGCCGCCATACGATTTACCTCCGTTTCCACCATGTACTGAGCCAGATGTCGCGGGAGGAAGCACGGCGTTTCTGCACGGTGGATTACGATAACGATTTTGCGCTCGCGGCCACTCTCGGGGAGGGGGAAGAGGAGAAGATCGTGGCGCTGGGGCATTTCTACCGCTTCCCGAATCAAGATCGGGCCGAGGTGGCGTTCATGGTGGAAGACGCCTATCAGGGGAAGGGGATCGGGGCGCATCTCTTGGAACATCTGGTGGCTCGGGCCCGGGAGATGGGCATCAAGATGTTCGAGGCCGAGGTTCTGGCCGAGAACAAAGAGATGATCGAGATGTTCGAGCACAGCGGATTTCACATCGGGGAAGAATTGCAAGGGGGGCTCTATCAGATGGTGATGGACCTTGCCCCGACTCCGGCGGTGGAGGCCAAATCCGCCGAGCGGGAGAAACTGGCGTCCATTGCTTCCCTTCAAGCGTTTCTGCGGCCGCGCTCGATTGCGGTGATCGGGGCTTCGCATCGGGAGGGGACGATCGGGAACAAGGTTTTCAAGAACCTTCTATTGGGCGGCTTCAACGGGGTCCTTTACCCTGTGAATCCGACGGTCCCGGTGGTGGCTTCAGTGAAGACCTATCCTTCGGTTCTAGATATTCCGGGGGATGTGGATCTGGCCATCGTGATCGTTCCGGCCAAGATGGTGCCCGATGTGGTGCGCCAGTGCGGGCGGAAAGGGGTGCGGGGGGTGGTGGTCATCTCCGCCGGATTTGCGGAGACCGGCCCCGAGGGGGCTCAGCGCCAGAAGAAGCTCCTCGATCTTGCGCGGAGCCACGGCATGCGGATGGTGGGGCCGAACTGCATGGGCGTGATCAACACCGATCCCGACGTGAGCATGAACGCCACTTTTTCTCCCGTGTTCCCGCCCCGCGGAAATGTGGCCTTCGCCACTCAGAGCGGTGCGCTCGGGCTGGCGATTCTGGAATACGCCGATGACCTGAACCTTGGGCTTTCAACTTTTGTGAGCATCGGCAACAGGGCGGATGTCTCCAGTAACGATCTCCTCCAGTACTGGATGGATGACCCGATGACCAAGGTCATCTTGCTCTATCTGGAATCCTTCGGGAACCCGATCAAATTCGCCCGGATCGCCCGGAGCGTCTCCAAGGTCAAGCCGATCGTAGCGGTCAAGAGCGGACGTACCCCGGCGGGCTCCCGTGCGGCGGCTTCTCATACGGGGGCTTTGGCCACCGCCGAAGTGGGGTCCGATGCCCTCTTCCGGCAGGCGGGCATCATCCGGGTGGATACCCTCGAAGAACTCTTCGATGTGGCCAGCTTGCTCTGCCATCAGCCCCTCCCGAAGGGGCGCCGGGTGGCCATCCTCACCAATGGTGGAGGGCCGGGTATCCTCACCGCCGATGCATGTGCGGCGCGGAACCTCGTCCTTCCCACCCTTTCCGAAAAGACGATCGCCCGGCTTCGCGAGTTTCTGCCCGCCGAGGCCAGTGTGGCCAATCCCATCGATATGACCCCCGGACCGGGCGCGAAAGAGTACCGTCAGGCGCTCGAGGTGCTGCTCGAAGAAGAGAATATCGATACGCTGATCGTCATTTTCATCCCGCCGGTCAGAACCCGGGCGGAAGATGTGGCCGCCGCCATTCGGGAGATCGCCCCGCGCTATCGCGAGCGGGGCAAGACGCTCGTGGCATCGTTCATGGGATGGCGCGGCGCCCCCGATGAGCTCGGCTCGGATCGGGAAGGACGGGTTCCTTCGTTCACCTTCCCGGAAGATACGGCCACCGCTCTGGCGAAGGCTTGCCAGTACAGCGAGTGGCTGAGACGTCCGGAAGGAACGATCCCCGCTTTCACCGATATCGATCGGCGAAAAGCGGTCCGGATCATCGAAGAGGCCCTCTCTCGAAGTCCCGCCCGTCCCCTCTGGCTTGATGCCCGGGCGCTGGCCAGCGTCTTGGAATGCTACGGGATCCGCTTCGTTCGTTCCGCCGTGGCCCACACCGCCCGTGAGGCGGGGGAACGGGCAAGGGAGATCCGCTTCCCGGTGGCGGTCAAGCTCCTTTCCGATACCATCACCCACAAGACGGAGGTGGGTGGGGTGATCCTCGATCTCCATTCCCGCGATGAGGTGGAAATGGCCTTTACCCAGATCAAGGACCGCATCGAGCAACTCGGCAGGATTGGAGAGATGCAGGGAGTGGTGGTTCAGGAGATGGTCGAAGAGGGGGTGGAGGTGCTCATCGGCCTGACTCAAGACCCCTCATTCGGTCCCCTCATCCTCTTCGGGACGGGAGGCATCTATGCGGAGCTTTACAAGGATGTGACCTTCCGCATCCATCCCCTCACCGATGTGGACGTGCGCGAGATGATGCGTTCGGTGAAGATCTATCAGCTCCTCGAAGGATGGCGCGGCTCCGAGCGCGCCGATATCGAATCCGTGGAAGAACTTTTGCTGAGGGTCTCGGCCATGGTGGAAGATCTGCCGCAGATCAAGGAGCTCGATCTCAATCCCGTGAAGGTGCTCGGTCAGGGGCAAGGATATGTGGTTGTGGATGGGCGCATGCTCGTGACCGATGCATCTTAGGTGACCTTACCGCGCACTTCCGCCTCATGCGGGGGCTTCTGCCTTGGTCCTCACCATGAAAAGCGGGGTGTTGCCCGCATGAAGGACCTTATCCGCCACGCTCCCGATCATCCACCGATAGACGCCGGTGCGCCCGTGGGTCGCCATGGCCACGAGATCAGCGCCGATCTCATCGGCAAACCGGATGATCGCCTCCGCCGGGTCTCCCAGTGTCACCTTCTGCTGAACCGGCACCCCGAGTTCGCGAAAGGGAGCGCTCACGCGGGTTAAATAGTTTTCGGCACTGGTCACGAAGGATTTCATCTCTTCGGGGGTGTAAGGAACGTAAACGATCCCGTCGGTGGTGGCCACGGCATTGTAAAGGGGTTGGATCGCCTGAAAGAAGGTGACCTCAGCCTTGAAGTGAGTGACGAGCTCCTGAGCATGTGGGAGGATCTTCTCACTGGCCGCTGTGCCGTCCAGCGGCACCAGAATCCGGCGGATGGCGCCCTTCTCCCGGACATCCTCTCGGGCGCCCTTGGCCCGGATGAGCACCACAGGGCAATCGGCGGCGGTGGCGATCTTGGTGGCCACGCTTCCCAGAGCCCATCTCCGGATGCCGGTTCGGCCGTGGGTTGCCATGACGATGAGATCGATACCCCTTTCTTCCACATAGTTCAGAATTGCTTCGGCCGGGTCTCCCACCAGAATTTCCGTACGGACGCGGATCTCGGGGGCGCCCGGTTCGGGCACATGTTTCATCACGTTCCCGGAGGTGGCGTCGGCGACGCCGCGCAGGTATACTTGGAGCGCCGTATCAAGGGCCTCTTTCGGCGAATTCACCGCTTCGGCGAGGATGATCTCCGTCCCCAGTTTTCCCGCCAGTTCCTCTGCATAAGGGAGAGCAAACTCCGCCAGTTCCGATCCATCCAACGGGACGAGCATCTTGTGGTACATCATGGGCCCTCCTTCCGGCGTTGCTTTTGCACCCATTGTAGCCGCAATCGCCGCCCTCGGCAATGGCGGCGGGATGCCCAAAAACAGCGATTGAAGAAGAGAGTGCCAAAGAAACCTCTCTCGGGGGATTGGGGGTGTCTCCCAAGAAAACCTTTTCGAGTGGGTGGGATCGAAGAAGCCGGATCGTTCGGCGGATATGGGGGACTGAGGGGCAAGGTCCGGAGTGAGGTGATCATGGTATTCACCCTGAGGGTGAAGGCTCCAAAGCGGAATCGCTCTTTTCGGGGTATGCCCCATGGGGGAAGATGCTTTGGGGGTTAGCCCTCATCCGGAAAGGGGGTTGGCTCGGTTTCCTTGGCGGTCTTCGTTTCTTATCATTGGGATGATGCCCTATAGGGCAAGGACCGGCAAGGAGCACGAACCATGCCGAAAGCGCGCATACTGATCGCCGATGATGACCCCGCCATCCTTCGATCTCTCTCTTGTCTCCTTCGCTTTTCCGGTTATGAAGTCATTGAAGCCCGAGACGGAAGCACGGCCCTTGAACGCTCCCGGAAAGAATCGGTGGATTTGTTGATCCTTGATGTGATGATGACCGGATACGATGGCTTCGAGGTTTGCCAACGGGTCCGCGAGTGGTCTTACGTTCCGGTAATCGTGTTGAGTGCGGTGGCGGATGAGGATTTGAAGACGGGCATGCTCCGCTGCGGGGCGGACGACTATGTCGTCAAGCCCTTCTCCCAGAAGGAGCTTTTGGCGCGGGTGGAAGCGGCCTTGCGCCGGGCGCGATGGCGGGAAAGCGCCTCGGATCAGCCGCCGTTTGTCAGCGGGGATCTGCGGGTGGATTTCCGGGGGCGGCGGGCGACTCTGGGTGGGAAGGACGTGGAGCTCACCTCCATCGAGTTCGATGTTTTAAGGGAGTTCGTTCTCAAATGTGGGCAGCTTCTCACCCATCGGGTGCTCTTGCAGCGGGTTTGGGGTCCGGAATACGGCGATGAGAAGGAATACATACGGGTGATCGTCAACCGGCTGCGCAAGAAGCTCGGCGACGACCCGATGAATCCGCGATATATTCAGACGGTCCCCGGCGTGGGGTACCGGTTCCTTTTGGGTGAGGGAGAGGGCTTATCGGCGGAGGGGCGGCGGCTTCCGGAAGCGGAGAGCTTCATCCAAGGGGCGAGCGCTGTGCCGGCGGCAGCGTGAAGTAAAAGGTTGCCCCCTCACCGGGTGAGCCGTGGGCCCATATGCGTCCCCCGTGACGCAAGATGACCCGCTTGACGGTTGCCAGCCCGATCCCCGCTCCTTCGAACTGGGTTCGGGGATGGAGGCGCTTGAAGGCCTCGAACATCGTATCGGCTTGCTCCATGTTGAATCCCACCCCGTCATCGCGCACGTAATACACCTTTTCCCCTGCCTGATCCATGACCCCGAATTCAATTCGGGCCGAGGGGGACTTCGAGGTGAATTTCCATGCGTTCCTCAGAAGGTTCTCGAGGGCGATCCGCAGGAGCCTTTCGTCGCCCGCTGCGCGGAGATCCCCGGAAACGAGAAAGGTGACCTTTCGCTCCGGCTGTTCCATGCGTAGCTGAGCATCTATCTCTCTGGCGATCGCGCCGAGGTCCACCGGTTCGATCATCATCTCAGCGCGCGTGGCGCGCGAGAGCACCAGAAGCCCTTCGATGATTGCGGCCATCCGCCGCGTTGCGGATAGGATGTGCTGGAGCCTTTCACCGGCGCGGGGATCGTGCCGGATGGGTTCGCTCTCGAGCAGCATTTGAGCGTAGTTCTGGATCACGTTCAAAGGGGAACGGAGGTCATGGGAGACCGCGTAGGCGAAGGAATCGAGCTCGGCGATGGCTTTTCGGAGCTCGGCGGTCCGTTCGGCGATCTGGGCCTCAAGGCCTTCGTTGAGTCTCTTGATGGCTTCCTCAGCCTTGCGGCGCTCGGTGATGTCCCGGTAGTTGACCACGATCCCGCCGATTCGCGGATCGTCCACAAGGTTTTTCCCCGTGCTCTCGATCACATGCCACGAACCGTCCTTGTGGAGGAAACGATACGAATCGGAGTGCATGCCTCCCGGCGTTTGGAGGAGGCGTTCCATGTTCTGAATGAGGCGGGGCCGATCCTCGGGATGGATCGCCTCCAAGATGCTCTTGCCGGTGACCTCCTCCGGCGTGACGCCCATTAGTCGATACGCGGATGGGCTGGTGTAGAGGGTTACCCCCTCGGGGCTGACGATCGAGATCCCGTCGAAGGCGTGCTCGATCATGGCCCGCCAGCGGGCTTCGCTATCCCGGAGGGCTTGATGCACCCGATCGCTCTTCGCGGTTGCCCCTTCAAGTTCCGCGATCCTCCGGCGCAATTGCTCCGTTTCTTCAATCAGTTGCCGTTTGGACTTTGTTTCGTTGCGCATCTGTGTTCTCGGTCTGTGAGTCTTGCCCGGGTCGATTGCCCTCTTTACACAGGATACCACAGAAAGCGATGCTCGCACTATACCATAGCTGAGCAAAAAATGTACAGGACCTGTCCTGTCCCGTCCGGGGTTAGGCCTAAAAAGGGATTGAATGGAGAAGCGCGGGCAGAGATGCCGCTCTCGGGGGATTGGGGGTGTCCCCCAAGAAAACCCTTTGGGCGGGTGGGTGGGATCAGAGGAGCACGATCGTTCGGAGGATATGGGGGGTGCGGTCAAGAGGTCCGGAGTGAGGTGATCATGGTGATTCCCCCTGAAAGTGAAGACGGCAAAGCGGGATCGCTCTTTTCGGGTAAGACGGCCGAAGTTGATTCATCTTGCGGGACACGTTACAATCTATGTAATTTACCGGCCCGATGATTTGGACCACCTCTCCATGAGCCCTCTTGCCGGGGTGGCGGAACGGCAGACGCAGTGGACTTAAAATCCACTGGCCCTCTGGGCCGTGAGGGTTCGAGTCCCTCCCCCGGCAGATGTGTCCCTTTGCTCTCCTCGGATGCCCCGGCGGTGATTTAGGATTTCTTTATCCCGGTACGATTAGATCATTTATGCACTTTTTATGCTTTGCTGGTACGATGGTACTACTCAACACCCCCGCAGCTCGAGATACCCTCCGGGGCGGGCGAACGCGGGATACCACTTCAGATCAAGGGGGACGGACATGAGTAAGATCAAAGTACTCATCGAGGAAGAGCAAGAGATACTCCGGGAAGCCTACCGAAACATCTTGTCCAAAGAGCCTTCAATCGAGATCGTGGGAATCTGCGATCGACCGTGCATCGGCAGCGGCAACAGGGAGGATATCGAGAAGGTGTTGGGGGAGACCCAGCCCGATATCGTTCTTCTGGGCACCCGTCTGGTTCAATCGGCCACTATCGAAGGACTGGAAGTGGTGCGGGTGGATTTCCCCAAGATCGGCATTGTTCTATTATCGGCTCATTACGATGCGGAGGGGATCGGGCGGTTGAAGGGATTCGCCAAGAACAATACGCGGGGTGCATATTTGCTCAAATACTCGATCAGCACCGCCCGGGAGATCGTGCGGGTGATCACCGATGTGGCCAGCGGCCAGATCATCCTCGATCCGCAGGTGTTTGCGGGATTGATCCAAGATAGCGATATGGCGGATTCCCGAATGTCCGAACTGACCGCGCGCGAATTGGAGGTGCTGGGCTGGTTGGCGATGGGATACAAGAATTCGGCCATCGCCCAGACCCTTTGCTTGGAACCCAAGACTGTAGAACGGCACATCAGCAATATCTTCAGTAAGCTTATCAACGGTGATAGCGAGCTCAAGCACCCGCGCGTGGAGGCGGCGCTCTCCTATCTGAGGGCCAGCGGACAGCTTCGTCAGGATGTTCCCAAGAAGATATAGTCGGTGCTTCCTCTGAGGGTATCCCCTCTGTGTATTCTTCTGCTCCGGTGTTCATGACTCGGGGGTAAGGCCCCCGCGGCCGGGAGTCCCCCGAGTCCCTCTGCCGGCACGAAAACAGCGATTCCGCTTTGGAGCCTTCACCCCTCAGGGTGAATGAACTTGATCACCTCACTGCGGACCTTGCCCCGGAATTCCTCCACAACCCATGAGCGATCCGGCTTCTTCGATCCCACCCACCCGAAAGGTTTTCTTGGGGGATACCCCCAATCCCCCGGCTTAAGCGGCGTCTTGGCACGCGCTCCTTCAATCGCTGTTTTTGGGGCCGGTGCCCCGATTGCTTGCTCCTGCGATGTGTGGTACCATGGGGGCGGTTTTCGATCGTGCCTAATGATGCATGTTTGATCCATCGCGACGGAGGAAGCAAGGTGTCCCGGCTCACCATTGTGGGAATCCTCAATGTGACTACCGATTCCTTTTCAGATGGCAACCGGTATCTCGATCCTCATGCGGCGATCGCGAAAGGGCTGAGTCTGGCGGCACAGGGAGCGGATATGGTGGATATCGGGGCCGAATCGAGCAACCCCGATGGCGAAAGGATCCCCGCCGCCGAGGAGATTCGGCGCCTCACGCCGGTGATCGAAGGCCTTAAGGAGAAAGGCGTGCGCATCTCCGTGGATACTTACAAGCCGGAGGTTATGGCGCATGTGATCTCCCTCGGCGTGGACATGATCAACGATATCACGGGCCTCCGGGATCCCGCCTCCGTGGAAGTGATCCGAAAGAGCTCCGTTCCGGTGGTGGTCATGTTCGCCCGGAATCAGGGGCCGCATGCGGAGAGAACCTACCGTGACCATCTCACCGTGATGGATGAGGTCGAGCGGTTCTTTTCAGAGCGGTTGCGGGCGCTCCACGAATGCGGCATTCCGGATGATCGCATTCTCATCGATCCGGGCATGGGACTGTTTCTCGGGGGCACGCCGGAACCGAGTTTGGTGGTTCTGAGGCGGCTTGCAGAGCTCAAGCGGTTCGGTCGGGAGATCTATCTCTCCGCTTCTCGCAAATCCTTTATCGGCCGGGTGTTGGACCGTCCCGTTCATGAGCGCGGAATCGGCACGCTCGCTGTGGAGCTCTGGGCATATCTGCAGGGCGCTACTTATATCCGCACCCATGAACCGCAACCCCTGCGCGATGCGGTGCGCATGATTCAGGCCATTGAACGAGCGGGATGATCGCCTCTGTGAGGAAATCCGCCTATTTCGATTCCGATTCCATCGAGCGGGTCTCCGGTGAAATGCTTCGGGAGATCGAGCCTCTCCGTTCGCGGCACCGCTTGCCGTTCGTGCCCGAACGTTCAGTATTGCTCATCCTCGATTTACAGCGGTACTTTCTCGAAGAAACTTCCCACGCCTATGTGCCTTCGGCCAAAGCAATCGTGCCCCGCATTGTGAGGGTGGCCGAGGCGTACCGAAGTCGGGGGTTGCCGATCGTTCTGACGCGCCACTCGAATTCCGAGGGGGATAACGGGATGATGCCGCGATGGTGGCGGGATGTGATCCGCCCCGGGTCCCCTTCGAGCGAGATCATCCCCGAGGTCCGCCTTTTCGGACCGATCGTGGAGAAAGGGGAGTACGACGCGTTCTACGGCACTCCTCTGGAGCGTATCCTTCGGGAGCGGGGTGTGGCGCAAATCGTTGTGTGCGGGGTCATGACGCATCTTTGCTGCGAGACCACCGCCCGTTCGGCGTTCGTGCGGGGGTTCGAGGTGTTCTTTACGATTGACGGCACCGCCTCCTACACGGAGGCTTTTCATCGCGCCGCGCTTTTGAACCTTGCCCATGGATTCGCTGTGCCGGTATTGGTGAACGAAATCCTCAGTGCCTTCGGGCATCCGGCTTCTGAAGAGGCGGTTCCACGATGAAGATGCCGGTTGTGGATGTGGCCGTGATCGGGGCGGGGCCGGCGGGCATCGCCGCCGCCATTCAGCTCAAGCGTTTCGGGCTCGAGCCGGCGGTGATCGAACGCGAGCGGATCGGCGGCCTTCTGGTCAATGCCAATCTCGTGGAGAATTACCCGGGCTTTCCCTCGGGCATCCGGGGAGTGGATTTGGTCCGTCTCTTCGAAGCGCAACTTCAGCGGGTCGGCGTTCGGGTGAGCTTCGAAGAGGTCGTGGCGCTCGATTACGCCGAAACGTTTGTGCTGAAGACCTCGCGGCGGGAGTTCGGTGCCCGTTCGGTGGTGATCGCCACCGGAACCCGACCCCGCTCACCGGAAGGCATCGAAATCCCCGCCAATGCCAAGGCCCGTGTCTTCTTTGAGGTTCATCCCATCGCCGAGGTGGCGGGGAAAACGGTGGCCATTGTGGGCGCGGGGGATGCGGCTTTCGACTATGCGCTCAATCTTTCCCGCCGCAATGATGTCGTTCTTCTGAATCGAACGGTGCGGCGGCGATGTCTGCCGCTTCTCTGGGAGCGGGTTCAAAGAACCTCCCGAATCGTGTACAAAGAGGACACGATCCTCTCGGCGGTGCACGCCGCGGGGGAGCGGTTGAGGCTCATCGTGACCGGGCGCGGCGGGGCTTGGGAACTTGAGGCGGACTATGTTATATTTGCTATTGGCAGAATTCCTTGCCTTGATTTCCTTTCGGAAAGGATCAAGGCACAGATCGACCGTCTCGAAGGGGAAGGCATGCTTTATCGAATTGGAGATGTGAAGAACGGCCTCTACCGTCAGACGGCGATCGCTGTGGGCGATGGAATTCGGGCCGCCATGAGCATTTGTGAAAGGTTCGGAGATCATTGATGCGGATCGTCAGCGCTACCGGAAGAGAGGATATCGCCACGGTGTACATCGCCGATCTGGGATCGGGCAAATTGGTGGAATTCGTCGAATCCACCCAGCCCCCCCTGCCCCGGGAGCGGAAATGGGTGCTGATCGTCTCCGTTCTCTTCGGCTGCCCGGTGAAGTGCCTCATGTGCGATGCCGGGGATGATTACAAGGGCAAGCTCTCCAAAGAGGAACTCTTCGCACAGATAGATTATTTGGTGCGGAAACGCTTCCCCCAGGGTGACGTGCCGGTGGAGAAATTCAAGATTCAGTTTGCCCGGATGGGAGAGCCGGCGCTCAATACGGCCGTGCTCGATGTGCTCGACGAGATTCAGGATCGGTACCGCATCCCGGGATTCCTTCCTTCGATCTCCACGGTGGCGCCGATGGGGACCGATGGCTTCTTCGAGCGCTTGCTCGATGTAAAACGCCGGAAATACTCGGGAGGGCGATTCCAACTGCAATTCTCCATTCATACCACCGATCAGACCCAGCGGGATCGGATGGTGCCGGTGAAGAAATGGGGCTTCGATCGGATCGCTCAGTATGTGGATCGCTTCCATACCGAAGGCGACAAAAAAGTGACCCTCAATTTCGCCCTTGCGGAGGGCATGCCGGTGGATGCCGGGGTTCTCAGGGCGCATTTCTCTCCGGAGAAATTCGTTATCAAGATCACGCCGATCAATCCCACCCATCGGGCGATGGAGAACGGGCTCTCGTCCTATGTGGATCCGTACGATGGGAATCGGACTTATGAAACGGTGGAAGCGCTCCGCTCTGCGGGATACGAAGTGATCTTGAGCATCGGCGAAGTGGAAGAGAATCGGATCGGATCGAATTGCGGCCAATTTGTGATGCGCCATCTCCGGGGAGCGCAAACGGCCGGACGAGGGGCATATGCCTATTGGGGATAGGGGGCGCCGGGACGCAATCCCGTCCGATGGCGCCTCTTGTTCGATGAGGTTTTGAAATGAAGGTTTCTCTCAAGTGGCTCAAGCAGTATGTTGACATAAAAATATCTCCCGAGGAGCTCTCCTCCAAACTCACGATGGTGGGGCTTCAGACGAGCGAGATCCAGACCGTGGGAAAGGAATGGGATCGCGTGTTCGTCGGCGAGGTGGTCGGGATCGAGAAGCATCCCAATGCCGATCGGCTGTGTTTGCCCACGGTGAACCTTGGCAGTGAGCAACAGACGGTGGTGTGTGGGGCGCCGAATGTGGCGGTGGGGCAGAAAGTGGCCTTTGCCAAGGTGGGCGCAAGGCTCCTCGATCCCCACACGGGCAAGCATATCGAGCTCAAGCCGGCCAAGATCCGCGGGGTTCACTCGGAAGGGATGGTATGCTCCGAAAGGGAGCTCGGCATCTCCGATAGCCACGAGGGCATTTTGGTGCTGCCGCCGGATGCGCCCGTGGGAGAGCCGCTGGCCTCTTACCTTGGCGATACGATCTTCGATATTGCGGTTACCCCCAACCGTCCGGATTGTCTCAGCATGATCGGCATTGCCCGTGAAGTGGCCGCGATCACGGGAACGAAGGTACGGTTGCCTTCCGAAGGGTATCCGGAATATGACCCGCCCGCGGATTCCTTCGTCGCGATCGAGATCCATGATCCGGACCTCTGCGCCCGTTATTGCGGCGGGATCATCGAGAACGTGAAGATCGGCCCCTCTCCGGCATGGATGCAAGAACGATTGATCGCCGCCGGGATGCGGCCTATCAACAATATAGTTGACATAACGAACTACGTGATGCTCGAATACGGTCAGCCGCTGCATGCCTTCGACTACGAGAAGATCGGGGAGCGCAAGATCATCGTGCGGCGGGGGAGGGATGGGGAGGTGATGACCACGCTGGATGGGGTCGAGCGGCGGCTCAGCCGGGAGATACTGGTGATCGCCGATGCGCATCGCCCCGTAGCGATTGCGGGGGTGATGGGTGGAGCGGAGAGCGAAGTGACCGAGAACACCCGGACGATCCTCCTCGAATCGGCGAATTTCAATAACATCAGCATTCGTCGGACTTCCCGCGGGTTGGGACTCGTCAGCGAGGCCTCTCTGCGCTTCGATAAAGGGCTCAGTCCCGATCTCCCCATGCCCGCCATCCGGCGGGCGATCGCGCTCATGGTGGAGCTTGCGGGGGGGAGGGCGGCGCGGGGGATCGTAGATGTGTATCCGGGCGCTTCGCCCCGGAAGCCGATCATGCTATCCATCGGTCGAGTCCATCAGGTTTTGGGGGTGGATTTCGGATTGGAGCGAGTGCAACGGACGCTCGAATCCCTTGGCTTCGGGTGTGAACGGAAGGGTCCTTCCGATCTCGTCGTTTCGGTTCCCTACTGGCGCACGGATGTGAGTTTGGTCGATGATCTGATCGAGGAGGTCGCCCGGGTGATCGGATACGAGGAGATCCCCACGACGATGCTGAGCGGTCAGATCCCGCATCATGAACCCTCGCCGCTGGCCCTTCTCAAGGATCGGGTGAAAGATATCCTTGTCGGTTGTGGGATGCAAGAGGTCATCACGTATTCGATGACCGGTGCGGATACTCTGGAAAAGATCCGGTACCGGGGTCAGTTCGGCCCGCCGATCCGGATCGCCAATCCCATGAGTCGGGAACAGGAATTGCTTCGCGTAAGCCTGAGGGGCGGACTTCTCGGGGCGTTTGCCGCCAATGAGCGGCACCACCGGCAAGGGATCGAGCTCTTCGAGGTGGGCAAGGTCTATTGGCCACGCCCGGAGGGATTGCCGGATGAGCGTACTCTGCTGGGCGGTGTGGTGGGTGGGTTGCGTTTCGGGCGCTCCCGTTTCGGGGACGGGGGGGCGTTCGATTTCTTTCATGCCAAGGGCATTCTCGAAACCCTTCTCACGCATCTTGGCCTTGAAGGGCGTTTCGAGCCTTCGGAAGATGAGCTCTTGCTTGGCGGCCGATGCGCGGCGATCATGGTGGGCGGGGAGCGGGTGGGGATCGTGGGTGAAGTTCATCCTGAGGTGCTCGGTGCCTTCGATATCGTAACGCCCGTGGTCGGTCTTTTCGAGGTCGAACTAGAAAGGCTCGTCCCGATGGTGAGGCGGTTGCGCACCTTCCGGCCGATTCCGCGCTTCCCGAGCACGGACCGCGATCTGGCGCTTGTGGTCGATGCCGATGTGCCGGCCCAGAAAGTGCTGGACGTGATTTGCAGTTTCCGCGAGATTGGAGAGGCCAGACTGTTCGATGTTTATCAGGGCAAGCAAGTGCCGGCGGGCAAGAAGTCACTGGCCTTTGCTCTGCGCTATCAGGCCGCGGATCGGACCCTGACCGATGAAGAGGTGGACCGGATTCAAGAGAGGGTTCTGGCCAAGCTCAAGCGTGAAATCGGTGCTGAGCTTCGGGGTCAGCCGTCGGCCGCCTCGTAGATGGTTGCCCGAAGCATAAGCCGGCGGAGCCGGAGGGATGACTGCGATAGGGGGGCTCAGAACACTTCTGAGCCCCCCTATTTTTTCGATGGACGGGCCCGGTAAACCGCGCCATCGGGCGGTTCACTCGAAGCGCCGGACCCGGAATTTGTAGAGCTTGGCCGGCTCCTCCGGAAGGATACCCCCCTTGCTGCATGCGATCTCGATTTGCTGATCGACGGAGGTCACGCCCGGCAGATCGGGAAGGAGAATTCCGCGCTTGTTCCCGTACACGGCCAGAACGCCATACACCTTGGGGTCGAGTTCCGAAAGATCGCGGACCGGCTCGGGGCGGGTGAGGATATCCACTTTGTAGGTGAGATCGGGGAGCTCGCTCTCGGTGACGGGTGAGAACCGGTAATCCCGCGTAGCGGAGCTGATGGCATTGTAGATGATTTCCTGAGCCACGTTTGGACGGGTGGGTTCGAAGGTGCCGATGCACCCCCGGAGCTGACCTTGCTTGTGAATGGAGACGAATACGCCGGCCCTCTCCTTCATTTCCGGGGTGAGCTCGGTGGGATGCGCGATCTCCCGATCGCGGACGTACGTTTCGACCGCCTTCTTGGCCAGAGCCACCAGCGGATGCAACTCCTGAGTCATTTGATGATCACCCCCGCATAGCCTACCACACTCTCGTAGTCTCCGGTAGTATCGCCGCTCGTTTGATAGCGCACCAGTTCGGCCTTGGTTGCGCCCAACTCCTTCGCCGCCACGAGAAGACTGGCCGTTGGGGCGAAGCCGCACATGGTGATATGATGGGCCTCGATCCGGTCGAGCAACATATCCTCATCCAATTTCAGAATGGCTTCGAGGGCCCGGGCGTCTTTCTTCGTGGCCCGATCATGAGGTTCGTAGTGCGTCATATCGCTGCTGGCCATGATGATGACTTCATTGCCGCGATCGCGTACGGCGGCGGCGATGCTTTCCCCGATGGCTTTGTAGGCCTTTCGCTCAGCGGGAACCAGTACGATGGGTACGAACTTCACATCCTTTCTGAAGTACTGAAGGAATGGAAGTTGAACCTCGATGGAATGCTCATATCGGTGAGCTTCGATATCTTCCTCCAGAAGGTCGGAATGCTCGAGGATGGCGTGAGCCATCTCTTCATCGATCGGAATTTCTCCCAGCGGGGTGCGCCATGCCCCTTGGGTCATGATGCTGAAGGGGGCACCTCTTCCGGTATGATTAGGGCCGAGAATGACGAAAGTCTGCCGGAATACCACGCGGGAGAGAGTAGCCGCCGCTACCAAGCCGGAATAGGGATATCCGGCATGGGGAGAGACGATGCCGATGACCTCTTCCTTGGGCGTGTCCCCGGATACGAGCCTCTGGATCTCGGCCTGAAGGGCGCTTGCCATCCCGGGATAGAACCGGCCCGCTGCTATCGGGTTTCTAACCATCGGCGCCTCCTCTCTCAGAGGATGAAGTGAAGTTCCGTGCCGCAGTATTTGCACCTTGATCCTTCCAGTCCGGTTACATGAACGCGGTATCCCATCCGTTCCACTACGGTCTTCCCGCAAGAGTAGCAGATCGTGTGGGCTCCTTCGGTGCCGGGCACATTCCCGATATATACGAAATGGAGCCCTTCTTGCATCCCGATCTCTCTGCCGCGGCGGAGGGTCTCCACGGGGGTTGCCGGGATGCCGGTGGTGCGGTACATGGGGAAAAAGCGGCTCAGATGCCAAGGAGTTTCAGGCCCCAGCTCCCGGGCCAAAAACTGGGCTGCTTCCCTGAGCTCTCCCGGGTCGTCGTTGATCGTAGGGATGATCAGTGTGGTCACCTCGACCCAGATACCGAGCTTTCTCATCTGTTTGAGGCTTTCGAGAACCGGCTGAAGTTTGGCTCCGATGTAGCGTTTGTAGGTTTGTTCCCGGAACGCCTTGAGGTCCACGTTGGCGGCATCGAGATAGGGGTGGATGGTCTCCAGTGTTTCCGGGGTCATGTACCCATTCGTCACGTACACGTTGGCGAGGCCCTTCTCCCGGGCAAGGCGCGCGGTATCGTAGGTGTATTCGAAGAAGACGGTCGGCTCGGTGTATGTGTACGAAATGCTTCGGCATCCCGCAGCAAGGGCGGCCGAGACGATCTCCTGAGGGAGGGCTTCGGTCCCCATGATCCGGTGTTGTTCGCGGGGCATCTGAGAGATATCGGAATTCTGGCACCACTCGCAGCGGAAGTTGCAGCCGGGAGTGGCGATGGAGTAACTCGTGCTGCCGGGATGAAAATGGAAAAGCGGCTTCTTCTCGATGGGGTCAATGTTCTGAGCTATCGTACGGCCATAGACGAGCGTGTGAAGAATCCCTTCGCGGTTTTCCCGGACATGGCATATCCCCTTCTTGCCGGGGGCGATGGTGCACCGGTGTGCACAGAGGTTACAGCGCACCTGCCCGCTCTCTAGTTTCTGGTAGAGCATCACTTCGCGCATAAGCGGAACCCCTGCAATTCCGCCGCGGCGGGATTGCGCGCATGTATTCAAAGCCCTGCTCGGGGCGAGCCGGAGGGGTGATTTACTTACAGACCTGTGCCCGCTGAAGTTGTTTGCCTTCGGTCTTGATAGATGGGGCGATGACGATCTCGACGTTGTGCATTTCCTTGATGGTGCGCACGCCCAGCATGCCCATCGAAGTGCGGAGTGCGCCCACAAGGTTCTGGGTGCCGTCCGTCACCGTGGCGGGACCGAAAAGGGTTTGCTTCAGGGTGCTGTTCTGAGGCACCTTCACGCGAACGCCCCTGGGCAGGGCGGCGTGGGGGGTGGCCATTCCCCAGTGATTCCCTCGGCCGGGCGCTTCCGCCGTCTGAACCATGATCGAGCCGAGCATGACGGCATCGGCCCCGCAGGCGAACGATTTGCAGAGATCTCCACCGGCGCGGATGCCGCCATCGGTGATGATGGGCACGTATCGGCCGGTCTCGCGGAAGTAGTCATCCCGGGCGGCGGCACAATCCATTGTCGCGGTAGCTTGGGGAACGCCGATGCCCAGAACTTCCCGGGAGGTACATGCCGCTCCGGGGCCAACCCCTACCAGAATAGCGGTAATGCCGGTTTCCATGAGCTCCTTCGCCGCTGTGTAGGTGACACAATTCCCCACGATGATGGGGATGGAAACCCATTCCCGCAGCTCGGAGAAGACGAGGCCGTGATAGCTCTTTGAAATGTGCCGCGCGGTGGTGACCGTGGATTGCACCACGAGCACATGGGCGCCCGCTTCGACGGCGAAAGGCGCCAGTTTTTTGGTGTTGGCGGGGGTGACGGAGACGGCGCAAATCCCTCCGCCCCTTCGAATCGCTTGAACCCGCTCGCCGATGAGCTTTTCCTTGATGGGGGCGGAGTAGATCTTCTGCATCAGAGGAGTGACCTCCTCATTGGAGGCCGAAGCAATGGCTTGAAGCACCTCATCGGGGTTCTCGTAGCGGGTTTGGACGCCTTCGAGGTTGAGCACTGCCAATCCCCCCAGTTTACTCATCTCGATGGCGAAGTTGACGTCCACCACCGCATCCATGGCGGCGGCGATGATTGGGATCGAGAAGTGAAGGTCCAAGAGGTCAAAACCGATATCCGTTTGATCCGGATTGATGGTGATATTGCCGGGAACCAGAGCGATATCTTCAAATCCGTAGGCTTGCCGCAAAATTCGGCGCTCCGCTTTCAAGGCATCACCTCGCAATTGCATTGTCCCTAGTTATAGGGGACTATAGCAAAGCCTGCAAACGAAGTCAACTGAGAGTGAAACGATCTGAAACAACGATTGGCCACGATTGAACGGCTCGAGTAAAGGGCAGGATGTCGATTGACTCCTGGGGAAGGCTTGAGTTCTGGCTCGCTACCGCCGTTAAAAGGTAAAATGTTCGAGAAGACCTTCCCACTGGAGTTTTAATCGCCGGTTCGAATCTCACCAGACTAGCCGATCGATACTCGGCCTCCGGGCATTCTCCTACCCGGATCGGTGGCGGGTCGATATTGATTTCCTCAGCGGCCGGTGAGTTCTACTAGCCGGAGCAAGGAGAAAGCGGCTTCCTGAGGTACTTGCGGTAGCTTGACAGCCGTCATGACCTTCGAGATAATTATGACGTCAGATGTAAGACTTCCTATTTCTAACGGAGGTTACTATATGGCAAAGAAGAAGTCAGCCGATGTCATGCTTCGCCCGAAGCGCCAGGTCACCCTTCCAAGGGAGATATGCGATCAGATCGGCATTGGCCCCGGCGATGTGCTGGAACTGACGGTGGAGGATTCCACCATTATCGCTAGGCCGAGGAAGCGGGTTGCCCTGGAAGCGCTGAAGGAGATCCAGGAGGCTTTCCGGCGTTCCGGCATCACCGAGGAGGAGATCCAGAAAGCAGGCCGCCGAGTAAGGCAGGAGGTGGCCACGGAGCGCTATGGTGTCAAAGCCTAAACCGCGAGTATTCCTGGATAGCAACGTAATCTTTTCCGGACTTTATTCTTCAGACGGAGCGCCGGGAATTATCCTTGAACACTTTATCGAAGGCAGAATCAGAGTGGTTGTATCACAGCAGGTGCTGGAAGAAGTGATCCGGGCTGTTAAAGAAAAACTCCCGGAGGCCTTGCCTTCTCTAAGGACGCTCCTGTTGAATACGCCTCCCGAGGTGGTCGCTGACCCAAATCTGCCGGACATTGAGCGCTGGACAAAGAAACTGCACCTCGGAGATGCGGCCATTTTGGCGGCAGTGATATCTAGCCAGCCCGACTACTTCATTACCGGCGACAGGCACTTCTTTGACGACCAAGAAATTGCCGAAACTGCTGGGTTGAAGATAGTGACGCCGGCGGAGTTTCTGGAAAGATGGACGAAAGGGGATGTAACTATCCCCTAAAATAGTGCCGACGAAAAGTGGAGTTCTCAGGCAGAACAAAAAGGAAAGGGGAACGCCGAGGCTTGAAACGATCGAGGTTCAGCGAGCATCGGATTGTGCAAATCTGAAGGAAGTCAAAGTGGGTGCAGTCGAGGAAATATGCCGAGAATACGGTTTTTTTCTTCGGAACTATAACTGGAACTCGAAAAACGGCGGACAGAGGTCTCGGTGCTGGGCAAGGACTTCATGAGCAGTGCTCTGGAACATTGTCCGGATTTTGGCTTGTGAGAGAAGTCTTACTCCAGACCTTCAGACGGAAAGGGGATTTTTGTTAGCAGGGATGATTCGACGTTTGAGGGTCAAGTAAGCTCGCTTAAGACGGACGAGAAAAAGTTGAGGTTTTCATAATACCCCATTAACATAAAGATTTTGCGGAAGCGGTATGATTCACCGCTATGATTGACGAGTTTCAAGAATTCCTCGTCGACAAGGGCCGTTGCAATCGAGATACATCCCTCTCCAGTCAAGAGGGTCTCGGATTATGCGATACCTTTCTTAATGAGGTTCCCCCGACTACTTTTGGATCCGGGCTGGAAGAGAAACCGTGCCGTCTGGTGTCTATCCAAAACCCATGAAAATTGGCAAGCGAAGAGGTCGCCGACGCGCCCGGGGCTTAAAAATGACTCGCCCAAGCTCAATAGCGCGCACTTATATTCGTCCAGCACATGTTTTTTCCGCAAATTCCAAAGCAAAACTGTCCTGCCGGGGGGGATATCGGTGCCCGATAGGTATCTCAATCTGGTAACCCGGGGATGAAAGGAGATCCCTCAGAGAGCGGCATTTTTCGATCAAATCCCTCGACAGAAATCCTTGCTCTGTGCCGAAGGTCTGGCCCGGGGCTTCCCTCGCAGGCAAAATCCGGGCAACGCCATTACTGGGTCGCGAATCCCCATCGATTCCCAGCCCTGGCGGATGATACATGCCCTGAGATCAGGATGCTCTGTGGCCTTCACTTCCGGCCCCGTGCAATGGTGGTACAATGGGTGGCAAATACCCCACGCACAAGCGAAAAGGAGTCACAGTATGACTGACTTGTTCCAACCTTTTGTCATCGGCAAAATGAGCCTCCCGAATCGGTTCGTTCGCTCCGCCACCTGTGTCAATTTGGGCAAGGAGGGGACGGTTACCGATGCGCTCGTGGAGGTTTACCGCGAGCTGGCTGCCGGGGAAATCGGCTTGATCATAACGGGCGGTCTGTTCCCGAAGAAAACGGGACGGATATTCCATGGCATGTTGGGGGCCGATACAGACAGCGCAATTCCCGGTCTGGCAAGGATCGCCGAGGTTGTCCATCAAGAAGGGGGGAAGGTCGCCGCCCAGATCATCCATGGCGGCGGACACTGCTTGCCCGAGTGGACGGGGTGCCAGGCCGAGGGACCTTCGTCGATGATCAGCCCGCATTCCGGGTTGAAAGTGAGAGAGCTTTCGGCAGACGAGGTCCACGAGCTCGTGGGAATGTTCGTCCAAGCCGCTCTGAGGATCAAGCAAGCCGGCTTCGACGCTGTGCAGATCCACGCCGCACACAGCCATCTCATCAGCCAATTCCTTTCTCCGGTCACCAACCACAGAGATGATGAGTGGGGCGGCTCCGCTGAGAAGCGAGCGAGGTTCTTGATGGAAATCTACCGGGGCATCCGCCGGGCGGTCGGCCCGGATTATCCTATTCTGGCCAAGCTGGGGCTCCGGGATACTCATCCTGAAGGGAAGCCGATCGAAGAGGGGCTCGCCACGGCGAGCGCGCTGGCGGATGAGGGCCTCGACGCGCTGGAGGTGAGCGAAGGCTTCGAGTTCGAACCCGGGCATCACATTCGGCCCAGTGCAATGCACCCGTGTTTCATCGAGGAATGCCGGCAGGCAAGGGCGAGGCTGCGTATTCCGCTGATCTTGGTGTGCGGGATGCGAACCCTCGCAGATATGGAGGCTGTGGTGGAGAATAATGTGGCCGATGCGGTTTCGCTCTCGCGCCCGTTGATTATGAACCCGCATCTCGTGCGTGATTTCCGGAAGGGACTAGCCACGCAGTCCGAATGCATTTCCTGCAACGGATGCGTCGAACAGGGGATTCTGGGGAAACCGTGCCTGTGTACGCTGCGGGCGGCGAAGCAGGGCTGACCCGCACCACCTCACGGAAGCCATGCAATGAATTGAATCCGAGGCAAACTTGTTGACGCATGGTCCCAAAGACACCGACGATCTCCGAAGCCGGGATAGGGCATGCCGGAAGCGGATGTGTTAGTCTAGACTTACTCTGACACTTTTTTTAAATCGAACAGCGATTTGTGGCCCGGGTCATATCTCACGGGCGTATCCCCGCCCCCATGATCATCTGGCTAGCAAAGTCAGTCGATAGTTTACCGAACTTGAGGTTCACCAGAATCTCATAGGTCATGATGCCGGCGATGCTGTCCAATTCGTTTCTAACAAACTCAGATAGCGCAATGGAAGTCATTAGAGAATCCGGATGAATGCCAGGCCCGGAAGTGAAGATGCCGGAGAAAGTGGTGCGCTAGCGGGAGGACTGCAATCACAGGAGGTTGCAATGGAGAACTTCGGCTATGCCGGAAGGATATTGAGGGTCGACCTGTCATCGGGAAGGATCTATGCAGTCCCCACTAAGGATTATGCAGAGCGTTTTCTTGGCGGGCGTGGCATCGCCGCCAAGATTCATTGGGATGAGGTTTCTCCCGCAGCATCCGCATTCGATGAAGGCAACCGGTTGACGTTCGCGCTGGGGCCCTTGGCTGGTCTGCCCGTGCTGGGGACATCTCGGCTGGGGGTGTTCGGGAAGTCATCTCTGCCTACCCCGGAGAAATTCTGCTATGCCAACATGGGCGGACGGTGGGGGGCGGAACTCAAGTTCGCCGGGTTTGATGCAATCGTCATTCAGGGGAAATCGGAAAAGCCCCTTCTCTTGTATCTGCACGATGGCACGGCGGATCTGCGGGATGCTTCCGATCTTTGGGGCAAGGGCGCTGCTCGAACGCGAGAGCTCTTGAAACGATCTTTTGGGGAATCCGTACGAGTGGTTGCCATCGGGCCCGCGGGTGAGAATATGGTCAGCATGGCTAGCCTTCTCGCTGAGAACGATGCCAGTGGTTCCGGCGGTCTTGGGGCGGTGATGGGCTCAAAGAAACTCAAGGCGATTGCAGTGCACGGGGGCAAAAGGGGAATAAAGGTCTCGAATCCCGAGCGGCTTGCGGAACTGACGAAATATTTCAGAAGCCTCGGTCGGGGCAACGTGCCCGTATGGGGCGTTGACTTCAAGGCATATGGCCCGAACACGAAGAAGGAGCCGTGCTATGGCTGTATTGGGGATTGCCTAAGGGTTAGCTATACGGCCCAGAATGGGGAAAGCGGCAAGTTCATGTGCCAATCGCGGTTCTTCTATGTGCCATGGGCGTGGGGCTACTACGGAGAGGAAAACGACGTTCCCTTCCATGCCACCAAAATGTGCGATGACTGCGGATTGGACACATGGACCCTGCAAACCATGTTGGATTGGCTCTTCGCCTGCTACAGCGCCGGGCTGGTCACGGAGCAACAGACGAACATCCCGTTCTCAAAGATCGGCAGCCTTGAGTTCATCGAGAGGCTGGTTAGGATGATCTCGCTGAGAGAAGGTTTTGGAGATATCCTCTCCAAAGGGCGGGAAAAGGCGGCGGCAGAACTCGGGAAGGATGCTAAAGCGCTCATCAAGCACGCGGATGCCTATGAACCGAGGCTGTGCCTTGGCAATACACTCGTCTTTCCCTTTGAACCGAGAGAGCCAATCCAGCAGTTGCATGAAGTTGGTATTACTCTGGCACACTGGGTCAGCTGGGTGAAGAATACGCCGGGTGCTTACATGTCCACCGAAGTGCTTCGGAGCGTGGCCCGGGAGTTCTGGGGCAGCGAAGCCGCAGCCGATTTCACAACGTATGAAGGGAAAGCACTGGCCGCCAAGCTCATACAGGATCGACAGTATGCCAAAGAAGCGCTTATGGTGTGCGATTGGATCTATCCGCTTTTGGATGTGCGGAATACCCAAGACCACGTTGGTGACCCAACCTTTGAGAGCAAGGTTTTCTCGGCCGTCGTGGGGATTGAGATGGATGCGCAGAGGCTGGCTGAGATCGGCGAACGGGTGTTCAATCTCCAACGTGCGATTCTCTTACGGGAAGGGCATCGAGCAGTGCTAGATGATGTTCTCCCGGAGGAGTGGTACACGACTCCGTTGCAAGGACATGTGGTTGATCCGGAATGTCTTGTGCCCGGCAAGGAAGGGAAACCGGTATCGCGGATCGGTTCGGTTATTGATTGGACAGAGTACGAGCGTATGAGAACTCAATATTATGAGCTGAGGGGTTGGGACATAACAACCGGGCTCCAAAAGAGGGAAACGCTCCAAAGGCTCAATCTCGCCGATATCGTCGACGATTTGGAAAAAAGGAGACTCCTCGCACCAATGGAAGGAGGCCATGCGTGATACTGGATCTGTTCTCGCTTTCGGGGAAGACCGCCATCGTCACCGGTTCTGGAAGAGGAATAGGCAAAGCCATTGCCCTCGCCTTTGGGGAGGCGGGCGCCGATGTGGTTTGCACGGCTCGGACGATCGGGCAAATAGAAGCCACGGCGGACCGGATTCGAGAGATGGGCCGAAAGGCGATGGCTATCCCCTGTGATGTGATGAACAGTGAACAGGTGGAGAGGTTAGTCGAAACGGCTATCCGCGAATGGGGACATCTCGATATCCTCGTAAACAACGCCGGGGGCGGGTCTTTCGGCGGCGTGATCAGGATGAGCTGGAGTACCTTTGAGGCTGATCTCCATCAGAACCTGACGAGCACGTTCATCTGTAGCCGGGCTGTGGCCCCGCACATGCTAGCGCAGAAATCCGGTTGCATCATAAACATCTCCACGCGGGAATCGCAGGTTCCGGCGATGGGACTCTCTGCCTACGCCGCGGCAAAGGCGGGCGTGAACTCCCTCACTCTCACCCTTGCCTGGGAACTGGGCCCTCACGTTCGGGTCAACGCCATCTTGCCGGGGGCCGTGATCACGGAAACGAACGCACCGATCTTTGAACCGATAAAGGATCAGCTTGCCAGCCTGAGTCCTTTGAATCGGATGGGCACGCCGGAAGATATAGCGCTGGCAGCGCTCTATCTGGCATCGCCAGCCGCCTGCTGGGTGACCGGCAGACTCTTCGCCATTGACGGCGGAGCAGAGTGGTCCAATCAGGTTATGGGTGCTAGGTGAAGGAGCTTTTGTAAGCGATTCATTGCGTAGGAGGAGAGTATGGATGCCTCTATGGCAACAAGCGAAAAACAAGTGCGAACCGTGTGTCATTCGGCTTGCGGAATGGTCTGCGGACTGCGGGCGCATGTGAAAGATGGCATTCTCACGAAAGTTGAGCCAGCCGATTTCCCTGAGCAAAAGTATCGGCACATTTGTGCCAGAGGCCTTTCTACCATCCGAATGGTCTATCATCCTGATAGGCTCAAATACCCGATGAAAAGGGTCGGGGAGAGGGGGCAGGGGAAATGGGCGCGCATCTCGTGGGATGAAGCTCTGGACACCATCGCCCACAAGATTCGCGAGATATCGGAAAGATACGGCCCGCGTTCGTTGTTGTGGTGCGTTGCTCCCCTCGGCGGGCTGGACCTGACCTATGCCAGCTTGGCTGGATCGTTGGGGGGCAGCTTTGTCAGCATTATCGGCGACGGTGACTCGGCGGGTCCGTGCGGAGATATGGCCAGTTTCGGGGTCGTCTGGGGCGATATTTACATGACGGGGTTTGAAAACCCGGGATTGTGCGTCCTCTGGGGTACCAATCCCGCGGAGACCAACCCGTTCATGATGCGCACGATCCGTGACTTCCGCGAACGCGGTACCTCCGTGATCGTGATTGATCCTCGCTTCACTCCCACGGCTAGCAAGGCGGACCAGTATATCCGAATTCGGCCCGGAACGGATGCGGCACTGGCCATGGCCCTGATCAACGTAGTCATCAAGGAAGGCCTTTACGATAGCGGCTTCATCATTTCCAATACCGTCGGGCCTTTCCTTGTCAAGAGGGCAACGGGCCTTTTCCTGAGGGAAAAAGAAGTGATCCCGGGGGGCTCGGAGCAGCGCTACATGGTCTGGGATACAGCAACGAATAGCGCCCGTCCCGCCGACGAATCCGGCGTCGCTCCCGCCATCATCGGCGACTATAAGGTCAATGGGAACGATTGTCAGCCTTCCTTTCAAGCTTTGATTGATGTGGCCAGCGGATATGACTTGAAGAGAGTCTCTGAAATAACGGAGATACCCGCTGACATCATCAGGCAACTCGGCATCAAATACGGACGGAAGAAGCCGGTTGCTTCTTTCCGGGGCATGGGAATGCAGCGCACATTTCACGGTGATCTCGCATACCGTGCAATTGCCACACTCGGGGCTGTTACCGGCAATATCCATCTTGAAGCACCGCAATTGCCGGTCTATGAGTTGTACATGTATCTTCATGGCATCACGACCTGCAACTTCATGCCGATTCTCAAAGCGTATGACGCCATTGAAAAAGGTGATCCGTATCCCATCAAGTTCCTCTGGATCGCCAAACAGAACTGGGTAAATCAGCTTCCCGATGTCAACCGGGTTACGGGAAAGATATTTCCAAACCTCGACTTCATTGTGGTGGCGGATATCTTCATGAGCGCGAGCGCCCGTTACGCCGATATCGTGCTTCCGGCTTGCACCTTCTACGAGCAGACTGATCTGATTCCGCCCATCAATGTGACTCCATCGGCGCCGGACTACTTTCAATTGCAGGAGAGGGCCATTGAGCCGCTTCATGAATCCAAACCGGATGCCCAGATGGTTAAGGAACTGGCATGCCGTTTGAACCTAGGCGAATACTTCAAGAAAACCGATGAGGAACTGATCCAATCGCTCCTCTCGGTCGGCTACCCGGCCGAGATGGGTATCACGATGGAGAAGCTCAAGAAAGGCCCGGTCAAGGCCATCAAGCGACCGAACTACCCGGTTTTTCTCACTCAATCGGGCAAGATGGAGTTTTACTGCGAACGGCTCGTGAATCTGGGACAGGCTCTTCCCTGCTATATGGAACCCTTGGAAAGCGCGCGAAAGCCTCTGGGAAAGAAATATCCGCTCGTTTTCATGTCCACTCACACCAGATATCGCACGCATTCGACTCTGGCAAATGTCGACTGGCTGCGGCAGCTTGAGCCTGAACCGGTGTTGGAGATAAGTACTCCGGACGCTCAGGCCAGGAGCATCCGGGATGGGGATATGGTACAGGTCTTCAACGACCGTGGAAGGGTGACACTGAAAGCGAAAGTCCATAGTGGTATCAAGCCCGGAACGGTCAATGTGAACCAGGGATGGTGGCCTGAGCACTTTGTTGACGGACACCACCAGGAGTTGACACACAGCGTTGTGAACGAGGCACAATCCATAATCTACGAGCCTAATTCGGCGTTGTACGACGTCCTCGCAGAGGTCGAAGTGGTGAAGGAGGTCTGACCAATGGTAACGCAATATGGTCTGGTAATCGATTTGGATCGTTGCACAGGTTGTCAGACATGCACCATCGCGTGCAAAATGGAGCATGGCTTGACGGGGGTTTCCGGAATCCGGGTTGAAACGGTGGGAGGATCGCACCGGGATACCCCGGATGGGGAATACCCAACGCTGAGCATGTCGTATCTGCCGGTACCCTGCATGCATTGCGGCGAGCCCCCGTGCGCTGCTTCTTGCCCCACCGATGCCATCTACAAACGGGATGATGGAATTGTGCTGATAGATGAAGAGAAATGCAATCAATGTCAAGCTTGTATCAAGGCTTGCCCATACGATGCACTGGCTTTCGACTCCCCCAATAGCCGGGTTTGGAAATGCAACCTTTGCGCCCATCGGGTTGATCAAGGGCTCGCCCCGTTCTGCGTATCATGTTGCGAGATGGAGGCAATGCTGTTCGGAGACATCGCGGACCCGTCGGCTATTGCGCTACAATGGGCGTCCCAGCGGAATTCCTATACCCTCAAGCCTGAACTTGGAACGCAGCCGAGTGTTCGATATTGTCCGCCGCGCTTGGCTCGAGGCGATGAGGGATGATCCTCTAGCATAACGGGCAAAGGAAAGACGAACTTCAATCTCGCGTCTCGCTCGGAGAATGGATTTTTCAGTATGAATTTTGACCTACCCCCAATTTATGTACCAACTCTGATGAGAGGATGAAACATCCTTCTGCACTGCGGGTGAGGAAGGCGATGCCTGCGGCATCGCCTGACCCAGGCAAGGCAAGGAATCGGCAAACTCCCGGGGTGTCAGGTTCCCGAGACTGCAGTGTGCCCCAGGTTCATTGTATTCTTCGTTGAGACATTCGTCCCGGACTTGCCGCTGAAACTCTCGATATATGGGTCCTCCCAAGGGTTACCGGGCTCAATGGAAATGGTAAAGTCATAGCGCCACACGTGGTTCTGATGCGCTGCTCTCTGGACCACATCTCCCGTGGGCTCTCTCCTTCTCCACGGGGAGGCGCTGGATATCCGAGATCTCCAGACCCCCACACTTTTCACATCCCTACAATCTGTTCCTTTGAGTACCGTCTCTGCTTCAGGAAAGGATCCCCCCTCCTCTCTTACCCCTCGGGACCCTCTCATTGAAAGTGGTTCAGTTTACGGGGGGAAGAAGGTCACAACTTCAAGGGACATTTTTCAGACTGACCAGCGAGGGTCTCTTCCCAAGCTCGAAGAAGTATGCCGTGAACTTGCTGAGCTGCTTGATTTTATCGATCAGAAGACGCTCTTGGTCTGAGGACACCACATTTCTGACCAACGTTTTCGCGTCAACCTCATTAAGTCTTAGGGCAAGATAGTTGGCGATGTTTGAGAACACCGACGCATGAAAATCTCGGGCTTCCTGCGATGCCAGGACCAGCGCAATCCCATACTTGCGGCATTCCTTTGACATCGTGGGGATGAGTTTGAGCTTGGCTGCGCGATGGGCTTCATCGAATACCACTAGGTGAGTGATGCGGCTCTGCACATTGCGGCGAAACATGTCCTTGTAAAGCTTGTAAAACACGAGGGATGCGAAGGCTATCTGAAGGCGATCGTTTTGGGTCTTATGAACACGGATCACGATCGGGCCGGCGTCCTCCCACAACGTGCCATAGGTTGTGGCCGGACTGAAGAATCCGTAGTCAGCCAGTTCATTCAAACGCAGCAGCAATGTGCGCATCCCTTGATCGGGCTTCGGTGTGGCTTGGAGTATCTCAAGAAAGCGCCCGAAGGGAGGTTCCCGCAGAAGTTCATAATTGTCATGGGAATCACCCCATCCCAACTCGATGAAGCTTTGCTTGATTGCCTCCCGGATGCGTTCCCCCTGGATATCTCCTAATTCGGGGAAGATAGCAACGAAAATATCGCGGAGCGCGCCTGCCACGTCAAGATAGGCCATCGGAGAGGTTCTTTCCACAATCTCCAACGGGTTGAATCCCAATCCCTCGAAGTCGATGAACCGGACCTTCGGGACGATCCGTGTCAACCGCTGATCGATATCTTCATGATAGGAAAAGATAATCGGGCACACGCCATTCTCTGCCGCTTGGTGACAGATGTTCAAGAGGCATGTGGTCTTGCCCATGCCCGATAACCCCGCTATGAGCAAATGCGGATTCCCCCGCACCGTCAGTTTCCATGATATGGGATCGCCCGTGATTTGATTCTGTCCCAAACAGATCGCAGGCTCCGCTGCTGACGGACCACTCTCTTGGATCACTGCGTCAACAGGAACCCCGCGTGCCTTCGAGGGGCTCAATGCACCACCTGTTTCTGCTCCTGGAGTTGATACCGTGAGTGTGATCTCTCCACCGCCGCTCTTCTGAGGGCTGGTCGACTCCGCTGGCTGCGGGGTCGCGATTTGAGCCGGCTGCGATGCGGGCTTTCCGCCCGAGTGTTCGCCCGCGCGAAGATCCGGTAACCGTTCAGGCCCGAACATGAAGACTCGGATATCACTATCCCCGATGGAAATCTCCAGCGGCTCCGAGCCTCTATACTCTGGACAGAATATCCATCCTCGGTGATCGGTGTCCGTCAAGACGGGCGGGGATTCCTGTCCCACGGATACCATTCGGTCGATCTCCTTGAGCAACTTCCGATAGACTTCATCTGACAGCCCCACCTGTGCCTGATCATCGTAATGGCGATGCGCCTTATCGGCATAGAAGCGCAGCACCCGCGCCAGTTTGGCCTGCCTTATTGCCTGCAGGGACCGGCCCACACCCTCGCCCTTGTACCAATCATTCCATCGGTCCCTGAGGGATCGGATTTGTTCGCCGATCTTGGTCAACAATTCCGGGTCTCTCGCCGAGCGGAGGTGGCGTCGATACTTGACCTCAATGAAACGAAAGCTTAAGCCCTTTCTTGCTCCCAATGAAACGTAGATGAGATCGGGCCGCAAATCTGTTGCCCCCTGATTTTCGTTTTTCTCTTCCTCTCCAGTGGGCGGCAGCAAGTCTCGTACGTCATCAATGGGGACGAAGAAACCGTGGCTGAGGGGCGTCCAACATCGCTCGTCTTTCGTAGCCTCAAGGGCATGGGCGTGTGCAAGCGCCAAAGCTATTAGTTCGGATGTAGGGCCCTTTTTCCCCGTCAGGCGAATGGCCAGCCGTCCACTGAGCGCTTTCAAGTGGTTCATGAGGAACTCTGCATTGCGGCGCGATTGGCTGAGACCCATTTGGTCAAGCGCATCATCAAGTAGACAGCGGACTTCCTCAAGATTGCTTGTGGACGTGATGAGTTGGAGACAACCGAGGTCCTCACGCTCCGGAACACAATCGATAACGTAGTGATCGTAGATCTCTTTGTTATCTCTGGGGGAATCAAAGTATTCGATGCCAGCATTCCTGTCGAGTGTGATCACCCAATCACTGAGCCGGTGCAGACGGCGCAAAGTATCGGCTTTCTCTGGTGTCACTGCTGTCTCCAATACCGGCGTCTTGCCCTCTTCGCCCAAGCTACGAGAGACGCACCGAAGGATCCCCTGCTGTAGCCGCATGAGTCGGTCGGTGTGGGGACGGTCGGAAGGGTGTTTGTCTCCTTCAGTGGGAATCAGCGGCCGGTGGCACCAGTGCGGCATGGGAGAGACAGTAAACTCTCTTTCGTAGAATGAGAGCAAGCCGAACACATGGAAGGGTGACTTTTCCCTTAGAGAATCCGGATCAGTCAGAGTTACGCGACTTTCGAACGTATCGAATGCCACCGAAAGATGGGCCGGGGTCTGAGGTTCGGACACTTCTCGTCGAGCCCATCGCAACCGGGGCCTTGGAATGCCTCCCGGCCATTCCTGCGACTTGAACATCCATAGGTCACTTTCAGAAATTCCGCCGACGCCCTTGCGACGGCGGCCCGTCAGTTCGATTAGATACCGACCTGACAGAGCCCTTTGCTGGTTGGAAGGATAGAGCTCCAACATGAACGAAGGCGCCTCATGCCCTTCATCGTCTTCAGACTCCGTTTCATATGCCTTGTTAACGATCCCCAGCGCACGTGCCACGGTGAACCCATCGCCAGGCCTCAGGGCATGAATGCGCAAAAGACCGGTTCGGTCGTGGCAATCCAAGTACTTTTGGATTTCCCTGCCAAGTACCTCCGCGCTCTGTTTTCCCACAGAGGGGGCAGACTCTTGGGAATCGCCTTCCCCGAGGGCACGAGCGAGGATGGCGACGGTTGCCTTGGGCTCCGTGTCCTTATCGGAGACCATTCCCACCGCGTGAAACCCGAGGGTATCGGCGAACACAAAAGTGCCACTTTCTCCGATGCCTGGCAGGAATGCGGGAAACATTGCCCCGTCCAAGCCCTTGAACTCCTTCCGTATGTGCGTATGGGAAACATTCTCGTCGAATCGAGCATAAAACACGAGATTGTCGTAAGCGGCATACCACGCGACCCGTATCGGGTGACTCGGCAAGACAATTAACCCGATCGTCCTGCCCGAGAGACTCTTGACCTCGACTGTGTTGGCAAGCGCTAGGGTGGGATCGCCCTTTTCGAGCACAGTAGCCCAGGCCAATACGTAGTCCCGAACAACATCAAATGATTTAGATTTCTCATCATAGATGTGATCCACCCCGCCGCATCGGTCGAACCGATCCGCGAGTTTACCACTCAAGTTACGGACTCTTTCCCATTCATCCTGCGTGACGCTGCCGGAAATATCTAACGGAATGAACTCCGGCCCTCCCACACGTTCCCCCGATTCTCTCACGCGCAAGCTCCACCGACCCACCTCTCCTTTGCGTTCGCTCCAAGCCCGCCCGATATCACGGAGAAGAAGCGGCGCAAAGACCCGAAACGTCTTCTTCGGGTCACCTGTACGAAGCACCACCTGGCCGCCTTTGCCGGGACCCTCCAACCTTGGCTCGGAAGCTATCTGAGATACCGCTTCCCTGTCGCTCAGCTCAATCAGCCCCTCGCTGAAACTGCGCACCGGTCTGCCTTTCCCTTGCGCCTCCGGTGGTCTAGTGCCGAAGCTGATATTGAACTCCTCGGTCTCCTGTTCGCTGATCCGGTCATTGCCCAAGACGGATATGACCACCTTGGCGGTAATAACGGCCTCTTCCTTCAAGTAACTGAAATCATCGATCGTGAAGCGGCACTTCTCCGGTTCCCTCCCTCTGTGAATCACCGTTTCCGACGTGATTTCCTCGCCTTTGTCTGTCATCACTTGAACAGAATATTGGACTGCTCCCTTGGCAAGATTTTGCGGTCGTGCTTTCCATCGCACTTCCAGCCAAGACGATTTCTTACCTTGCTCCTCTGCATCCGGATCCAAGATCAACCGTGGGAGATCCTCAGGATCACTCAACTCGAGGCCAGACCACTTGGCGATTCGATTATTACGTCCTGTTCGCCAAGGAACAAGTTCGATACTCTGGATCTGTGCTTCGGCCTCCTCCCACCAGAGCGGCCCCACCCATATCTCCCTTCTATTGGCCAGTTCGGCCAATGCGGGCAACAAGGGATTTGCAGCAGCATCCGTGAGGAACCGTCGCAGCGCGGTGATCTGCTCCGGCGAGGGCCCAAGTAGGTGCAGGGACTCAATCCGCTGCACAGGATTCATACCGGCCGCCTGCCTTTCCAGGAGGCGATCGACGAATAGTCGGGAGACGGCCAGTTCCTTATCGGCTTCTCGATCGGACCGGTGCTCGATAGGCCACAGCCCTATGAGATAAACGAGCTCCCCTGGATGGCGTTTCTCAGCCGCCGCACGAACCAAGAAATCGAACTGCGACCAGGGGGAGAGAAGTTGCTTTCGACGGCGCCCGCCGGCTTTCTTGAGGGACCGTTCTGCATAATCGCGGTGGGACCTTTCCAACTTCCCCTTCGCCAGTTTGAGGGCTTCTGGGAAGAGCTCTCCCTCCTTGATCTCTCGGGCAGCACTGTAGATGCCGTCCATTCCGGCGCCCGCTCGGACGGTGTCCACCAAGAGCAACAGGGGGGCCCCTTTGCTTTCCCGGAGTTCTACGGCCACATCCGCCGTGATGGTCCGTGCCTCCTCATCCAAGTCGTTCGCTACCCGTTCCACTTGCCACCCGGGAATCTTGAACGATGGGCTCCGAGCCAGGCCTTCGATCACATCCGGGGGCAGGCAACGAACGTATGCCACCGTCCCCGGTTCGGCCCTTCCGATTATATTGCCGAAAGCCTGTGCCAGGAGTTCACCGTGCAGGGGAGTCAAAGTTTGCATGGTCTTCCTCCGGAACCTTGAATCGCGGGCGAAGGTGCTTCATCGCCTCGGCATCGCTCACACTTACAAGGAGCCCGAGATCCCGTAGCCGCCGCTCCAGGATGGAGCGGTTAGCGCCCAAGAGTTCGGCAGAGACGGGCATGCCCGGCGGCGCTTCATCGATATGGAAACCGTACCGCTCCTTGAGGCAGCGGATGAACTCGCGAAGCGAGACCCATCGGTATCTCGTCCCCTTGCGCAAAAGATGACGGTGAACGAGATAGTCAAGGGCTGAATCCGTGAGAACGATGGATCGAGCCTCACCCCACTTCTTTTTTCCCCCTTCCCCCTCCCTCCGCAGAACCTTGCGTTTGGATGCCAAACCGTTGGGATGATTGATCAGCAGGGCAGAGTCGAGGAGGTCTATCAGGTTTTGCTGAGCATTTTGGCGGCCCTGCAAGACCGTAAGAGCCTCGGCGAGGCGCCATACCGGGTTGTGTTGTGACTCCTCATCCCTCAGAATATCAGCGATGTGCGGATAATCGTCTCCGACGGCCTCCGCCAGCTCTTGTGCTTTCCTATCCAGATCGTAAAACAGCAACCTTGCCCCCTCGTCACGATCGTGCAGGATATCGCCCAGCGTGTCCAACCAAGCCGTGGCATAGGGGTGGCTCGTCGGTATCCGGTTCTTGAAGCTCCTATCATACCGGGCTTGATAGTCGAGCAGCCTCAGCGCCATGAAAACTACGGGGAAACGCTCGATGCGCCGCATGAAGTCGTCCATCGATTGCTCGGCGAGCCCGCGCAACGCCGTGTTGGTTCCCTTGGAGCAATCCACGAGGAACGGCACGGGGCGCTGTTCATGCTTGACCCGGATCTTTCCGGTATCAGCCCACTCGAACAGAATATCAATTGTGGCGGCGATCACGGTGGTGAGCCCGAGCGCCATGCACGATTCAAGAAGCTCCAAGAAGGCCTGCCGGGGGATGATGTTGGAATACCCGCGGACAAAATTCCGAATATCCTCCGAGAACCACCTCACTGCCTGCTCACAAATGGGAAGCTGGTTGGGAATCTGCGATCCGCCCTCCCCCCTCAGCTTTTCCGGTGCTTGCCCGATCTCCTGGGCCAGGCGGATCATCAGGAGCTGATCGATCCCGACCGGCGTGTCCTCCCGAAAACGATCGGCGCCAGCCCGGTCACCGATTGGGCCCTGGTGCACAATGCCGTGGTTGAACGCCTTGAGAAGAACGTTCTCATCGAACCGCCTTGCCACCGGAAACCACGTCTTCTCGTTTTCACCGGAATCCCTAATGAATTCGCCTTCTTGATTAGCTAGGAGCGCGACGACCATCTCCGGCACAAAACGGAGATGCCCCACATTCTCTGGAAGATCCACCCAACCCGCCATGTAATGGGCGGGGGCAACCCGTTGGATGGGTTCGGTACGACCCGGTGCATGGCCGCGATTCTCGAGGCAGAAGCAAAGTATGAGATCCCCCAGGATGGCCTGCCGGACCTCATCATCGAAACCCTCAAACCAATTCGTTCTTCCCGAGAGAACCTGTGCCACCCGTTCAATGTTGACCTTCCTCCGATCCTCATCATCGCCCTCGGCGAAGGCATCCACAAACCTTCCTTTACCTCGCCGGTAACCGAAGCGAAACATATAAAATACCGCGGGCAGAACGGCCCGCAAGTCGAAATCCTGGACGCTCACGGGAAGGGCCTTCCGATAGTTGGCCGACCAGATCTCCCGTCTCATGGGGGAGCCGAATATTGAATCAACGATTGACCGAGGGGTGTTCTCTGGCATCATTTTCCTCCCATGGAGCGATGGTCAGTATCTGCCTCGGATCGCCGCCGCGGTTCTGCACTATGGCACTAAGCCTGAATATCTGATTCTCGGCGATCGGATTCCAGGCAAATATCTCCTGGGCATCCTCCTGCACCAGCCGCTGAACGAATATCTTCAAGTTGGCGTACAAATCCTCGGAGGACTCATTCCCCAACTGGAACCCTTCACCCAATTCGCGGAGTCGCAGGAAGAGATCCGCCCCCAAGCGCAGGCGTTCATAGGATCCATTCCAGTACCGGTACTGAAGGAAAACGTGCCGATGCAATCGCTCGAGCCCCTGAACAGCCGCTGGCAAATCGGCCTCAATGGAAAACGATGTCAGGGGCTTTTTGACCCAGAAGGCCGTCTCGGTGGGGGTTCGCGGGGTTAGAGCCAGAGGAACCGCATTCTGGCATTCCAGCGCCTGAGGCGGGAGATGCTCCAAACGAGAAATGCCCCGACAAAGGCTCTGGCACACTCGGGCGCGTGAATCAGCATCCATAAGGGGCAGGTTGCGGAATTCGTCGAGATAGCGTCCCCCTGCGAGATCGAGCGCCTGGGCATCCCCGGCTACTTGCTGGATGTGTTCGGACGTCCATTCAAAGTAAGCGCGCCGCCGCGCGGACTTGAGGGAAAGGGTGGAATACCGAGGGGCACTATCACTGGTATCGGCTACCGGTCGGGTTCGGAGGTAACGATCAATTTGGGGATGTGCCTCAAGCGCCGGGTCGAACCAGGGGAGCTCTCGGAGAACTTCGCCTTGCCGGCCGGGGGTGTCCGCCCCGAAAGCGCGATCCCAATAGGGGGGACATTCCTCCTCTGACAGCGGCTTGCGATGGTAATCATCGCAGTAGTGGATACCGAAGAGAATATAAACCAAAGCGGCTCGCAACTCCCGGATGGTGATATGCACCTCTCCTCTAAGGTGTACCGCCTGCAATGCCTTGAAAAGTTGTTGACGAGCATGTCCACGGGCGCTCTTCTTTTCCCCGGGAAAGCTCGGCGGCCCAAAATATTGCCCGGCTTCGAAAACTCGGCATTTCTCCTTGGCCGTGCACGATAGGCATACTTTCCAGATCTCGCCCGCCTGCTCACCCCCATAAAGACGGTCCACAAGACGGTCCATGAATTCTGTAGTGATGCCTGAACCATCATTTGAGATATCCCCCACCAGCGAACGGTGGTTGAGATGAATAAGACGGATATAAGAATTCTCCGAAGTCGGGGGTTCTCCGTCCAAAAGCATTTGCAATTGGCGGACCAATGCCGTATCTTCTTCCCCCGAACGCCGCTCCCGTACGCTACCGATCCATTCCAATAACCGGCCGTCATTGATGGCCAATAGGTGGACGACACCATCGTGGGGTGGTCCATCGTGAAAAGGACCAAGAAACTGATCGAGGATTTCATCGGATGACCGGCCCTGCCATGCAGCGGACCCATCCAGGTTTATTCGGACATAGAGGCCATCGGTGAGTCGTCCCTCAATAACGCGCTCAGCGGAAGCGTGCTTTCCCAAGCCCAGGGAATCGGCAAGGTGTTGGAGGAGAGCGGTCTTGCCGTCGCCGGCGTTCCCGCAGAGGATGATGAGCTGAGCGCGGCGGTGCTGGATATCTTGGAGAAGCGACGCTTCCAGCTTGGTCTCGATATAGGTTTTATCCGCGAAATCGGAGTCCAGCCCTCGTGTCTCTTGGTTACCCCAAGCGGATCCCGGATAGGATTGGAGCAAATGGAGAAGCCAGTCCACCTTTTGTTCGCGCGGTTGGAGACCCAAAACCCCCAAATCTTCTCGGGCCTGTTCTATATCCTGCACCGTAATATCCTTCTTCTCTTCGCCGAGGTCCTCGAGGAACTTGATGGCTTCTGTCGCTGAGGGGAAACGTCTGTCAGGATTCGGGTCCGTGGCACGATCGAGGAAACTTTGGAGATGGGGGAAATCCGTAGTATCAATACCCTCCCAGTTCAGGCCTTTGGTCTTCTCACGGCAACCTTGCCTCAGGAACGGCTCGCGGCCAAAGATTACGTGAAAGAAGCTTGCTGCGAGGGCATAGAGATCATCGGAGGGCGATCCTGGGCTCCCGCACTCCTGAAGCGAAGGCGATGAATACTGGATGGTGCCAGCGGACGCAGGGGGCTCACCAATCTTGCGGACGCAATCGTAATCAGTGAGTACGATGCTACTGCCACAGACGATAAGGTTCCGCGGGCTCACATCACCGTGGACGAGGCCAGCACGGTGAAGCACATCAAGCGCATCGCAGATTTCGCGTATCCATCGGATTGCCAATGCTTCGGCTGAGGTTTCCCCAAGTTCCTCAGCTAACAAAGGAAACACTTCTACGTATTCGCTGAGAGGGGTGCCTTCAATCCAACTCATTACGGCGATGAACTGATTGTCCCGCCATTCCTTAGCTACCTCAAAGACTGCAGAGAGTCCTCGATGCCTAGCCGAGTATGGTTTGACTCGTTCATAGGCATCCCGGACCCTTTGCCCCAGATCTGGATCGTCGTAAACCACCTTCGCTACATACGTTCCGGAGTCCTCCTTGGTAGTTGCGTTGATGTGCATCACTTTGAAAGCTGTGCCTGTGCTTCCGGAACCGAGGCGGGTGATGATCCGGTACTGGTTATCCCGGAAGGTAATGATCTGATCCTCTGTCCAAAAGCGGGCTGGGGGTGGACTAGAGTCGGGAACAGGTTCACCGATCAAGGCAAGCAGGGAGTCCCGGATTTCGTTGAGGGAGGAACGTTCCTCTGGCACTTCCGCCAGCCCATGATCGAGCGCTTGTGTGGCCTGCTGACACTGTTTCGTACCGTCAGCCTCAAAAAGCCGCTTGAGGGTAGCGCAAAGGGAGTAGATATCCGAGCGCACATCAGCAGCGGCAAGACCGGCTCGGCGGACTTCCGGGGCAGCGTATGCGGCGTGAGCGGCATCAACGCCCATGGCGCTCGAACCGATGCTCCCCGCAGACGGTATCCGAGATCGCTCAAATCCCGAAAGAATGGGAGTACTATCAAACTTCACTAGGAGAGTTTGCGGAGTTAGATTTCGATGAACGATCGGGCCTTCCTCGGGCAGCGCCTGGTGTAGCTCGATCACCGCCTTGATCGCTTCTATGGCAAAGCGGATTCGATCTGAAATTTTCCAGTTGCGGTCAGCGACCCGGTCTTGAAGCGTTGGGGCGTCAGGATCGGCCATCGTGAAGAAGAACATTTCTTCGGCGTATCCCGGGACTTCTCTCCAAGAATCCATGATACGCGGTGCCCACTTGTAACGCTGCAACAGCCACAAGGCATCGAACTCCCGCCGCGCCCTGGCCTGAGCATCCTTCTCATCTGTAGCGGAGAGGTCATAGAGATGAAGGATAACTCGATCACGTCGTTCGGGGTGTTTGCCCTTGTAAACGCGATGGAATCGCTCGTCCTTTGGGCTCAACAGATTCAGATCCACATACCCCGCCAAGCGTCGCCGGGGAAGGGATCCGTCCAAAACCACACCACTCTCAGGTTTCAGTACGCGTGCGATCTTGTCTACATCAATTGCAGAAAGAGTCGCAGGCGATTCTATACGTACCAGATCGGGGATGTCCTTCAACGTGAAGAACCGGACTCCGCGTTTTGCCGATGGGGGTAAATTCTTGAGCTTCGAGGGTTCTTGCGTGAGTAGGAACACCCCATCAACATATGGAAGGTCAGGGACATACTTGCGCAGCGTGGTACCGATCCTTCGGGCTTTGGCGTCCAGGCATTCAATCTCACGGCCAATGGCCTCCGTGTTTTTCGCCATCCATTGGGCTGTCCAGTGCTTGACCTCGATTACCCGTACACCGGGAGGACCGATGACCACGATATCAATCTCGTTGGATGGGAGTGAATGCGTATCGAGTGAAAACATGAGGTTTGAGAGAAGGACCCAGTGTCCGTCCCCAGGGGTGGACTTGAGATAATGGTTGAGATGGGTAATAGCTTTGCCCTCGCTCTCGTTGGCTGGGTCGGAACACTGAAACCAAGTGACCCTCATACTCACCCCCTTCTCACGATATGACGTAAAGGAATGGTGAAAGGAGCGCTGGAGCTGTTAGCGCGCCTCGGAACAACAGGGTGCCTTTCGTTATTTTCTAGTCAGTATAACACGAGAAATGAGAATCGAAAACGTTGGTGCAGCATTCTTGAGGGTCAACATTTGGTGAACGGACTTGGAGGAATGAGTTACTGAAATCCACGGAGAAGCCCCAAAACAAGTCCACCCCTGCTGGCCCCAATTGCCAGCCGAGCGGGGCCTTGGCCGCGAATCAAGATGCGGTGCCAAGAAAGCTCAAATGAAGGCAACCATGCACGGGCTCACGATCGGATTCATCGAGAATTGGCAGGCCGGACTTATAGGCAAGACCACAAAGGGGAGATGATCCCGCGGTACCATAAGAACTCGGGCCCGGGTGGCGGCAGAGGAAACCATATTGGGGCAGTTTCCTTTGACGAAAAACGTGGATAAGGCGCCAGCATGCTGCGCTCTGCAACCGACGAGAGATGCTTGCCCCTGGGGGATAGGGCGTGTCTGGGGATCGCTCGCAGGTTGGGAGTCCCAGCATTGGGCCGACAAGGTGGGGGGAAGGGCTTTCTCTGAGGAAATTGCGGTCAGGGTGATTCGTTAAGGCGCGGAATCGGTTTCTTTAGCAGCAAAAGCATCCATCGGGATTTTCCCGCAGGCGGATGTGGCACGGGTGGCAAGACAAAAGGCCAAAAGGGAAACCGGCGTCATCCAGGATGGGACCAGAATGACAGGCTAGTGCTTCAAGCCGATTCTCAGTCTCCTCTCCCCCGACCAGCCGGCAATCGCAATTTTGGGGTCCTACTGGGATAGACAATTCCGCTTCACCGATCGGCGCAAAACGGGCCCTCATCGCCGAAAAACCCCGACTTCCGGCGTCGTTTCGGTTGCGATAAAGCACTGTTCCCGCGCCCCAAAGGCGCATCCGCTGCCCGAAGCATCCGTTTCGCTTCCCTCGAGGCCCGATTTTCCTCCCGGAATGGGAAGGAAAGGGCGCAAAAATGACCCCCTTCCCCAAAATCCCTTCCGGATTCGTCGGTCACCCTCTTCCAACACAACGAAAATGGCGGCCACGGGCAAAATCCCCTCAATCTTCGGGCCGGTAATAGGATCGTGACGGCGCTAGTGCTCATCTTCCCTCCCGATGGAAACATCTTCCCTTCCTATCGGAATGAACCCTCGTCCGGCGGTCGCGGCGGGATAGCTCTTGCAAACGTATGGGGGCGTCCGCGAAAAGAATGGGGGGACGACGGCATTCCCCGCGACAGCGGGGAATTTTCAATCGAAGAGATC